>DAHWKJ010000083.1 GCA_027343695.1 Sulfobacillus sp. | reverse complement strand
GGCGGTCTGTAAAACCGCTGGCTAGCGCCTACGTTGGTTCGAATCCAACCCCATCCACCATCGCGGGGTAGAGCAGCCAGGTAGCTCGTCGGGCTCATAACCCGGAGGTCGCAGGTTCAAATCCTGTCCCCGCAACCAATTTGCTCACGTAGCTCAGTAGGTAGAGCACGTCCTTGGTAAGGACGAGGTCACCGGTTCAAATCCGGTCGTGAGCTCCATTTTTATTTTGCGAGAATTTTAGCGGGCGTGAAACAGGTAAATAAATACGGCGATACCAACGATTACTAAAGTCACTCCCATAATGATGGGGAGTTTGGACCCGGCGAGGGACTGATTTTTTTCTAAGCGACGACGATTATGGTGATAGTGGAGTGAAGCGAAAGCGATCAGTAGGACGCCGCCGGCAACAAGGGCTAATCCTAAAATTCCTTCATGAAATGGGTGGCGTGTATGGATATGCAAGAAAAGATCAAATTTGGAGACAACGAATCCAAAAGCCATGAGGGCGACACCGGTCCGAATCCAGGACAAGAATGTCCGTTCGTTGGCGAGGAGAGTACGCGGGTCCGGCTCATGCTTCCCGATGCCGATCCCTCCTCTCGCGTCACGATGTATTCGCCGGATGGCCATGGGACCATCAAGATTTTTGATGGATCCGCTCAGGACCAATATGACCATTTGCTCGAAAATTATACCCCTTCACCGTTTAAACTCATTTATTGGGACCCCCCATTCTTTACAGGAAAACAGCAGGAAGCGGATTTTGGTTCGTTTTCCGACAACTGGCCCGATTTGCCGACCTATCTGAATTGGATTCGCAGGCATCTCGTGCGATGGCATCCGATGCTGGAAGACCGTGGTTTTTTGGTGGTGCATTGCGATTGGCATGCGGGACATTATATTAAGACATTAGGGGATCAGATCTTCGGTTACGACAATTTTCGTAACGAAATTATTTGGCATTATACCGGTCGTCGACAACCGGCGCGGCTTAGGGTCAACGCCAAGCATGACACGCTGTTGGTGTGGGCTAAGAGTGAAACCGCCACGTTTAATCCCATTTTCGAGCCATGGACTCGCGACGAGTATGTTCGGATGAAAAAACAAGAGGTGCATCGGGACGAAGAGGGGCGTGAATGGATCTGGGGGCATCAGGGTAAAGGGCAGTCCCACGCCTATCGTATTTATTTGGATGAAGTGGTGGCGCGAGGGCGCGCCATTGACACCGTTTGGAACATCCCGATCATCAACACATCAGCCAAGGAACGGGTGGGTTATCCGACGCAAAAACCGCACGCCTTATTGATGCGAGTTATAGCACTGTGTACCGAACCGGGCGACTGGGTATGGGATCCCATGATGGGATCGGGAACTACGTTGGTAGCGGCCTCCCAAGCCGGACGCAACGGATTTGGGGGCGATTGGAATCCCGATGCTATCCGAGTCGTTCAGGCCCGCATAGACGCGGCGAAGGCGTTCTGAAGGGACTTCTGGCGTGAGGCGCCTGTGCCCGCAATAACGCATACGCTTGCCTTCAAGATATGTTGCGATGACGTGACGCAATGAATGTCACCCAGGCATGAACTCGGATTGCGTGTGTGAGCCGGTTTTGGGGTTGTTGAGGCCGGCCGCTGTGGCCGACTTGGTGTGTGCCGAGGGACCGAGCTTTCTCCCGGGAGGCATCCGGACCGCTCCCTCGCGCCAGATCCTCTAGCCATGTATTGAGACAAGAGAATCTACCGTTCGCCCGAAGCTTTTGGCTATTGGAGGCCAGTCGGGCCTATTAAGATGCGCAATTCGTACAATAATGGAAACCCGGGACCAACCCAAGGGATAGCCTGGATAGTTAACTTTGAGAAGAAACGAGGGTGAATCGAATGGTGATCAAACGGCGGGTCACGATGGTCGGAATTTCGGGGGATAGTGGGGCCGGGAAATCAACCTATGCAGCGGCATTGCGCGACATATTAGGCCCCGAGCGAGTGACGATTCTTCCCCTGGATGACTACCACTCACTGGATCGCAAAGAGCGGAATCTAATTGGGGTCACCGCTTTGAACCCATGGAAGGCGAATAATCTCGGACTCCTGGTGGACCATGTGTGGGCGCTTCGGCATGGCCACGCGATCATCAAACCGACGTACGATCATGCTACTGGGATGTTTGGCCCCCTTGAAGAGGTGGTGCCACGAGACTTCATTATTCTCGAAGGGCTACACAGTCTCTACTTATCACGTCTACGTGATGCGTTAGATCTCGGAATTTACTTTGATACCCATGATGATTTGCGTGTGCGATGGAAAGTGCGTCGGGACTCGGGAGCGCGCGGCTATTCCCCGGAAGAAGTGCTCAAAGAGATAGAACGCCGCCGCTCTGATGTGGAACACTTTATCGAACCGCAAAAAGCCTACGCCGACCTGGTGGTGCACTATATGCCGGATGATACCACCATGCCCAGCATTGAAAACCCGGAGCCGGTCCGCGTCCTTTTTGCGGAGCTCTTACGCGGAAACAAACGGCGTTTAGTTAAATGGCTGGCACTGGGTGGGGAACTCGGCCTGCTTCGGGCAGATCACAGTCGAAAGACTATTGTCGGCGAAGAGATGGAAGTCGCTACCATATCCGGACCCACCCAACAATCGGCGCTCCATTCCCTGGTTGAAATGGTTTCCGATCGACATTTACTAGGAGCGCACGTGAGCCGACATCTAGAAGCGGGCCATTTCGATCCGGTCAGCGTGTCGCGTATACTAGTGGCAAGCATGATTGCGTTTTTAGATCGGAATTTCAGGCAGGAGGAGCTGGTGGTCGGCCAGCCCTAAGATTAGGAGGGTTCGGATGTCGCAACCACGACTCATTGCTCCATCGATTTTATCCGCGGATTTTACCCAATTGGGCCGAGAGGTTCAAGATGTGGTCAGCCAAGGCGCGGATTGGATCCATGTCGATATCATGGATGGCCAATTCGTTCCCAACATTACGATGGGACCCATGGTAGTCGAATGGCTCCATCGGATGCAAACGGCGCCATTGGACTGTCACCTCATGATCGTGTCACCAGAAGTGTATATTCCGGCCTTTATCGAAGCAGGGGCGGCCAGTATCTCGTTTCATGCGGAAGCCACACCCCACATCCATCGGACGTTGCAACTGATCCGACAAGGGCGCGTTAAGGCGGGGTTGGCCTTGAATCCCTCGACCCCCCTTGACGTCTTGGAATACGTACTCGACGACCTGGATTTCGTCTTGATTATGACCGTGAATCCGGGATTTGGGGGCCAGACTTTCATCCCAGCTACGGTGGCCAAAGTACGCAAACTACGTGAGTGGTTGGACCGGACCGGACATGCCGACGTGTTGATTGAAGTGGATGGTGGGATTAATCCAGATACGGGGGCCCTCATGAGTGAAGCCGGAGCCAATATTTTCGTGGCGGGCAGTGCCGTCTTTGGCGCACCGGATCGGGGAGCAAAGATACGCGATATTCGCTCTATGGTACTCGAACACCAGACGATGTTTCCGTCCTAGTCGGAAGGAGCCTGATGAATGATGACAGGAGAAACCGTGGATTTTAATGAGGTGTTGCAAGAAACCCAGGTGATGGATGTGATTGCTCAACTGGACCGGGAATTGATTGGGCTCGAACCCGTCAAGGGACGGATCCGGGAAATTGCTGCGCTCTTGTTGGTGGATAAATTACGGCGCAATCTGGGATTAGCTGCGGATCCACCATCGCTGCACATGTCATTTACAGGAAACCCGGGAACTGGCAAGACCACGGTGGCGCTTCGGATGGCAGAAATTCTCCATCGGTTAGGATATTGTCGCAAGGGTCATATGGTGGCCGTGACCCGAGATGACCTTGTGGGCCAATATATTGGACACACGGCACCTAAAACCAAAGACGTGTTGAAACGGGCGATGGGCGGCGTGCTCTTCATCGACGAAGCCTATTACTTATTTCGACAAGAAAATGAGCGGGATTACGGACAAGAAACCATAGAAATTTTGTTGCAGGTGATGGAAAACCAACGCGATGATTTGGTCGTGATCCTCGCGGGATATCAAGATCGCATGCATCAATTTTTCCAATCCAACCCCGGATTTCGCTCACGGGTGGCCCATCATGTTGAATTTCCCGATTATGCGCCAGCAGAACTACTGAAAATAGGCGATTTAATGCTAGCCCAACAGCACTATGTGTTGAGCGACGAGGCCCACGAGGCCATGGAGCAATATATTGACCGCCGCGTGCACCAGCCGGACTTCGCCAATGCCCGGAGCATTCGGAATGCATTAGATCGAGCTCGATTACGGCAGGCGGCCCGACTCTTTGCACAAGGAGGTCGGGTGACTCGTGAGGCACTGATGACGATCGAGTCAGAAGATATCCTGGCGAGCCGTGTCTTTCACACGTCGCTAGCCTAAGGTCCTCGGAGAAGCCGTGGCGATTTTGGGTGACTACGGGGCATGTGATACGCCTGGGGTGACAAATTGTCATAGAATTTGGCGCGCAGGATGTTCGTCATGGTGAGGGACACCCTGAAACATGAAACATCGAGCAATTGACACTTCGTAAGCAATATGCTAGAATCCTTGCGCATGACGGGAGGTTAGCGACACATGCGTACGATTATTACATTGGCCTGTGGAGATTGCAAACGTCGCAACTACACAACCACAAAAAACAAGAAGAATGATCCGAACCGATTAGAGCGTCGGAAGTACTGCCGTTGGTGCCGAACCCATACGACGCATCGCGAAACGCGATAACGGTATAGTAGGTGAAGGCAAGCGGAAATGGGGAAACTGATGGAAGCCAAGGGTAACACCACACTATCCAGTGGGGCAAAGTCTCGGAAGTATTTCCGGGAGGTCCGGACCGAACTGAAAAAAGTAGTTTGGCCGACTCCAAAACAAACCCTGTCGTACACCGGGTTTGTTGTGGGGTTCTCTTTGCTGATAGCGCTACTCATCGCCGGTCTCGACGCAATATTCAACCTAGGGCTGAACCATTTTATCCGCTGATTGGAGCGCCTCGACCCCTGGCTTGGCGCATTTTTATGTGGGAAGGCGGCTTTAAGAGTGGAGACAGGATGGTTTGTGATCCACACCTACTCTGGGTACGAGAACAAGGTTAAGGCGAATTTAGAGCGGCGTGTGGAATCCATGGACATGCAGGATAAGATTTTCCGCATAATGGTGCCCATGGAAGAAGAGATTGAAGTAAAAGACGGCAAAAAGAAGCTCGTGAAGAAGAAAGTGTTCCCGGGCTACGTGATGGTGGAGATGATCATGACCGACGATTCCTGGTACGTGGTGCGTAACACGCCCGGTGTCACAGGATTCGTGGGGTCTGGGACTCGACCGATTCCCCTCTTGGATCACGAGGTGCGCATGATTTTAGGCAGCGACCTATCTGGGGTGCCAGAGTTGCCTCGGATAAATTTGGCTGTGGGTCAAGAAGTCACCGTGACCGAAGGGCCCTTTGAGGGATTTTCTGGGAAAATTGAGGAAATTCTTTTGGATCGGGGCAAAGTACGTTTGACCGTCTCGATGTTTGGCCGAGAAACTCCGCTTGAAGTTGATTTTGCGCAAGTGACCGAAATGGAGTGAGTTTCACTTCAGCCGGAGAGCGAAAGAAATGAGGGAAAACAGTGCCGAAGAAAGTAACCGGAGTGATCAAACTCCAGATACCGGCAGGCAAGGCAACACCTGCACCGCCGGTGGGACCTGCACTAGGACAACACGGTGTGAATATCATGGCGTTTGTCAAAGAGTACAATGAGCGCACGGCGAGCCAGGTGGGACTGATTATCCCGGTGGAAATCACCGTGTTCGAAGATCGGTCCTTTACGTTTGTAACGAAGACGCCGCCTGCGGCTGTTTTGATTAAAAAGGCTATCGGTTTGGAAACCGCGTCACCCACCCCGAACACCAAGAAAGTAGGCAAGTTGCCGCGTGATAAGGTACGCGAAATTGCTGAACTTAAAATGCCTGACCTCAATGCTACGACGCTTGAGGCAGCGATGAAAATGATCGAAGGCACCGCACGCAGTATGGGAGTCGAGATCGCCGACTAAAGCTTGGTGGGAGGCCTATGCCGACAGAACCACAAGGAGGTTTTTAGATTGTTTCGGGGAAAAACGTATCGTGATGTGAGTAAACAAGTGGAGGTCGGGAAACTTTACGATCCTCTGGATGCGATGAATCTTGCTAAGGAGCTCGCGAGAGCTAAATTTGTTGAAACAGTGGAAGTCGCCATTCGTTTGGGTGTGGATCCTCGGCACTCGGACCAGGTCGTGCGTGGGGCTGTGGTATTACCCCATGGAACCGGTAAAGTGTCTCGCGTGGTGGTATTTGCCAAAGGCGATAAAGCTAAAGAGGCGGAAGAAGCTGGGGCTGAATTCGTCGGAGCAGAAGACCTGGCAGAACGCATTCAACAAGGCTGGACCGACTTCGACGTGGCAGTGGCTACGCCGGATATGATGGCGCTGGTCGGCCGACTGGGTAAAATTCTTGGTCCTCGGGGTCTCATGCCTAACCCGAAGACGGGAACGGTGACCTTTGACGTGAAAAACGCCTTAGAGGAGATTAAGGCCGGGAAGATTGAATTCCGTACCGAAAAAGCGGGAATTGTCCATGCTCCGATTGGGAAAGTAAACTTCACAGCAGAAGCCTTGGCCGAAAATCTCTCGGTGTTGGTGGATGCGTTGGTGAAAGCCAAACCAACCGGACAAAAGGGTACCTATGTGCAGACGGTGACAGTATCTACGACAATGGGACCGGGAATTCGGGTTAATCCCGCCGCGGCTCAAAAAGTTATCGTGGCGTAGAGCATAAAAAGCCCCGCTTCGGCGGGGCTTTTTATGATCCCGGCTGAGAACGTTTGTCGGGTTCGCGAGATCTGGTGTGATGAATAAATCATCCCGTAACGGAGTCGTGCAGCGCCCATCCAACACTGAGTCGGTCCGTCGCACCATTCATGCTGGTCTCCCAGATCGCCCGATCGGGTCGGCTAGTACTGACAGTGCGGTTTTTTCGATGCGAAGTCTGAACACTGAGACGGGACGTATGCCCTAGTGTCATGGGTTGACGGTCCCTGCTGTCCGGTGGACACCGCCAACAGGGTGTAGGACGTACACGGTGTCAATCGGCTTAGCTTAAGGTGTTCCATGCGCTAACGGGAATAATTTTTACTCCGACGGCTCCTGCCCCATAAAAAGTCCGCATACGTTCCGAATGGCTTGAATATGATGACACAGGGCTCTATGCCCCCTGCCAGGTTTTGGTCGAATCCTACTGCGGTCGGGAGGGATGTAGACAGGATTGGTCGTGCAGCCATTGGCGTCTTTCGTAGCCGGTGTGGGGTTGCGGACCTTTCTCAACATCATCATCACCGGTGGCTGGGATCCATGTTGGCGACCATCGGCCTTGCGAGCCTGATGGTCGTGAGCCATACCGGTTTGATGCGGAATGACCTAGAGATCGATACAATAGGATGGGCCGCGTAATGCACTTTTGTGGGGGGGACCAAAAATTTATGGCTATTAACGTCATCGTGATGATGGGAGGACCCTCGACGGAACATGAGGTGTCGCTGGCTAGTGGGCGCATGGTGTATGAGGCTTTGGTCGCGAATCCCCACTATCAGGTTAGCGCTCTCGTAATCGACCGTCAGGGACACTGGACCATTGAGGCCAACCCGCGTCGGATTCAACCGCAACCCTCTCAACCGGAAGCCGCGTCCATTTCACGGCAAGAAAGCGTTAATGGGCTGCAATTAATTGCAAACACGCAGGTGGTGTTCCTCGCTTTTCACGGAGCCTTTGGGGAAGATGGGACGCTTCAGGGACTCTTGGAGACCTTGGGCATTCCCTATACTGGTAGTGGACCTTTAGCGTCGGCTTTGGCCATGAATAAATCCAAAGCCAAAGAACTGTTTCGTTACCATGAGATTCCGGTGACCCCAGACGTGCTGTTAACCCGTCGCCTCATGGCGAGCGACATCGAGGGCGCTATCAATCAGGTCGAAGAACGGTTGGCTTATCCGTTGGTGGTTAAACCCAACACCGGAGGATCGAGCGTGGGCGTGACGATGGCTACGAACGCGGATCACCTACGGGAGGCGCTTATGACTGCACAGGCTTCCGGGTTGGATGTGCTCGTAGAAGAAAAATTGGCCGGGCGAGAAGTCACATGTGCGGTGTTGGAAGAATTCGACGGATCGTTGACGGCGCTCCCTGTCATCGAGATCGTGCCCCGCGCGGCAAGCTTTTTCGACTTCACTTCGAAGTATGCGGATGGGGGGTCGGATGAAATTTGCCCGGCCGACCTCGACCCAAAAGATGTCGACGCCATTCAACGCTACGCGATAAAAGCACATCAGGTGTTAGGATGTGAAGGGTTTTCTCGCACCGACATGTTTTTGACGGAGAAGGGCCCCGTAGTCCTCGAGGTGAATACTATCCCCGGGATGACCCCCAATTCCCTTTTACCCAAGGCGGCGAGGGCCGCCGGGCTATCATTTGAAGCGTTGATGGACCACATGGTGCAACTAGCCTGGCGACGGCGATCTTAATAGATTAGCACCGTCAATGGTTATACCGAGCGGCCAGAGATTTGAACTTTTGCGAATGGTTGGATTCATGGTCGCCGGCCTATGGCCGGCGTTCTCCCGATTTGACCGCGTGGATAGCCCATTGGGGGTGGCACGTGCTGCAACCACCCTCCCCGGGCACCGCGAAGTCCGATGGGATCCGGACCACGCACCGCGATGCCGTGTCCGCTATTTTGGAATTCTTAGGAAAGGAGCCAATCACATCAAACAGTTATGGGTGGTCCGCCATGCGGCGGCATTCGGCCAGGATCCCGACGCCGCGTTGACGCCCCGGGGAATGCAGCAAGCAGAGGATCTTGCGAAGTTCTTGGTGCCGCGCCAACCCCAACGGCTCATCACTAGTCCCTATCGGCGCGCACGGATGACTTTGGAACCGTTGGCCGCCCAACTAGGCCTCCCGGTGGAAACCGATGACCGGTTGGTTGAGCGGGTGTTGTCGGGGCAACCGTTGGACAATTGGCTTGAGGCCCTGCAATCCACCTTTACCAATCCTGGCCTCACCTTCCCGGGCGGCGAGTCGAGCCGCACCGCCGCGGAGCGGGCCATAGGGGCTTGGCAGGATGCCGTGGAAGCGCCGCAGGACCGTGTGGTCCTGGTTACGCATGGAAACCTCCTGACGCTCTTGCTGCACCACCTCGACCCGACGGTAGGATTCAAGACTTGGGCCCATCTGACCCATCCCGATGTGTACCAAGTGCAGCGTGAGGGTTCGCACTGGCAAGCGGTCCGTACGTGGCCCGGGGACCGGGCCTAGGCTATCCGGTAGGGGCTACGAACGCGGCCGAATATCGGCACATCATGCGCTTTGCGTCGGGTGATCCTCGGAGCCCGGCCCAAATTGCCCGGGATGTTGTCCCGCGGTCGTCACCCCGCACGTCGCCCTCGTCGTGTTGTGAGGCATCTCTGACGAGCGGCAAATTTCCTTGACGGTCTTCTTCTCAATATGGTATGGTCATCCTCGTAGCCCAAGACGATGGGTGCCGCATCGCGGCTTAATCTCCCATCCAGGTAGAAATTTGGAATGGATTTGATGCCATTTCCTCTCCCTGTCTTCGGGTTGAGGTTATTTTTTTTGAGGAGGTGAACCAATGCCAACACCCCAAAAAGCGGCGGTTATTGAAGAGACGCGCCAAAACCTTGAGAGTGCTCAAGGTGTGGTGCTCGCAGATTACCGTGGGATTACCGTGCAACAATTCGGCCAGTTACGAGCCCAATTGCGCAAAAGCGGTGTGACGCTCAAAGTCATCAAAAACACTCTGATTCAACGGGCGGCCAACGAGGTGGGGATCGAAGGACTAGACCCGTTCTTAAAAGGACCGACTGCGGTCGCTTTTTCGTACGACGATCCCGTAGCTCCTGCCAAGATGATGTCGCAGGCAGCGCGGGAACTGCGAAAGATTGAAATCAAAGCGGGCATCTTAGGCAAACAAGCCTTCGATGCGCGAGGAGTTCGTGAACTTTCAGATTTGCCCAGTCGTGAGGTGCTCCTCAGTAAAGTGGTGGGAACCTTCAATGCCCCGATTCAACAGCTGGCATGGGTATTAAATGCTCCGTTAGGCAACTTAGCGCGGGTCTTGGACCAGGTGCGCATCCAAAAAGAACAAGAGAATCCGGCGTAATTTCCAGGGTCTCGGAGGAGGAAGATTGATGGCAAAGGTCGAAGAAATTATTGAGTTAGTAAAGGGCATGAACGTGCTTGAACTGTCGCAGTTGGTTAAAGCATTGGAAGAGGAGTTTGGCGTGACCGCGGCAGCCCCGGTCGCCGTGGCGGCAGCTGCTCCTGCGGCAGCAGGTGGCGCGAGTGCGGCGGAAGAGGTTGAACAGACAGAGTTTGACGTCATCTTAACTGGCGCTGGCGACAAGAAGGTCCAAGTCATTAAAGCCGTACGTGAATTGACGGGCCTATCTTTGACCGAAGCCAAAGCTTTGGTCGATGGAGCTCCCAAGCCTGTTAAAGAAAAGATCGCTAAGGCGGATGCCGAAGCGGCAAAAGCTAAGCTTGAGGAAGCTGGCGCCACGGCGCAAGTGAAATAAGGCTTAGACAGTAACACAGAAGCCCTCCTTCAGGTCGCGATTGCCCTTGACCTGAGGGTGGGCTTGTGATACTGTTTAAACTTGCCATATTTTATAAGCCAATTCATCCCATGTCATTTTTAGGAAACCAAATCGGAGAACAAGGAGCTGACAGTGGATGGCGTATCCCCTGGAGAGTGTGCGTCCTGAACGCCTGAGTTTCGCTAGCATCAACGAGGTTTTGACCATGCCGAACCTCATCGAGATTCAGCAGAACTCCTACAAGTGGTTTTTGCGAGAGGGTCTTAAAGACATGTTTCGGGATATTTCTCCGATTCAAGACTTTACGGGGAACCTGATTCTCGAGTTTGTAGACTATGCGCTGAAGCCCGAAAAATATAGCGTTGAGGAGTGTAAGGCGCGCGACGTAACCTATTCCGCCCCTTTACATGTGCGGGTCCGGCTGATTAACAAAGAAACCGGAGAGGTTAAGGAACAAGACGTGTTCATGGGCGACTTTCCGCTTATGACGGATAAGGGCACATTTATTATTAATGGAGCCGAGCGGGTCATCGTGAGCCAACTGGTGCGCTCGCCTGGGGTGTACTTTGGTGAACAGCTCGACGCATCCGGCAAGCCTCTCTTTTTCGCCACGATTATTCCTAATCGGGGAGCATGGTTGGAATTTGAATCAGATAGCAACGATGTTCTATCGGTGCGGATTGATCGGACGCGTAAATTGCCTGCAACCATTTTAATGCGGGCTTTGGGCTTTGGTACGGATGCGCAAATTATCGAGATGTTAGGGGACGACGCGCGAATTCGTACCACGTTAGAGAAAGACACCACAAAAAATGAAGAAGAAGCCTTGATCGAAATTTATCGGCGCTTGCGCCCGGGTGAACCTCCTACCGTGGAGAGTTCGCGGAGCCTCTTGCAGTCGCTGTTTTTCGAACCCAAGCGTTACGACCTTGCAGGCGTTGGTCGATACAAGATCAATAAAAAGCTGGGGTTGAGGCGCCGGGTCGTGGGAACCACTGCCAAAGAGACTGTAGTGCACCCGGAAACTGGAGAGATTTTGGTTCGGGAAGGGGATCACATCGACCGCGTCACGGCAGAAATGCTCGATGCCGCCCATGTCCACCAAATCTTAGTCGAACTGCACAACGGACAGCAGGTCCTCGTGGTGTCGAACGGTCTTCCTGAGACCGGCAACAAAACCATTACGCGCGACGATATTGTCGCCTGTTTAAACTACATGATGACACTTTTTGAACGCATTGGAACCACGGATGACATTGACCACTTGGGGAACCGGCGGCTGCGTTCGGTGGGAGAATTGTTGCAGAATCAATTTCGAGTGGGTTTGAGCCGGATGGAACGGGTGGTCCGGGAGCGGATGACCATTCAAGATATGGAATCGATTACGCCCCAAGCCCTGATTAACATTCGCCCCGTGGTGGCAGCGGTCAAAGAGTTTTTTGGATCGTCACAGTTGTCTCAGTTCATGGACCAGACCAATCCGTTGGCCGAGCTTACGCACAAGCGTCGACTTTCAGCATTAGGACCGGGGGGACTGTCGCGAGAACGTGCGGGATTCGAAGTCCGTGACGTGCACCATTCCCATTATGGCCGGATGTGCCCGATTGAAACCCCTGAAGGACCCAACATCGGGCTGATTGGTTCTTTGTCGACATTTGCCCGGATTAATGAATTTGGGTTTATCGAAACTCCGTATCGGCGAGTGGACAAGGAACAAGGGATGGTCACCGCGGATATTGTCTACCTGACGGCCGATGAAGAAGATGACACCGTTATCGCCCAGGCCAACGAACCATTGGCGGAAGACGGGCACTTTCTGGCTGAACGAGTGACCGTGCGGTCGCGTCACGAAATTTTGGAGGAAACCCCCAATCGAGTGGACTTCATGGATGTGTCTCCAAAACAGGTGGTGTCCATTGCGACCGCGTTAATTCCGTTTTTGGAGCACGACGACGCCAACCGAGCCTTGATGGGGGCCAACATGCAACGCCAGGCGGTGCCGCTTCTGGTCACCGATTCTCCTGTGGTAGGAACTGGTATGGAAGGCAAAGCGGCTCGGGATTCTGGGGTGGTGGCGATTGCGGGAAAAGACGGGATTGTCGATCGGGTGGCAGCCGACCAGATAGTCATTAAGAACGATGACCATACCATCTCGACCCACAAGTTGCTCAAATTTACCCGGTCCAACCAAGGCACCTGCATCAATCAAAAGCCTATCGCTCGTAAAGGACAGCGGGTTCGCGCTGGCGATGTCATTGCCGATGGGCCCTCAACCGATAAGGGAGAGTTGGCGCTGGGTCGCAATGTATTGGTGGCTTTCATGCCGTGGGAAGGTTACAACTACGAAGATGCGATTTTGCTCAGCGAGAAGTTGGTGAAGGATGACGTGTTTACATCGATTCATATTGAAGAGTATGAATGCGATGCGCGGGACACCAAGTTGGGTCCGGAAGAAATTACCCGGGATATCCCCAACGTGGGGGAAGAGGTGCTTCGAGACCTTGACGACCGCGGAATTATCCGGATTGGAGCTGAGATCCGTCCTGGCGACATCTTGGTGGGCAAGGTTACTCCGAAGGGCGAAACCGAACTAACAGCGGAAGAACGTCTATTGCGGGCGATTTTTGGAGAAAAGGCGCGGGAAGTCCGAGACACCTCGCTGCGAGTACCCCATGGGGAGTCGGGGATTATTGTGGACGTCAAGGTCTTTACGCGAGAACAAGGCGACGAGTTGTCGCCGGGCGTCAACCAGTTGGTGCAAGTGTATATCGCCCAAAAGCGAAAGATTTCCGAAGGCGACAAGATGGCCGGACGTCATGGGAATAAGGGAGTCATTTCGCGAATTCTCCCTGAGGAAGATATGCCGTTCTTACCCGATGGAACCCCCGTCGAGATTGTCTTAAACCCACTGGGCGTGCCTAGCCGCATGAATATTGGGCAGGTGCTGGAAACACATCTGGGTTGGGCAGCTCGGGCTTTGGGACTTAAAGTGGCGACGCCGGTCTTCGATGGCGCCAGAGAAAAGGACATGTTGGGGATGTTGCGACGTGCCAATCTTCCGGAAAGCGGCAAGACGGTGCTTTACGATGGCCGCACCGGGGAGTCGTTTGACCGTGAAATTACGGTGGGGATTGTGTACATGCTGAAACTGGCGCACTTGGTGGATGACAAGATCCATGCTCGTTCCACCGGCCCATACTCGTTGGTCACCCAACAGCCGCTTGGTGGTAAGGCGCAGTTCGGGGGGCAGCGTTTTGGAGAGATGGAGGTTTGGGCGCTAGAGGCTTATGGGGCCGCCTACACGCTCCAAGAGTTGCTCACCGTAAAATCCGATGACATTGTAGGCCGCGTGAAGACGTATGAAGCGATCGTGAAAGGGGAAAATGTCCCAGAACCTGGGGTGCCCGAATCCTTCAAGGTCCTCATTAAGGAACTTCAGAGTCTTGGTTTAGACGTGAAGATTCTTAACGAGCTCGATGAAGAGATTGAGCTGCGTGAGCTCGATGATGAACCCGTTAATGATGGGCGACCCTTTGAGTTACTGCCCGAGAACACGGAGGAGTCAGAGGGGCAAGATCTCCATCGCTTGATGGAGGACTCCGTGGGGGGTCGGCCGGAATCATTTGAGCCGGGTGCGGGGATGAACTTCGATCGTGAGGCGGAAACCGCGTATGCCTTTTTACGCAAGGGACCGCAGGTAGACACGGCTCAGGAAGACCAAGATTCGGAAAGCACCGATTCTGAGGTCGAAGAAGAAGACGAAGACGAGTTCTAATCCGGGAGGGGACTGGTTGAATGCTGGATGTCAATAACTTTGACTCGATGCGGATTGCCCTAGCGTCACCTGAGCAAATCCGGGAATGGTCCAAGGGCGAAGTGAAAAAGCCCGAAACCATTAACTATCGCACACTAAAACCCGAGCGTGAAGGGCTCTTTTGTGAGAAAATCTTCGGACCTCAAAAGGACTGGGAGTGTCACTGCGGTAAGTATAAGCGTGTGCGCTATAAAGGCGTGGTGTGTGACCGCTGTGGCGTAGAAGTCACGCGTTCTAAGGTGCGTAGGGAGCGGATGGGTCATATTGAATTGGCCGCTCCGGTATCGCATATTTGGTATTTCAAAGGCATTCCATCGCGGATGGGGCTGATATTGGATATGTCCCCTCGAGCCTTGGAGAAGGTTTTGTACTTCGCTTCGTATGTGGTGATCGAACCGGGAACCACACCGTTGATGAAAAAGCAGTTGTTGGTGGAATCGGAGTATCGTGAGTACCGTGAAAAGTATGGCGTGCACTTCCGCGCGGCAATGGGCGCGGAAGCGGTCAAGGAACTCTTAATGGAACTTGACCTCGAGAGCCTGGCTGTGGAATTGCGTGAGGAGCTGACAAGTTCGAGCGGCCAGCGTCGGATTCGAGCCATTCGCCGATTGGAAGTCGTCGAAGCGTTCCGGCTGTCTGGAAATCGGCCGGAGTGGATGATCCTCGATGTCATTCCCGTGATTCCGCCTGATTTGCGCCCGATGGTGCAACTCGACGGGGGTAGATTTGCGACCTCCGACCTGAATGACCTGTACCGAAGGGTGATCAACCGCAATAATCGGTTAAAGCGGCTACTGGACCTGGGTGCGCCGGACATTATTGTGCGAAACGAAAAGCGCATGCTACAAGAAGCCGTCGACGCTTTGATCGATAATGGCCGCCGTGGTCGTCCCGTAACGGGGCCTGGCAATCGGCCCTTGAAGTCTTTGTCTGATATGCTCAAAGGCAAACAGGGGCGATTCCGCCAAAACCTTCTTGGAAAGCGCGTGGATTATTCCGGCCGATCCGTGATTGTGGTGGGGCCCAAGCTCAAAATGCACCAGTGTGGACTGCCTAAGGAAATGGCCCTGGAGCTTTTTAAGCCGTTTGTGATGAAAAAGCTTGTTAATGAAGGTTATGCGCATAACATTAAGTCCGCCAAGCGGATGGTGGAACGGGTACGGCCTGAGGTGTGGGATGTTTTGGAGGATGTTATTCGGGAACACCCCGTTCTGCTAAACCGAGCCCCTACCTTGCACCGATTGGGAATCCAAGCGTTCGAACCGGTATTAGTGGAAGGGCGCGCCATTCAGATCCACCCGCTGGTGTGTACAGCCTATAATGCGGACTTTGATGGCGACCAGATGGCCGTGCATGTACCGTTGTCTGCAGAAGCGCAATCTGAGGCCCGGGTTTTGATGTTATCGTCGCAAAATATTCTGAACCCGAAAGACGGTCGTCCCGTGGTCACACCGACCCAGGACATGGTTATTGGTTCGTACTACCTCACCATGGAGCTAGAAAAGGTGAAGGGCGAAGGCATGTTTTTGAGCGATCTGAAAGAAGGCGAGCTCGCGTATCATGCTGGGGTGCTGGACCTGCATGCCAAAGTGACGATGCGCTATGACGGCGAGCGCAGGACCTCCACGCTGGGCCGATTCCTGTTTAACGACGCGTTGCCGAAAGAACTGCGCTTCATCGACAAGGTGGTAGACCGTAAGATCTTGGCGGTCATCGTGGCCGATACATTTCGGATGTTTGGGAATCAGATTACAGCAGAAGTGTTAGACCGAATCAAGGCGCTAGGCTTTGCCTTCGCGACGCGAGCCGGGGTCACGATCGCGGTGTCTGACATTCATATTCCCGAAGCCAAACGGGCGATCCTCCAGGAAGCCGAGGATGAAGTCATCCAACTGGCTCGCCAGTACCGCCGCGGTCTTATCACGGCTGATGAGCGGTATGAACGC
The DNA here is from genome assembly GCA_027343695.1 of Sulfobacillus sp. Taxonomy (GTDB): domain Bacteria; phylum Bacillota; class Sulfobacillia; order Sulfobacillales; family Sulfobacillaceae; genus JAKADJ01. The sequence continues at coordinate 56,314 of DAHWKJ010000083.1, read as the reverse complement.
GTCATCGAGATCTGGACCCGAGCTAAAGAGCGGGTTACGCAAGCCTTAATGGAGAAAATGGATCCGACCAACTCGGTCTACATGATGGTGGCGTCTGGTGCTCGTGGTAACGTTCAGCAGATATCGCAGTTAGCTGGTATGCGCGGATTAATGGCGGACCCTTCGGGTCGTATTATCGAGCTGCCGATTCGGGCGAACTTCCGTGAAGGGCTGACCGTATTGGAGTACTTCACGTCCACTCATGGAGCGCGGAAGGGATTGGCGGACACAGCTTTGAGAACCGCCGACTCAGGTTATCTGACCCGGCGTCTGGTTGATGTAGCTCAAGACGTTATTGTACGCGAACTCGACTGTGGAAGTACCGGGGGGACATTGGTCTCGGATGTCAAAGATGGCGGCCAGATCATTGAGGTCTTATACGAACGGTTAGTGGGGCGTGTGGCGGCAGAGACTTTGGTGCATCCACAAACAGGAGCCACAATCATCCAGACCAATGACATGATTGAGGAAGATGACGCGACCGCCATCGTCGATGCCGGATTCACAGAGGTTCGCGTGCGATCCGTGCTCACTTGCCAAGCTCGATTCGGGGTGTGTGTGGCCTGTTACGGCCGCAACTTGGCCACCGGCCACATTGTGGAGGTAGGCGAGGCCGTGGGTATCATCGCGGCGCAAAGTATTGGGGAGCCCGGAACCCAGCTGACCATGCGGACATTCCACATGGGTGGTGTGGCGGGAGACGATATTACCCAAGGGTTACCGCGTGTCGAGGAACTCTTTGAAGCGAGAAAGCCGAAAGGCCAAGCTATCATCGCGGAGGCCAAAGGTAGGGCTCATCTGGGAGAAAACAAAGGACGTCGAGAAATTGTGGTGTCGAGTGACACCCAAGGTGAAGCTCAAGCCCAGGCGTATGCGATCCCCTTTGGGTCTCGGATCAAGGTCCGCGAAGGTGATGAAGTGGCAGAGGGTCAAGAACTTACCGAGGGCTCGGTCAACCCGCACGATTTACTGAGGGTTCTAGGACCGCATGGAGTGCAGGAATACCTGTTGCATGAAGTGCAACGCGTATACCGGGTCCAAGGGGTGGACATCAATGATAAGCACATTGAAGTGATGGTCCGCCAAATGATGCGCAAGGTCAAGGTGGATGAGGCCGGAGCCACGGCCTTGTTACCGGGGGCTTTGGTGGACCGATTTGACTTTGAGGATGCTAACGCGGATGTGATGGCTAGGGGATTGCAACCGGCAGTAGCCAAACCGGTGGTCTTGGGAATCACTAAGGCATCGCTGGCGACGGATTCGTTCCTGTCGGCAGCATCCTTCCAAGAAACCACCCGGGTGCTGACCGAAGCGTCGATCAAAGGTAAGCGGGATCCGTTGCTGGGATTGAAAGAGAACGTGATCATCGGCAAGTTGGTGCCGGCGGGAACAGGAATGTCCCGTTACCGCAACGTGGTGATTACCTCGGACCAGAGCGACAATTTGGAGCAAACGGAGACCGAACTCTACCGATAAAGATCAAGGGAGCGTGCGCGTTGACACGCTCCCTTCACGATGATAAAATGTTCGAGTGTGTCTCAGCCTGTTTAGCCGGGAGGATATGAAGATGGAAACCAACATCCTTCGGGACCCCCGGCAGCGCGTTGTCGGAGCACGAGAGACTTTGAAAAAGATTGCTCAAGGTAACGCGGTGCGCGTCTACGTGGCCACGGCTGCCGACCCAAAAGTGGTGAAAGAGGTCGTGTCATCCAGTCAAGCACACCACGTTCCGCTCTATTATATTGACACTATGGTTGAGTTAGGCCGTTTATGCGGGATTCAGGTGGGGGCGGCGTGTGCTGCTGTCATACCGCTACCGGGAACTCAGGTTAAAGAAGGGGGATGATGCCGTGCCGACGATTAACCAGTTAATCCGACATGGGCGTAAGAAATCGCACAAGAAGTCTACGGCACCGGCGTTACACAGCAACCCACAAAAGCGTGGGGTGTGTGTCAGTGTCAAAACCGTAACCCCCAAGAAGCCAAATTCGGCGCTCAGGAAGGTTGCGCGTGTGCGACTCACCAATGGGGAAGAAGTCACCGCGTATATTCCTGGGATTGGGCACAATTTACAAGAACACTCCGTGGTTTTGGTACGTGGAGGCCGGGTGCGGGACTTGCCGGGTGTTCGCTATCACATTATCCGGGGTACTTTAGACACCGGCGGTGTGCAAAAGCGTCAACAAGGACGTTCAAAGTACGGCGCCAAGAAGAACCAGGCAGCAGGGAAGAAGTAGGAGGGAATTCATGCCAAGGCGAGGATCGATTACTCCCCGTGAAGTGCCACCGGACACCATTTATGGTAGCCCCTTGGTGGGCCAAGTCATCAACAAGGTGATGCAACACGGAAAGAAAAGTTTGGCCGAACGGATTGTCTATGGCGCGTTAGATATTGTGGCCGAAAAAACCGGAAAAGATGCGATGGAAGTTTTTGACGGCGCTTTGAAAAATGTTACCCCATTGCTTGAGGTGCGTCCGCGGCGTGTGGGTGGTGCTACGTACCAAGTTCCGATGGAAGTTCGGGCAACCCGGCGTACGTCTTTGGCGGTGCGCTGGCTCGTCAACTATTCGAGGGCTCGTGGTGAACGAACCATGCAAGAACGATTGGCTGCTGAGATTATTGATGCCTCGCAAAGCGCGGGGGGCGCCGTCAAAAAGCGTGACGAAATTCACCGCATGGCTGAATCAAACAGGGCTTTTGCGCATTACCGCTGGTAGAAGGGAGTTCCGTAGATCATGGCTCGCGCGTTCTCTTTAGAAAAGACTCGCAATATCGGGATTATGGCCCACATTGATGCGGGTAAAACAACCACGACCGAACGCATTTTGTTCTATACGGGACGAGTGCATAAGCTCGGCGAGGTTCATGACGGTGCGGCAACGATGGACTGGATGGTTCAAGAGCAAGAGCGGGGCATTACGATTACGTCGGCCGCGACGACTGCTCAATGGAAGGAACATCGGATTAACATTATCGACACGCCCGGGCACGTGGACTTTACAGTCGAAGTAGAGCGGTCCTTGCGCGTGCTAGATGGCGCTATCGCCGTTTTTGACGCGAAGGGCGGGGTTGAACCGCAGTCTGAAACGGTGTGGCGGCAAGCGGATAAATATGGAGTGCCGCGGCTGGCCTACATTAATAAGATGGACGTCGTTGGGGCGGACTTTGAAATGTGCATCAATCAGATTCGTTCCCGCTTGGGGGCCAATCCGGTGGCGATTCAGTGGCCGATTGGGGCTGAAGATAGTTTTCGTGGCATCGTGGATCTGCTTCGTATGGAAGCCTACTTCTATCAAGATGACCTCGGGACCCGGGGTGAATTTGAGCCGATTCCGGAAGACCTTCAGGAGATTTGTGCGGAACGCCGTCAAATGTTGGTCGAAGCCTGCGCGGACACCGATGATGCGCTCATGGAAAAGTACTTGGAAGGCGAAGAAATCGGGCTAGATGAGTTGCGGGCAGCGATTCGAGTAGGTACCTTAGCGAGCAAGATGGTTCCTGTGGTCTGCGGCTCCTCGTACCGCAATAAGGGAGTCCAGCCGTTGTTGGATGCGGTGGTGAGTTACCTTCCATCCCCGATGGACGTGGGTGCGGTTCGCGGCCATAGCGTGGATGGTGCGGAAGAGGTTTACCGAGAGGTCGACGATAATGCACCGTTTTCAGCGCTGGCGTTTAAGATTATGACCGATCCGTTTGTCGGTAAGCTGGCCTTCTTCCGGGTCTACTCGGGAACCTTAAGTTCCGGGTCTTATGTCTACAATGTGACCAAGGGCCGTCGGGAGCGGATCGGGCGCATTCTTCAGATGCACGCCAACCACCGCGAGGAGATTACCACCGTGTATACCGGAGACATTGCGGCGGCGGTTGGTTTGAAGGATACCACTACAGGCGACACGCTGGCGGACGAGCAACATCCGATCGTGCTGGAGTCGATGGTGTTTCCGGAGCCCGTGATTTCGGTGGCAATTGAACCGAAAACTAAGGCAGACCAAGATAAGATGGGGACGGCATTGGCCAAGCTGGCCGAAGAGGATCCGACCTTTCGGATGTTTACTGACCAAGAAACCGGCCAAACCATTATTGCGGGAATGGGCGAGCTCCATCTTGAAATTATTGTGGACCGCCTCTTGCGCGAATTTAAGGTGCAGGCTAACGTGGGTAAGCCACAGGTTGCCTACAAAGAGACGATTCGCAAAGAGGTGGAGGCGGAAGGGAAGTTTATCCGCCAAACCGGTGGCCGCGGACAGTATGGTCATGTGTGGGTTCGGGTTGCCCCGCTGGAACCCGGTGCCGGTTTCGAGTTTGTCAACAAGATTGTTGGAGGTGTGGTTCCGCGAGAATACGTCTCGGCGGTTGAGCAAGGGATTCGCGAAGCGCTCGATACCGGTGTTTTAGCGGGATATCCAACGATTGACCTGCGTGCAACGCTATTTGATGGGTCGTATCACGAAGTCGACTCGAGTGAAATGGCGTTTAAAATTGCGGGATCCATGGGGTTCAAGGCTGCAGCGCAAAAAGCCAGCCCCGTGCTGCTCGAGCCAGTGATGGCGGTCGAAGTGGTGGTTGCCGAGGAATATATGGGCGACGTCATTGGTGACCTCAATAGCCGGCGAGGGCGTATTGAAGGAATGGAGCCGCGTATTGGAGGAGTCCAAGTGATTCGTGGATTCGTCCCGCTGGCTGAGATGTTTGGGTATGCGACCGACTTGCGTTCGCGCACTCAGGGACGCGGTACCTACACCATGCAATTTGCTCACTACGAAGAAGCCCCGAGACATGTCACGGAACAAGTCATTAAGGCTCGGAAGTAAGGGCACGGATTCGGAAACCTATTTATTAAGGAGGATTCATTCGCAATGGCCAAGAAGAAGTATGAGCGCAATAAGCCCCACATCAACGTGGGCACTATCGGACACGTGGACCACGGTAAGACGACCCTGACAGCGGCAATTACCCGCGTTCTTTCGACCCAAGGTAAGGCAGAGTTCACGGCGTATGACCAAATTGACAAGGCTCCTGAAGAGCGCGAACGCGGAATTACCATCGCGACCGCCCACGTGGAGTACGAGACCGAAAAGCGCCACTATGCTCACGTGGACTGCCCAGGTCACGCGGACTACGTTAAGAACATGATCACTGGGGCAGCCCAGATGGATGGTGCGATTTTAGTGGTATCGGCGGCTGATGGTCCGATGCCCCAGACTCGCGAGCACATCTTGTTGGCCCGCCAAGTGGGTGTGCCGAACATCGTGGTGTTTTTGAACAAAGCCGACATGGTGGACGACGCGGAACTCATGGAGCTGGTTGAAATTGAAGTCCGTGAACTGCTTTCGAGTTACGAATTCCCTGGTGACGATATTCCTGTCGTTGCAGGCTCGGCCCTGAAAGCGTTGGAATGTGGATGCGGTAAGCGTGACTGTGAATGGTGCGGTAAGGTTTGGGAACTCATGGATGCGGTCGATGACTACATTCCTACCCCAGAGCGCGACACCGACAAGCCCTTTTTGATGCCAGTGGAAGACACGCACTCGATTACCGGACGTGGTACCGTTGTGACCGGTCGTGTTGAGCGTGGGACCGTCAAGGTGGGAGAGGAAATTGAAATCGTCGGACTAGTCGAGAAGGGCAAGAAGTCCGTGGTGACCGGCGTTGAAATGTTCCGGAAGACCTTGGATCAGGCGGTGGCGGGAGACAACGTGGGTTGTCTGTTGCGCGGCGTGGACAAGGAAGAAGTAGAACGGGGTCAGGTGTTAGCCAAGCCCGGGAGCATTCACCCGCACACCAAGTACAAAGCCGAGGTCTATGTGTTGTCCAAGGATGAAGGGGGACGTCACACACCGTTTTTTAATGGCTATCGGCCTCAGTTTTACTTCCGTACGACCGATGTGACCGGAGTCGTCAATCTTCCGGAAGGCGTGGAAATGGTGATGCCTGGTGACAACATCCAAATGGAAGTAGAGCTGATTGCACCAATCGCCATGGAAGAAGGATTGCGCTTTGCCATTCGTGAGGGTGGTCGTACTGTGGGCGCCGGCGTCGTTACAGCGGTTTTGGCCTAATCAACGAGGAGGAAATCTACGGTGGCCCAGCAAAAGATTCGCATTCGGCTCAAAGCCTTTGATCATGAAGTGCTCGATCAATCGGCGGTTCGGATCGTGGAGACGGCACGGCGCAATGGCGCTGCCGTCTCTGGTCCGGTACCGTTGCCAACGGAAAAGACGATATACACCATATTGACTGCACCCAACGGAGAAAAGGATATCCGCGAGCAATTCGAACGCCGCATTCACAAGCGTTTGATTGACATTATGGATCCTAGTCAAAAGACCGTAAATGCGTTAATGCGTCTTGACCTTCCGGCCGGGGTGGACATCGAGATTAAGCTGTAGTCGGGAGGGTATTATGAAGGGAATTATTGGCACAAAAGTCGGCATGACGCAAGTGTTTGACGAAACAGGCCGGGCCATACCGGTTACCGTGATTCATGCCGAGCCGAACACGGTGGTTCGATTGCGGACCAGCGAGAAGGACGGTTATGAAGCGGTGCAACTTGGGGTGGGTCCTATACGGCCACACAAAGTAACGCAACCAATTCGTAAGGATTTTGAGCAAAGAGGCTTGACCCCGTTGAGATTTTTACGGGAATTTCGGCTGCCAGGGGCCATGGACCTAGAACCGGGTCGTCAACATCGCATCGAAGAGGCTTTTACCGAGGGCGATATTGTTGATGTGACGGGAACTAGCAAAGGTAAAGGATTTGCTGGAGTCATTAAGCGATGGGGATTTCACCGGGGTCCAATGAGCCACGGTTCGAAGTATCACCGTCGTGTAGGATCCTTGGGGTCGAGAACTTCAGGGGGCGGTGGCCGAGTACACCCGGGGCGTAAGATGCCGGGCCACATGGGTCATCGGCGGATTACGGTGTTACGGTTAAATGTGGTGAGAGTCGATAAGGATCGCAATTTAGTATTGATTCGTGGAGCAGTGCCGGGCCCTAAGGGGTCGTTGGTGATGATTCGGGAATCGGTGCGCAACAAAAAGGGAGGGAAGTAAATTGCCGACAGTAAATGTATATGACCTTAACGGCCAAGTAGTCGGCGAGATGGAACTCTCCGAGCAGGTTTTTGCAGCGCCGATTAACCTGTCGTTGTTGCACCAGGCGGTGGTGGCTTTTGAGGCCAACCAGCGTGCGGGGCGAGCTCAAACCAAAACCCGGGCCCATGTTCGGGGTGGTGGACGGAAACCATGGCGTCAAAAGGGTACCGGGCGTGCACGGGCCGGAACCACGCGGGCTCCGCATTGGAGGCATGGTGGGGTGGTGTTTGGACCGCATCCCCGAGACTTTTCGCTCGATTTTCCGCGCAAGATGCGGCGGGCTGCGTTGCGCCAAGCGCTCAGCGCCAAACTTCGGGATCAGGAATTCACCGTGGTTCAGAATTTGGCGTTGCCGGAAGCGAAAACCAAACAAGTCGTGGATCTGGTGTCGAAGTTGGATCTGGGAACCAATGTGTTGTTTGTAACGGCGACACCGGAGGCGCATTTAAAACTGTCGACACGGAATTTTCAAGACATGAAGGCGACCACCGCCCAAAGCTTGAATGTGTACAATTTACTGAAGTATCACCGCCTGGTCTTTGACCAAAGCGCAGTACAAGCCGTAGAAGAGGTGTTTGGCCGATGAAAACAGCGTACGACATTATTCTTCGTCCGATTGTCACGGAAGCCAGTACCGATGCGATGGCGCTAAACAAGTACACCTTTGAGGTGGCTCGTGACGCGAACAAGATTGAGATTCGCAACGCGGTCGAGGAAATTTTTAAGGTGAAGGTTGTCAAGGTCAACACCTTATGGCGCCGCGGTAAAGAAAAGCGCCGGGGCAATTCGGTCGGATATACTCCAGACCGAAAAAAGGCCATTGTGACCTTAAGGGATGGAGACAGCATCGAGTTGTTTGAAGGAGTCTGAGGTAGGAGGAGGATGAAGCATGCCCGTTCGTAAACTGAAACCGACCTCCCCCGGGGTCCGGCAAATGACGATTTCAACGTTTGAAGAAATCACCAAAACCAAGCCCGAAAAATCCCTGACTGAAGGGAGACATCGCAAGGCTGGACGTAACGACTCTGGTCGCATTACCGTACGGCACCGGGGTGGCGGAACCAAACGCGTCTACCGAAAGATCGACTTTAAGCGCGCCAAAGAGGGAATGGCTGCTACCGTATTGGCCATTGAATATGACCCATTTCGTACCAGTCGCATTGCGCTGTTGCAATACGAAGATGGAGAAAAGACTTACATTATCGCGCCGTTGGGCCTAAAGCCTGGTGACTCGGTGATGGCCGGACCTACGGCGGACATTAAGCCCGGTAATGCCCTCGCGATGTCAGATATCCCGGTTGGAACGGTGGTACACAATATTGAACTGAAACCAGGCCGTGGTGCTCAAATGGCGCGCTCGGCAGGTGCCTCGGCTCAGTTAATGGCGAAGGAAGGCAAGCTGGCGTTGTTACGACTACCCTCTGGTGAGTTGCGTCGCGTACCCGTAACAGGCAAGGCGACTATCGGTCAGGTGGGTAACGTCGAACACGAAAATATCACCATTGGTAAGGCGGGTCGGAATCGATGGCTAGGGAAGCGGCCCACGGTGCGTGGTGTGGCGATGAACCCCGTTGATCACCCCCATGGTGGTGGTGAAGGCAAGTCGCCGGTGGGGCGTAAACACCCTGTCACACCGTGGGGCAAGCCGGCACTAGGTCCGAAGACGCGTAAGAAGCATAAGGCTTCCAATCGTTTGATTGTGCGGCGTAGAAAGTAGGGGAGGGATAACATGAGTCGGTCAATTAAGAAGGGACCCTACGTGGATCCCAACCTGATGAAGAAAGTAGAAACGCAGAACACCAAGGGTGAGAAGCGTGTGATCAAGACGTGGGCGAGGGCCTCGACTATTTTACCCGACATGGTGGGTCACACCATAGCGGTGCATGATGGACGGCGTCACGTACCGGTGTACGTGAGTGAGGAAATGGTTGGGCACAAACTGGGCGAGTTTGCCCCGACCCGCACATTTAGGGGCCATGGAGATAAGACAGAACGCTCCAGCGGTCTGAAATAGGAGGGCCAGTGATGCAACTAGAGACAGAACCCGTCGCCGAGGCGCGGGCGCATGTGAGGAATGTCCGCATCGCTCCCCAAAAGGTACGGGTGGTGGTCGACTTAGTCCGGGGCAAAAATCTTCGGGATGCGTTGGCAATTCTTAATCACACACCGAAACGTGCCTCGAGCGTGATTGCCAAGGTCATTCGGAGTGCCGCAGCCAATGCGGAGCACAATCACGATCTCGATGTGCAAGATTTGTATGTGCACGCAATCTGGGTGGACGGCGGGCCAACGCTGAAGCGGATTCATCCGAGAAGCCGCGGGCAGGCATTCCAAATTCTTAAGCGATCGAGTCACGTTTCGGTCGTACTACGACCGCGGCATCGCGGGTAAGGGGGGACACAATGGGTCAGAAAGTACATCCCAAGGGGCTACGACTGGGCATCGTCAAAGATTGGGACTCTCGTTGGTTCGGTACCCGCAAGACAACGCCAGAGCTCATTGGTGAGGACTTTAAAATTCGTAAGTTTGTCAAGCGCCGCCACTATGGTGCGGGGGTCTCCCGGATTGAAATCGAACGGGGTGCTGCCAACAAACTGAAAGTCACGGTGCACACCGGTAAGCCCGGTATGGTGATCGGTAAGGGTGGCGTAGGGGTTGACGCACTACGGAAGGATTTGGAAAGCCTTACCACCAAGCAAGTGAACCTGAATATTCTTGAGGTGAAGAATCCGGAAGCGGACGGCCAATTGGTTGCGGAATCGATTGCGTCGCAGCTGGAAAAACGGATTGCCTTTAAGAGGGCCATGAAGCAAGCCGTCATGCGAGCCATGCGCCAGGGCGCCAAAGGGATTAAGGTGATGGTCAGTGGTCGCTTGGGAGGCGCCGAAATTGCGCGTCGCGAGTGGACTTGGGAAGGGTCGATTCCGTTGCACACGTTGCGAGCCGATATCGACTACGGATTTGCCGAGGCGCACACGACGTACGGAATCATTGGCGTCAAGGTGTGGATCTACAAGGGCCAAGTGTTACCGGGCTTAAAGCGTAGGCCGACGGTGGCTCAAGGCTCTGAAGGAGGCGCTAGATCATGATGCAACCCAAGCGGACTAAGTATCGCAAGATGCACCGGGGCCGCATGAAGGGGACTGCCCATCGTGGTAATCGGGTAACGTTTGGGGAGTACGGACTCCAAGCATTGGAGCCGGCATGGATCACCGACCGGCAGATTGAAGCGGCACGTGTAGCGCTCACTCGATATATTCGCCGCGGTGGTAAGGTGTGGATCACGATATTCCCCGACAAACCCGTCACCAAAAAGCCTGCGGAGACGCGGCAAGGGAGTGGGAAGGGCAACGTGGAGTTTTGGGTTGCGGTAGTAAAGCCGCAACGAATAATGTTCGAGCTTTCCGGGGTACCGGAAGATGTAGCCAAAGAGGCGTTGCGCCGCGCGGCCCACAAACTTCCGATTCACACGCGGTTTGTGCGACGGGAAGAGTCAGGAGAGAATGCGCATGAAGCCTAAAGAAATTCGGGATTTCAATCAGGATGAATTGTTAACCCAGTTGAAGAACCTTAAAGAGGAGCTCTTTCGGCTACGCTTTCAACATGCCACCTCCCAGCTAGAAAACCCGATGCGGATTCGTCAAGTCAAAAAAGATATTGCCCGGGTACACACGATTATGACGGAACACGACCGTAAACAGGGTCTTAAGTAGGAGGGTAGAACATGGCAGAGCATGCAGGGAAGCGCAAGTTGCGCGAGGGAACTGTGGTGAGCGATAAGATGGAAAAAACCGTAGTCGTGGCCGTTGAGACGCTAGTCCGGCATCCGATTTATGGTCGTACCATGCGCCGCACCAAACGCTACAAGGCACATGACGAAGAGAATCAGTATCATACCGGCGACCGGGTGCGGATCGAAGAGACCCGCCCGATATCTAAAGAAAAGCGTTGGCGCGTGGTTCAGGTTCTCAGTCGAGCCGAAGACTAACGCACATCACGGGCGACAGAAAGAGGGAGAGTTATGATTCAGCCGCAAACACGGTTAGCGGTCGCTGACAATACGGGTGCCAAGGAAATCATGTGCATTCGCGTTTTAGGTGGGTCGTTCCGACGTTATGGCAATATCGGGGATGTCATCGTGGCCGCGGTCAAGTCGGCATCACCCGGGGGTATGGTGAAAAAGGGTGACGTGGTTAAGGCTGTGATCGTGCGAACCAAGACTGGGCAGCGCCGGGTTGACGGATCCTACATTAAGTTCGATGAGAACGCAGCGGTTATTTTGCGCGGCGATGACCACGAGCCGAGAGGGACCCGGATTTTCGGACCGGTTGCTCGAGAGTTGCGTGAACGGGAGTTCATGAAGATTGTATCTCTAGCGCCTGAAGTTCTTTAGGCGTCGAGAGGAGAGGCCTAGAACCAGGAAGGGGGTGTGGCAGTGCACGTAAAAAAAGGCGATCGCGTGAAAATCATCGCGGGACGAGAAAAGGGCAAAGAGGGTGACATCATCCGGTCGATTCCCCGGGAAGACCGTGTGGTGGTGGAGAAAATCAACCTGGTGAAACGCCATCAAAAGCCCACACCGGAGTTTTCCCAAGGGGGCATTATTACCAAAGAGGCCCCGATTCATGTGTCCAATGTGATGCTAGTATGCTCGTCATGCAAAAAGGCGACCCGCGTGGGACACAAGATTCTAGACACCGGCAAAAAGGTTCGCGTATGTAAACAGTGCGGAGCGACGATCTAGGCTCTGCCGAGAAGAACAGGGGGACATCATGGCTATTGAGTCGGCGCTCAAGGACCGGTACGAAAAAGAAGTCGTCCCAGCCCTCATGGAGCGGTTTAAGTATAAAAACCCCATGCAAGTGCCCAAAGTGGTGAAAGTAGTGGTCAACATGGGGGTAGGGGATTCGGTAGGGAATCCTAAACTTTTGGATGCAGCAGTCCATGACCTGACTCAAATCACGGGGCAGAAGCCCTTAGTGACACGAGCTAAAAAGTCGATTGCATCGTTTAAGTTGCGTGAAGGCATGCCGATAGGCGCGAAAGTGACCTTGAGGGGCCAACGGATGTACGACTTTGTAGAAAAATTGTTTTTTATGGCACTGCCACGCGTGCGAGACTTTCGTGGGCTGTCGACTAAGGGTTTTGACGGCCGGGGCGGTTACACGCTCGGAGTCAAAGAGCAAATCATTTTCCCGGAGGTCGACTACGACAAGGTGGAGAAGCTCCGTGGGATGGATATTACCTTGGTCACCAGTGCGAACTCCGATGAGGAAGCGCAGATGCTTTTAAGTATGTTGGGGATGCCCTTCACGCCCCAAAAAAAGGAGGTGGCTCGTGGCTAAAAAGTCCATGATTGCCAAGGCAAAACGCACCCCCAAGTATGCGGTGCGCAAGTACCACCGGTGCCAATTATGCGGGCGACCCCATGCGTATATTCGCGATTTTGGATTGTGTCGCCTATGTTTTCGGCAACTCGCCCATCAAGGGGAAATCCCCGGGGTTCGTAAGGCCAGCTGGTAACTCGGGGAAAGGAGGATGGCAGTGACAGATCCAATAGCGGACATGTTGACCCGGATTCGTAATGGCAACACGGTGTATCGAGACTTTGTCGATGTACCGGTCTCTCGCATGAAGCGGGCCATAGCAGCCATTTTAAAGCAAGAGGGATTTATCCGGGATGTAGAATTGATTGAGGATGGTAAGCACGGCATGCTTCGGCTGTACTTGAAGTATGGGCCTGACCGCGAACGCGTCATTAGTGGTTTGAAGCGGATTAGTCGTCCCGGCCTTAGGGTCTACGCTGGACAAGATGAGTTGCCGCGCGTGTTAGGGGGACTCGGTATTGCTGTTTTGTCGACGTCGCACGGCATCATGACCGAGAAACAAGCTCGAGAAACTCGGGTGGGTGGCGAAGTGCTTTGCTACGTCTGGTAGACCTGGCGTCCTAAAGCATGATAGAGGAGGATAACAATGTCACGGATTGGGAAACAGCCCATCGCAGTGCCTGCGGGGGTTGAGGTCAAGGTTGAGGGAAGTTACGTCCACGTCAAAGGACCCAAGGGATCCCTTGAGCGCACCCTAGAGCGTGATGTGCATGTCGACCTTACGGATGCCGTGGTCACCATTACACCGGTGGACGATAGTGGGCGGGCACGCGCACAATGGGGACTTTCGAGGACCTTAGTGGCCAACATGGTAGAAGGGGTTTCCAAGGGATTCCAACGCCATCTGGAATTGGCTGGTGTGGGTTACAGAGCGTCCAAGCAAGGGACGAAACTGGTATTGGCGGTGGGCTATTCCCACCCGGTGGAATTTGTGCCGCCGGCTGGGATTGACTTTGAAGTGCCTAATCCCACCAATATCTATGTGAACGGGTTTGACAAGGAACTGGTAGGAGAAATTGCCGCCAAAATTCGCGGTGTACGACCCCCGGAACCCTACAAGGGCAAAGGGATTCACTACAAGGGCGAACGCATCATTCGCAAGGTTGGAAAGACTGGGAAGAAGTGAGGGATAGCTAGTGTATAAGCGATTTGACAGGAACGCGGCTCGTAAGCATCGGCATCTCAGGATTCGAGGCAGGGTTCAGGGAACCACGGAACGGCCGCGCCTTAATGTCTATCGGTCAAATTTGAACATTTATGCTCAGGTTATTGACGATAGCACAGGCCGCACGCTCGCTGCAGCCTCAACATTAGAACCCGTAATTAAAGGTGAACCGGGACGGCTTACGGTTGCCAAGGCCAGGACCGTAGGGAAACTGGTGGCGGAACGGGCCAAGAGTGTGGGGGTCACCAAAGTGGTCTTTGACCGTGGAGGGTACCAGTATCACGGCAGGGTCCAAGCCTTGGCCGACGGAGCTCGTGAAGCGGGACTCGAATTTTAAGTCAGGAGGAACGACATGGCACGGCCACAATTTCAAGGACAAGATCGCGGAGCAAGTGAGTTTAAAGAAAAAGTCGTGGCCATTAACCGCGTAGCAAAGGTGGTTAAGGGTGGACGTCGGTTCAGTTTTAGCGCACTGGTAGTCGTGGGCGACGAAAACGGGCGTGTTGGAGTAGGACTTGGCAAGGCCGCGGAAATTCCCGAAGCGATCCGTAAGGGAATGGAAGATGCCAAAAAGCACATGGTCCGGATATCACGGCTGGGATCGACGATTCCCCACCAGGTAATCGGTGAATTTGGTGCCGGACGCGTGCTCCTAAAACCCGCCTCGCCTGGTACTGGGGTGATTGCAGGGGGCCCGGTGCGTGCCGTATTGGAAGCGGCGGGCATTAAGGATGTCTTGACCAAGTCGATTGGTACCGCTAACCCTAATAACGTGGTCGCGGCAACCATGAACGGGCTTAAGCAGTTGCACAGTGCCGAGCATCGTGCCCGTTTGCGTGGGCTGACGATTCAACAGGTTTTGGGGGGCGCTCACCATGGCTAAAATCAAGGTCACGCTGGTTAAAAGCCCCATTGGTTATGCCCACGATCAAAGAGATACCGTCAAGCGCCTGGGGCTCACTAAGATGTGGCGAACGGTGGAGCACGAAGACAACGAATCGATTCGCGGAATGTTGCATAAGGTGCGGCATTTAGTGAAGGTGGAAGATTCGACGGAAGGAGCAGCGGCGCGATGAGATTACATGATTTAGCATCCAATCCCGGGTCCCGTAAAACCAAGACACGGCGCGGCCGTGGACTTGGCTCTGGCTTAGGCAAAACGGCTGGCCGGGGGCACAAAGGTCAAAAGGCCCGGTCGGGCGGCTCGATTCGTCCGGGTTTTGAGGGTGGTCAGATGCCGTTGCAACGCCGTCTGCCCAAGCGCGGTTTTGTGAATCCATTTCGAGTGGAGTATGAAGTCGTGAATTTAGGGTCGCTGGCCATATTTGAGCCGAACACAACGGTGACCATTGAGCTTTTAAAAGAGCGTCGCTTGGTGCGACGGAACTTGCCGGTTAAAGTGTTGGGAGAGGGTGAGTTGGACCGGCCCCTAGTGGTCCAGGTTAATGCGTACTCCAAATCTGCCAAAGAAAAAATTGAAGCGTTATCAGGACGCGCTGAGGTGATATAGGGTGGCGCAAAATGCGATGGGCGCCTTCCGTGGCTCAAATCTCAACAAGCGCATCCTGTTCACCTTCCTGATGCTGGTGGTGTTTCGGGTGGGGGCCCACATTCCCATTCCGGGCATCCATGCGGCGGTTATTCAAAGTCTCTTTACCAAAGGTGCCACCATTTTTGCCCTTCTTAACTTGTTTTCGGGCGGGGCGACGGCGACATTGTCGGTGTTTGCTCTGTCCATCATCCCCTACATTAACGCCAGTATTATTATGCAGTTAATGACGGTGGTCATTCCCTCGGTGGAGGAATGGTCTAAAGAAGGCGAAGAAGGCCAGAAAAAGATCTCCAAGGTGACGCGGTGGTTGTCACTCGGCCTAGGCTCGCTTCAGTCACTGGGGATCGCCTACTACCTTTACAACTATTCATCCAATGGTGTGTTTGCCTATGTGCACCATGATATTGGGACCATGCTGCTTACGGCCCTACTGCTGCTGACCGGGTCCATGTTGTTGATGTTTGTGGGGGAAGAAATTACTGACAAGGGGATTGGTAACGGGATTTCCTTGCTGGTACTCTTCGGTATTATCTCGCGATTACCGTTTGGGATTGAAACCTTGTTCAAGTATATTACGGCGGGCGTGTTGTCATGGCCCAAGATGATCATCTTCTTGATTGTTGCCGTGATTATCATTGCGGCGGTGGTCTACGTCAACGAAGGACAGCGCAAGATTCCCGTACAGTACCCCAAGCGAGTTGTTGGCCGCCGGATGTACCAGGGGCAGTCGACCCATTTGCCGATTCGGGTTAACCAAGCCGGCGTAATTCCAGTAATTTTTGCGATTTCGTTGTTGATCTTACCGTATACCTTGGCGCAGTTTTTTAAGGGCGGATGGGTCACCTGGATGCAACACTATTTTGGTTTTACCTCCCCTTTATATATTGCGGTGGAGTTTATTTTGGTGGTGGTCTTTACGTTCTTTTATACCGACGTGGTGTTTAAGGTCGACGATGTGGCCGACAACCTCAAGAATGGTGGAGGGTACATCCCGGGAATTCGGCCAGGCAAACCTACAGCCGAATATCTGGCTCGGGTGAGCGGACGCCTGACCTTGATTGGGGCGTTGTTCTTAGGCATTGTTTCGGTGCTCCCAAGCTTTGTCACCATGGGAATGGGCGTAAACCTTTACTTCGGCGGGACTTCGTTGTTGATTATTGTGGGCGTCGCGCTCGATACCTTGAAGCAGATGCAGGCGCAGATGTTGATGCGGAATTATCAAGGATTTATGAAGGGCGGCGGCCGCTGATGAGACTGGTGCTTTTGGGACCACCGGGCGCGGGCAAGGGGACCCAGGCCAACCAATTGTCTCAACATTGGCAGATTGTGCATATATCGACTGGAGACCTCTTTCGATATCACTTGGCACACAATACCGAATTGGGTCAGTCGGCCAAAGAATACATGCAGAGCGGCCGGCTGGTACCCGATAACATCACGGAAGCCATGCTGAAAGATAGGATTGCGCAACCCGATGTGTTAGAGAGTCAAGGCTTTGTCCTCGATGGGTTTCCGCGTACGGTGCCCCAAGGTCTGGCATTGGATGCACTGTTAGCGGCCCGCCATGAACGGCTCGATCGGGTGGTTTTGATCGAGGTACCGACCGATGCTCTAGTGCAAAGGCTGGTGGGACGACGCACCTGTAGTGTCTGTAAGGCGAACTATCACGTGCAGTACCATCCGCCCCACGTCGAGGGCATCTGTGACCTTTGTGGCGGGTCTCTGATTCAGCGGGATGACGATCAGTTGGAGACGGTGAAAGTGAGGCTTGCGGTTTACCATGAAGAAACGGAGCCGCTGGTTTCGTTTTATCGTCAGGCTGGGCTACTAGCGACGGTCGACGGGAATCAAGACCCGGTGTCGGTGACCGCCGCCACCATCCAAGCCGTCAAAGGAGGATCCCATGATTGAGCTGAAAAGCGCCAAAGACCGTGAAAAAATGCGTATGGCGGGTCGTGTGGTGGCTGAAGTGCTGCAGGTATTAAAAGCCACATGCCGACCGGGCATGAGTACTCAGGAGATGGATGTGGTGGCGGATCGGGAGATTCGCAACCGCGGGGCGATTCCAGTGTTCAAGGGATATCGGGGTTATCCAGCCAGCGTGTGCGTGTCTGTGAATCATGAGGTGGTGCATGGAATTCCTGGGTCCCGGCGGCTCCGCTCCCAAGATTTGGTGAGCCTGGACTTAGGGGCGACCGTACAAGGCTTTGTAGGGGATGCGGCACTCTCGTTTTTTTTGGAAGAGGCGCCGGACGAAGAGGCTTTGCGGCTTCTGACGGTCACCGAAGAGTCGTTGTACAAGGGGATTGCGATGGCGGTACCGGGCGGGCATCTGGGCGATATCTCCCATGCAGTCCAAGAGCACGTAGAACAACACGGATTTTCCGTGGTGCGGGATTTTGTAGGGCATGGCATCGGTCGACAAATGCACGAAGAGCCCCAAGTTCCGAACTATGGCACGCCAGGTCGGGGGCTCTTGTTGAAAAGCGGGTTGGCCCTGGCCATTGAACCCATGGTTAACATGGGGTCGCACGACGTAGACGTCCTGGATGATGGGTGGACCGTGGTGACTCGGGATGGGAGTCTGTCGGCGCATTTCGAGCATACGATTTTTTTGGATGAAACTGGTCCAGAAATTTTAACTGCAATTTACGCATAAATCCGTTAAAATGGATCGGATAGTGTCGGCTAGGTTACTGGTGATTTGGGAATTATAGGCTTTAGAGGTTTTTTTCGGTACTATCTCAAGGAAGGGAGGGAACTGGATGGCCAAAGAGGATGCGATAGAAGTGGAAGGTACCGTCGTGGAGCCGTTGCCGAATGCCATGTTCCGGGTGGAGCTGCCCAATGGGCATAAGGTGCTGGCCCATGTGTCAGGGAAGATCCGGATGCACTTTATCAAGATCTTACCGGGTGATCGGGTTACGGTGCAACTGTCGCCCTATGACCTCACACGTGGCCGCATCACGTATCGATATAAATAACAGTGCCCAGCGTGAGCTCAGAAGTTAAGGAGGGGTAATCATGAAGGTTCGTGCGTCGGTCAAGCCGATATGCGAAAAGTGCAAGGTGATCAAACGACATGGGCGCGTGATGGTCATATGCGAGAATCCCAAGCACAAACAAGCACAAGGTTAAGAGACAGGAGGCAAGTTGATGGCTCGAATTTCAGGAATTGATTTACCGCGTGACAAACGGATTGAAGCGGCACTGCCGTATATCTTTGGGATCGGGTGGCCGACCTCCCAAAAGATTTTGGTGGACGCCAAAGTCGATCCCGATACCCGGGTGCGCGATTTGACGGAAGAAGAAGTGATTCGGATCCGTGAAATTGTTGACCGTGATTACCGCGTGGAGGGAGATTTGCATCGAGAGGTGCAGATGAACATCAAGCGGCTCATCGATATCGGCAGTTACCGAGGCCTACGGCATCGCCGTGGAATGCCCGTCCGGGGTCAACGCACCAAGACCAACGCTCGAACCCGTAAAGGTCCGGCCCGCACCGTCGGCAACCGACGGAAAAAATAAGATAGGGGAGGGATTCACGCAGTATGCCACCACGTCGCGTCACACGCACCAAGCGTCGGGATCGTCGTCATGTAGACCATGGCACGGCGCATATTCGTTCCACATTTAATAACACGATCGTGACGATTACCGATCCGCAAGGCAACACCTTATCGTGGGCATCATCAGGGCAGTCTGGATTCAAAGGATCACGCAAGAGTACACCGTTTGCAGCGCAAATGGCCGCCGAAACTGCCGCCAAAGGGGCGATGGAGTACGGGGTTAAAGAGGTAGAAGTTTTGGTTAAGGGACCGGGCTCGGGTCGTGAAGCAGCGATTCGATCACTACAAGCCGCGGGCCTCGAGGTGAGCTTGATTAAAGATGTCACCCCGATTCCACACAATGGTTGTCGTCCACCTAAGCGGCGACGAGTTTAACCCAGAAAGGAAGGAGGCGCACACATGGCTCGATACACAGGACCCGTTTGCCGGTTGTGCCGGCGCGAGGGCGTTAAATTATATCTAAAGGGAGAAAAGTGCTTTACGGACAAGTGTCCGGTTTCGCGGCGGGCATATCCGCCAGGGCAACATGGCCAGGGGCGTCGTAAACTTTCTGAATACGGAGTGCAGTTGCGGGAAAAGCAAAAAGCCCGCCGAACCTACGGTATTATGGAGGGTCAATTTGCACGGTATTTCGGAAAGGCCTCGAAGCAAACAGGCGTCACTGGACAGGCTTTGCTTGAATCATTGGAGCGACGTTTAGATAACGTCGTGTATCGTATGGGACTAGCCTCTTCGCGGCCGGAAGCACGCCAATTGGTACGACATGGTCACTTCCAAGTGAATGGTCGACGAGTGGATATTCCTTCGTATTCGGTTAAAACAGGCGATGTCGTCGAGGTCCGGGAAGCAAGCCGGCAAAAGACCCGCTTCAAAGAAATGGCTCAAAGCACTTCGCGTGGAATTCCGGCATGGCTTGAGGTGGACGCGGAAGCATTGCGCGGCACTGTGGTAAGAATGCCAAATCGGGAAGAGATTGATGCACCGGTCCAAGAGCAGCTAATCGTCGAGTGGTACTCGCGCGTTTAGGCTCGGGTTAGGATGTGAAAGGGGGCGAAGGCCTGCATTGCAGGCCCTGTGAATGACCGAAATTGAGAAACCGGAAATTCGTCGAGTGGATGATGTGAAGGAACCGAACTACGGGCAGTTTGTGGTAGAGCCGTTAGATCGTGGCTATGGCATTACCCTGGGAAACTCTTTGCGCCGCATACTGTTGTCATCTTTGCCGGGGACGGCGGTGACATCGGTACGAATTGACGGGGTCCTCCACGAATTTTCGGTTATCCCCGGCGTTGTCGAAGATACCGCCGACATCATCTTGAACCTGAAGCGGTTGGCATTGAAGTTGTGGGAAGATGAACCCCACACGATTCGGATTGACAAAGAAGGGCCTGCCGAAGTCACCGCGGCGGATATCATCGCGGATGCGGATGTTGACATTCTAGATCCGTCGCACCATATTGCGCAGGTGGATGAGGGTGGTCGGCTCTCCATGGAAATTACTGTGGCCAAGGGCCGTGGTTATGTTCCAGCCGACAAGAATAAGCATCCCGATCAGGCGATCGGCGTGATTCCGGTGGACTCGATCTTTAGTCCTGTGCAAAAAGTGAATTGGCGCGTCGAGGACACTCGGGTCGGGCACATCACGGACTACGATCGTTTGACACTCGAGGTGTGGACCGATGGGTCTTTTACCCCGGAAGAAGCGGTGTCCATGGGCGCCAAGATTTTATCGGATCATCTTCGACTCTTTGTCGAACTGACCGATGGAGTGGAGGGCGTTCAAATCGGAGTGGAACGCGATGAGGACAAACGCGACAGACTGTTAGAGATGCCCATTGAAGAGCTTGACCTCTCGGTGCGCTCGTTCAACTGCTTAAAGCGGGCGGGTATTAATACCGTGGGTGAACTCACGGCCAAGAGCGACGATGACATGATGAAGGTTCGCAACTTAGGAAAAAAATCGCTAGAAGAAGTTAAAGAAAAACTCGTAACTTTAGGACTCGGACTTCGGCCTTCCGAAGAGTAGGTGTCTGGAGTTAGCGGGTAGTAAGGGAGTGTAGAGAAACATGCCAGGAATGCATCGCTCGCTTGGACGGCTCGGCGGGCATCGTCGGTCCATGTTGCGTAATCTCGTGACCTCAACGTTGCGGGAGGAACGTATTGAAACCACGGTGACCCGGGCCAAGGAAGTTAATCGCGTAGTGGAGCACATGATTACCCTCGGTAAGCGCGGCGACCTTTCGTCACGCCGTCAAGCGCTTGCGTATATTTGGGACGAGGACGTGGTCACCAAATTGTTTACGACTATCGCACCGCGGTACACCGAGCGTCAAGGTGGCTATACGCGGATTATGCGTACCGGTTATCGTCGCGGGGATTCCGCACCGATGGCCATCCTTGAACTGGTATAAATGGCGGCAATTATATTGGAGCGGGTGGTTGTCTCCTATCCGTCCCAATTGCAACCCGCACTCGGCCCCCTGGATCTCACGATTCAGGAGGGCGAGTGCGTTTTTGTTACAGGACCCAATGGCTCGGGCAAGACGACTCTAGCCCGGATGCTGAGCGGGGTGATCCATCCGACAGCGGGCCACGTGACCAATGGGGAAGGCCTAGATATAACGGAATGGCCACCGGGGTACATCGGGTGGGTACAACAAAATCCCCTCACACAAATGGTTGGGACCACGGTGTCTGAGGATGTGAGTCTTGGCCCCCGCTGGCTTTCAGCAACGCTGGCGCAAGTGGTCCATCAAACCGCCGGAGCCATCGATAGATTTCACCTGGGACCACTACGAAACCACACGATTCACACCCTATCCGGGGGCTGGCAACATCAGGTGGCGCTTGCTGCGGTGTGGGCTCAAGATCCCCGGGTGATTATTTTGGACGAGCCGGAGACCATGTTGGACGGGCCTGCCATGCAACGCCTCATGACGTGGATTCAAAATCTCCGGGATACGGGGACGACGTTGATGATTTTGGGGCACAACCCCCGCTGGCTGGCGGTGGCGGATCGGACCGTGGTGCTGGATCACGGGGTATGGGTAAAAGACTCCCTGCCGACGACGGACAAAGACCGCGAGTGGGATAGGTTTTTGACAGGGCTCTTTGGTGACGGATATCGACCGGAGTCGATTGATGAGGTGAGTGAGTGGATATGGCCTGGCAAGTCGGCACGGTGACGGTGCCCCATGCGGGCTGGCAGGTTGCTAATTGGGCAATACCAGGGCCAGGAGTTTGGGGACTTTCTGGCCCTAACGGGTCAGGCAAGAGCCAGTTCTTGAGTCAACTGGTTGCGTGGGGTAATAAATCTCATGGTCCTCGCATCGGCTTGGTCATGCAAAATCCGCGGCTCCAATTAACGGAGGCGACGGTGTGGGATCAGATGGTCTGGCCGTTTCGTAAATCATGGAGACAGAATCTGAGTTCTGTGCTGGTCGCCAAGGCTGAGCAGTTATTGGTGGATTGGCATCTTGAGGACTACCGAACGGCGGCACCCTTTGAATTGAGCGGAGGAATGCAACGTCGGCTAGCGTTGGCGTCGATGGAGATCTTGTCGCCCGAGGTATATCTCTTGGATGAACCTCTCGAAGGGCTAGACCACGAACATCGATTGCTGTTGGGGACCAAGCTCGGCGAGTGGGCGAATACCGCGACGGTCTTGGTCGCCAGTCATTCCTGGAGATGGCTTTTGGTTCACGCGGAGTGGGGCTGGTGGTGTGATCGAGGGCTTAGCTGGGGGACGATGGGAGAGCTCTGGTATCGGCATGGCCCACCTCCAGAGTCCTCGCTCGAAGCGTTGTGGCGGCGACTCTTAGATAATGGGGCGCCGGTGGCTCCAGCAGCATGGGTCAATAGCGATCAGGCACGTAGCGAGGTGATACGGCTATGCAAGAATCGAGCCGAGATGCCATTCATCCGTTAACCCGGATGCTCTCATTGGTGGTGGGTGTCGTTGCCCTATATCTGGCGTCGCCATCATGGCTTATCGGGTGGGGAATCCTCATTGGGGGAGTGTTCAGTTGGGTTGGAAGTTGGCGGGGCTTGCTGCGGGCTCTTTTAGGAGGTGTTGTGTTTGGTGCCCTCCAAGCCTTCAATCATCATCCGGGCGTGCCCTATTGGGACAGGGCACTGATGACGACGGCACGATTCTCCCTGATGATCCTGGGGATCGGTTTAGTTTATGGACACGGATCGCTATTAAGCATGTTGAGTGCGCTCGAGCATGGTCTTAAAAAACTGGTAGGTCGACGCGCTGCCGTGGGTTACGGGGTGTTGATGATGCTCCTGGGGCTGGGATTTTTACCGCGTGTGGTGGATGATGTGCAACGAATCCGCAAGGATCAAGGAATGCGCCAAGCGTTGGCCAGCACACGGCGTTGGCGTCCTTTTAGTTTTTTACGGCCGGTGTTAGTCGAAGGATTATTACGCAGTGACGATGTGGCGGAGGCACTCTGGAGTCGTGGCTGGCGTCCTTCTCATCTCCCGCCTACGTCTCAAGCCACTTGGCGTGATGCGATGGTCGTCCTCGGCTGGGTTTTGGTGATTGGACTGGAGGTGCATGGATGGCCCATGTAGCGCTAAGAATTTCCTATGACGGGACCGAATTTCATGGGTTCCAGAGTCAGAGCCAGTACATTACAATACAATCGGCGTTGGAATCTCACTTGGGGGCTTTGCTAGGTGCCGGGCGGATCATTGGCGCGAGCCGTACTGACAGTGGCGTCCATGCCGATGAACAAATTGTAGTGTGGACCGGTTCATCCATCATTCCGTTGGATCGCCTGAGCTGGGTTTTAAACCAGCGTCTACCGGTGTCGATTCGGGTCCAAAACGTCGCCTGGGTGCCGGTGGGGTGGGATCCGCGTCGGGTGGTCGCATCAAAATTTTATCGCTATCAAATTTGGCGGGGACCGGTGCCGGCCCGATGGGCACGCTATGTCCATCGGGTGGACGCATTTCTGGGGTGGGATCACTTACAAGCGGCGGCCCAGCTCTTTGAAGGGATGCATGATTTTTCCGGATTTCGGTCAGAGGGCTCATCCGCTAAAACCACACAGCGAGATGTGTATACTAGCTCATGGGAGATGAGTCAAGAAGGCCGTTTATGGATTTACCGGGTGGGTGCGAACGGGTTTTTATATCATATGGTGCGGTTAATGGTGGCCGCAATGATGGAAGCGGCGAAAACGGGATCGTTGCGGGCGTTAAAACAAGCGTTGGACTGTCCGACTCCTTACAATAGGATCAAAAAACTGGCTCCGGCCTGCGGTCTGACCCTAGAGCGCATCGACATTCGCCCGGAGTCATTACAGCCATCGGACAATGGAGAGGAGGATGAACGGTGTTTCGGGAAATGGTACTAGGATTAGGTAATAATCGAGCCGTATCGTCTGTGGTGAAGCGGTATGGGATGCAACTGGGCGCCGCCCGATTTGTAGCGGGTGACAGTCTGGACTCTGCGATCCAAGTTACCCGTGATTTGAATCGGCGGGGAATTCTGGTGACGCTCGACCATTTGGGGGAATCGGTGACCGAGGAACGAGAGGCGAGTCAAGCGCGTGACAGCTATTTGACCATGTTGGACCGCATTGCGAGTTCCCAGGTTAAGGCGAATGTTTCATTGAAACTCACCATGATGGGCTTGGCGTTATCCGAAGATTTGGCCCGTCAGAACTTAATAGCGATTACCCAAAAAGCCCAGGAAACCAAGAATTTTGTGCGGATTGATATGGAAGATTCACCATTTACTAGTGTGACCGTAGCACTTTTCCAGGAGGTTTGGACCCAATTTCCCGGCCATCTCGGACTAGTCTTACAAGCCTATTTATACCGGACCCAGGACGACTTGAAACAGCTCTCGGATCCGCCTAAAAATTTTCGTGTCGTGAAGGGAGCGTATCAAGAGCCGGTATCGGTGGCGTTTCCTTCCAAGCCTGATGTGGATGACAACTATGTTGAGCTGGTGAAACAATCGCTGGAATTGGGCAATTATACCGCTATTGCGACCCACGATGAGGCCATTATTGGCCGCGTCTTAAAAGTTATCCATCATCTGGATATCCCGCGGGACCGATTCGAATTTCAAATGCTGTATGGAGTGAAGTTACCGGTTCTGGAGCAACTAGCGCGCGAAGGGTATAAATGTCGGGTTTACGTTCCCTTTGGACAGGATTGGTATGCCTATTACGTGCGACGCATTGCGGAACGGCCGGCTAACTTACTGTTTTTTGCTAGGGCTTTAATCAACCGGTAGACCACGAGAATGGAGACCCATATCGCCGTTAAGCCACCTCTCGAGGGTGGCTTTTTGCGTTTTGGGGAAGACTATCCGCCAGAAATTATTCGTGGGAATAGGGAATTTAGGTGATTGACAGCCAAAGATGATCCGATTAAAATTACTGATGGCTAATATTACGTGAGACTAAATATCTAGGTGGTGAATCAAAGTGACAAATCGGGACGAGATGATAGATGGACTGGAACAGATATTTTCTCGGATAGCACGCCGATTTCGCAAAATGCACGATGATTCCCTAACCTTCGGACAGTTCTCCGCGTTGGCGACACTGTACCATGATGGATCGATGCCGATGGGGACTTTGTCTGAACATCTTGGGGTGTCCATGGCCAGCGCCACGGGGATGGTGGACCGGTTGGTTCATGCTGGATGGGTGGAGCGGGGACGGTCACAGGCCGATCGACGCGTGGTGTGGGTGGAACTCACGGAAAACGGGCGTGAGAGGATGGCTGCCAAGCAGGTGGAGCGACATCGGCAGATCCAGCAGTTGTTTTCGCCGTTACAAGAACCGGACTTGGAAAATTTGATACAAATTCTAGAACGTGTGGCAGACGGAATGGAAACCGACGATAAGTAGGAAAGAGGGGGGTCATTTTGGGCCTGTTGATTGCGGGGATACTTGAAGCGCTCATTGCGATACTGGTGGGTCTCTACCTGCTGTCATCCTCAAATGTTCCCCATATGTTCGCCGGGGTAGCATTCGGCGTCGGGCTGGTGGTTTTGATATTAACTTTGCTTTTGGGGAGGAAGTCCCGGGGGCGAGTTCCAGAGGTTGATGACAAAAGACCGGAGCCGGAAGATGCCGGATTGCCAGCGCCGGTGGATGGTGTGGGGACGGCTCTCGATCATTCGGCACTCGCCGCTCTCAGCAACACGGAGGAAGAAACGCTCCCGGAGTTGCAACACGGTGGCACCGCCGCATTGTCATCGGCCGATGGGTCCTTTTTAGCCACGCAATCTTTGCTACATGACGTGGTGCTACGGTCGCGCTGGCGATATCGAGCACGTGAAGCAGAAACGCGCGCCGCAACCCTGGCCGAATTAGTGCTGCACGAAGGTAGCCGTGGTGATGCCATTAAAGATGAACGGCCGAGACAACTCCGACGCCTCTGTGATCTGGCTATTCTGAGTCAGGGGTTTGACGCCTGGGCGAACGGGGAGGCGCCGAGCTTTCGTCTTGACCGCTATGTAAAGGCGCACACGACGGAGGAGCTGGACGACCGCATCCTTGAATTGCGCCGGGAAAAAGAGGCCTTGGAGGCAGAATCGCTTCATTGGGCGGATATCCTAGCCGACTACGAGGACCCTTATCGGCGCTCTCTAGCGGAACGGATGCGCTTTGAAAAATTGCGGGACTTGGAGGAACGCATGGAGGAGATCCTGTTGCTGGAAATGGGTTATGACACCATGCGAGTGGAGGAGGCGCCATAATGCCACGTTGGATTTTAACGTTGGTGGCTCTGATTGGAATCATTGCCCTGGGAGGCATCGCGGGCTGGTACGCCTATGAAAACGCAAACTATGTGTCGAGCGGCTACGCTTCCGTGACGTCACCTTATGTGTGGATAAAGGCGCCCGAGACGGGTCAAATCATCGCGGTACAGGTGACAACGGGACAGCAGGTGCACAAAAACCAACTATTGTTTCAAGAGTCGGGTGGGATAGCGATTCGTGCTGCGGCGTCTGGCATTGCCGGGAACTTGGCCGTCACCCGAGGGTCGTTCGTGACATCCGGGGAAGATCTTGGTGCCCTGGTCAACATGAAGCGGGCGACGGTTGTGGCGGAGGTGCCGGAATCTAAGGCGAGAAAAGTGTCGGTGGGGCAAACCGTGTCGGTGGGTCTATCCGAAGACCCGGGCACCCACTACCGAGGGGTAGTGACCCATATCGGTGCGGTGACGTTAGCAACCTTGTCTCCCTTGCTGCAGGTCGGTAGTTTTGCGAAAGCCAGACAATGGGTTCCAGTGACAGTGACCCTAATGAATCCGCCGACCGCTCTACGCGACGGGGAAAATGCTACCGTTAAGATTCATATTTAAGTCAACGAAGAAGGGAGGGAAATGCCATGGCGGATGCGAGTCAAACACAAAGGCATTGGGGTGTGGCACTGGCCGTTTTAGTGATTGGTGCCTTTATGGCAATCCTCGATAGTTCCATTGTGAATATCGCCATCCCAAAGCTCGAAAGCGTGTTTTCTGTGAATACGGCGGAAGTGCAATGGGTGGTGACGATCTACCTGTTGGTGCTGGGGGTGGTGGTACCCGCTGCAGGGTACCTAGGCGACCGATTTGGGTATCGGACGGTTTATATGGCAGCGCTCGTTATTTTCACGATCGGCTCAGCGTTGTCAGGGTTGTCCTGGAGCCTTAACGTACTGACGGTATTTCGTGTGGTGCAGGCCTTGGGCGGTGGTCTTATTATGCCGATTACGATGGCCATGGTGTACCGCATTGTCCCGCGTCAACAGATCGGGACCGCGATGGGGTTTTGGGGGTTGGCCATTATTGTGGCGCCAGCCATCGGTCCGACTTTGGGGGGCTACTTGGTCGAGTACGTGAACTGGCGTTTGATCTTCTATATTAACGTTCCGATTGGGATTGTAGGGGTCTTGTTGGCGTACATGTATGTACCAAAATTTCCTCAGATTAAAACCGGAGGATTTGACTTCATCGGATTCATTTTGACCGCTGGAGGTCTGTTTGGATTGCTACTGGCCCTGTCAGAAGGGGAGACTTGGGGATGGAGCTCGGAACCCATTGTCCTACTTTTAACCGCTTCGGGGTTTTTATTAGTCATGTTTGTGCTGTGGGAGCTCAGAGCCAAACATCCATTATTGGACCTCCGTGTCTTTAGGTTTGGATCCTTTGGGTTGTCGAATGTTCTCGTAATCCTGGTGACCGTCGCAATGTACTCCGGTATTTTTTATGTACCGTTGTTTTTGCAAACCATCGTGGGGTTTGGGGCCATGAAGACCGGGCTCATTATGATGCCAGCTGCCCTCGCTTCGGCGGTCATGATGCCTATTTCCGGGCGCATATACGATAAGATCGGGGCTCGAGCACTGGTGTTTACAGGGATGGCGCTGTTAGCGGTCACCACCTACTTGTTGCACAACCTGTCGGTCGACACGTCGGTCGGTCAAGTCATTTTGTGGCTTACTCTACGAGGATTCGGAATGGGTATGGCGATGATGCCGGTCACGACCGCGGGGATGTCTGCCGTCCCAACAGAACACGTCGGGGGAGCTTCGGCCATTAATAACATCATGCAGCGCGTTGCCGGATCCTTTGGACTCGCGGGTCTGACTGCTTTATTGCAACATCAGTCGAGTATGCACGCCCAGATGTTAGCGTCGGCCTACACCCCGACCTCTGGGAGCGCCATGCAATTGTTTCGCGGATTGCAAGGGATGATTGCGGGTGAAGGAATTCCCGGCGTTCCGGCATTGCATATTACGGTGACGACGCTCTATGGAATGATTGAACAACAGGCGTTTGTGATGGGAGTCGACGACGTATTCGTGGCCGCGGCTGTCTTCATTGTGGTCGGGGCAGTGTTGTCACTGGCGCTAAAGACATACCGGACCCAGGGCAATGCTCCTCGGGCAATGGCCGCAGAGTAGCCAGTAATACCGATTCATGATGAGGGTATACCGCAACACACTAACTAAACACGTAGGGAGAGAACAACGTGAAACAAGGTCGCTTAATCCTAATCAATATTCTGATCCTCGTGGCCGTTATCCTGATTGGAGGATTGGGCGCGTATTACTGGAACCAGAGTTACAATTACGTGAGCACGCAAGATGGTGCGATATCCGCTCCGACGATACCCGTGCCGGCATTAGCTTCAGGGACCATTCAAGGACTTAATGTCTATGTCGGAGAGCGGGTGACCAAAGGGCAGATCATTGCCCACGAGACTGTGGCGGGCGCATCGAAGTCCGGGAAGTCGTCGACCGCGGGCACGTCCACGGTGAATATCGTGGCGCCAGCGAGTGGGACCGTTGCAACCGTTTCGGCCGCCAATGGTCAAATCGTTGGAGCGGGAACCGCGCTCTTCACGGAAGTGAAGTTGAGCCAGGTAACGGTGGTGGCTAATATTCCAGAGAGCAAGATTCGCCATGTGAGCGTGGGTCAAACGGCGACCATCTATGTCGATGCGCATCCTGGGGTCTCCTTTACCGGCACCGTGAAAGCCATCCAACCGACCACTCAATCATTCTTCTCCCTGATTCCTACCGCGGCCACGTCGGGTACTTATACCAAAGTGACGCAACGGATACCGGTCATCTTGTCGATTAATACCGCGGGATACGCGTTATTACCGGGAGAAAGCTGTGAGGTTAGGATTACAATTCGCTAATCCGGAATCTTGGATGAGGTATATTCCAAATGATGGTTGGTGCTCGCCGACCGTCATTTGGGGATACGCACGGAGGGATCACGATGACGCGACCGACTGAGCGTCGATCCCTGCTCTGTCGGTTAATCACCGAAGATCAGGCCTCGGTCGATCCCGTGAATGAGGGAACTAAGAAGTCAATGGACATCAGCTCCTCTGTTATTCTAGGTAGTAGGCTGTGGCGCCTTTAGACGCGAGATTTACGGGTCTGATAAGCCAGAGCCGATGCGACGAAGCGCTGAGCCATCAGAGGATTTGACAGAAAATAGTGATGGACATAGCCGGCTACCAGGGAACGCGTTGCAAAGCCATCGAGGGTGAGGTTGCCATGATGAGAGAGACGATAGGCCCGATTCTGGTCGAAGTCGTAGGAGGCCCGGGAATAGTGGAACTCGTGACCTCGTGCATGCTCACCAGATTCCAGTAACGGATTCGAGCTTTGGGATTCGATTTCTCGATAACCGAGAGCAGCCAACCGAGGTTGCATGGCCGTCGTCACGGGGACGGCCCCAACCATCGGATAGACGTGCCCTTGAGTGTCCGCCACCGAGCGGCCGAGAAACATGAATCCCCCGCACTCGGCAACGGTTGGTAGACCAGCTACGATTCGATGGCGGAAGTCTTGGAGCAGGGTCGGGTTACTTAACTCCCTTAGGAATTCCTCGGGGAATCCTCCCCCCATGTATAAGGCGTCGGCATCCTTTGGAATACGGTCTCCTGCCAATGGACTAAATGCTTGGATCTCGGCTCCAGCCTCGATGAGTAACTCTAAATTTTCTTGGTAGTAAAAATTGAAGGCGCTATCCTTGGCAACTGCGATGGCGACCTTGGGGTGGGCATATCGTTTACTGTTATCCGTCGCGTTCAGATCGGAGATCGGAGGGGCCTCACGGGCAATATCGATGACTCGCGTCAAATTGATCGTGTCACGGACCGACGCAATGATGCCATCTAGCAAGGTTCGATGTTCTCCTCGTTCAATGGCCGGAATCAGTCCTAAATGCCGTTCGGGCATGTTGAGCATGGCGTGCGCGGACAGATATCCGAGCACTGGAATGCCCGTTACCTCTTCGATGGCGTCGCGGACCATCTCATAGTGGCGTGGGCTTCCCACTCGGTTGACGATGACTCCACGGATGCGACGGGTGGTATCAAGACTTTGAAACCCTTTGACGATGGCCGCAGCGCTGCGTGATGTCCCGGCGACATCTATGACCAAGATAACTGGGGTGCGGGTTAAGTCGGCGAGGGCGGCGGTGCTGCCGGCAATGCTTTTAGAATCTTTGCCATCGTAATACCCCATGACGCCTTCGATGACAGAAATGTCAGCGCCGGGTCCCCCCCGTCTCAGAACCTCCTGCACCCCTTGGGGACCCGCCATCCAACTATCCAGATTGCGTGAAGGCCGCCCGGTGACCGCGGTATGGTAGGTCCCATCAATATAGTCAGGGCCCACCTTAAATCCTTGCACAATGAAATGCCGTGCGCGTAACGCACCCATTAAACCTAATGCGACTGTGGTTTTCCCGACTCCGCTATGGCTACCGGCGACGATAATTCTGGGGATCTGCATGGCCTTATTCCCGCTCCTCATTCTAAGATTCTCAACCGCTATAGCAATCTTATCATGTGGAGACTGGAGACTTGGGAATTCCGGAGAGGATGCTGCCGAAGCTTCGTAAAGTGGGGTACAATCGTTATGATCCCCACGCTTAAGAGATATCCCATCTATTGTGCGTGGTTTGCGGACCCCGTATCACGTCGAATGGACACATCTAAGGTAAAGGAGTCGTCAAACGATGCGGATTTACACCAGAGGTGGCGACAAAGGCAAGACCAGCTTGATCGGCGGGCAACGTCGGGGGAAACATGATGTGCGAGTCGAGGCTTATGGTTCGGTCGACGAAGCGGGAGCGTTTATCGGGCTCGCAATGAGCTATCTCAATCCCGCACGAGATGAGGACATTTTAGAGGTGCTGGCTGGTGTACAGCAACGCCTATGGGATGTGGGGGCCGATCTGGCGGCTCCACCGGGTGCCAAATATACGCCTCGAACCCCAGACGATGCCGCGAGTAACCTTGAACCCATCATTGACGGGTTCAAAGCGGAAGCGGACACGATAAAAAAATTCGTGATGCGGGGTGGGAATTCTGGAGCGGCCGCACTGCACGTAGCGTGCACCGTGGTTCGCCGTGCCGAGCGCAGGATGGTAGCACTCATGGAGGACGAGGAGATTTCTCCGGCCAACTTAAAATATGTCAACCGGCTCTCCGACTTGTTGTTTGTCCTCGCACGCGCTGTGAATGCCCGTGACCAGAAGCCGGAACGGACTTATGATGCTGGCGGTGACGTGTTTCGCGAGTAAGAGCGGTATTGGGGGATAGGGGGAAACGGGCGTGAATGTGGTACTGGTGGGGGGGACCGGATATGTCGGGTCCGCCGTACAAGCAGCTTTGTTATCCCGAGGGCATCAGGTGAAAGTGATTGCCCGGCACGGGAGAGTGCTGGATGGAGCGCGGCTCGTGCCCGGTGATGTCCGGGATATGGATTTGGTGACCCCTTTTATCGACGCAGATGCTGTCATTAATTTAGTGGGCATTATCAAAGAGGTTCCGGCGGAGAACATTACTTTCGACGTCATGCATGTAGAAACCGTTCGGCGAATTATCACCGCGATGTCTGCGACCCATGTGCATCGCCTGATTCATATGTCGGCACTGGGAACCAGGCCGGGTGCTAAGGCACGCTACCATCGAACCAAATGGATTGCCGAAGACCTGATTACCCACACAACGGGGCTACACTACACCATTACTCGCCCCTCTTTGTTATTTGGCGGAGGCGCACCATTTTTTAAGATGTTACAGAGCCAAGTAAAACTTCCGGTGACACCTATTCCAGGCCCTGGTACCAGTTTGTTCCAACCGATTTTTCGTGGGGATGTCGCAAACTTTCTGGCGTTGTGTGTCGATACCCCCGAGACGATTGGGCAGACCTACGAAATGGGTGGGCCCGAGACGCTTACCTTAAATGCGCTATACGACCGGGTGGCAAAAGCCATAGGGAAGCCTCACATTACCCCATGGCACATTCCGTATGGCCTCATGATGCGTCTGGCGAAGGTCGGGCAAAACCTACCGGGATTTCCGGTATCCGTCGATCAGTTGATGATGCTGGCAGAAAACAATGCCACCGAAGATCGACGTTGGGAGAAATTTTCGCTGTCGATTACATCGATGCAGAAGGATTTTTAAGCGCGCTGGGCTCGGATTTGTAGGGACGCATTGGATTGGAACGAAATGTCTGCGATCGGATCACGGAACCTGGCATGGC
This sequence comes from Sulfobacillus sp., assembly GCA_027343695.1. Lineage (GTDB taxonomy): Bacteria > Bacillota > Sulfobacillia > Sulfobacillales > Sulfobacillaceae > JAKADJ01. The sequence continues at coordinate 23,464 of DAHWKJ010000083.1, read as the reverse complement.
CCTTTTGCCACTCTTCCGGAGTCAGCAATTGGGCCGCATAGAGCGCATCTAACTCGAGCGCGACCCGTTCGATTTCCCATTGGATAGCGGGGCCATTGGGCTCGGGTCGAGTTACCTGAGCCATCCATTGCGGCTCAATCGATTGCACCTCAAACCCGCTTTGAGCCAGCCACACTGGAATTTTACGGCCAATCTGACGATCTCCTCCGCGGGCTTGTTGCAATCGGGAGAACGCGTCGAGTACCAGACTCCATTCCGGTGGTGGAGCGGGATACTGCAGGACCATGCCCTCATCGATATCTTCAATATAGACAAAGCCGCCCGGGCGCAGCACCCGATACATTTCTTGAATGGCTCTTTTCGGATCGGATACATGTTGGAGGACAAATCGGGTACAGACAAAGTCTTGGCTATGGTCAGGATAAGGCAGTGCTAGGATGTCCCCGGATATCCAATGCACCCGATCCTGTAACCAGGTCATGGGCGCACTCAGCGATCGGGCCATTTCTAACATGGTGGAGTCGCAATCGACCCCATCTACGGTGCAGGACCAGGCCGTTGCAATTTCCATGGCCATGGCGCCAAATCCGCATCCCACATCAAGGCCTTGCGATCCCGGCTGCAGGGCGAGTTTACTGATTCCTTGGCGACGGCTAGACCCCGTATAGAGGGTTTGTAGCAACAGCCATCGATAGCGGAGTGGTACCGTTTCCAAGAGGTCAGCGAGGAGAGTATCCAGTGCTTCTGCAAAAGTATTTGGCATAGTGCCATCATCCTATCACAAGATGTCGGCGATAGGAGAAAGAAAGTGATTCTTGGCCGCGGAATATGGTACGGACGATAACCGTTGCGATTCCTGAAAAAACACTTGACACGGCGGCCTGGCCCATGCTCTACTAATAATTACCATTATTAGAAAGGGGGAGTTCGTCATGCGTATGGCCATTCGCTTTGATTCCGGGTTGGTTGGATGGGCTCGGCACAGATGGACTCTGCCTCTCAGGTAGGATCAGGAGTTCACGCGTGCCGACCGGAATGTCCGGTCGGTTTTTTATTTGGGGATTTTTAGGGGGCGCTAGGTTTGTCTGTAAAGATTTCGGAAGGGGTTGCAGCGATCGAATGTCGTGGGGTCGGTAAGACCTTTAAAGTGATACAGCGCAATAAGTGGCATCGCACGGCAACGATTACCCACGCGGTCAAGGGGATTGACTTGGTGCTTCCTCGTCATCAGATATTGGGAGTACTGGGACCCAACGGGTCCGGTAAGTCGACCTTGATCCGGATGATGGCGACACTCCTGATTCCGGACGAGGGCACTATCCGGGTGTTTGGCTTGGATGTCTTGGAGCATCGCATGAAGGTGCGGCGCCTGATCAATCGGGTATCGGTGGAAGCAAGCTTTTTTAAAAAGCTCACAGCGCGGGAGAACTTGGCCTATGCGGCAGGGCTCTATGGCGTACCGAATCATCAAGCGCAGAAGGACGCTACTCGTATTCTTGAACGTCTGGGATTGGCCCGCGAAAAACTCGTGGTGCCCCTAGAAAATCTGTCACGCGGTCAACAGCAAAAAATCGCGATAGCTCGGGCGCTCTTGACGTCTCCAACGTTGATGTTACTGGATGAGCCGACTACGGGATTAGACCCGACTTCTCGCCGTGAAGTGCAAGACTTTGTGTTGCAGGTTCGTCAGGAGCACGATGCGACGATTCTAATCACAACGCATGACATGCCTGAAGCCGAACGGCTTTGCGATCAGATTGCCATTATTGACGAGGGGCAGTTTGTCGCATACGCATCGCCTGATGAATTAGTGGCCAAGTGGGGCGAAGGCCAGGGTTTGGAGCACGCCTTTTTCCGACTAACGGGTCGGGACTTAGAGAATGATGTGGAAGAATCGTCTTAATTAAATTGAGGCTCAAGGGGAGTTATTAGATGATTGCCGTCGAACGTGAAGCACGCGCACTGGGGTCTATTGTACGCCGTAATTTTCATTTGATCCGGCGGTACGCCGGCTGGGAAGTCGTATTTCTATTCTATAACGTGATAAACACGTTGACCATTGGGCTCATTGGACTCTCCTTGCCGCCTAGTCAGCGTGCCCATACGGTGGTGTTCTTGGCTATTGGCGCCTTGCTATGGAACTTTCTCTCGATTCTTTTTCAGGAAATTTCCAATGCGGTTTCGTGGGAACGCTGGGAGGGGACTATCGAATATAGTTTTATGGCACCCATCCATCGTCTAACCTACTTGATGGGGGTCTGTCTTTATGCCGTCTTATATGGACTTGTCCGCACTGTCATTATTTTGGCGGTAGTGATGATGTTTTTCCACGTCTCGATTCAACGGGCTGATTGGATTGGAGCCCTTCTCGTCCTGACGGCATCAGCGCTTCCCTTTATTGGACTCGGTTTAATGGGTGCCGTGCTCCCGCTCTTGTCTACCGAGCGTGGGGCACAGGCTACCCAAATCATTCAAGGGGTGTTGCTGTTGGTCTCGGGGGTGTACTATCCGGTGTCGGTGCTGCCGGGTTGGCTACGATGGATGTCCTACGGATCTCCGGCCACCTACACCTTGCAGGCATCCCGCCAAGCCATTTTGGGGGGGAGACCCCTTGCGTCACTGTTAGGCATCTCCCTCGAGCTTTTTTTGTCTGGGTTCATTTTGGTTCCCGTTGGGTTGATCATTTTTCAAACGGCAGAACGTTGGGCGATGCATCGCGGGACGTTAAAGCGCAACGGCTAATAACCATCGGAACGGTTCACCACATTTAAGAGAGGGCGTCCATCCCGATCCCGTTCGAGATTGTCAATTAGCCAGGCCGCGGCCCGATCCATGTAGTCGGGGAGGTTTCCGGCCACATGGGGCGTCACGAGGACATTAGGAAACTGCAACAGGGGGTGTCCGGAGGGTAAGGGTTCGGGAGTGGTGACGTCGAGCCCGGCTCCTCCTAAATGTCCTGCGGTCAACGATTCAACCAGGGCATCTTGGTCGACGACTTCTCCTCGGGCGATATTAATGAGAAACGCGCCGGGCTTGATGCGCTGCAGCCGATTGCGATCGATAAGTCCCGAGGTTTCTGCGGTCAATGGACAGGCTAAGGTGATCACATCGGCTTGCCCAATTCGCCGATCTAATTCAGACCAGGTCGCGACGTTTTGGTCCGGCCTGGCCCTACGGCTGATGCCTTCTACGGTCATCCCGAAATGCAAGCTATATTCTCCAATTTGTCGGCCGATGTGTCCATATCCCACAATCAGGTGTCGCATACCCTCTAACGTACGTAGGGGGACCAGGTGGGAGCGAGGCGTGGAGGGGGGATTCGGCGCGAGTCGCGTCAAACCCAGTAGGAATGCCATCGCATGTTGCGCCACGGCAACCTGGTTTAATCCTTTCATTGAGGTAATGGTGACCTGCGGGGCGAGGTCCTGGACCACCCCATCGACTCCGGCCGAGAAGGTTTGAAGCCATCGCAAGTGAGGCAATTTTTCGCAGATGGCGCGGGTGACGCGCCCACCACCGGCCGCTAATATCGTAATGCGTGGATCGAGATGATTCTCCAGATCGTGGGGCTCTGAATAAAATACCATCGTAAGGTCGGGTCTGGACTCTTTGATACGGTGTTGCCATTGTTCGGTCAGGTTACCGATGACTGCAAGTACTTCTGGCATAGAAGGTCTCCTTGTGCTTGGGGATAATCCCCAGAATACTGACATCGTACCAAATGTGTGAAGGATATACTCCGATGAAATCTCTCTGTATCTCGAAATCGTAGGGGCTGGCACCTATACGGACGCTCTATATGAACGCGACCGGGCTCTGATTGAGGTGGGGATAAACGGGGTCTTGAGGTCACCTTCTGATGAGGCCTCCTGAGAGCAATGGTTTCCCCATCAGGCGTTTCGCACGTGTCTATCCGGCGTGGAATCATTTCGTCTTGGTTCGACTCTGATGGTCACCCGCATGGGGATCACTTTCCACGAGCCTTATCAGTATTTTTTTGCCGCCCACGGCGTTCTCCCAGAAGGAAAATCCTCGGGTTATGGCGAACGCATGCCACAATGATTTTTAAGGAGGGACCCAAGTGCTACAAGATAGCCTATTTCGATTCGATCACATTAAGAAGTCTAAAGCTCTAGGTGGTAGACATTTTGGCTTTGTACAGTGGGATTTATTGCAACGTAACGCGAGGCTTTACGGTTCGCGAGAAGCCCTCACGGACACCTACTGCGGTGTCGACTACTCATTACGACGGCGCCGGACCTGGCAAGAAGCGTACCACCAAGTGAATACCCTGATTGTGTCCATGTTACGTCACGGGTTGAGGCCCGGGGCGACGGTTATGTCGCACTTACCCAGTATCTTGGAGAGTACCTATGTGGATTGGGTCACCTCTAAATTGGGGGCATTGCATGCAGGACTCAATGTGGATCTAGGTAAGGCAGAAACGATTGGCGCCATAAGAAAACTTGCCCCCGATCTGGCAATTATCGTGCCGCGTTGGCACGGCCGAGAATTTCTTGAATGGTACCGCGAAGGGCGCGAGTTCGTGCCAGGAATGCAACTCGTGATTGTGGATCTTCCCGGTGAACCCTCTGATGCGGAGGATGTCATTCATTGGGATAGTTGGTTGGATCAAAAAATTTGGGAAGAGTTTTCCCTCGATGACTTGGATTGGTTGCGACCGAGTCCGCTTGCGGTCCATGAGTTATTGCCCACTTCGGGCACGACTGGGGTTCCGAAGTTATCGCAACGGACGACACTCGACTGGTTTCACGTGCACAGTGTAGGAATAGCTGAACGTGCCGGACATACCGTATATGATACCCGAATCTTGATTGGACCATTAAGTGGCGGTTCCGGTCGCTTGTGGGGAGTACATGTGCCGCTCTATACCGGGGGCCGCTCTATCTATCTCACCGAGTTTGACGAAGAGGCGGTCTTACGTATCACAGAAGAAGAATCTGCTACCCTGTGGGTATGGAATCCTGCCTTAATAACGCGGGTTGTTACCAACCCCGCGTTCGAACACGCAGCACTGGAACATTTGCGGCAGGTCAGTTATTCGGGCGCTCCGATGTCGTTCGAAGTATTGGATAAACTATGGCGCCGCAACATTAAGTCGTTCAACGTCTATGGAACCTCTGAGGTCGGCGGCTGTATGAGCCCCATTGCGACCGAATTAACCAAAGAGCGGGTGCTGTCGGCGGCTGGCGTGCCCTTAGAGGGATTCGACGTGCCGGTTATTGCCCCCGACGGGTCGCGTTTGCCGGCAGGACAGGTAGGCGAAATCCTGATTTGGAATATCCACCATGGTTATTGGGAGTCACCCGCTGAGAGTCGGGAGACTTATCATGAAGCGGGATCCGCCGATGACCGATGGGTAGGTTACCAACATACTGGGGATCTCGGAATGTACGATGCTGAGGGATATTTGCGCATTGTGGGTCGCAAGAAAGACATGATCCTTCGGGGGAGCCAGAACATCTTCCCTAAAGAGATTGAAGACCTCTTGGGTACGCATCCAGATGTGCGGGACATAGCCATCGTGGGAATGCCCGATCCGGTTTTGGGGGAAAGAGTTTGCGCGTTTGTGGTAGTGGGGACCGGGGCTCGTCCGACAGTGACATCGTTCGCGGAGTATCTTGACCGACGAGGGGTGGCCAAGTTCAAGTGGCCGGAACGCGTGGAGATTGTCGAGGAACTCCCATTAGGTCCGGGCGGCAAGGTGCAAAAAGGTGTCTTGCGAGAATGGCTCGCGAAGCAATCATAGACAGGAGCCGAGCGGCGACCAGAACGGATGGGTTTATGTGGCATTCCTGGTGCCGTGGCCATTTGTCTTGACAGCAACTAGCCAAACCTAGTAGAATATTGCTGTTCGGGTTTCGGCGGTCTCAGCCGACCCATTTCGTAGGAGGGATTTGGATGACCACGTATATGGCTCGCCCCAAGGATTTTGAGCGAAAGTGGTACGTGATTGATGCATCGGGCATTCCCCTTGGGCGGGTAGCCACCGCAGCGGCAACGTTGTTACGTGGGAAGCACAAGCCGATTTATACCCCCCATTTGGATACCGGTGACAACGTCATTATCATTAACGCAGAAAAGGTCCTCTTAACAGGGCATAAATTAGATCAAAAGATTTATTACCATCATTCAGGTCATGAAGGTGGCCTCAAAAAGACCATTTATCGCCAGTTGATGTTACGTAAGCCCGAGTTCGTTTTAGAGAAGGCGGTGCGGGGAATGTTGCCGCATAATCGACTGGGTCGCGACATGTATCGTAAGCTTAAGGTCTATCGATCTGATGCGCACCCGCACCAGGCTCAACAGCCGGAGATTTGGGAGGTTAACGCATAATGGCAACAGCACAGTTTTGGGGTACTGGACGACGGAAGAATGCCGTGGCTCGTGTGCGGTTAGTACCAGGATCCGGCCGATTGGTGGTAAATGGTCGAAGCTTTGAAGATTATTTTCCGGTCGCCACCATGCGAATGGTTGTAGTCGGCCCTTTGAAGTCGGCTGATGTAGAAGGTCGCTTCGATGTCCTGGTTCGTGTCGAGGGGGGCGGCGTTTCGGGCCAAGCTGGTGCCGTGCGTCATGGGATTGCGCGTGCTCTGCTGGGAGTGGACCCAAACTTCCGTGGTTCTTTGAAGCGCTTAGGATTTCTTAAGCGAGATGCACGTATGAAGGAACGGCGTAAGTATGGGCTGAAGAAAGCTCGAAAAGCACCACAATTTTCGAAGCGGTAGTGCAAAAAAGAGCCCCAGACGGGGCTCTTTTTTATAGGGTGGGGGTTTTTACGACACCGAGCCGATTAGGGATAAGGGTGGGGGAGAGATCTTGGGGAGTTTGGGGGTGAACTGGTGGGGCTGAGATTTTTTCAACAGGGGATCGACCACATGGGACCACAGTTGCTCGACCGCATCGCGTTCGCCTAATTGAGCACGGACCAGATAATTTTCGCATTCGATTTCGTGTCGAGCATTCGGTGCGGCTAATGCTAGGGCTTGGGTTAAGTAATCTCGTGCTATGGGGAGTTGCCGTTCCCGAACTGCACGACGGGCCAGCAGCCGTAATGCGTAGACTTTGACTCGGAGCCATGGCCACACGTTTTCGGCTCGAAACACGCGGTCACTATATTGCGTCAGCCACTCCTGGCTCGGTTCACTAGCCCCCAATTGTAACAGGGCTTCGAGAATCACGGCTTGACCTTCTTGGAAGTGTAGACGGTCAAATACTTCCAGGCTTTGGACAAGTAATTGATGGGCTTCGTGATAGCGCCCTGTGGCGATCAGGACTCGTCCCAAATCACCTTCGATGGTGGCGCGTTCATCGGATTGGGTGACGTGCGAGACCCTTGACAGCGCGTGGTCGATGGCGGCCAGGGCTTCATCTTGGTGGCCGATTTGCCATTCGGTCGAGGCCATCCGTCCGTAGAGTTCAGCTTGGCGACCGGGCGATATCAGATGTTCCCGGCCGGCCAATGCTTCGCGGTATAGCTCTAACGCCGAAATCCACTCACCTTGGCTGTAACAAAAATCTCCATAGTGCTGGGCAGACTCCGCTCGAATGTCGGCGGCATGGTCTGGTAACCGGCGGGCATATTCTAATGACTGCTGAAAAGAGTTCATCGCCTTATGGAAAGAACCATTGCGGGCCGCTACCATCCCCAACGTATTGGCAATTTCTACGGCTTGAATCGGATGCTCGTCTGGATGAATCATGGTGAGGCTTTCTTCTAGGTGGGATAACGCGGCGACCAAATTGCCTTGGGTCATCTCCATCCGTCCCATGGTGGCTTTGATGCGCGCTAGCGTATCGTCGCGGCCGGTCCGTGCAGCAAGCATATAGGCTTCTTGCAAACCTAACATCCCATCTTCCAAACGTCCGGTATTCCATAGCGCCTGCACGGCTTTGAGTAACACCTCGATGGTGCGCATGTCGTCACCATTTTCTACAAAGTACCCTAAGGGTTTGCCTAAGCGGTGGGCAATGATGGCTAATGCTTTATGGGATGGGTGAATTCGGCCGAGTTCGACTTGACTCACATAGCTTTTAGTCAGTTCGGGACCAGCCAATTGTTCTTGGGTGAGCCCCAATTTTTTCCGTAAATCGCGAATCTTAACCCCGACCATCGTTCATCCCTCCTAGTTCTAATGTATCACAAGTCAATTGAATGAGTTATAGCATTTACTTGATGCACTAATAAATTTGAATTGAAGTCAAATGCACCATAGTCAGAGCGAACTGGTCGTTTTGCCAACAGTGTCAGGTCAGAGATCCGAAATCGCGAATTAGACGGCTGTTGAATACGACGCGAGCTATACGGGATGGAGCCTGATACTCGATCAAAACCGCCGGTCACGGCATCACGTAGAGACTAAAATGTGGTCGATTATCCTATCCTATCGTCGTGAAGAGCGTGACCACCGCATGCATCGTAGCAAGGAGGATGAATCGAGAGATGGTGTGGAAGTGGCTAGCGTGCCTCGGACTGATGTTGACTATGGGATGGGCATACCCGGTGCAAGCGCCGTCGTTTCCGATGGAAGGGGGTCTGTTAGCGGGGCGCACGGTCATTATCGACCCAGGACATGGAGGATTTGATCCCGGGGCGCGGGGCATACGGGCCACCGAAGATCGAATTAACCTCGAGGTGGCATTGGCCTTGAAGGCATGGTTTCAACGTGCCGGAGCCCGTGTGCGCCTGTCGTGGTCAAATCCTCACGACATTCCCCGGCATAAGAAGTTTCGCGTTTCTCAACGTGTTGAGTGGATTAACCGTACACATGGGGACGTGTTGATCGATATCCATTGTAATTCTGGGTACCGCGCGTATCGGGGACCCCAGACCTTTTATTGGGGCGGGGCCGGTAGCTATCATCTCGCGCATGACATCCAAGAAGAGCTGCAGTATTGGACGCATACACGACGAGGCGTCACTCGGATTAACCAATATGTGCTGCGCTATGCCAAAATGCCCGCGGTGAACGTCGAACTCGGATTTATCTCCAATCCTCGAGATGAAGCGCTCCTCATGACCACGCAATATCAAAGGGACATTGCATGGTACATCTTCGTGGGGACAGAACGTTGGTTTTTGAAAGGACGGTGGCCGGAGAAGGATCTCCAGACGCCCCCGCCGACCCACCTGCTGGTACGTGATTAACCAGGAACGGCTATAATAGAGAAGGACTGGAAAGATGGGGACTACGAGAAAATGTGAATTACAAGGGGGACGTTATGCAGACCAAAACGATACGGATAATCGGGGTACCTTTAGACTATGGGGCCGACCGCCGCGGCGTCGACATGGGTCCTAGTGCCATTCGGTACGCCGGGCTCCATGAGAAACTTCGACAGGTGGGGCATACGGTGTCCGACGTGGGGAATCTGCCGGTGCCGGTGCCGGAAAGTCGATCCAATCCAGACACGCATCTGAAGTATCTGAATGAGATTGTGAAGGTGAGCCGAATTCTCGCTCGGACCGTTGAAAAGACCTTGGAAGAAGGGGCTTTTCCGCTGGTGTTGGGGGGCGACCACAGTATTGCCATTGGCACCATTGCAGGGCTTTTGCGACGGCAATCGCGATTGGGATTACTGTGGTTTGATGCCCACGGCGATTACAACACGGACGCCACCTCACCATCGGGGAATATCCACGGGATGCCGGTGGCGACCTCGGTAGGACTAGGACACAAGACGCTCATGACCGCCTATCATGGACACTTTGTAGACCCTGCGAAAATTGTCTACGTGGGTGTCCGAACATTAGATGCTCCCGAGGCGGAAGCCTTGCGACAGAGCGGGACGACGGTGTTTTCCATGCACGAAATCGATCGCTATGGTATGCGCGAGGTGATGGCACGCGCCATTGAAATCGTGAAGAAAGATACGGACGGGGTCCACTGTAGCTTTGACATCGACGCGTTGGATCCGCTATATGCTCCGGGATCAGGGACGCCCTACAGTGGCGGCTTAACCGATCGGGAAGCACACTTAGCCCTGGAATTGCTGGCGGAAGGGGACGTTTTAACCAGCATGGAAATGGTTGAAGTGAATCCGATATTAGACGAACATAACCGGACCGGAGAATTGGCTGCCAACCTCATCGCATCAGCGTTAGGACATCGGATTATTTAAGGGGTGGATCACAATGACATGGCAAGAGGAAGTCATCGCACATCGTCGTGCACTACATCAGATTCCGGAACTCGGATTTCAAGAAACTAAGACTCATGCCTACTTGATGGATGCCTTGCACGCCATGGGCTTGGACCCGGTCGTGCATAAAACCGGAATTTGGGCCGATATCGATTCCTTGCGTCCCGGGCGCACGGTGGCACTGCGTGCCGACATCGATGGCTTGCCGTTGCTTGAGGATACGGGGTTGTCGTTTTCCTCAAATCACCCAGGGGTGATGCATGCATGCGGCCACGATGGCCACATGGCTATTCTTCTAGGTACTGCCGCGCGGCTGGTGGCACAAAAAGATCACTGGACAGGTCGGGTACGGGTGCTGTTTCAACCAGCCGAGGAGTTGCCGCCTGGTGGAGCACAGGACCTCATTGCCGCGGGCGTGTTAGATGGGGTCGACCAGATTCTGGGACTTCACCTATGGTCGGAATATCCCGTGGGTACGGCTCGCGTCGCTCCCGGTCCCATGATGGCCAATGCGGATTCTTTTATTGTGCGGATTAAAGGCCGCGGTGGGCATGGTTCCCAACCTGAATCCACCAAAGACGCGGTATTGATTGCAGCGCAAATTGTGGTGAATTTACAAACGATCGTCTCGCGTCGGATTGGAGCCTTTGAGCCGGCGGTGGTCACCTGTGGTACGATCCAAGCCGGCACGACATTTAACATTATTGCAGAATCGGCCGAAGTAACGGGTACCGTACGCACGTTTTCTACCGCGGCGCAAGCCCTGATTCAACAGGAGATCCAGCATATTGCGAAAACGACGGCGCGCCTTTACGATGCCGAGGCCGAACTGGTCTATATCAAAGGCTACCCCGTGGTGGTGAATGACGCTCGATCCGCCGAACAATGGGCTAACGCGCTCGAAGGCACCGTAACGCTTCAAGATGACCACCCGTCAATGGGTGGGGAGGACTTCGCCTATTATCTTCATCATCGCCCAGGTGCCTTCCTGTTTTTAGGATGTGCGCCGGACGGAGAAATATTCCCGCATCACTCGCCACATTTTTTGGTCAACGAAGCCGCCTTACCGCTGGGGGTCGACGTCCTCTACAAAGGCGTTCAATCTCTGTTGGCGGCGGATTCCGCACACGGTTTACAGAGGCCATAGAGGTCGACCTTGTGGCCCATAACGTGTAGGCCTAACCCTTCTAAGCTATGCGTCAACGCCGTGTCGACACGCTCTGCGGCTAGATCTTCGACATGGCCACATTCTAGGCAAATAAAGTGATGGTGGTGGGCTGCGAACGGCGGTACGAGTTCGTAGGCTACCACTCCATCATGGAGCAGCACGGCATGCACCACCGCCATCGCTAGAAACTGTTCGAGGGTTCGGTATACCGTGGCTTGATTGACTCCGTCATACGCCACAAGATGAATGAGGGCAACCATGGACAACGGTTTTGGTGCGTCGGCCAGGGCACGGAAGACCCGTAGTCGATCCGGTGTGACGCGTAGATTCCGCGCGTGCAAAAGTTGTCGCAGCTCCTCTTCGGGCCGCGACACATTTTCTGGACTGAGCATCCGTTCCACTTCCTCCTAGCCTTAGTGGGATAGTGCGGATGGCGGCGACATTTTTTGTTGTCGTGACCAATACCGCGTCTGTTGAACGAGGGTGGTAATCCCGATTCCCATGACCGTTACCACCACTAAAACAAAGGCAATGCCAAGTTGGTGCAAGTTGTGTACATGAATTCCCGTATTGATGCCAAAATTGGCCAAGTGAGGCAGCGTCAGACCAAAAATACCTCCGGCGACGAACGCTACTCCACCCCAAGTGAGGGTGCGACTCGCAGTGACCAGAGCCACTTTTTGTGTAGCCTCCGGAGGCAATCCCAAGCGTTGACTAATGAATCCAAATAGGGCGCCGGCAAGTGCCTGCATCACCGTAGTACCTAGGCCAAACAGGGCTCCGGGGACCCATCCCCAAAATGCCGAAGGCATCGAGGGCGCCAACACGGTGTAGATGATGATGGCAAAAGCTCCGAAGCCCCACCCTGCGATGAAGCCATGCACGAGAGGCATCCAAGCTTTCGGGGCGCGAATGGATTCGGTTTCTACAGGTTTTTCATGGGTTCGCGCCTTCTTTCGTAGTGAAAGATGCCAATGTTTGCCACGAAAAATGTAACGGCCCGCCCAAACCATGGCAATTCCTACGATAAGATAGACGATGTAATCAACCTTGGATCCTAAGGTGAACCATTTATCGAAGGCCAGATAAGCGAGTTCACTCGCAATTGCGCGCTGCAGGGTGAATGCCGCGGAAAAGGTGAGACCGGCCACTAGGCCTCGGCGGGTGGAATAACTGCCGATGGCATAGCTAAAAGTGATAGGCCAGGTGTGTTCGTCCGGGGTGATGCCATGAACCATCCCCAGAAGAAACGCAGTGACCAAGGCGGTGGTCCAAACAATTCCCATATGGGGGTCCCAAATATTAGGCACCAGATCTCACCTCCGCTCTTATTGCGAAAAACTTGCATACACAACATACCATCATTAATAGGCCGACGCAAGGCTTTGTGAGGGATTCGGGTGTCTTGGGAAATCAGGGATCCATCTATATGCCCACTTCTCTGCCACTATTCGTATCGTGATATTGCCTAAGACTAACATTTTGGGTCTTAGCGAAAAAATCGCAGAGGACGTTGATATTGATGGCATCCAAAGAGTCCGTTGCCGGACGAGAAAATGTGTCCCGGGCCAGAGACCGATTTCGTGTCCTCGAGGCACGGAACCGTCATCAATGGATTCGTCTCTGCTGGGCGAAAACGATGCACCAAGCATGTTATCGTATGTGGTCACCGGGTCGCGGTTTGGTATTGGATTTTTCATTCCATTTGTAGTGCTAACCTTTATGATGGCGTTTGTTGCTCAAGAGATCACAGCCAGATTAGGGGCCGCTAGTAAGGCCGGCCATGCCGAATTGATCTACCAGCGCTTTGGACGATTTTGGGGTAATTTTGCCACGGGCGCCAAGCGGGCATGGTGTTCAATATCCCGAAGCCGTACTTTAACATGATGCGCGTGGCCTCTGTGCCATAGTCGCGCCTGGTGTACGTCGCGGTCAATGAACATGTGGAAATCCGCACTCCGTAAGCGCCCATCAATCTGATCCAGCACGACGCCCCCCACGAGGACCTTATCGTCCTGCCGTACCACGGCACGGTTCTTCGGCCAACAGCTGAATGTTCGCGATGATCTGCTCGCGGGTCGAAGCCATCGGGGTCCCCCCAATCGACGGTCTTCCCCGTCGTTATTGAGGCTCTGGTACAACCAGTCGGCGTCGTCCAGCTGCCGGGGCCTGAGATAGATGGCGGCGCCTTCGAGAAACTTGACGGGGGTAGTCACGCGATTCATCCTCCTAAAATCGCTGTGTTCCTGTTCGCAGGTGTTGGGATGCTAAGGCCATTGGAGGCGCCCGCGTCAACGCACCCTCTTCCGCAGCGCCATCAACCATCCCATAACGTCCACATCGACCCATCTGATAAATTCTCGCGCGGATTTTATCAATGATTGCATAACAATACTTATAAGTGTATATTATTGCACTGGAGGTGGTTGTTATGGTGGAGCAACTGACGGTTAGTTTACCCGCGTTAAAAGGTCGGTCTGTCGTATCGATGATGGAATGGACTCCCGAAGAAATCAAGCAAATATTGAATACGGCTCAATGGATGAAGGGCAATCGAGAGACTGTGCAATCCCGGCGAGTACTCGCGGGTAAGCATGTGGCGCTTCTATTTGAACTCCCTTCCACGCGAACCCGGGTTTCCTTCCAAGTGGCGATTAGCATGTTAGGCGCGGAGTCGGTCTCGCTGGATTGGGGGAGTAGCCAGTTAGGGCGGGGAGAGTCTTTGGAAGATACGGCTCGCGTGCTGTCGCGATACGTGGACGGGATCGTGGTACGGGCTCACCGGCACGAAACGGTCCAAGCCTTACGACGTCACGCGACGGTTCCGGTGTTTAACGCCTTGACCGATCGTGCGCATCCTTTTCAGATCTTGGCAGATGCCATGACGATTCGCGAGGAGCTTGGGGGATGGTCGGGAATCAAGGTCAGCTATCTAGGAGACGGCAACAACATGGCCCATTCGTATATGGTCATTGGGGCCAAACTTGGAATGGATATCACGATTGCGACCCCTATAGAGTACCAACCGTTACCGCAAATTGTGGAATGGGCCCGTGGGGAGGCGTCACTGACTGGGGGGTCAATCACCATCACCGATAATCCCGAACGGGCTCTCTTTGGGGCGGATGTGGTAACGACGGATGTCTTTGTGTCCATGGGAGACGAGGGGGATTTGGATCGCAAACGTCACCTTATGCAAGGCTTTCAGATTAACCGGAACTTCATGAAATTAGCCAAACCGCAAGCCATATTTCTCCATTGCTTGCCGGCGCATCGTGGTGAGGAAGTTACCGCTGAGGTAATTGATGGGCCGCAGTCCAAGGTGTTCGATCAAGCGGAAAATCGGCTATGGGTTCAAATGGCTGGGCTGAGCCATACTCTGGGATAGGAATCTCTAAGTGGCTTAGAACGTGCGGGCGCGATGCGGTTCGTGGTAGACTATGTCTACTAGAACCTCAAAAGTAAGGGTGAGATTGAGCGTGCCACAACTGTCCTCAGTGTTTCGTAAACTGGAGGAAGGGTCAAAACGCCTCACGCCTCAGCGTGAAGTGGTGATCCGGATATTTGCTGAGCATCCGGGCGAGCATCTGTCTGCTGAGGAAATTCATCGTTTGGTCAAAAGAGAGTTTTCTGACATTGGCCTGGCGACCGTATATCGTGCACTGGAGTTGTTAACCGATTTGGACATCCTCCAGCGCATTAGCTTTAACGACGGGAAAGCGCGATACGAGTTTAACCAGGAGGAACTGCATCGGCACCATCATTTGGTCTGTTTACGGTGCGGAAAAGTCGACGAGTTTAACGAAGATCTTCTGGACTCTTTAGAAGATCGTATTCTTAAGCAGCGGGGATTTAAAGTGATGGACCACGAACTCAAGTTGTTTGGTATTTGTCAATCCTGTAACAAAAATGTGCGAAGGGGGTAACACCCATGCCGGACTTATACTGTTACCGGCGGTGAAGTACCTGTGCCAAAGCGCGAGCGTGGCTCGCGGACCACAATATCTCGGTAACCGAGCATGACCTGATTGAATCTCCCCTGTCCCCGGCTGAAGTGCAGGCCTTGGCGAATGAAGTGGGAGGCGTCGGAAAACTCTTATCCACCAAGAGCCCCAAGTATCGAGAGCTTCGAGATCAGGCGGATTCCGACACGGATTGGATTGCAGCGATGGCCAGAGAGCCACGCCTTATCCGGCGTCCCCTCTGGCGGACTGGAAATACCATCATGGTGGGATTTGATCCCGAAGCGTGGCAAGCCCTCCTTCGTTAGTCGGAGTCGGTTAAAGCCTTGGGCGCAAAGTGCTCTAAGACGGCCCGGCTCACTGCCGGAAGGATGCGATGTGCCTCGTTGTCCACATGAAACCTTAGGTCCTGACACCCCTCGCTCATGATAGCCACTGCGTAGTCGCCCCATGGCGTGGTGAAGATACCGGCATCATTCCGGACGCCTTCCACTGACCCGCTCTTACTTCCGATCACTATGGTGGCGGGTTCGTCATCTCCCTCTTCGAGGAGGTGATAGGGTAGACTCCGAGCCAGGACGGTGTTGTATTGTTGCCGAGTCAGTACATCCCACATCCACTCACTGGCTTTGGCACTGACCAGGGTCCGGTGATAGATGCCCCGAAGCAAGGTGACTAGGTCTTTCGGGGTAGAGAGCCCGATGGGTGGGGGTAACGTGAAGTCGATAGGTTTCTTAATGACGGTATCATGGGCTCCGAGTGCGGCCATGAAGGCATTGATGGGTTCGAGTCCCACCAACCGGACTACCATATTGGTTGCCGTGTTATCGCTGACCGTGATCATGAGCATCATGACATCGCGCAAGGAGAGGCGTAATCCCTCTGAAAGATTTTGTAGCACACCGGATCCCGCGACGATGTCGGAGGATTCCATGGTGACGAGTTGATCGAGACTTAATGTGCCTTCTTCGACCTGTTTCATTGCGGTAATCATAATGGGGAGTTTAATCACAGACGCCGTCTCCATGGGATGGGGAATCCCATATTCAATAACTTCTCCGGTTGCCATGTGTTCGGCGTAAACAACAAATTGCCCAGAAAATTGGTGCGCAATGGCGTCAAATGTTTGGGGTAGGTCGGGCATGGATATCATCCTCTCTTAAATCTTTGTGTCACGATCCTTTGGGTTCCAGGTAATACTCATGGGACCCAGTCCCCCGGTTCGAAGGCCGTCGAGCATCGTGTCAGCACCGATGGCAGGACTCGAATTGGGGATGATTGCAAAGGCGTCTGCAGCGCTAAATGACCCTAGCACATCGGACTGCTGGGGAAGATTCCAGTCTAAGTGCAGACCTCGGTCATCGGAATAGGTGCGTACCCGGAGGTATCGGGTTTCTCGTGTAGACTTGTTAAAGCTTTGTAAAAGCCGGCCTCGGATCCGTTCTTGATAAATTTCACCATGGTTAAGGTGCGCCAACAGGGGGGCCCCGAGGATTAACCACGAGGTCATGGCAGCCCCCGGATTACCGGAAAGAGCAAGAATCGGGGTGCCTTCAAAGCGAGCGCCTGCCACCGATTTCCCCGGGTGCATATCCACTCGCCAAAACAGCAGTTCGGTGTCTTGGGTTAAGGCATGAATTACGTCGTCTCGATCGCCCACGGAAACACCACCGCTTGACACCACCAAATCAAAAGGTTCGGCCGCGAGGGCCTTATGGAGCCTCCTGATGAACTGGCCAGCCTGATCGGGAATAATCGCTAGGGTAGTCACCACCGCACCCGCGGCATGGAGCCAGGATCCAAGGAGAAACCGGTTGACATCGTAAATATGAGAAGGGGAGAGCGGCGTTCCGGGCAAGGTTAACTCATCGCCCGTAGTGATTAACAAGACATGGGGAGCTCGGAACACCATGACGTGTTCGTGGCCGATTGCCGCCATCATGGCTACTTCAGTGGGGCCGATTCGCTGCCCGCGACGGAGAACATGGTCCCCCAAGCCCAACTCACTTCCTGCTTTTGAGATATTGCGGCCCTTCCGGATGGTTAAGGGGATCTGGATTTGCAGATCCAGACGATGGACCTGCTCTTGTTCGATGACGGCGTCGGCACCATCAGGAATGGGCGCTCCCGTGAGGATACGGATAGCCTGGCCGGGTTCGCACCGGGGCCCGTCGCTTTGTCCTGCCACCATAGATCCCGTGAGCACCAAGGTGCCAGGTACATCTTGGGCCCGAATGGCATAGCCATCCATGGCGGAACGGTCAAAACGCGGAACCGCAAACGGTGCTGCAAGGTCGGCTGCCAAGGTTCGGCCGAGACTTGCGTCAAGCGCTACCGACTCAACTTCAGAGAGCGGATTAGTGGCTTGAAATAGTTGGTCTAGTGCTTCTGAAACCGTTGTGTGGGCCATAACCATCGTCCCTTTTTTGGAGTTGCATGGTTTATGGTACTCTGAAACGTTGGCGTATGGCAACTTAACTACGCGCGTGATCGGCCCCAGTAGGCCGTATACAGGGGGTCCTAGCTGTCACCTGTAAACGTCTTCAGGGCTTGAATCAGGACATCCCAGGTGAAGGTGGCCTCCGTCGCTTCTTTAACGAGTTCGCAAGCGATATCCGTGGCACTGCTACGGGTTAAAGGCAAATCTGCGGCTATCCAAAAGACATTTAAAGACGTCGGACGCTTGGGGCCGACCAGCGTACCAACCGTAATGTGGGGTTGGTTGGGATCGCGGGAGAGGTAGATCTTTGGCGTATTCAGGAACTTTAAGCCTTCGATCAGCAAATGGTCGCATTGAGAGGCATACCAGGTGACGAAATCTACGAAGTCAGGACGTTTACCGCGTAATACTAGGCCGTCTTCATGAATTCTGACGGTGGAAGTGGCTTGGCTTAAACGAGCCGTATCGGTTCCCACGGCGTCGCGCTCTAGTGCATGATGGCTATGTTTCAGGACTCTAACGGTGCCAGATAACTGAGGGATTAAAGCCTCTAGTAAAAGTGTTTTGCCGAGTCCGGAATTTCCCGCTACGTGCCATACGGTCATGGCCGACCTCCCGTGGTCTGCCGCCAATTTTCCCAGTCTCCCGGCGTATTGAGATTCACTAACCAATCAGGTTGGCGCACCTTGATATAGTGAGTCGCTACGCGATCCAGTAGGGTTTGGACCTTAAATTGTTCAGCCTGTAGGTCTTTGGCAATAGCATCAGTGAGAGCTTTGGACCATAGAGCAGCCAAAGGCTGGGCCACTGCGCCATAATAGGGGATGAGTACGCGATCCGTCGCACGCCTTGCACGATATAAGGTCTCATATAGTTCAGGTGGAACATTCGGGCAATCCACGGCCACGACGGCGAGCCATTCATGGTGAGTACGCGTAAGCCCTTGCCAAATGCCGTGTAACGGACCCTGGGCCGCTACCGCATCAGGAATATCGTTTTCGGTCGGGTCATTCCAGGTCAGGGGACGGGACACCCATACCATTCCGGAAACGGCAGCCTCTAGGACATCACGAGCATGTTGGACCAAGCTGGTTGATGAACCATAGGGAAGGTCTGCCTTGTTTTGCCCCATCCGACGCGACCTTCCTCCTGCCAAAACTAGACCATCGGCCGTCAGTCGCATGATAAGGAGTCTCCTTCCCGAGTTAAGAAGAGTGTATCATAGAGAAAGGTCCTCAACATACCGCTGATATCCGGCGACAGAAAGGTGATTAGTTCTTATGAAAAGTACCATTCTGGCCCTTGGGCTCGATCTCGATGGCACGCTGCTCCGGCTATCCAACCAATTTATCCCGACCTATTTGGCTGACGTAGATCGGTGGATTGCACCGCGTCTAGGCATCGCCGAGACGTTGTCTCAAGACGTTATGGCCACCACTCGGTGGATCGTGTCGCAAAATCATGAACCGAGTCTCTTGGCCGATGCTTTTTATGAACACTTGCAGGCACGTACCGGACTAGATCCCGAGGCGGTCCAAACAGTATTTGAAGAGTATTACCGCGATCAGTTTCCGAAGTTACAGTACCTCGGAAGACCCATACCTGGTATGATGGGTTTTTTGGCTCACATTCGGGAATTAGGCCTGAAGATTGCCTTACTCACGAGTCCCCTATTTCCTCGTGTGGCGATTGAAGAGCGATTGCGCTGGGCGGGACTCGAAGGGTTTCCCTTCGATTGGATCTCCTGTTTTGAGATTGTCCATGCGTCCAAACCACACCCAGCTTACTATCAAGAGGCAGCCACCGGATTCAATATTAATCCTCGGCACTGGCTGATGGTGGGCAACGACCCTGAAGAGGATATCCGCCCTGCCCTGGCCGTCGGAATGCAGACCTGGTGGGTGGGTGAGGGAGAGTTGGCACCGGACCTCTTGCATCGCGTATTAACCGGACCAATTTATGACGTGCTCCCGTATCTCGCCGGTCTGGTGAATGCCGGCTAATCCCGTATCGCGAGGCCTTGATGAATCAGACTTTTGCATAGGATTGGGTCAACATATCGCGAAAACTGGTGAGTGAATCGGCCCGATCGGGGTCTTGCGTGCTATAGATTTGAATGAGATTAGTCAGCATGCGCACCAACATGAAGCGGGTGGGCGTTGGACTCAAGTAGGCGGGATGGAATCCAAAACCGTTATTCATCAAGTATTGGACACACTCTCCCCGATTCAATAGTTGTCCTTTTTGAAAAGCGTCTATGAAGAGGCTGTCGTTATATTGGAGCAGGAAGTGACCCGGCATACTGATGCCGATAACGGGGATCCTGAGGCGACGCGCGATTAACAGATAGACCATTGACAGGCTGATTGGGATTCCAATACGTCGATCCAGGACTTGGTTGAGATAGCTGTTGTCGGGATCGTAATACGTGGTGTGATTTCCGGTAAAACCGAGTTCGTTAAAAAAATATTCGTTGAGCGCTTCGATCAGCTCTCGGCCCCGCGTCAATCCCTTTTCGTCCCAACGGGTCTTAAAATCCCCGGCAATGTTGTCCAACATCTCTCGGTAGTGGGCACGATTGATATTGGGGTATCCGGATTCGGCGATAAGAAATGCGCCTTCCTCAAGATCCAACCACGCCGAGGGCATCGAAGAAAATTGGTCGAATCGTTGGCCTAATTCATCGAGCCGTAGACGCTCTAAGATGCTATAGACCCGGGTCCGCACGTGCGGATCCAAAGAATCTCGCGCTTCCTCCAAGAATGGCTCGGCATCGTGACGGGATTCCAGGAGCGTCTTCCGTGCAATCTGCGCGGTTTTGATATCGTCATCCCCTAATAGGTGAATAAGTGCCCGGATTTCTCGTTCGGTTAGCGATTTCATTCGACGCCGCTCCTTTCTGTACCCACACTTCAGGTTGGGCTGGCTATACCCCCATTATATAGAACAACCGCCACCCCTGTGACGGCGATTGTCAGCCGTATCATATTATTCGCGGTTGACGGGCATTTTCCTGCTCCCTCTTAAGATAAAAACATGCTATGGTCCGGTCTGTAATCCATCAACTTGCCGGTTATTGGACGATTGGGCGATTTGCGGATGTTACCAACATTATGCCCAATAGCGCTTGGGCTAGCACTCAAAAAGCATGGGATCCCTTAATATGCCAAAAATAAAATTGAAGCCGAAGAGATTTTCAGGTTTCCCGAGACACCTCAGCCACCGTGCCCAGTATGGCGGATCCGCGAGAGCCGGTAACGGTTGGAAGGTTGGCGGCTTCTTTGTGAACGGCGGCCCGTGCCAAGAGGGCAAATGCCACGGTTTCCACTTGATCGACCGCGATGCCGAGGACCTCGGTGGTCTTTACCGGCACGTCAGGTAATGCGGTTTGGAGATGCTCTAAGATCCAGGGATTCTTGGCGCCTCCACCCGCTACGTACAGTAGGTCGGGAGCCCCCAGCCTTGTGATTCCTTTTGCAATGCTATGGACCGTGAGCCACGATGCGGTCGTGACGGCGTCATCGGGAGGAAGATGCAAAAACCTCGCAGCATAATGGGATCCGAAGGCCTCCCGACCTGTAGACTTAGGAGGATCTTGGTGGAAGAACGGCTCGGCTAGAAGTGTCTCTAACAGTGCACGATCCAGATGTCCTCGTGAGGCCATGGCGCCGTCTTGGTCCATTTGTTGGCGGTGGTCTGTATAGTAGGCGCATAGGGCATCGATGATCATGTTGCCGGGGCCTAAATCACTGGCCACAGGTGGGCATGACAAGTGGGGATCGATCAGGGTTACATTGCTAATGCCCCCAACGTTCAGTACCCCGACCCGGCGAGACGGGTTGTAGAATAATAGGCGGTGTGCGTATGGGGCCAGAGGGGCTCCATGGCCACCTAACGCTAGATCGCTTAGTCGAAAGTCTCCTACGGTCGTGATGCGGGTGCGATTGGCCACCCAACTCGGCGATCCTAGTTGCCAAGAATAGCCCAAATGGTCGCGCTGTGGCGGTTCGTGCCACACCGTTTGTCCATGCATACCGACCGCTACAATGTCACTGGGATGGCTATCGGTGGCTTGAAGAAGGCGCAGGATGATGGCGACATGCGCTTGGGATATCGCTTGGGACATCTTCACTATGGATTGGGCTGCGAAGGGGGTGCCGTCCGCTAACGCCAACAGATCGCGGCGAAGCTTTGAGTCCCATTCTATAAATTGATGGCCCAACACGTGGATAGGCAGCGGAAGAATTTCTGTCTCAGGCACTTCGACCATCGTCGCGTCAATCCCGTCTAAGGAAGTTCCAGACATTACCCCGATATATTTCATAGACAAGTCTCCCTGCTTGGTTCACGATTACATTCATGGTAGCAGTTAGGACGCATTTGATCGACATCGGACGCGAGGATGGTGGTATTCTAGGAAGGATGTTTTGACGGTCTCTTTGTGCTCGAAAATAGGGGGAGAATACCTGTGTCAGAATTCCTCATTGATGTCCGACGGATTTTGACCCATTTAGCGAGAATTTCTATTGCGGCACCAGCTGTGCAAATCGCTGTGGGTTTTCTGTTAGCGAATCCAAACCGGGTACGGTTTGTGAGTCAAATTGGAGATGCCTCGGGGCTGGCTATGGCGATTTCCGTGCATCGGCGGATTGAGATCCCGCTGGCTCCGTGGCAGGGTTTCATTAATGGGGTGCCGGTGCCCGATCCGCTGCTTTGGATAGAGGCTGCCTCTGGCAAGAGCAATGATGTCATCGCCATCAGGGTTTCAACGGACGATTTGGAGCTGATTCAAAGCTTGGCACCAATGGTGGTGAAAGATGAAGAGCGTCATCGTCGAGCGGAGTTGACCGACCGGGTGCAAAATCTGCGCCAGGAACTTGACCGCGCTTTAGACCTCTATAATGAGGTCCGCCACGTGATGGAAGTCGATCAGGATCGCCAGACAGAACTCACTAAGTTCTTGGGGATAGCCGAACAAGAAATGCAAGGAATTGGTCAAGAATTGAAGGCGTTACGAACCCGTCTGGAGTCGGCGGAAGAGAACTCATAAGCCTTACCGTGGGGAGGTTTTCTCTGGCGCTCCGACCTTGAACTCCATTCATAGCGGTACTCAATGCATGGAACAACTGAAGCCTTCTAAAAATGGGTATCAGTATTTTGTGATGGATCAACGGCTTCTGAGGCTGAACAAAACCGGGACGTTGCGTGTTGATCGGCGCCATGTATCGAGACAGGGATATTCGACCAAAATGAGTGGATCAGGGACGAGTGCTAATGTACTAACGCCCCCATTAGCAGGTGATTCGTTACATTCATAGTTTTAATATCGAACCTATTTCTGTGCGGCCGAAAAGGCGCAGCCACCCGGTCGTCATCGTCCCTATTCCGCCTGAAACGCTTCCGGAAAATAGGCTTTCGGCGCATCGACGTAGAGCATCCGCGAGGATACGGCGCCAAAGCGCAGTTGGTCCCCGGCGGCGAAGGGCCTCTCCAACCGGTCCAAAGCCGAGACGGCGTGTCGCAGTCGTTGCTGCCACGAGCGAGCATCCCGTTTCGGAGACCGGAGCAATGCCCGAATCACGGTGATCAGATGGCCTTTACAGGCAATATTTTCCGGGGTGACGGCCCACAAGCACACGGCATAATCCCCTCCGAGATAATCGCTCCAGGTCTCGTCGAGTTCCATGGGATCCGGGGTCTCCCCGTCTAACATTTGCCGGGCCCGGCCAT
>DAHWKJ010000073.1 GCA_027343695.1 Sulfobacillus sp. | reverse complement strand
TGCGCTGAGCGGGAACGTATCGATCCCGGAATACCTCTGTGCCAGCGCGAGACGATCCGGGAACAATGACATGACCCCACGCAAACCACCGGGTAATTCGATAGAGTTCTCGCTGTTCTCAGCTTAACCTGACAGCATTGGTCTATAGCTGCCCCTCCCCCGGATGGCCTGTCGCGTTGGACTGAGCACGCCATTTAATGCTCTGTTGCCAACTCGTCGGTAGGCTCTCTTGAGCGATCTCTTACGCGAGTGCCAAACAGCAAAGGGACACGACAACATTTTGAGTCCAACCCCAACCTCTTGATATTACTCTGGGCGCCGCTTTTGAGGTTCACCACTTGAGACCCCGGGTGGGGCAAACCCGCCTTCGTGTGAGTGTCCTTGAACCGAAGCACGAGAACTCACAGCCAGTCCCCCGATTTGTGCGAGCAATTTTATCTTTCTGCCGACTGACTCAAGGGAGATTGTTTGAAGCGCTGACGCCCCCATTTGTCTGCTGGAAGCAACGTCCTTCCGAATTTATGCGTTTTTTACGCCGTTTTCACACCATTTTTATCGACGGTGAGAATCCCCCATGCTAAACTACCGCATGTCACGGTAACCTGACGACATGTCAGTATTATTTTTGACAAGATAAGGTATGGTCTTTGTATCTGACATTCAGATTCCATTATGATGTCAGGGACGTGGGATAATTCGTGAGATTTATGCTATTGCAGCCAGTGAGGTGTCGAAATGTTAACAATCGTCTTAGGCGGTTTGATGATTGCGATCTTTCTGGGGATCGTAGGGCTGATGTATGGGCTCGACAAGTTATGAAGAGGAGTGAGTCATCATGGAAAATGGGATCCTTCTGACCGTGTCTGTGGTGATGATGGGGTATTTGGTGTATGTGATTATTCATCCCGAAAAATTTTAAAACGGGAGGTTAACGAAGACAATGACGGTCAGTACCGTTCTGACGTGGCTCGTGGTTATAGGAGGACTTCTGATTCTGATGAAGCCACTCGGGATATATATGTACAAAGTTTTTACTTTTCAACCCACCATCTTGGACCGGCCCATGAAACCTATCGAGGGTCTGATTTTTCGTCTGTTGCATGTGTCTGAAACCAGCCAGATGAATGCGGTGGAATACGGCGTGGCTTTTGTGATCACTAATATGCTTTGGGCCGTGATGGCGTACACGCTCTTGCGTATGCAAGGGGCGCTGCCATTTAATCCCAATCATTTTGGCAATATCAACCCGCAATTGGCCTTTAATACCTCTGCGAGTTTTGTGACGAATACCAATTGGCAAGCGTACAGCGGCGAGAACACGATGTCATATTTTTCGGCATTTGCCGTGCTCCAGTTTTTACAGTTTGTAACCCCGGCGAGTGGTGCTGCGACCGGTGTGGCTTTTGTTCGCGCTGTATCCGGGCGGGGCCTTGGGAATTTCTTTGTGGATTTGACGCTGGTGTTAACGCGCGTATTGCTGCCCTTGGCGGTGATCTTTGGTCTCATCTTTGTAGCCTTGGGGGTACCGGAGACCTTAGGGCCGTATCTGCACCTTCATACGTTAAACAACCAAAGTCAAGTGGTCCCCCGAGGACCTATTGCCTCATGGGAATCCATTGAACATTTGGGGCAAAATGGTGGGGGCTTTACCAATGCCAATAGCGCTAATCCGTTGGAAAACCCCTCCGCTCTCAGTAATATTTTTCAGGCAATTGCCATGGGCTTGGTTCCCGTCGCGTTTTTTTACCTGTTCGGCATGTTTACCGGCAAAAAGCGTCTAGCCTGGACACTCATCGCCGTGGCAGGCACGTTGTACTTGGCCATGTTAGCGATGATTTACTTTCCCGAAATGGCGGGAAATCCCATCATCAATGCCCTAGGACTTCATGGACACGCCAACATGGTCGGCAAGGAATTGCGCTTTGGCATGGGGGGCACCTCTATTTTTGAAACCAGCACCATGGCTTTTACCACCGGATCGGTGGCGAGTGCCCATGATAGTTTTCTGCCCATCCCGAGTCTTGCCTTTTTCCTCGGCATGTTTCTCAACATGGTGTTCGGCGGAAAAGGCGTAGGCCTGTTAAATATGCTGATGTTCGTGATCATTACTGTGTTCTTGATGGGGCTTATGGTGGGACGTACCCCCGAATTTCTCGGAAAGAAAATCGAGGCTCGGGAGGTATCGTTAGCCTCTATCGCCTTTTTATTGCATCCCTTGTTGATTTTAGCGGGAGCTGCGATTGCCACGGCCACGCCCGCAGGACTGGCTGGAGTGTTTAATCCCGGTCCGCAAGGACTGAGTGAAATTCTCTACGGGTTTACCTCCGCCGCCGCCAATAACGGATCTGCGATGGGAGGTTTGGGAGCGTCTCTGCCTTTTTACGAAGTGGCATTAGGGATTGTGGTGATTATTGGACGATACGCGTCGATCATGGCCATGCTCCTGGTCGGGCAGTCCTTATTGCGCAAGAAGGCCGTTCCAGAAACCTCCGGCACGATGCGCACGGACACCCCATTGTTTTGGGGAATTTTGCTGGGGTCCATTGTGATTCTCAATGCGCTGACCTTTTTCCCCGTGATGGCATTAGGCCCGATTGCCGAACATTATTTGCTAATGGCACATCATGTGTTTTCGTAAGGTTCTTATTCGAGGTAGGAGGGATTCGATTATGGTTAGTGACACCCAGGCGATGAGGGGGAATCTGGCATCCGCCAAGGAAGACTATCGTCTGCCTGCTGTGCTGCGTGATACCTTTGTGAAACTGAATCCCCGGGACATGATTCACAACCCGGTCATGTTCGTGGTGGAAGTGGGTACCATCGTTACGCTGGGATTGACACTCACGGCACATAGCGGTTCGGCGCGTCAGTATGACCTCATCGTGACTCTGGTGTTGTTTATTACCGTCTTATTTGCGACCTTCGCGGAAGCTTACGCGGAAGCACGCGGCCGTGCCCAAGCAGACTTTTTGCGACGCAGCCGGCACGAAGCCCAGGCTCGGGTCATCCAAGCCGATGGGACCTGGCTCTGGGCGGATGGCTCGACCCTGATTAAAGGGATGCGCATCGTTGTGGAAGCCGAAGACGTGATACCGGGTGACGGCGTGATCATCGAAGGCGTGGGCGCTGTCAATGAATCTGCGATTACCGGGGAATCCGCGGCGGTCATTAAGGCTCCCGGTGACTCTGTCACTGGCGGCACATCATTGCTTTCCGACCGGTTGATCGTGGAAATCACGAGTAATCCGGGCGAAACCTTTCTGGACCGGATGATTGCACTGGTGGAAGGAGCGCAAAGACAGAAAACACCCAACGAAATTGCCCTCTCCGCATTACTGGGCGTGCTCACCTTTATCTTCTTGCTGGTGGTGGTGAGCCTAGGCCCGATTGCGCAATACTATGGAAAAAATGCGGTGAATACCACCACGCTGGTCGCGCTCCTGGTGTGTTTAATTCCGACCACGATTGGCGCGCTGCTTTCGGCCATCGGAATCGCGGGAATGAACCGGGTGGCGAAGATTCAAGTGGTGGCGAAAAGCGGACGGTCCGTCGAAGCCGCCGGAGATATTGACACGTTAATTTTGGATAAAACCGGGACAATTACCATTGGAAATCGCATGGCGACAGCATTTTTACCCATGCCCGGGATTGAGGAACGGGAAGTGGCTCGTTTAGCGTTAATCGCGTCGCTGGCCGACACCACACCGGAAGGACAGTCCATCGTGGAACTGGCGCAGAAGGTGTTGGGGATGAACCAGGTTCCCGAAGTCGTGGGGGATGTCGTCCCCTTTTCCGCCAATACGCGAATGAGCGGGATCGATCTCCCAAACGGACAAATCGTGCGTAAAGGGGCCATCGCGGCCATCAAAACTCTGGCGGGAGACATTCCTGAGGAGTTAGACCGCTATGCCGAAGAGGTCGCCAGAAAGGGCGGCACACCTTTGGCGATTGCTCAAGACAATCGGGTGATGGGCGTCATCCCGCTGCAGGATATTGTCAAACCAGGATTAAAGGATCGGTTTGCTCAGTTTCGCACGATGGGAATTTGCACCGTGATGGCGACGGGCGACAATCAGATTACTGCGCAGGTCATTGCCCAAGAGGCGGGCGTCGATGACTTTGTGGCGGAGGTCAATCCCGAAGCTAAATTGTCGTTGATTCGCCGTGAGCAACAAGCCGGCAAACTTGTCGCCATGACGGGCGACGGAACCAATGATGCCCCTGCGTTAGCTCAAGCGGACGTGGGATTGGCAATGAACACGGGCACGATGGCGGCCAAAGAAGCCGGAAATATGTTGGACTTGGAATCCAATCCCACGAAGCTCTTGGATGTGATCATGGTGGGCAAACAACTGCTCATCACCCGCGGAGCCTTAACCACCTTTTCGATCGCCAATGATGTCGCGAAATACTTCGCGATCATTCCGGCCATGTTCACAACCGTTCCCGTTTTGCGTGGTTTGTCAGCACTCAATATTATGGGACTCAAAACGCCCCATGGTGCGATTTTGTCCGCGCTAATCTTTAATGCGGTCATCATTCCAGCCCTGATTCCCTTCGCGGTCAAGGGTGTGAAATACCGACCGGAATCGGCGGATAAGCTTCTGACCCGCAACATCTTTAACTGGGGAATTTTGGGCGTGATCATTCCGTTTATTGGCATCTGGGGCATTGATCGGTTTCTGGGATTGTTCGGTCTCGCTTAAGATTCATTCCGGAGAAGAACTGATCCACGTCATCGACGTTCATGATCCACGATGGTGAAGAAGACCTTCTCCGGAACAAAGGTGAGACACAATCGCGTGACTTGTCTTACGCAATGGGGGTTTTTCCGCTACGGCGACGAATAAAGGAGGAGATCGGGTTATGGTACTAACTCTCAAACGGGCCGTACTGAGTACCATCAGTTTGTGGATCATTCTTGCATGGGGCTACACCTTTCTCATGGTGGGCCTCGGACAACTCTTTTTTCCCTATCAAGCAAACGGCAGTCCGGTGAGTGTCCGGGGACATGTCGTGGGGCTCCAGCATGTGGGACAATATTTTGGGAACAATCTGCAATATTTTTGGGGACGGCCCTCGGATACCGTGTCGGTGGCGACGGGAAAACCGCAACCGTACAATGCGTTCGCATCGTCTCCCAGCAACTACGGGCCCACAAACGCCAAATTAATCCAAGACATTCAGGCACGTATTCACATGTACCGTCAGACTACTCCCGGCCTCCATGTCTCCCGAATTCCGATCAGTTTAGTGGAGAGTTCCGGCTCCGGGTTGGATCCCAATATTACCGTGCAAAGCGCCTTGATCCAAATCCCGCGCATTGCCAAACATACGGGACTGAGTGAAAAGACCCTTAAACATCTGGTCGCAACGCAAATTTTGCCTCCGGACCTGGGTGTATTCGGACCGCGTCGGATCAATGTCCTTCTGCTCAACAAGGCTCTATATCAAATGCTCCATCATTAACGAGAGGGCAGAACGGATGCGGATCCGGTCAAACAATTCCATCGACGATCGCAATAAGATGGTGAATGTGTTACGGAGTCAGGCAACCTAGACAGCCTATCGGACGATTTTAGGAATCATGGCGACAGGCCAGGGATATGTGGCATATGCACCCACTAGCGGAACTTTCCTAGTTAAGGGACAAAATTGGCCTCAAAGGCATGCACCGCCTCACATTTGTGTTTATACAACAAAATTTGGATTGCAGAGGGGTTAAGTCAGAAAAAATAGTAACTACACAGAGGTGGCAGATTCCACTCCGAATAGGGAGGGCCGTCCCGCCCCCCGAATCCGTGCGAAGACTTCTGCCCCCGTCATGCTCCAAAAGGCGCCCGAGATCTTTTGGTGGACTTTCATCATCCGGACGTCCTGTTCGGCCTGACTATTCGTATACGGGACGCGAAAATCGGTCATAAATCGGAGTACCGCATCCTGGTGCTGGTCCAGGCGATCCCACAGGTTGCGCGTCTTTGTTTGTTTGACCCGCCCCCGGCGTTTGACTCCATCTGCGGCGGTGCGTAGCGGGTTATCCGCTAGACCGCGTTGGAGAATCGTCCGGTATTCCTGGATAAACGTGGCCTGCTGCACGGTGTCCAGTGCGTCGCGGCCTGCCGCGATCGCCTCGGTCACGGCGGCCTGGATACGATGAAGAGCTGAGAGAGTCCCAGTTATTGGTACTTACAACAGGTTCCCGGTTGTTGGGCCGGAGTTTTTTGCGTCAAATGAATGCCGCGATCGTGGCCATCGGCCACGAGAAAGGGGTGACACGAGCGAGGCCATTCCCCCGCAACCCGTTTTAACAGACCGATTTCGATGGCCCGCCTGTGATCGTTCCGTGGATCTTTTCGCACCGTCACCCATGCTAAGGGAATAGCGCGCCCATGGGCGCGCTATTCCACGGAGAGAATCTGAGGGATCCCGTCCTGCGGATCCGACCCATCCCAGGTCATCAAGGCTTCCCGAATACCTTTCAGAACGGGAGAAATGAGGTCCCCTGGGGCAACCGTCCTATGGATCCGCCTATTCCCCCAAAACAGATCCCCTCGTGTGATGGCGTGTTGAGCGGACGTTCCGCCAGCCATCGCCCCGTGATGCCCGATTTTGCTCACCCCCAACAGGGAGGCAGGGGACAAGACGGTCCAGACTCATGCAGCCAGCGTGGGGCGTGGAGACTGACGCCGTGGCCCAT
>DAHWKJ010000067.1 GCA_027343695.1 Sulfobacillus sp. | reverse complement strand
GCTGTCGTTACACGAACGGTCTCAAATACTGGATCAAATTCAATCGTTATGCCAGTACGATCGCGGCTATGCCGCCCGAGCGCTGCGCACCGCCAAGCCATCGGCCCTGGTCGCCCACGTCCCGGCCGCAGTCGATGTCGTTGTGTCGTGCTGCTGAATCACATGAAGTAACCCAGTGGTCGATAGGGTTCCTTGCCGATAAGGCACGTTCTGTCTGCTTCATTACATGGTTTTGATAGACATAGTACTGCGACGTAGCCGGATACGAATATCCTCCACCGCCCGGTGGCGTCACTTGCGGAGAAATTGAAGAGCTAGACTTCGATAGATTAGCAATCGTCGGGTGGTCAATTTGCATCTCATAAGTGGGGATTTTTTAGGCTCTTGAGCACTTTTGGTGCAGGCTACGTGGGCTAGCGCCGGGCCTACTGGGGGTAGCTTTGGCCTGTCAGATCCTGTCGTAACAATGGGCAGGCCATACCCGGCCGGCCATGTGGTGAAGCCCGGTTCTGCTTTAACGGTGTAGGATCCGGGCCCGCAGCAGGGGTAATGCGGCCCTGCCATACATCATTCGCTTCAGGAGCTTGGTTCGGGTATTCAAGCCTTCGACGGGACCTTGACTCCATTCGACCGTGACGCCTGCCACCACGGCATCCCAATCGTGGCGCAAGGTCTGAGCAAAGGCCACGAATGCGGGGATTTCACTCGATTCGGCCAGGCGGCACCACGCAGCCAAAGCCTTCTCCCCCAGGCGATGGGCGACCAAGGTATGAAAATGGCGCGTGAGTGTCCAGGCTTTTCGGTACACCGGATCCTGCGCTAAGCGTTGGCTCAACGCGTGGGTCGCCCGACGTGGCAGACGCGGCCATGCAGTACCCAGAAAATGGGCCCATTGGCGACCGGTCCACGGTTTCTTGGCCTTCAGCGGAATCGCCTCCTTCCGCTCAGAATCCGGCGTCTGGGTCCGGCTGGGAGAACGCCCCCGTTGGACGTGACCCCGTCGTTGCCGGAGCCAACGGGACACGGAGGCCACGGATTTGACGTATCCCCGCTTTCGCGCAGCTTCCCACAGGTCCTGGGCTGTCGTGCGTTGGCCCTGCCAGAGTTCGGTCAGAAGTTGGGTCTCGACGGGATCCGGTCGATGCGGTGGTGATTGAGGCTTCCGCGGCCGTGCGGCCGCGAGATCCTTGCGAATTGTTTTGGGGTCACGATGGAGTTGTTCCGCAATGGCGGTAATGGAGTGCCCTTGATCCCACAGTTGGTGCACGGCCTCCCACCGATCCTGTCGGCGCCTATCCGCAGGGGAAACAGGCCCAAAGTCCCCCACGGGTCCGTTTCCGACCTTCTCGGTGGCCAGGGACTGGGATTCGTCCCGCGGATCATTGGTGGGCTGATCGTGGGACTTAGGCTCCCAGGGCCCAATGAGATCGGCCGTATGGTCCTGCCAGTTTTTAATCAAATGAAAGCGATCGGCCACTTGTTGCGCCTGGGGCGCACCCTCCCGGGCCCCCTTGGCATAGGTTCCCCCACGATCCCGGGAAATGACGCGAATGGTGGGATGCTTCCGGAGCCATGTGGCCACCGTCGCCGCCGATCGATCCGGCAAGACCTCCACCGGTTGATGTGTTAGCAAATCTACCACCAGGGTGCCATAACGCTGACCTTTTTTCCAGGCCCAATCATCGATACCGACCACGGTCAACGGGGGTGCGGAGGGCAGCGAGTCGGCGGATGTCACCGCATGGGGCGGAGCGGACTCAGGGATCACCGGAGCCTTTAGGATCCAGCGATTGATGGTCGACCGATGCACGAGAATCCCGGTCGCTTCAGCGACCCGCTGGGCGGCGGATGCACTCATTTCCCACGCCAGGGAGAGCACCCGTTGAAAGCATGCTAAGGTGCGTCGCTGGTAGACCGGCGCCCATGGGACTCGCTCGCAAAAAATTTTCTGAGGACACCCGGGAGCATCACAGCGAAAGCGATGGACCGTCAATTGGATCACAATGGACGCGGCGCCCCACGGGACTTCCTGGGGTTTCCGTTGGTAGGTTCCGCGGATCCGGGTGCTGGGGGTCCCGCAGTGGGGGCAGGGTGCGATGGTCACCCGTGACGTGAGGAAGACCTCAATCGGGGCCGTCGACCCGACAATTAATTGCATGGTCATGTCGGGATAATCTGGTAAGATAGAGACAGACATGGAAACACCTCCCAAGGGTTTTCCATGTCATTTGACATAACTTCCCAAAATTCCTGCCTGCACCAAAAGTGCTCAAGAGCCCATTGCCGACGACCTTGCCCCCAAAATAAGAAGTCCAGCCGACCCGCGTAATCAGGGCCGCATCGACCCCTCGACGGCGATCGACAGCCATGCTGTCCCCCGCGGGAAGGACAGCAATCACCGGCAACAAGACCGGCCACAGTGCCTGAAAAAAGTTCCCTAAAAAGGCCAGGGTCACTGTGTAAATGTTGTTCGTACGTGGGGTGAGTTGTGGCACTAGTGGGTTGGCATACAGCACCATGGTTATTCCAAAGAGAACCAAGGCTAGTGCCACCGTGACCCAAAACCGTCTGGAACGAATGCCACGGTACCACTCGGAACGGATGACACTAACCATGTTCTCGTCTCCCTGCTATCCTATGAAAGGCAGAAGGCCCAGCGGCTATGGCCGCAGACCCCATCAGAACCACCGCGGCTCCCGCGAGGACCGTGGGAATCGTGAACCGCTTGATCAGGCCTTTTCGTATGTGACGCATGAGTTATCATCTTTTCAACTGAATTAGTAGGGGGAATTGCGCTGTCCTAAGATACCGGTGCCTGGTTTAACGCGATTGCTATATTGACCAATGTTATAACGATTGAGCCATGCAATCAGGGTGTGCGAGCCACGTATCGACTGGCATCGCACCCGCATCACCTCGAGTTATCTAGCTGAGCGACCCGATACTACAACATTCCCGATTCCCCAAAAAATTTCCTGCTTTTATTGTCATAATATTTCTATAGCACGAATTTGGCCGATTGGCCGCTATAGAATTATTTTGGGATGAGGAAGCAAGAAAGCGTCCCCGTTGCTGTCGAATAGATTCCCTATCGACGCTGAAATCCTATCCATTGGCCACGCCTCATACACCCGCCACGAACGGCACGTAACCCCCGGAAAGCCAGTCACGAGGTTCCGGTAGCGACCTTTAACACCTGCTGAACTAGGAGTGACGTTGCAAAAAATCGCTAATAACAGGTTCCACGATATGGGGATGACTCAGGTTAATTAAATGCCCTCCGTTATTTACGATCAGCATTTCCGCGCCCGGAATCGATCGCCGCATGGTATACATCTGATCTAGATTCGCCCATAAATCATGTTCCCCTGCCATCAGCAGTGTAGGCACACTAATCCGTTCTAAATCAGCCACCGTATACTGAGGATTCACTGCAAGGTTCTCTGCCAGTTGCCGCAACAATTCGCGCCAATACCCTGGATATTTATGCCGATCATGGATACGACGAATTTCCTCGACCCAAGTTGGATGTTCTCGGTCAATCCGATCCAAATCAGCAAATCGATTCGCTTCGCGAACCTGATCGTCATTCCAATAATTAGCGCCCAAGGCCACCACAGACCGCACCCGTTCGGGATAAAACATGGCGAGGTGTAACGCCACAATTGCCCCGTCGCTAATTCCTAGAATATGGGCTGAAGACAACTGTTGTTTGAGGATGAATTCCACAATATCGTCAGCGATCATGCTGTAAGTCAAATAGCCTTGCGGGTTATTTGTACGACCATGCCCACGGTGCTCAATGGCAATGACATGGTACTGGTGAGCTAATGTCGGCATGAACCGACTCCACCCACCATTCGGCGGGTCAATAGACCCGGTAGCTCCGTGTAGTAAGATCACCGGAATTCCGGACCCAGCCTCTTCATAGTATAGGGACAGGTCACGAATCGCGATATATGGCACATTAAGACCTCCCTATTAGTGGTTCATCCTATGGTCTCGAAGAAAAGTTCTCCGCCAATTGACCCAGCGAAACCCTCGCCAAGAATCGAATCGATCGGGACGAATAATGTTCTGTAGCTCATGAAAATGGCCGGAATGACAACGATCACCAATCCCCACTCTCAACATATGGCTCCTACCATCGCCACGAGTATAGCAAATGCGATACGGAAAGCCCGTATTTTTACACCCTTCGAGGGATCCTCGAACAAGATGCAAAGAGAGCCGAACACTATTGAGTGGAGCCCAGAACATCCGATGTCCCAAGCGTTTTGAGCGTTCTGGATAAGGATGACACGCACCCCCGCCAGCGTTAAAAGGAGGACAGCATTAAACGGCCTCCCCTTCTGGTCCCTGTTTACACGAATCAACCCGCGGGTACTGACCTTAGTGGGCCCTATTAAGAATCCGTTGGGGATAGAGATAACGCGGGCCATCGCGGCGCGCTACTAGGGTCACGGTTTCTCCCGGCGTCAGCACCAAAGTCCGTTCCCCATCTAGAGCCAGACTCCCTCCGTCCGTCGGAGCCTCAATGCTCATGGTGTGATTCAGGGGGATCCGCTGATGCCCATTCACTAAAAACCTCGCCATCATTCCCGGTGCTAAGGCTCCATGGGCCACCTCGTAAGACCCTTCGGATCCCAATTGGAGCCACGTAATGGCATCCTCTTCGGCGGCTACGGGGGATACATGCCCCCCCACGTTAGAAAGTCCCGGCCGCATCGGATCAGCAACCGCGAGCCATAACGCGCGCACATCTTCAGGGTTCCAGACCGCCAGCGCTCCGGTAAAGGTCTGGCGGACCAACGCGATATCAATCAGGGCCAGATCTTCTACTGGCATCGAGTCGCGTTCGCGTGTGAGATGTAACACTTTAGAGACAAACAGTTGATCGTAATACTGATCTGGGGACACCACATAAGTCCCCGCGGCAAATCCCGCAATCGTCTGGTCGCCGACCCAGCACGCCACATTGTTAGTCCCGCCAGCCACGGGAAGCACCGGGATCCCCGGACGAGACTGGGCCACGTTACGCTGGGTCCCATCACCACCAATAGCGATCAAGAGCGAAGCCCCCGCTTCAACAAGTTGTCCGGCCCATTTCACGGTGGTATCCGCGGATGACGGGCCAGTGACATCTCCCACCAGTTCCACGGACAATCCGAATAATCTTCGGGCCTCATCTTGCACGATACTGGCAAGCCCCTCATAATCCCTAGGCATCACCACCTGAATCTGGTCCGCGAATACTGCAATGCCCGAGAGAAGCCTGCGCAATACCTGCAGCTTTTCTGGAGTCGATTGCAGCGAGGCAAACGCGACCAAACGGCGGATGTCTCGTCCCGCCATGGGATTTAACATTAATCCAATCGTCTTTTGCGTAACAACTTCCTCTTTTCGTACGGTTCCTAAGGCTCGTCCTCGGAAACAAGTTTTTGCATCAGCCGCACCAGTTCTTGACGCTCCTGCTCTGTCAGTCGCTCCCCCAATTGTTGCAAGTACGCGATGTGTTCCTGTCGTTCTTTGGCTAAGAGGGCTGTCCCTTCTGGGGAGAGCCGAAGCCAGACAATGCGACGATCTTGCGGATCTCGATCCTTGATGATTAGCCCTTTTTGCTCGAGGGCTTCAATCGATCGCGTCGCGGTGGGCCCAGCGACCTTTAATAAGGACGCCATCTCCATTAAGGTGGTCGTATGCGCCTCGTGCATAATCGCCAGAGCGTGGTATTGCGTGGCGGTAATATTTAGCGGTTCTCGCTCCCGCCGAAACCGCCGGCTCAACATCCGTCCGAGCACAAAGGTCGCATCGAATAACGAACCTGCTTGGTTATCATCCACTGGACATTCCTCCAGCCCTATGCTTCTTTCTCCAGCATAGCACAGTGCCTAGAACGCTTCGTGCCGTAATACAGACAAAATCTGCTTCTTGTACCGCAAAAACTCCGTGGACAGAATGCTATCCCATTTTCTCGGCCGTTTCAATTCAATCTGAAATTCCTCTGAGACCATTCCAGGACGGGGCGTCATAACCACCACGCGATCGCTTAAGAGAATCGCCTCATCAACATCATGCGTAATAAACAACACGGTAGGCTGCGATGTTTTCCAGAGTTCTAGCAGAAACCGTTGCATATCACTGCGGGTTTGGGCATCCAATGCTCCGAACGGTTCATCCATGAGTAGACTCGCGGGATCGGTAATCAGCGCCCGCGCAATCGACACCCGTTGCTGCATACCGCCTGACAACTGGTAAGGATAGTGGCGTTCAAAACCCGATAACCCCATCTCTTCCACCATTTGCGTGATTTCAAGGTTGTGGCCTTTTGGATTCTTGTCCCGAATCGTTAGCCCGAATCCAATGTTGTCAAATACGGTCATCCACGGTAATAACGAAGGTCGTTGAAACACCACGGCCCGTTCCGGACCGGGCTTAGTCACGACCTGGTCACCTGCCATGATCTGACCGCGCGTCGGTGTCTCGAACCCCGCGAGCATATTCAAAATAGTGGTTTTTCCGCACCCACTCGGACCGACAATCGAGCAAAATTCACCGTCCTCAATCGTCAAAGAAAATTCTTGCACGGCTACGGTCGGCTCGCCCCCTTTACCGGTCGCCGGGTACATCTTTCCTACATCCATAAATTGAATCACAGAGACACTCCACTCCTTTTAGTCACGTCTTTCAAAATAAAGCGGGTCCTCGGCCGAGAACCCGCTTTATCTTACGGGTTTGAAGAATTCGCTACTTTTTGTGCGAACGAGGGATCCACATATTGCGCCATGTTGCTAGGCATCGTCGTAATCGTCCCCTGTGTGTGGAGCCATTGAGCAGCGGAGGTTAACGATTTGGTTACCAATGAGGATGCGACGCTCGCACCATGGCCCATTCGCCGCGACGTAAGTTGCTGAGACAAGGTGGTAAA
This sequence comes from Sulfobacillus sp., assembly GCA_027343695.1. Classification (GTDB taxonomy): domain Bacteria; phylum Bacillota; class Sulfobacillia; order Sulfobacillales; family Sulfobacillaceae; genus JAKADJ01. Next base: position 14,317 of record DAHWKJ010000067.1, on the reverse strand, counting down.
GCTCAGTCCCGAAGCTTGGGCCTTAGCTTGAGCCGCCGTAATCCCGTTAAGCTTCGCCATATCTTGATAAGCCTGGTTCGGATGCTGCTTGAAAAAGGTCACGCCTGCTTCTTCTGCCCGTATGAACCCCTCGACGAGGGATGGATACTTCGCGGCAAACGTACTGTTCACCACCGCTAAGTTGAAAATTGGGGCAGTCTGTGCTTGATTTTGGTCATAGACCAAGATGTGGCCTCCATCCTGCTGCATCTGACTCATGAAAGGAACCCAGACATAGGCCGCTTGAATCCGTCCCGTTTTCCACGCAGCCACCATGTTTGGTGGAGACATATTCTCAATATGGACACTACTTTGAGGGATATGCGCATTCTTCAATGCCGTGTACAGTTCAAACGGAGAGGTTGACCCGGTAACCAGCGCGACCGTTTTTCCCTCCAAAGATTTTAGACTAGTGATCCCGCTGCCATTTTTGACCACAAGGCCTTCCGCAGTCGTGTAGCGTTCCATCGCCCACACAACTTTTAGAGGCACGCCTTTCGCAATCGCGGACGCCGTCGGGGGGTTGCCTAGCGTCGTCATGAAGTTTAAGGATCCAGAGGCGAGTGCCGTTAAGGCCGCAGGGCCCGATGAGAAGTACTTGGTCACCACGTGGGCATGCATGTACTTTTGAAAGAAGTTTTGCTCGATAGCCACGGCTTCCGGATCCGGTGCATTCTCGTAACCAATCGTGACCGTCGGCTCGCTCGACGCTCCCGTCGCACTTCCGCAACCTGCAACAATCGCCAACAAAGGCAACACCATGAGTCCACTCATCCACCGCTTGTTCATCTAATTCCTCCTTATTTTCAGGCCCTTAGGCTTGCCCTTTCCAGGGCACCATCTTCTTTTCCATCGTCCGGATTCCGAGCTCCATCCCGTATCCCAAAAGACCGATGATAATGATCCCGACGAACACCACACCAATTTGGAGCTGACCTCCCGCTGACATAATCATCCATCCCAGTCCCCGGGATGCAGCAATCATCTCGGCGGCCACCAGACAGGTCCACGCCACTCCAATTCCCACCCGCATCCCGGTAAACACCTCCGGCAACGCCGAGGGTAAGATCACGTAGCGAAACATCTGCCAATGGTTGGCGCCAAAACATTGGGCGACTCGTTTGCGATTTTCCTGCACTCCTTTAACCCCGGACATCGCGCTAATGATGATAATTGGGATGGTACAAAAGAAGATTAGGATGACTTTAGGCAACTCGCCAATGCCAAACCAGGCAACGATTAGGGGCAGATAAGCCAATGGCGGAATCGGCCGCAAAAATTGAAGAAAGGGGTCGATGATCAAAAACACCCAATCTGTAGTCGCCATCCAAAACCCAATCGGCACGCCCACTAATACCGCCAGGACAAAACCCACTGCGATCCGGCCAAAGCTAAATAGAGTACTATTCAGGAGGGTTTGCCCACTATACCCAACCGTGGCGGTCGCAATAAGGTCTCGAAACACCTGAATCGGGGACGGCAGCGCCACCGAAGACACCACATGGAGTGCTGCGACCGCTTCCCAGATAAGAATCGCGACTAACGCTGCTATCCACGGCACATACCCACGGTAGCTCCGACCGGTGTCCATAATCACCATATCGGTTGCAGCCATTGGCATTTCCTCGATCATTTCTGTCTTCTGGTTGCTCCATGGATATCCCATAGCCTTCACCTCCCTTTCGCATAGCTACTTTCTTAAACAAAAAAACCCGAGCATGCTCGGGCGAACGCTCCAAGCCTTCCATGCCGACGAGGTGAGCTGTCGGGCTAGAGCGGAAAGCTGCTCTCCGAGTTATCGGTACGCCCCAAAAACGTGGTTCCCCCGTACGCCTCTCCATTACAAGACGATTTGGCATATATAATTACTCTTACCAACAGAATATGTTCCCGCAACTTGGCCTGTGACCATATCCTTGATAATTAGCCTAACAAACTACTCCGCGCTTTTCTCTTTGAAAAACTTGCGTCTTAACCGGACACAACCGATTTTCGGCCGAAAACGCACACTAGGCATGGTTATCCCATATTTTAATCTAGAATGCGCGGTCGCACGGTTTCCCATAGATTGTCCTTTGTTTACAAAATTGGGTATGATAAAGGCATTGTCCCCTATGCAAGGAGGGTTCGTGGTCTCTTGTATTCTGACGTTTTGCTCGTGCGCCATGGCGAAAGCGAAGCCAATGCCGCTGGTCGTTTTGCCTCGCACACCTGGGATCCTCATTTAACCCTAGTGGGAAAAGAACAAGCTCTGCAATTGGCGATCCAACTCCACAACGCCCCGATTCGTTATGTCGTGACGAGCCCATTAGCTCGTGCCCAGGAGACCATTGAGGTGCTCGCCACGGACCATGGTTTAACACCGACCATCCTGACGGACTTATCTGAGGTCAACTTGGGTCAATGGGATGGACAGCAATTAAAGACCCTTGAGCAATCCGGCCTCGAATCCTATCGGGCGTGGCGGGTGGATCCTGAGAAAAACCCTCCCCCGGGCGGCGAACGAATTTTGTCCGTGGGTCGCCGGGTATTGCAAACTTTGGCCGAATTCATCCGGACCCATCAAGAGCCTGGGTTAACGGTTGCCGCCACCCATGCCGATTGTCTCAAAGGAGCCTGTCTCGTCATTATGAACGCGGAAGGCCCGGCCACACGAAGAATGTTAGTCCCGAATACGGGGCAAGTCTTATTAAGACATTGGGACAACGGCCGGTGGTCCATCGTCCTCAGTCCCCTATATTTTAGGTAATGGAGCAGGCCCCGATAGATGTTGGGCTGCTCCATTAATTGTTTATCGCCACTAATGGGATAGTTTAGCCGCAATCCTCACCACCCGTTGTGCTTGATACCGGGCAGCCGCCAGGACTTCCTCTGGCACTGTGCCCTCCTTAGTCGCGGTCACACTAGTACCGTAGGGATTACCCCCGGCCGGGAATAAAACCGGATCCGTATAGCCGGGCGCCACCACAATTGCACCCCAATGGTACATTGTGGTATACAACGAAAGGATGGTAGCTTCTTGTCCACCGTGTGCGTTGCTCGCCGAACTCATGGCGGTCACCACCTTCCCCGCCAGTTTGCCTTGTCCCCAAAGTGGCCCCGCTGTATCCAAAAATTGCTTCATTTGAGCTGCCATGCCGCCAAACCGGGTGGGTACACTAAATACCATACCATCTGCCCAATCCAGATCATCCAAAGTGGCCTCGGCCACAGTCTCTCGGGTAGCCTCATGGTGTGACATCCACGCTGGATTGGTCGCCATGGCCTCTTTGGGCGCCAATTCCTTGACCCGTCGGAGTCGCACGTCGGCTCCGACTTCTTTGGCCCCCTCTACTGCAGCCAAGGCCAATTGGTGATTGGTACCCGTAGCACTGTAATAAATTACTGCGATCTTGACATTCGCCATCGTCAGTAGCCTCCCCAAAAGTTTGTACCCAGTGGTGATCATCTTCAGGATACCCTAAAACAAATAGGCCCACTCCACATTGTCTAATTGTGGCAGGGAGATTAGCCCTTTCTCCCTATTTACGGCGCTGCTATATTGAACTAATTTCCCTATTATGAAGAAGCGCCGGATGCTGATGGAATCCATCACGCGACGAAACGGATCGAAGTCGCATTGGTTGCGGTAAAGGGATTGAGATGTTTAGATAAGCGTGTAGCCACTCGACCGAAAGGATAACAACGTATGCGTCCGCTCTTTCTATTCGATTTAGACGGCACTCTTTATGGGGGCGATGCGCCTTTTCGGTATTTTGCCGAATCGATCGCGCACTCCATGAAGGAGCCCGGACGCACTCAATATTTAGCCCAATGTATGACGTATTTTCAAGACCTTGCTGGAGCAATTGAGCCCAATTGGGATGCTGTCGTCAAGATGACCGAGCCTTATATCGTGGATCCAAACGCCTGGGCACCCGCATATTGGAAAACCCGACAATATATGCTCGATGATGCCTGTCCCTTGACAGTCGATCCCGCATTACGTCGATTTCTCGACCAGGCTCGTGATCGTGCAACATTAGTGTGCGCGACCAATAGTCCGCCCGAGGCGGCCCACCCTCTCTTACATCGCCTTCACCTCTACGACGCCTTTGATCAGGTTTACACAGACGTTGGGAAGCCTGACGGTCTTCTAGCACTCGTGGCCCACTTGCAGAAGGACCAGGACCCCATCCCAGCTGACTCTATCGTCAGCATCGGGGACAATTACGCTAACGATATTGCGCCGGCATGGCAGGCCGGTTGGACCACCGCCCATATTAGTCCTGAGGAAAATTTTTTGGGACCGAGCACCATCCGAGGGCGATGCATCCAGGAGCTCATTCCATTCCTCACAGACCACTTGATTCGCCACCGTAGCTCCTAAACTCCTCCATCGTCTATTGACAGCCGGATAGACCTTTTCTAGCATGAGGACACGGAGACTGGGCCGAACGCCCAGGAGTCTTAGGCACGAGGAAGGGTGATAAACATGAGCTATTCCCTTATTCTCGGCGGAGCTAGAAGTGGCAAGAGTCGGTATGCGGAAGAGCAGGCTACAAAACTCTCCAACCGCACTGGCTGGCCCGTCATCTATTTGGCCACTGCCACCGTCACCGATCCGGAGATGGCGCACCGCATCGCACAACACCAGAGCGAACGGCCTCAATCCTGGACGACCGTCGAAGAGCCTTTGGAAGTCACGAGTTGGCTCAGCCAAGCCCACAAGCCGCTGATTGTACTCCTCGATTGCCTGTCTCTCCTATTAAACAATTGGATGTTTGTCGATCCGGATGATAGCCACCGCTGGGTTCTTCGCCAAAACCAGTTTTATGAAGCTCTGGTCCAATTCCCCTATCCCATAATCGTCGTAAGCAACGAAGTAGGACAAGGCATCGTACCGGACAACCCGCTCGCCCGACAATACCGAGACGCACTCGGGCGCTTCAACCAAATACTCGCGGCCACGGCTGACCCGGCCATTTTAATGGTCGCCGGGCTCCCCATCGATCTCCGCAAAGTGGGCCCCTCATGGTAGGCGGCACCTTTACGACGACCGCCGCGGCATTGGGTGTCGACGCCGTGGTCGGTGATCCGCGATTCCTCCCGCACCCAGTGCGTGTCATCGGTCGTGGCATTAAGACACTAGAACAGTGGGCCAACCGCTCCCATCTCCGGGCTATGGAATTAAGAGTCCGCGGTGTCGGACTCGCACTCGTCATTCCAGTCAGCAGCGCCGTTGCGACTTGGGCACTGGTGTGGGTGGGCACACGCATTAGGCCCGGCATTGGTGATGCCGTTGCCATTTGGCTGACTTCGACCACCATTGCCTGGAAGGGCCTGTATCAAGCCGGACAGTCGGTGCGAGCCCCCCTCCGCCAACAGGATCTCGAAACGGCTCGGCAGGCTACCAGCATGATTGTGGGCCGTGATACCGAAGATCTCCCGGAATCCGAGATCGTGCGCGCCACCGTGGAGACCTTAGCGGAAAACTTGGTGGACGGTATCGTGGCCCCGGTGTTTTATGCGATGCTGGGGGGAGCGCCTCTGGCTATGGCGTACCGAGCCATTAATACACTAGACTCCATGGTCGGTTACAAAAATCCTCGATATCAGGATTTCGGGTGGGCATCGGCACGGCTCGATGATATCGTGAACTATATTCCGGCCCGCATCACAGCATTGCTACTCACCCTAGTCCTGGGCGCCTTGCGTCTGTCTTGGCGTCGCGCTTGGCAGGTCATGCGCCGTGATGCTCCAAAGCACCCCAGTCCCAATGCTGGTATCCCCGAAGCCATGATGGCTGGGGGTCTCGGCGTCCAATTGGGTGGACGCAATACATACCAGGGAATCCCCTCGAATCGGCCCACGATGGGAGATCCTCGACACCCCTTAGGCCTCGAAAATATATCCCAAGCCATGCACGTGGTTCAAGCCACGGGTGCTCTCCTGCTAGCTCTTACCATCCTCCTCGGGGTGTGGACGCGATGATGACACGGTGGGTGAGAAATCTTGGATTAGCCTTAAGTTTCGGTACAATCATCCCCATCCCAGACCGCGGCCCGATCGACGACGAGGCGCTTTTAGCCAGCGTCAGCTTCTTCCCGATCGTCGGGCTCATTTTGGGTCTGGCGCTTTGGGGATTGAACGCGGCGTTCTCCCTCGTGCTGCCGCGTCAAATTTCCGCGATCATGGCCCTAGCGCTCTACACGATGGCCACCGGGGGCCTACATCTTGATGGCCTGATGGATACGTTTGACGCCATCGGGAGCCGAAAACCAGCTCGCGAAGCCCTCCTAATCATGAAGGACAGTCGAGTCGGCGCGATGGGGGCCCTCGCCGCGAGCCTTCTCCTCATCGGAAAAGCCCTCGCGTTTTCGAAACTTCCTCTCACGGCTAATCCCGGCGCGTGGGTAGCCGTTCCGATCATCGCACGCTTAGCGGTTGTCTGGTCCATGCCCCTCGCTCCGGCGGCTGCCGAGACCGGCTTAGGCGTCCTCTATGCCCAAAGGATTTCCCCAAAGACTCTAATCGTGGCCACTGTGCTGGGCTTATTAGGGGTTGGGTTGCTGTTATCCACTCAGGCCGCCATAATTCTGAGCCTCTTGGGATTGGGGCTAACACTCGGCTGGACCCGATACATTCAGCGACGTTTCGGAGGGTCGACCGGCGATACGTATGGAGCCCTCATCGAAATCGTTGAATGGGTAGGATTCTTGATGTTAACGGGAGGATGGGCTCATGGCTAACCCCACCCCACATGGGGGCCAAGTCTTCAGCATCGCACGGTTCTTAGACCGGCGACCGTCTGAGATATGGGACTTTAGTGCCAACATTAATCCGCTAGGCCCACCGGACTCGGTCAAAGCAGCCGTGCGGAGCGCGATCGATACCCTGCAACATTATCCGGATAGTACGCACCACGAGAGTAAAGAAATTCTCGCGCATCAGTTGACCGTTGACCCCGGATCCCTGCTTATCGGGAACGGCGCCGCGGAAATTATTGATATGGTCCTTCGTTACCGGAGGCCCCGACGCGTTATAGTACTGGATCCGGCTTTCGGAGAATATCGGGCAGCTGCTCACAGAAACCGAATCTCCGTGGTTGGTATTCCTCTCGGTGCGGATTCCTTCGAGGTTCCGTGGGACGATATCGTGTCTACGGCCGAAACCGGAGATCTTGTGGTGTGGAACAATCCCCATAACCCCAGTGGCCGATGCTTTGGGCGGCAAACCTATGAGGCCCCTCTCCGGCTCTTGTCGGACCGAGGTGTTTTCCTTCTAATCGACGAGTCCTTTTTGGACTTTGTCCCGGCTCAGGAGGAGGTTTCAGCCCTATCGTTCCTACAATCCCCGCAATCTCTGGTGACAGTGGTCCGCTCGCTGACCAAGTATTACGCCATCCCGGGTCTGCGGTTCGGCTTCGCGGTCGCCGATCCCCACTGGGTTCAACAGGTCGAAACCGTACGCGATGGGTGGAGTGTCAACCAACTGGCTCAAGCTGCCGCGATAGCCGGCCTCATGGACACCGAGTTTAAGCAACGTAGCCAAACTTGGTTACATCAAACCCAACGCCAAGTGGCGGCGTTGTGGCAGAATAGTGCGCAATATGTCCGCTACCCAACCCAAGTGAACTTTTTTCTGTTACGCTGGGCTCGCGAAGAAACTTCTCGTCAGCTCTCCCAGGCTCTACAAAGTCAGGCTATCTTAGTGCGGCGAGCCGATGATTTCGTAGGACTAGGTCCTGCCTACTGGCGGATTGCCATCCGGGGTGCCGATGACAACGAGCACCTTTACCAAGCTACCCAGGCACTGCTCCACCATCTCGGAATGCAGTCTTAGCCTTGAAACCATGGATGGGGCCAGAACCGACCGGGTGTCTTGAAGAGCCGGTTCCCGACCCAAAACTTTATTGAAAGGCAGGTTATCACGGTGTCACGTTATCCCGAACGCATTGTCTGTCTAGCCGCCGAAATCCCCGGCATTTTACAAGAACTCGGGAGTCTCGACCGCGTGGTCGGGATCTCCGCCTACACCACCTACCCCGAAGAAGCCCTCACCATTCCCAAAGTCAGTGGCTTTGAACACGGGAGTGTCGACCGCATCATGAAGGTCAAACCAGACGTTGCGATCCTCACCTCTGCGGTCCAACACAAGCTGGCCGTTGCGCTAGGTGAGCGGGGAGTCACCATTGTTCATTTACACCCACACCGATTGACAGATCTCTACCACCACGTCCGACTCTTGGGGGCTCTCGTCGGGGAGTCGACACGCGCCGAGGCATTAGCCCACGTTCTGGAGGGCGAGGTAGAATCGGTGCGGGCAGCGAGCCACAAGCTGCCTCGACATCCCGCGGTGTATTTCGAGGAATGGATGGACCCCCTCATTGCCGGTATCGGGTGGGTGAGTGATCTCATTGACGCCGCGGGTGGTCGGGATGTGTTTCGAGAGCGCTCGCTCCAAGGACGCCAATCCAAAGATCGGGTGGTGTCTTCGGAAGAATGGATATTGGCGCGCCCTGCGATATTCCTGGCCTCATGGTGCGGCAAGCCCTTTGATCGCGAGTCGGTCAAAGCGCGACCTGGCTCTGAGACAGTGCCAGCCTTCATCCATAATCGGATATATGAAGTGGACGGCACCATCTTACAGTGTGGAGTAAAGCTCATCGACCGGCTTCATGAGGTTGCCCGTTATGTCCGTGAGGCGGTCTCGTGAGACGATTAACCGCATGCCCCCCTACCATGCCTCCCCTGGATGCCGTGGCGATAGATCGGGCGCGAGAGCGGTTAGACGATCTCACCAAACCATTAGGCAGCCTGGGTGGGCTCGAACCGCTCATTGTGCGTCTCGCCGGCATCCAAGGACGCGTCATCCCACAAGTCACGCGCCCGATCGCCCTAATATTTGCGGCCGACCATGGCGTCGCTACAAAAGGGGTGTCCGCCTACGATGTCGATGTGACGGAACAAATGGCGGTGAACATTGCTATGGGTAGTGCCGTCTCCAGCGTTATGGCCCGCCAATCCGGCATTCCGCTGACCGTGGTCGACGTGGGGGTGCGCCGCACCGTCCGCCATCCTGACGTGCTCGTCCACAAAGTGATGCGGGGCACCCGCAACATCACCGAAGGTCCTGCCATGACCGAAGCCGAAGTGACCCATGCTCTCACGGTCGGATGGGATCTGGTCGCAGCCGCCATCCAGGATGGGCATGATCTACTGGTGCTCGGGGAACTCGGCATTGCCAACACCACTGCGGCCGCCGCCATGGCCAGTCTCTTATTGAATCGGACACCACGTGACCTGGTGGGGCATGGCACCGGAATCTCCGACAACCAATGGAATCAAAAAGTCGCGATGATAGAGACCGCGCTCTCCGTGAATTCCGTCGATCCTGCCGATCCCCAAGAAATCGTGCGCCACGTGGGGGGGTGTGAAATTGCCGCCCTGGTCGGTGCCATTTTATCCGCTGCCAAGCATCGGGTACCGGTGGTGTTAGATGGCGTCACGACCGGCGTTGCCGCTTTAACGGCGAGTCGGATCAGCACCGGGACAAACGCCTACCTCATTGCCGGCCATATGTCACCAGAGCCTGCTCATGCCCCCATCCTCGAGGCGCTTGGATTAAGTCCTCTGCTAAGTCTCCAACTACGCCTCGGGGAGGCATCCGGCGCACTCTTGGCAATGCCTATCATACGACAAGCCCTGGCGGTGATGGCCGAAACCGCGACCTTTTCGGATGCCCGCGTCAGCAACCCTCATCGTGTCGACCAGCCAACCACGCAAGAACGTCCCGAATTCCTCGATGAACCGGTCAAGGACCGTTTTTCGGATAACGAACGGGAAGCCGTCTATAAGGTGATACGGTCCCGTCGTGATATTCGCGTATTTCTTCCCGACCCGGTACCGGATGCCGTACTCGCTCGCATCCTGGAAGCGGGCCACATGGGACCCTCGGTAGGGTACATGCAACCATGGAACTTTATCTTGATTCGCGATCTGGCGATCAGACAACGGCTACAACGCATGGTCGAGCAAGAGCGGGTAGCAGCCGCTGATCATTATAACGATAGGAAACGCGATTACTATCTACGGCTCAAGGTTGAGGGTTTGGTGGATGCCCCGCTGACTTTATGTGTCACCAACGATCCAACTCGAGGTGGTCCGCATGTGCTCGGACGTAACACAATCCCCGAAACCGATCTCATGTCAACAGCCTGCGCTATTGAAAACATGTGGCTCGCTGCGCGTGCCGAGGGGGTCGCCATCGGATGGGTCAGCATGTACCAAAAGAGTGCTATCCGTGAACTATTAGGGATTCCCGAGCACATCGACCCCGCCGCACTGTTGACCATCGGCTATACGCCGCATTTCCCCGAGATTCCCGTCTTAGACCGAGTGGGATGGGGTCAGCGACTCGATCTCAATCGCCTCGTCTTCACGGACTCCTGGGGTAATGAGGCTCGCTTGTCCAAGTAGGCGATCCCCCTCATCGAGTGCACTCGGGTACAGCGAGCCTCCAGGCCAGCCGATGGGGTGGTTGATTGTCTCCGACAAGACACTGAAGGTTTTACGCTCGAGCTTCAGGATTATGCGAACGGAACCCGCCGTTGACAGCCCAGATCGATCCTGAGTACACTGAGGGCAACCGAATTGTAGGTGTATAACAGGGAATTCAGGTGAAAATCCTGAGCGGCACCCGCCACTGTTTACGGGGAGCGGATTGGGCCACAATCTTTGGTTAAGGTTGGAAGGCCAATCCAAGGCGATGATCCGAGAGCCAGGAGACCTACCTATAATATTCGGGCGAGCCTGCGGGTTGCCGGCGCCGCCTTCTTTTTATGCGGCCCTTCTCACCTACGGTTCAACCTACGATGAGAGAAGGACGAAGATGTTCAAGCATATTCTCGGTATCACCGCCAGCGCGGTGATGGTCTCTACACTCCTAGCGGGTTGCGGGAGTGCTCCGGTCAGTACCGGAAGTCCTAAAGCGAGCACCGTAATCCACATTACCGATGATCTACACCACACCATTACATTGAAAAAACCAGCGACCCGCATCGTAACATTGGAGCCGAGCAATGCCGAAATTGCCCTGGATTTGGGATTAAAATCTCATATTGTGGGTACCGACCAAGCAACATTCCAATATACCCCCGCCCCATGGAAAGCCGAGTTGTCGGGTCTAAAGAATATTGGACCTTCATATCCCGGCATCAGTCTCGAGAAAATTGTCGCGGCCAAGCCCGATCTGGTGATTGCCTCTACGGGAATCAAAGGGCTTTCAGCGCTGGCACAATTCCACATACCCGTATTAATATTGAACCCGACCACGGTGAACGGTGTGTACCACGATATTTTATTGGTGGGAGAAGCGACCGGGACCGCTGCCAAAGCCCATCAACTGGTGAACAAAATGAAAGGCCAAGTCGCGGCCATTGAAGCCCAGGTGGCCACCGTTAAGCATAAACCCACCGTCTTCTATGACCTTGGTGGTCTCTTCACCACAGGCCGTAGCACTTTTTTAAACTCCTTGCTATCGATGGCTGGAGCGGTAAATGTGGGGGCCACCATGTCGAGTCAACCCTGGCCCCAAGTCAAGGCGGAACAAGTGGTGAAAGCCGACCCCGAAGACATTCTTATCGATTCCACCGCCGGGACCAGTGTCAGTCAAGAAGACCACCAGGCCGGATTCTCCGCGATTACAGCGGTCAAAACTGGACATGTCTATGTACTACCCAACTCATCATACGTTGACGAACCTTCGCCCGCATTGGTCTTGGGGCTCCAAGAGTTGGTCAAAGTACTGCATCCAAAGCTTCACTTGGGTCGCTAACGTGACCGCGATGAGGCGATCCGCGTTGAATTTCACCGGAGGCATCGTGTTATTGATGATCACGATGGTAATCGGGGTCATGCATGGCCCGACCCGGATTCCGTTGGCAACGGTCCTAGACCGGTTGTTTTCGCCGAACGCCAGTATCAATAGCGTGATTATCTGGGAAATTCGCCTCCCCGCTGTGCTCGCCGCCGTATTAGTCGGCGGCGGGCTCGCGGTGGCGGGGGCCGTGATGCAAGCCTTATTAAAGAACCCCTTAGCCGATCCGTATATTGTCGGGGCATCGGCCGGCGCTAGTTTTGGCGCTATTTTAGCCGAAGATTTATTACCCTCAATGGGCCTCATGGCCCCGGCCGCCTTCGTCGGCGGTCTATGTGCCGTGATGATATCCTACCTCTTATCCCGAGGTCGTGGTATTACCAGCATGCTCACCCTCATTCTCGCCGGGTATGCGGTAGGGGTCATTCTTACGTCCGTCACCACTTTTTTGATGTTGCTCAACCGCGCGGATCTGAGCACCATTTTCGCTTGGGAGGTCGGCGGTATCAATGGGGTAACCTGGAGCGAGGTCCTCATCAGTCTTATCTTTATCGTGATCTCGCTGGCGATTATTTGGCCGTTCGCCTCCGACATGAACGCCCTCCTCTTAGGAGAAGAACAAGCGCATCACCTGGGTGTCCCAGTCCGCCGAGTGCAATTAATTTTACTCGTCGCGGCAAGCTTACTGACCGCCGCCGCGGTCTATTTAAGTGGCCTGATCGGGTTTGTAGGCTTAGTCATCCCACACATCGTGCGTCGCCTTAACGGCCCCAACCATCGGCAACTCCTGCCCCTCGCATTTCTCTTCGGGGCCGCTTTTTTGACCCTCGCCAACGTGGTGGCTAACTCGATTCCTGTCATTGGCCCCATCCCGGTGGGACTGGTCACGGCATTTCTCGGCGGTCCCTATTTCCTGTATCTGCTGGTGAGACAAAATCAGCGACGGGGAGGCTTAACGCCATGACATCGCCTCTCATGCTCGAGCTCCAAGCGGTTACCTATCGCTGGTCGACAACGAGCAAAGCGTTCGGACCCATCACCAGTTCCGCCCCCCCTGGGCAATTTATCGGCCTGATCGGACCCAACGGAGCGGGCAAATCTACTCTTTTAAAACTAATCGCCGCATTTTGGGCCCGGGAATCCGGAACGATTCGGGTACAAGGCCGTGACATCAGTGACTTCAAAGCCTCGGAACGGGCCCGCCGGGTGGCCTTTGTTCCACAAAGCCTCGATACCCAATTTGATCTTACGGTGCGCGAAGTGGTGGAACTGGGTCGACTGAGTCAGCTCTCGTGGCGCGAGCGTCTTCAATTTAAAGGGACTGGCAAGACCGCCCGACTCGAAGAGATCTTGATCACCACGGGACTGGACCACCTTGAACATCGGCCCTATAATACGCTATCTGGTGGAGAAGCCAAACGTGCCCTACTGGCCGCGGCCTTAGTCCAAGAGGCCCCGCTATTATTGCTCGATGAGCCCACCGCTCATCTCGATCCAGGCCATGCCATGAAGTTTTTAGAATTAGTCCGTAACATGGTCGACCACAAGCAAACCACCGTGGTAATGGCGTACCACGATCTCGCTACCGTAGGCCTTTATGTCGACATGCTCTGGGTCATGGATCAAGGACAATTGGTGCTCACGGGAACGCCCGAAGAAGTCCTCACCAATCCCCTCATCCGATCCATCTATGACACCGACCTCATTGAGGTGCGACACCCTCGCACTCAGCGTCCTATGCTGCTCTTTCCTTAATTCCCTTCATGGTTACGCCGCTGCCCTGAGAGGGGACCAGGATTCCCATTCCTTATTTCTAGTCGGTCCACCGCTCGTTTCGCTATACTGGAACAAACAGTACCGTGAGAGGATCGACCCATGAACAACCTGCTTACGCTCGCCATGATTGTCAAAAATGAGGAATTTTTCCTCCCGCAATGCCTCGAGTCCGTCAAAGGGATTGTCGACGACATGGTCATTGTCGATACGGGATCCACCGATCGGACCGTCGAAATTGCAGAATCTTTTGGGGCTCGGGTGATTCAAATCCCGTGGCCGAATGATTTTGCCAAAGCCCGCAATGTAGGTCTCGACGCCGTCAAAACTCCCTGGGTGCTGATCATGGATGCGGACGAGGAACTCGTGAAAGAGGACCTCGCCATTTTAGAAAAAGCCATCCAAATGCCTCAAGCCGACGCCTACAACATCCGCATTGTCTCGGTGATGGATCGGGCTGAAGATATCAGTGAGAGCTATGTCACGCGCCTTTTTCGTTCGCATCCCGGTGTGCGCTTTGAAGGCAGCATTCATGAACAAGTGTATTATAGCCTCGAGAGATATCGACAACGTTTGGAGCCCTTGAATGTTCGACTGATTCACAAAGGCTACCTAGGCTCCGTAATCACAGCCCGGCAAAAAATCG
>DAHWKJ010000061.1 GCA_027343695.1 Sulfobacillus sp. | reverse complement strand
GGCGATGACGCTGTTCTTCGCCATGGAAGGGCTGACCCAATTTGGCGTACTGTGGGCGGGGCTCGCCCACAATGAGTTCTTTTACGTGTTCTTTGCGTTCTTCGCGGGCCTCGGTGGTGGCGCGTTATTTCCCCTGTTTGCAACGATTACCACCGACTATTACGGCGAAGCCAACAACGCATCGAACTACGGCGTGGTGTACTCCGCAAAAATCGTGGGTGGCATCTACGGAGGCGTCGCGTCCGCCGCTATGATTAGCTCCTATGGGTATGTGGGAGGCTACATTTTGGCAGGGATTCTAGGCCTCATCGCGGCGTTCCTCACATTATTCTACAAACAGCCTATTCCGGCTGAATTAAAGGGTTTGCGAGACACGTCAACCAACCCCATGGACCTCCCCAGATCGGGCTAAGTCCTCGAGATGACAAATGTCTCAGTGATGGCGGACTTCCCTAATCGCTATCACTGAGACATTTCTTTATCGATATCGTCTTGAAGTGCATTTCGGATGCGTTCCGCATCGAAGTAATAGGAGTCTCGATAAGAAACCCTGCCGCGGTATTTCTTGCCACACCGGATCGTTGGAGATATCCGTTAGGTTACCAATAGTCCCGCATGGTGTTCCACCGCGTGGCCAATCTCTCGGCCACTGCCTCTAAGAGCGTTTCATCCTCAGCCTTAAACCGAGAGAACTCAGGACTATCCACATCAATGACCGCCACGACCTGTCCCTCCACGACAATCGGTACCACAATTTCCGATCGCGAGGCAGCATCGCAGGCAATGTGCCCCGGAAACTTCAGGACATCATCCACCACCACGGTCAGAGCATCTCGCACGGCCGCCCCGATTACGCCCCGTGGTGGCGTAATTCGGGTACAAGCGGGGCGCCCGCCAAATGGCCCGAGCACAAAATCCCCAGTGAGAGCCTCCGCAATGTAAAAACCCGCCCAGTTAATCTTCTTCAGGTACTGGATGAGGAGTGCACTGATATTCGCCAGGTTGGCGACCCGATTCGTTTCCCCATCCAATAGACCGTCGACAAAATGTAAGACGTCAGACCCGGTCGCATCAAAATCCAGGCTTTCTTCAATCTCCATTGTTTTCACTCCTATGCTCACATTGTTACATTCTACCACCGGATAAATGGTGCGAAAAGTCGAGAAATCTCGGCACTATCAGGTACAATAAAAACAGACCTGATGCTCCGTGCCGCAAATTTTGAATCACACATTGTTTACAAAGGAGCCCCCTATTGGAACGACGTCCGCTGATTGTTCAGAGTGACCTTAGTCTCCTACTCGAAGTTGACAACCCCGGGTTTGAAGAGGCTCGGCAAGCCCTGGTGGGATTCACAGAACTGGTCAAAAGTCCAGAACACATCCACACCTATCGAATCACCGCGCTATCCATCTGGAATGCGGTCGCCGCTGGTCTCAGTCCGGACGACATGATAGATCGGCTTAATACCTACTCGCAGTATCCGGTCCCGGACACCGCATCGTATTTTATCCAAGACCAAGGCCGGCGATTTGGGCGCTTGCAACTTCAAAAGTCCCCTGATTCCGACGGGTTTTGGCTCACCAGCAATGATAGCACCCTGCTCTCCCAAGTTTCGCGCCACCGTGCGGTAGCCCCCGTACTGGGGCCCGCTTTTGGCAATGGGTTTCGCATCCGGCCCGAACATCGGGGTCTTCTAAAGCAGGCCCTCGCCAAGGCTGGCTGGCCTGCCCACGACGTAGCGGGATACGAATCCGGTCTCCCGCTGACCGTGAAGCTCCGTGATGTGAGTCTAAACGGTCAGGCTTTTGGACTAAGGGATTACCAGGTTGACGCGGTTAAGGCCTTTTCGGCAGCCGGCAATGGCGTCGTAGTGCTCCCGTGCGGAGCCGGCAAAACCATGGTAGGAATCGGGGCAATTGCCTACGAAGCTACCCACACTTTAATTCTCACGACCTCCGTCGCCGCATTGCATCAGTGGCGGCAGGAAATTTTGGACAAGACCAGTCTCAAAGATGAGGACATTGGTGAATACAGTGCCCGCATGAAAGAGCTACGCCCCATCACCCTGACCACCTATCAGCTCTTAAGTCATCGGAAGGGAGACAGTTATCCGCATTTTGATGCGCTGAACACCCATGATTGGGGCCTTATCCTCTATGACGAAGTCCATCTCTTACCCGCTCCGGTCTTTCGCTTAACTGCCAGCCTACAGTCTCGAAAACGCATGGGACTCACCGCCACCCTGCTCCGAGAAGACGGTCGCGCCGACGATGTATTTTCACTCATTGGTCCCAAGCGATTCGATTTGCCTTGGAAAGATCTTGAACAGCAAGGGTGGATTGCGAGCGCTCAATGCCGGGAGATCCGAGTCGCCTTATCCGATTCGGAACGCGAACGCTATGCCCTGGCCGAAGATGCCGACCGGGTCCGGATTGCCGCGGAAAACCCTGCCAAGTTAGGGACCATCGAGGAATTACTTCAGGAACATCGCCAGGACCATGTTCTGATTATCGGTCAGTATCTGTCGCAGTTAAAACGTGTCCAGGAAAGAGTCCGAGCCCCCCTCCTTACAGGGGAAACGCCTTTAAAGGAGCGCGAACGCCTATACCAAGCATTTCGCGACGGAACCATTCCGGTGCTGATCGTATCTAAAGTGGCTAACTTCTCGATTGATTTGCCGGATGCCAATGTGGCTATCCAAATTAGTGGAACCTTTGGATCCCGCCAAGAAGAGGCCCAGCGCTTAGGGCGGATACTTCGCCCGAAATCCGATGGGGGCCAAGCCACCTTCTACTCCATCGTGTCGGAAGATACTCGGGAGCAGGATTTTGCCCAAAAGCGACAACTGTTCTTGTGCGAACAAGGGTATCGCTATGAAATAGCCCACGCCGATGCTACCGGTGCACCGACCGACGGGCCACAAGTCATTCCATTTTCTACTTACAAAGGGGTCTAGCCATGGCGTTTTCGCTGGAAACGATCTTATCCATGTTATCGGAAGAAGGGTGGCGTACGATCGCGACCCATGCCAAAGTCTCGTATAAGCCTGGAAAGCCCGTCGCGTTCCAAAAAATGAAGAGCCGTTTGACCAATCCCGTCTACATCGCCGAAGCACTACACGCGCTATCGCCCGAGGAACACGAAATCCTCACCCACTGGATGCTCCGCACCCGAGAGGACTTAACATTCCCGCCCATTACCACCGAGTCGGTTGCCTTAGCCATGACGGGGAAATTAGGACACCGAGGCCTCATGTACCAAATTCAAACCCCATACGGGTGGGTCTATACGGTGCCCACTGAGCTCGCGAGCCCACTACTTTATGCCGTGTTGCAACACAATCAGGCGATTACGCCAATGATTGCACAACGCCGGACCCCGCGGTCTGTCGACACGGCTCCCTTGTGGTGGTCATTGGTGCACAATGTTTTTATGATCTTAAGTCACGCCAAGCGAGAACCTTTACCACTAGCCCAACAGGGCTACGTGTACAAGCGGGTGACCAATAAGCTCGTGACAAAATCCTGGGAGCATCGCAACGACGCCGATGTCCTCGAGGCGGCCATTTACTTTGCGCGCCGGCTGGGTCTCCTCGTGTATCCAGATCAGAACTATCGGACGCTCCAAACCGATTCCAACGTCCAAAGCTTTTGGCAAAACTCACCCGAATACATTCTTCAGATTGCCAAAGACATGCTCGTTACCCACTCGAGTCCTATGGTTCAAAACCTGCTGTGGACGGTGTTAGGACATCTCGAAGCCGACCAATGGATTGATTTAGACGGTCTCAATCGATGGGCGTTGAAAGAACGCATAATCGGCTACAATACCTATGTCCGTGATTATGTGGTCAATGAAGCCGTATCCCTGGGACTCGTGGAGCTCGACCAGGGACTCTGTCGATATACCGATGTCGCCTATTGGGGCCAACGGGGTCGGTTCGAATCCGTCGAGGCGGAGTCGATCGTGGTCCAACCCACTGGGGAAGTTCTCGTGCCCCCCTCGGCTCCTTACGCGGACCGGTGGGCAGTGGACAACCTGGCCACGCCAGTCAAATGGGACCGCATGGGGGTCTACCAGATTGACCGGAAGAGCGTGGAGACCATCATCGACCAAGGCATCCCGCTTGAGACCTATTTAGACTCTTGGCGAGGCCTATCACGTACCGGTATCCCCGCCAACGTCCAGACCAATATTCGAGATTGGTACCGCACCCTAACCCGGCACCGTCTACTCAAAGCCACAATCATTCACAGTCAGGATGCCGCGGAATCTTCAAAAATCGAGCAGATATTAACCAAAGCCAAAGAATTTCGGATGCGTCTCTCGCCGCACGACCTGATTATTTCGGAACCGAATCTGGCATCGGTCCAGAAAGCGCTAGAGCGTGCTGGAATCCCCATACCAGCACGTGTCGATACCCCCGGAGGAGTCGCAGCCGACGCGGACGATGACGCTATGTTCGATGAGATAGACGAGTTTTACGATGACCGCACGGATCGTAATCCCGGGCAGGCGGTCATCCAAGCGTTACTGCCCGGCATTCCCTTGGTCCCGATTCTCGACCCCTACACGATCCAAACGGTAGTGCGTGAAGCCATGACGAATCGCTCTCCGCTTACAGTCTACTACGTCGAAAACGCTAGCGATAAGACGGTAACCCGGGTCGATCTCGACAGTGCCTATATCAAAGATCGGCACCTTCTTGGCATCGACATCAACCAACAGGCGTTTTCCATGCCGCTCGATCGCGTTCGATCAGCCATGCGGCGGGATCTCCCATGACCCGGCGACGGATTCGACCGCGTTTCATCGTGTTTATTCTAATCCTGATCGGCTTGGTGGTCGTGATCAGCGCGCTATTTCACCACCATCCTCCCGCGAAGCCTGCCCAAACCGGAAATCGGCCGCTTAACACCACCGCGAGCACGGTCAAGGCTCCCCATGGGTACTATACTCTGACTCCATTTGGCTTACCCTCTAGCCTCGAGAACTTCGCAATCAGCGACCATGGCGGTCTCGTGACCGTTGCCGGCGGTAGCTCCGGGCAGACTCTGAATGGAACCGTCTACAATATGACGTCCAACGGTGCCGTCGTCAGCGGGTCCTTGGCCGTAGCAAGACAGCAAGGGGGAATCGTGGCGCTTCCCACCCAAGACCTCTACGTCGGAGGCATTTCGTCCACCAACATCCCATCCAAGCGTGCCGAGAACCTCAATGGTGGATCCCCGCGCCCCTGGTTGCCAATCGGCCTGTCAGGGTTCGCAACCACTAGTGGGGGATCCAATACCTATCTCGTGGGGGGTAACACCGCCAGTGGCCCGAGCAAAACCATCTACCGCGTCACAAGCAGCGGCAAGGTTCAGGCGTGGGCAAGCTTACCGCAGGCGCTGTTCGAACCCATGGCCGAGGTCGTCTCCCATAGCTTATATGTGGTCGGCGGGGAGCTCTCTGATCATCATGCCAGTTCTGCCGTCTACCGCATCGGACTCATCTCCAAAAGGGTCCATCGCTTAGCCCCCCTCCCCGTGGGAGTTTATGACGGTGCCATGGGGATGGCCGGCGGATCCCTATGGGTCTTGGGCGGCTATGTGCACCATACCGTGACGAGACAAACCTGGGTGATCGTAGGATCTTCGGTGGTATCCGGACGACCCTTACCCCAAGCACTGGCAGGGGAAGCTGTGGCCCCTCAAGGTCAAGCCTTGTGGATCATGGGCGGCCGTACCGCTCACGGTCTGTCTTCGACGATTTATGAACTCAAATCGGTTGAGCCGTAGGCCTGCCCCACAGATATCCCTGTCCCAACCCCACACCGAGCTGAAGCATCGTATCCAGATCCTCTTGCGATTCGATGCCTTCGGCGATGATCCGGGCCCCCAGCTGTTTCGCAAAATACACGAGGCTTTCAATAAGCAGTTCGCGGGCTTGATGGCCACGGGCCCCATGGATCAGGGCGATATCAATTTTTAGGAAGTCGGGTCGTAAGGTGGCCATCATGTCGAGGCTCATCTGTCCCGCTTGCACGTTGTCGATGGCGACCCCAAACCCCTTTTGTCGATAACCCTCAAGCGTCTCTAAAAGCGGATGACGAAGCTCTTCCGCCCATGCCTCCTCGGACACCTCTAGGATCACCTGGCCGGGAGACATCACCGTGTCCTCCACCATGCTGGCCAAAGTGTCTGGTGTAAGGGGTCCCTTAATAACCGATGTCGGTAACAAATTCAAGAAAAGACTCCCCGCCCGCCCTCGATGGGAGGCAACCGCACGGCCCGCACACACGAAGTCCAACACCCCCGAACGTCCCAAAGCACTGGCCAGCTCAAACATGAGGGCCGGGTTAGCCAAGGGGCCCTCTGGCCCCCGGCTGAGTGCCTCGACACCAATCGCGGTGGCGTCACCAAGCGTCATCACCGGCTGAAACAGCGTCGATATTTGTTGTTGTTCAATAATTGATTCAAACAGGGTTTCCAATTCGGGTGATGGTTTCATTACCGGTCTCCTCGGGTATCGGCATACACGAAATTCTTCTTTCCATTCGCCATCCAGTCGCTGTTATCCTCTTTTCGGTCCGAACACAACACCATAGTGATGGGGCGATTCGATGCTCCCAACCCGATTATTCCAGGTCACTAGGCCTTTTTTCAATACGTCGGAGTGATAGCCTAAAAGGCGCAAGATCGCATTAGCCGCGGCCGCTTCCTGTAATGTTCGCGACACCAAAACCACCTGACGGGTTCCCGAAACCCGCGACAGATTGGCGCCTAGTTGTCCAAACGGAATGTTAAGGCTGCCCTTAATGTGCCCGGCCTTAAATTGCCCTGGAGTTCGGAGATCAATGACTTCGGGCGGATTCGGCCCTGCCAAAAGAGCCCATAGGGCATTGGCATCGATAGTCCAGGGGCGGCTGTAGCCTAACGGATAGACATGATTCAAGTGCTGCCAAAAGGGCTTCAATCGCGCATCCCACGACGATCCCAACACATCGACACCTCGTGGTGGCCGGCTTAGTGATAGACTTCCCGGCGCACTGCCGGTGACCAGGGGTAGATTGTCGATGGCCGTCGCCGGGGGCCAAACATTTAACCGAGGATTCCATGAGGAGACGCCGTCACGAAGCCCAAAGGCTTGGTACCCCAGCACTCTTAAGATCACAGGCGTCATTTCGCCGCCATTGCCGTCATAGCACATGATCACGATCGGTGTGTGGTGTGGAAGGGCAAAGAAATGCACGCCCATCGTTCCGTTATCTACCGGAACCCTCTTGGTGAATCGATGGGTCGCTGTCAGTTCGGTGCCAAACCATTGCAGGGGAATATTATGAGCGCCGGCAATGTGCCCGCGATTATAGCCGTCGGTCCCGCCGGGTTGCCGAAGGTCAATCAGGACCACCGATTTGGACGAGCGTAGCCAAGCATGAAGCGTCGAAGCGGACACTTGATAGTCGTGATGGCGAATGGCATCAGCAAAATATCGCGCCAGGATCCCGCGTGGAATGCCATAGGGAGAGACCGGGGCCGCGTCTCGACCACGAGACTGAACCCAGATAAAGCCTCCCGTGAAGAGCACGAGAGTGGCCACTACCCATACCGATCCTCGCCGCCAATTACAACGCTTCGATAATAATTGCGATGCCCTGACCTCCTCCAATGCATAAGGACGCGAGTCCAAATTGGATCTGACGAAGTTGCATTTCGAGGGCCAGAGTGAGCAACAAGCGGCCCCCGGAGGCACCCACCGGATGGCCAAGGGCTATGGCACCGCCATTCACATTAGTCCGGTCTCGCAGGAGCCCCAAGTCCTGCTCAACGGCAAGGTATTGGGATGCAAATGCCTCGTTAATTTCCACCAGACCCACATCCTCAATATCTAGTCCTGCCCGTTCTAAGGCAATCTTAGAAGCAGGAACCGGACCGATCCCCATGATCGTCGGGTCCACGCCCGCCACACCGTAACTGACAATGCGGGCCAAAGGCTTAACCCCATGGGTGGCCACAAAATCCCCAGTCGCCAATACCACCATAGCGGCGCCATCATTAATCCCGGATGAGTTCCCAGCCGTCACCGTGCCCGCCTCGCTCTTGAAGCTAGGCTTGAGTCGTGCTAAAGACTCTTCGGAAGTTTCGGGCCGGATATGTTCGTCTTGATCCACATCGATGGTGCCGCGTTTGGTCGGGACGGGCACTTTAACTATTTCGCGATCGAGCCGCCCTTCAGCACGAGCCTTTTGCGCCCGTTGATGGCTCAACGCAGCATAGGTGTCTTGACTTTCTCGAGTGATATGGTATTGCGTCGCGAGGTTCTCTGCGGTCATCCCCATCCCCAGCCCACATCCCAAATCCGTTAGCACTTCTAAGAGGCTATCGGTCATCGCCGGGGTCCCATTTTTGATTCCCCATCGAGCGTCCCGTATGAGGTATGGCGCTTGACTCATATTTTCTGTGCCCCCGGCCAAAGCCGACTTGCCATCCCCAAGGGCCATGGCCTGCGCAGCGGAAATCACCGCTTGGAGTCCCGAGCCACAAAGCCGATTCACGGTTAAGGATGGTGTCGCCTGGCCTAAACCCGCTTCCAGGGCAATATGCCTGGCGGTATAGGCCGCATCCGGGGCCGTGGCAATCACGTTGCCGACCACCGCAAGATCCAGTGCCAATGCCGGCACACCGGCACGCTCGATGGCGGCTTTGGCCGCAATGACGCCCAGTTGGGTCGCGTTAACGTCCTTTAAACTCCCGCCATAGGTTCCAAATGGAGTACGGGCTCCACCCAGTAGATAAATTTCGGTCGCCTCCGACATTAACATGCTGGCATCCCTCTTTCTTCTCTATCGAATCTTTTCAGGCGCGTAATCTCATGCTACCATAAAGGCACTAGGAAGCGAGGTACCCGTTTGGACCAGCATCACTTTCGGCATGTTATGAGCCACTTTGCCACCGGGGTAACCATTGTTGCCACCAAGGACGATCACGGCGTCTATGCCATGACCGTCAATTCGCTCACGTCGTTATCCCTAACGCCCCCTTTGGTCCTGATTGCCGTCGATCTAAAGGCCCACACCCGACAGGGACTTCATAATAGCCAACGGTTTACGGTGAGTGTCCTCGCCGAAAGCCACCCAGCACTCAGCACCCAATTCGCCCAAAAAGCACAGCCCCCCGACCCTTTTAATGGGTTAGCGACCTTCCAAACGCCAGAAGGCATTCCAGTCTTATCCGATGCGTTAGCGTATTTAGACTGCCGCATCCAGGCCTTTTATCCCGGCGGGGATCACGAAATTGTTGTCGCCGAGGTTGAAAACCTAGGGGTACTTCACGACGACAATCCCTTAATTTTCTATAAAAGCCAGTATCATCGCATCGACTCCTTCTAAGCCTATGCATCGCCACGCAAAACGTCGCACCGCACTCATGTCGACTGTCACGCCAACGAAATTCCTAGTGCACTCCTCCGTCAATATGCATGGTTTGCCCCGTGATCCATTCAGCCTCATCAGAAACCAAAAACGCCACAAATTGAGCAATGTCTTGCGGAGTACCAAGACGACCCGCGGGAATCATGAGGTTGATGATATCTTCTAGTGCCATTCCCGGATAGGAACTTAAATATTCACGGGTATTCTCCATAGCCATATCCGTTCCAACCCCACCGGGAGCAATCGCGTTAATGGTGATTCCTCGTGGCCCCAATTCAATGGCAAGGTTTTTGACTAACACTTCGACGGCAGCCTTGCTGGCTGCGTAGACAGCGTGGCGAGCAAAAGGCGTGCTAGCACTCATCGATGAACTGCATACAATGCGCCCACCGCGTTTCATATGTTTAACTGCTTGCTGAACAACAAAGAATTGGCCCCGTGTATTGACCGCGAACACTCGGTCGAAATCTTGTTGACGTGTCTCATCTAGGCTACTAAAATGCTCAATTCCCGCATTGCTCACCAAGATATCGAGCCCTCCATAATGCTGGACGACTTGATTTACAAGATACTCGACTTGAGACACCTCACTGGAATCCGCTTTAATAGCAATCGCATCCACCTTGTATTCTTTAATGCGATTAATCGTCTCCTCAGCTTGATCTTGATGCGCGACGTAGCTGATGGCAAGCGACGCCCCGGATTTGGCGAGTTCCAGCGCAATCCCTTGACCAATCCCGCGGCTACCTCCGGTCACTAAGGCCACTTTCCCAGAAAGGTTGCTCATATTGATTCGCCTCCATTGGACCAGCCTTGGCGGTCCTTAATTGTAGAACACAGGGCCCAGAGTCCAAGTGTCCACAACACGGCTAAACTCTGCCGTTAAAATCGATATGGTGAAGATTGCCTCAGTCATCGTCCGGATTCATCGGCAGCCCCTCCAGATCATCCGCGCTCAGGGTGATGCCTCCCACGGGCATCTTTCCACCATTTCGAGCGACATGTCGCTCGATGAGCGCGTAAATGATCGGTTTTAACGCTTGGGGCCGAAACACGTAGTAATCTAATTTTTTCAACACGGCTTTGGGCATCACAATCCGACAATGAATGAGGTCGACCGATGTGTTCGCGATAACATTTTGCGGATCGGAACGATCGACACTAATAATCACGATATCCTTTGCCATCTCTATCCTCTCCTGTTGTCCCAAGTTGAGTCGTCTCGTCTCACCGACCCTGAATTTTTGATCCCAATACGGCTTCGTAAACTCCTAACATGGCTCGCACGTTGTCCTCAAAATTATACCGTGAACGTACCCAGTCTGGTCCATTATTACCCCAAGTACGCACACGGTCGGGATTCTGGATCAAAGGCTCCAAGGCATTGGCCCAATCCATCGGAGCCAGACTGTCTACAAAGTTCCCGGTAATCCCGGCCTGAATGACTTCAGCAAGACCCCCGATCCGGTGCGCTAGAGCCGCCCTCCCCAACGCCATCATCTCCAAAGGTGCCACGCCAAACGATTCGCGACGCGAAGCGTATAACCCCAGATCGGCCCATGCCAGGGTACTCGGTAAGTCATTGCCTAAGACGACTCCGCAAAACTCCACGCGATCACCGAGCCCTAATCCTTGGGCCTGGTGCATAAGAGCCTGTCGCTGCGATCCCATGCCGAGAATCTTTCCCCGCCAGGTCGTGACCCCCCGAGTTTGGAGAATCCTCATGGCCTCTAAAATCACGTCGATTCCGTACACGGGTTCTAGAGCCTTATTGATAATCCAGCGGAGCTCCGGTCCCTGATTGGGGGTCATCGCGATAAACCGAGATAAATCGATTCCGAACGGCACCACCGTAATCGGCTGCGTGGTAAAGCGTGCCGTCACGGTGGCCAGGTACTGCGAGGACGCCGTAATCGCATCCGCTTGATTAAAGACATACCGGAGGATACGGGAATTCAACCCCGATCGGCTTCCGAACACCTCCACGTCCGCCCCCCACACCGACACCACGAACGGGTGACGGCGCGACAAGGCGCCGTAGAGGCCCCAATGTGACGCGTAGTGTGCGTGCACCACGTCCGGGCTAAATTCCCGGAGCCCACGCTTTAGTTGTGTTATCGCAATCGGCAATTGCAGCCGGCCACGCCGACTCCACGGTAGATATTGGGTGGGCACCGGCGCTCTCTCCCAACGTCGCTCACTGAATAGCTTGACGCGGATCCCACACTCCCGTAAGGCATGGACCCACCGTTGAGTATGAATGCTCTGGGCATCTGCCAAGAGGGCTATCTTCATCCCGTGGTTTTTAGAAAATATTCCGGGGAGGGGCGTCGGCCCCTTGGCATCTAATCCCACCCCCATCACCTCCTCTATCTCGTGCTCTCCATCGACGTTTTAGGCTAAATCTTCTAAGGTCTCGGGTTTAGCCGGAAAGAATAATCCCACCACAGTCACCAAGAGGCCGGCGATGAGAAGTCCCAAGAAGATCCGATGAATCCCTAAATAGAGTCCGTGTTCTACGTAATGCATGGCCCGGGCAGGAATCCTTGAGGTCGGTGATCCGGATACGATCGAGGAGGCAGTGATTCCCTTCGGCAACAATGCACGGATGGCGCTCGGTGTCTTTTTAAACCACCCGACCAAGGTCGCATTCACGAGACTGCCAAACACCGCAACACCGAGCGTGCTCCCAAGCATCCGGCTGAACATGTTGCTCCCCGTAACCACTCCGCGGCGGTTCCATCCGACAATCGACTGGATCGCCACCACCATAGACGTCGACAGCAGTCCGAGCCCCGCGCCCATCACCAGGCTCAAAATAGCCACCACAATCACCGAAGAGTGCATACCGAGAAGACTAAAGCCCCATCCCGCGAGAGCCACCAGCACCGCGCCAATCAACCCGGTATTGCGAAACCCAATCCTGAGGTAGAGCTTCCCCGAAAATGCGGACGCGACCGGCCAGCCAATCGACATCGTCGCCAAAGAAAATCCGGCAATAAGCGGGCTTTGCCGTAAGACTCCTTGAACATACGTGGGTAAAAACGAACTTAAGCCCATCGACAGAATTCCAACAATGAGGCTGCTGACATTGGCAATGGCGAGCACCCGTCTACCGAACACCCAGAGAGGTACGATCGGTTCTTGGGCCCGAGATTCCACTAAAATTAGGATCAGGACGAGTAGGATCCCTCCACCCAACGTAGCTGCACTCTGCCACGATGCCCAAGCCCAATCGACGCCGCCTTCTAACAAGCCTAAGATCAACGCACCCATCGAGGTCATGAGCAATATCGAGCCCCAGTAATCTATCACGTGGCGTCGTGGCGTCACTTTCTCGTGGAACAAATACCCGATCACTAAGAGCGCCGCGATCCCGATCGGGACGTTAATATAAAACACCCAGTGCCATGATGCATACTGCACCAAGAATCCCCCAATGGCGGGACCCACGACCGCCGAGACCCCCCAAACACTCGACAGGTACCCTTGCATTTTGGCTCGTTCCTGGAGGCTAAAGAGGTCTCCCACGACCGTGGTCGCGATGGGAATAATGGCGGCGGCCCCGATTCCCTGCACACCCCTAAAGACAATCAATGCCACCATGTTCCATGACAAGCCCGAGAGCATCGAACCCAATAAGAAAATTATGGATCCAATCATCAACATTGGCTTGCGCCCATAGACGTCGGCCAGTTTTCCGTAAATTGGGATGAGCGCCGCCTGGACCAGTAAATACACCGAAAATACCCAAGGAAACAGCGAAAAGCCGCCTAAGTCATGGACAATTGAGGGAATTGCAGTCGCTACAATGGTGCCATCCATGGCAGCAAGCCCCATGGCCAACATTAACCCGATCATAATGTAGGTTCGGGAATGGTTGCCCGGGGCTATCGTTTTTTCTGTTGATGCCATACCTATTAACCCACTCCTAAGGTGTACCCGTTATGTTTGAGAAAAAATCCATTGGTAGAGAATCTGGCTCCGTTCCTCAGCCTCCGCTAACATGCGGTGAATCAGCGCCTTCACGGTGGGGATATCGTCAATCAATCCACTAGCTTGGCCCGCCCAGACGAACCCTTCGTCCAACCGGCCCTCGACGGCGGCGCCACGGTTGATCTCACCGGACACCAACGGTAATATCTCCTCAGCCGCCACGCCAGATTGTTCGGCAGCCAGGATGGCCGCCACATGCCGCGACGGCAATACCCGCCCCGGACGGCCTAGCGAACGCTCAATGATTTGCGTATCCGATTCCGTGGCCGCGACCAAAGCCGTCTTATACTGACCATGCGCCATCGACTCCGCGGTTGCCACTAACCGTGTGCCCATTTCTATACCGGAGGCACCCAGCGCGAGCCCAGCCAAAAGACCCCATCCATCTGCGACGCCTCCGGACGCGACCACAGGAATGCTCACACTTTCTACCACACGTCGGGTCAGGACAAAGGTTCCCACATCATCCCGACCAATGTGGCCTCCGCCTTCTTGTCCAACGGCTATCACCACGTCAGCCCCTAAACTTTCGGCTTTTTTGGCCGCACGAACCCCCGCCACCAAAACCATCAGGCGAGCGCCGCCACGTTTGGCGCGATCCACATAGGGCGCTGGATTCCCACCGGTCAACGAGATTACAGGAGCCCCTTCGGCCACCGCGGCATCCAGAAGATCCTCAATCGGGCGGTGTCCAATCGCAAAGTTTACCCCAAACGGCCCGGCCGCCAGGGCTCGATAATGCCCAATTTCTTCGGCAAGTTGTTGTGGGCCTCCATCGATGGTGGTTGCCGTAATTTGCCCTAATCCCCCCGCATTGGACACCGCCGCGGCAAGTTCCGCCCGGGCTAAGTAAGCCAGGCCACCTTGAATGATCGGATACCGGATGCCCAACGTTTTGGTAAGTGGTGTCGACCAATTCATGAGAGTTTCCCCCGGATCCGTTCGGCCATTGCTTCTAGTTGCTCCGGTGCCGCCGGTCGAGCCTTGGTAAAATCGAAATCGGACATTTGGTTCAAAGGAATCAGGTGCAGATGGGCATGAGGCACGTCAAACCCCGCGACCGCGAGACCGACCCGGGACACCCCCAGCACCTCTTTTAAGGCTGACGCAATGGGTTGGGCGAAGCCCAAAATTCCAGACAGTGCCGCTGCTTCTAAATCGAAGAACTCATCCACTTCGACCTTTGGAATAACCAATGTGTGCCCGGGCATCACCGGACGGATGTCCAGAAAAGCATAGAACCGATCGTCCTCGCGAATGGCGAAACTTGGAAGCTCTTTATGTAAAATTCGTGTAAAGATAGACGGCACGCCAATTCCTCCTCCAATTTTAGGACTTCGTTGAGTGTTTCGTGCATTCTACTCAGTATACCAGGCGATCAAGAAAGCCAGGGTACGGGTCTTTCACCGTAATCCCTGGCTTCTTATCGACCAATGCTTAAGACCTAGCTGCCTGAAGCTTCTCGACGCACTTGGTAATCGGACTGGGTCGTCTCATCTTCGCCATTGGAGAGTTTCATCGCATTGAAGACCCACGTCAAGACCACCGCCACCAGGATATTAATCACCACAGCCCACACTCCGGCATATCCCAGTAAGACGGTCGCTCCCAGATGGAACGGATAGAGGGAACTCTTAAAGTGTTCCGCCACCGCCATACCAGTTCCGAGCACCATCCCGACCAGCCATCCAATAAGCAGCGCAGTACGGTGAAACCACCGCGTATAGAGAGCAAACATAATCGACGGCATGGTTTGCAGAATCCAGAGTCCTCCCAACAACTGCAAGTTAATGGCATAGGTTAAAGGAAGAGCTAAGACAAACACTACTGCTCCAGCCTTCACCACCAATGAGACGATTTTCGCCACATTGGATTCTTGTTTGGGTGTGCAGTTTTTGTCAAAGTACTCTTTATAGATGTTACGGGTAAATAAGTTAGCCGCCGCAATCGACATAATCGACGCAGGCACCAAAGCCCCAATTGCGATGGCAGCAAAGGCAAAACCTGCGAACCAAGCTGGGAATTCCTTTAAGAAGAGAAGCGGGACCACTAAACTGGTCACCTTGGTGTGAATGCCCGCCGCGATCGCCATATAGCCTAAAAGGGCGATAAACGCCAATGCAATGGAGTACAAGGGCAGTAACGCTGCATTACGCTGTACCGTTCGCCCGCTTTTGGCTGCCAAGGTGCCCGTTACCACATGCGGATACAGCAACAGGGCAAATGCAGAACCGACGGCCAAGGTCGCAAACGCCAGATCTAGTTTAGGACTCAAGATGAGAGCCCCTTTCTTAGCCGGCAAAGTCGCGTTGGCCACTGCAAAGATGTGCCCGAAACCCCCGAGTTTCGACGAGATAAAGAAAATAGCGACGATAATGGTAATATACACGAGCAAGTCTTTCACGATAGCAGTCAAAGCGGGCGCCCGTAACCCACTCACATAGGTATAGATAGCTAACACAGCAAATGCGATGATCAGCGGTAAGTCATGCAAGATTCCGGTTCCGCTAATCCCCATGACCGTCAACACCGCCTGAATCCCCACTAATTGCAAGGCAATGTAGGGCATTGTAGCCAAAATACCGGTCACCGCCACCGCCAGCGCCAAACCGCGGCTCTGGTAGCGTCCCCGCACAAAATCTGCAGGCGTCACATAATTGTTCTTTTTACTCACTGCCCATAAACGCGGCATCACTAAATACATGATGGGAAATACCACAATGGTGTACGGTACGGCAAAAAATCCCATGGCTCCGGCTCCAAACACTAACGCCGGTACGGCAATGAATGTATAAGCCGTATAGAGGTCTCCTCCAAGCAGGAACCAGGTGATGAGAGTTCCGAAGCGACGTCCGCCAAGCCCCCACTCGTCGAGTAGGTTAAGGTCTCCGCGACGCCACCGACCAGAACCAAATCCCACCACGGTCGCCAATAGGAACAGCAGGAGAAACACCACAAACGCTGTCCAGTTGATGGTCACGCACTCCTTTCAAGCCTTCGTTTGGTTGAGAGCTGATAAAAATAGCCCGGATGGCACCCTAGTCTTCGGTGCCGCCCGCGCCTGAAGTCACACTATAAACAATCCATG
This sequence comes from Sulfobacillus sp., assembly GCA_027343695.1. Lineage (GTDB taxonomy): Bacteria > Bacillota > Sulfobacillia > Sulfobacillales > Sulfobacillaceae > JAKADJ01. Next base: position 1,504 of record DAHWKJ010000061.1, on the reverse strand, counting down.
TAATGATGCCGGTGAGTACAATCCATACAATGGGATACCAGTAGAACTTAGGAAACCCGAGTAGTTCTGGGTTCATGGAGGCATATAACCCAGGCCATCCCACCCCAATAAAGGGCAACAATAATAACCACAACCAACCTTTTTTCCCGGTTGTTGAGGGATTCACGTTTTTCTTCACCTCCTTCCTTTAATTAGTGTCATATATTCAGTAGAATTTTCACACATGCTTTAGTTAGCTGTCAATTACATACAGGTCTGGAAGAAAAATCTTTCACCGTTCCCACCTCATTCCGGTCAGGAACCGACCCGACCAGGGGTGGCGTTGTGGTGATATTTTTTTGCCCTGGGCTCGTTGAGGCCTCCATTGTAAGAATGACGTCCGCATTGACGTGACAGACTAGCGGTGGAGGTGAGGCGCTTGACGCGTACAACGGTGGCCATTGAGGGTCAACTGACTCCGTATTCTGATGCGTTAAAAGATGCGGGCTATCGGGTGGTTTCCTTAACGGACGCCTCGTTACGAACCGCCAATGCCGTCGTGGTCCAAGGGACTGATGAGAACTTCTTAGGGATGCAAGATCCTCTGACAAAATCACCGGTCATCAACGCCACTGGCTTTACGGCGAACCAAATCGTAACGGAAGTGAAACACCGTACAGTCGCTGAATCTTAGCCCTTACAATTCCACACAGAAGGGCCCCACAAAGGGCCCTTCTGCTTCCATTATGGGTGGGTGCAGAGGCAATCTACTCAGCCAGCAGATCCGCCTCGGTAAGTCCCGTACGATCTTTAATTTCCGCCAAGGTCGCCCCCTTTTCGAGCAACATCCGCGCAAAATCTCGCACGATCACATGGTTGCGATTGAAAGCCCCCAGCACTTCTTCCAGCCTATTTTGGTTCTCTCGCATCTCGCTTTGTAATTGACGCAAGCGCGTGTCTAATTCAGCCGCGTGCGCCACAATGTCTCGATACTTGGTTTCGATCTCCGCACGCTCAGATTCCGCGTCCGCACGTGCCGATTCTGCTTTGAGCCGCGCGGTCTCTGCTTCTGCTCGGGTCGTTTCTGCTTTTAACCGCGCTACCTCAGTACGTTCCATCCCGTTTTGCCAGGAGATTTGATCCATCAAAAATTTGTGTCGCGAAATGTAGTAGGGCCAATTGTCCGGATCCTCACTCATTTGCTTCCAGACTTGGAGCGCCTCTTCCATCAAGGGATCGGTTAGGGCCATCATCTCCACCTCCTTCAACAGTGCTGAATTCTCGTGAGCATCAAGCAATAGGAGCCATTTCTCTATCGGATTTTTCATGCCCAAGGCCCAGTTGTTACGCCGTGCCCGACGTAACTTTGGTAGTTCCAAGAAATGGATCTCGAGACTATCGGATAACTTGGTACCCGAATTATCTTCGACTACATGATACGACGTGTGATATTGTTCCGCCGAGTCAAAAAGACTGAAATTTACGATGTTTATGGTTATGGCGGGAGCAAGATCATTAAAATCGA
>DAHWKJ010000053.1 GCA_027343695.1 Sulfobacillus sp. | reverse complement strand
TTATCCTTACTGTGAAAGTCACGGGGTAGAATTTGTGCCGGTGAATTGGTTTGAGCCAGATGTCTTTGAGGCGGGCCCGTTTGACCGGTTTGACGCGGAAACGCGACAACACCTCGAACAGGAATTGCTAGCGTGGAACCTGCAGCAAATGGACACAAGGAGTCGCGGCCGTATCCCATTCAACTCGTCTGCATACGACGGCGTTACGGAAAGAATGTATGCGTGGCTCGAGACAATAAACCCCGCAGTGCAAAACATTCAATGGAATGCACGGCATTATATTATGATCGCCCGTACCGAACGAGCCATTGCCGAGCATCCGGGAAAACGCATTCTGTGCATTCATGGAGCCGACCATAATTATTGGTATAACCGGGTTCTTCGTGAGCGAATGGACATCGAGTTAGTCTATCCGTTGCGATAGGGTCATAGAGTCCACCGCATGGCCTAAGGGGACAATCTGAATCACTGGTAGGCTGGAGATACAAGGTCGTTTTGACATTCAGGTTGTTCCGATGGGCTGCGGCGGGTTCATCTTAATTACGGGCTCTTGGGGAATTTTAACCGCCGTTTGAGGTTGCCGTCCTAGTGCTTCAGAAACAACGGCTAACCAGACCTGGGTGAAACACCAGGTGAGCGTCCGGCGTTTTGATAGCGGGAGGCAATACGACCATGACACGGCCTCGAGTTTCGATGATAGTATCGATACTTTGGTGATTAGACTGGTTGGCTGTGGATAAGGAGTTCCATTGTATCGGCATTAGGTATTGGCTTTTCTCTGCGCCAGTTGGGAGCAGGCGTGCCGCCTGGTCATGCCGCAAATCGCTGAGGAACTGGGGTTGGCGGGTCTTAACTGGGCCGCCGTAATGCATCGCAAAGAAGGCCACGGTACCCGACACCATTGTGGCCGATGGCTACCGCCGAGGCTATGTCTATGCTGGCAGGGGATTGTATCAGGACTATCTGGTCTTTCCCCATCGGGCCGCCGGGCCATCCTCGCGTGGATTTGAGTTCGATCGGCCGGTGAAAGGCAGTCACGAAATTGGAGAAACAGACTCGATGGGCGCCGCACGGCGGTGCCCCATCATCCCGGGGTGCTGCCAGAGGGGACCGTTCGAGCCATTGTTCGGCAGGCGGGGCTATCCGTATCTGAACTCATTAATCTATAGGCGACGACTAATCCACGGCAATCTACACATACGGGGAATTTTGCACGGTTGGGTTGTTAAAACGCCACGATCATCATCATGATGCCGACGCGGGGCAGAACATGACCTGTTGGAGGGCCTCACTACTCGGGGCAAGAGCACCGTAAGGCGTCGGCCTCTTTCTGGCCTATTTTCGGGTTAGGTCCACGTAACTTAAATTAAGGCAAAGGTATGTGGTTTCTCAGAACAGGGGCTGTTGGCGTGGGTGTCGTATACGAGCGACCTCCGGTTGCCCATCGGCGCCCCGAGTTACGAACACGACGAACCTCTTGGACCGGACGTCGACCAGGCAACGTTTGACGGGAAGCACTTCTCCATGAACGGATACGACGGGGTATGGGAGGTCATCAAACCCTTGGAATGGTTCAAGCTTTCGAGCGATGGCCACCACGACTTCGGCCCGGATGGGCGGGGCCGGTGGCTCCATCGATAAACGCCATTGGTCGTGGTGGCGAAGGTCGTTTAGAGCGGTCTCCCGAAAGGTCACGCGATCGCCCACGTCATTCGCCCTGGGCGCGCTCTTGGCGGAATATCTCGAGCACTTCGTGCACTTCATAGGAGGCCCCAGAATACTCCTGTGCGGCGGCAAGAGCCATGGCCATCTCGTCGGGATCGTCCAACTCAATGACACCGGGTACCCGGATGACTAAAAAGCGGACACCGCCAGCTTCCACCAAAGCTTCCCCATCTGCCGTGGCACTCCGGAGCTTGTTGGCCAGGTCCGAATCTCGTACGACTCTTGTTGCCATTCGCGCACCTCCCCTATTTTGTATCTCAATTATAGCAGTTCGGCTCTTAAGAGGTGTCACCGAGTACGGACCCCAGTCGAGATTTCATCGCCAGCCAGGCGCTGGGAACAATAAATTCGGACTGTCTAGACCCTTTGTTTCCGCCGTTTATCATCTGCCTACGGGGGGTGCGCCTTGATAAACTCAAGAAACACGCGCCGCCTTTAAGGGTGGTCGGGGGTAAACCTAAGCCAACAGCTCCATACCGAGTCTTGCGTGGTCGGAGGTCACTCCGGCTTCGAAGCGTCTACAAGGAGGGCGTAGGCCGGAATCACGTGAAAAGGAAATTAGTCCCGAAATTCGTAGAAATCGAGGGGAACTGGACGCACGTATAAAAGCGACGGCGCAAACGGGGGCACACCGCGCCCTAAATCGTGCCGAATCGGAGGGTTTCTTTTCGGGTGACCGACGGAGGGCCGCATGACTCCCGTATCGTAGCCGTCACCACGGCGTCACCATGAAGCCATGGAATGGCTAGTTTGGGAGCGACAGCGTAAAATGCTCCGAAACCTCTAATCCCTTGATGGACAATGACTACAGCGCATCGGAGACACGCCGTAGACCCCCGAGTACGGGCCTTCTAATCCCGGTCGTCACCGGTTCGAATCTTGCCGGAGACACCATGTTGCGTGAGCCCATATCCGCAGAAAGACCCTCCGTGGTAGAAGGCATGATTATTTCGGAGAAAGTCGGGTGTACAGGTCCTGTGGAATCCATCGATGGCCGAATCCCATAATTCGGATCGTAGTCCCGGTATCTTGATACACAATCCGCATATCCGCTTTATGGCGTGGGGTCCTTTGACTTTGAAAGTGGTAGGACCACCATCCCGCCTTGTTATTGACTAGGGGCTGCCCAATGCGCCGCTGACGGACAATAAGATGGATCGCGTTGATCACATGGGTGAGGGCGGTCGAAAATCGTTGAGGGTCGTCAAATACATAGGCTAGGAGAACTACGTCATCCACCAATCGGTCGGCGTCCATGGCGATTCCCTCAATGGCGGACACCTGATCAATCCCTAGCTGCAGCAGCGCATCATTGATCGCCATCCAGCAACCCTCGGATCAACTTATGGCGGTCGCGGAGGCTTTCCTGGGCTTGCCGCTTGAGATCCTCGCCCGTGGTCCAATGCATTTGCGCTTCGGGACGTTGGGCGAACAGCGCGTCGACTTGTAAGGTCTCCAGTTGTTGTTCGAGTTCGGCAATGTACTGACGGATGGCATCAAAGATTTCCGGTTTTAACAGGACCGCAAAGGGTTGATTGCGGTCCAAAATCTCCAGCATTTTGGAGACCGCGAAACGTTGGCGCCAATCGGTACTCCGCTGAAGATCCGTGATGCCAATGTGGCTTCCTAACTCGAACCCTCCGAGAAGTACGTCGACATCCTTCAAGAGGTCGGTTTGCATGG
>DAHWKJ010000039.1 GCA_027343695.1 Sulfobacillus sp. | reverse complement strand
GTGGTTCTGGCTATGATTATCCCCATCGAAGCATTGCGCAATGCCTTGGTCAACGCGTTCGGGCAAATTACCAGCAATCTCAATACGATTCCCTAGCGGGTAATGCGTTCGTGGAAATTCTTGTGGTGTTGCCGCTGTTTTGGCTCGTAATTGTCGGCGTGATTGGGTCATTTCAATATGTATCGGAGGCCTACGCCGTAGGGCAAGCGGCCGAATCGGGGGTAGTTACCATGGCCAATGGTGGATCGGACTTTTCGGTGCAACAATCGGTGGTCAACTCTCTACTACGTGACGGCTATGGACTGAGTGGGGTCCAGGTACAAATCAATACGTCGAATAGATTGGCCTCGGTTGAAGTCTTGCTGCCCATCCACACTAACTTACCCATGATGCCGCGCAGGGTGGCGGAGATCCGCACTAGCCAAATGGTGACGAAGGGTGGTGGGGGCTATCCGGGACCGTGGTGGTAGTATGATGATTTGGGCTCTCGTAGTTTTAGCAGGCTTTTTGGCAGGTGTCCCGGTGGCGGTCACCACCGGGACCCTCCTCACGGATCAAGTGCGTCTCCAAGATGCCATGAGTAATGCTGCGGCGGTTGCTGATTCGGCCCGTCTCACTAGCGAATGGATGTATCTGGCGATGATACGCCAGGACTTGGGTTCGAATTCCTGTCAATTGCAGTCCTTCCGGGTCCTTGGAGGCCGCATTCAAGCTACCGCAGTGAATTTCGCCTTGGTTTCGATATGGGGACACCGGGTGGTGATCCCCGTCGCCGCCAGCGTAGGTTAATCGGCAATCGGTAATAGTAGCCGATTTGCCGTGTCATCGTGGGTAGACATGACTAATCAAAGAGATCTTCCTCTCGCAGGGGCAGCCGACGGCTCGTTGAGTTGTCCGGGTGGCCCTGCGTTTTCACTTTGGCTCGCTTGGAGGATTCGGAATTCAGAGGGAATTCTTCCGTATGGTCCATGAACGTCATCTGATACGAATGGGGCTTCAGGTGTCAACCCGCGCTACACCTCTTCAGTTTGACTTCTCTTGCCACACTCCAACGTCCGGTAGTATTCTCGTTCGATTTCAGCTCCGATGCGACTCCAGTGCCATGGGTTGGCGAGAGTTTCGGCGCTTTCTGCTAATTGTTGCCTTTGCTGCGGATTATGCAATAAATGCTGGATGGCGCGAGATAACTCATCGGGGCTCTTGACCACCAAACAATTCTGGTTCGGGATGGCAAACTCCCGAAATCCTGGAGCCGGGCCTAAAATCGTGGCGACCCCTGCGCTCATCGCTTCTAGCGCACTCAGTCCAAATGGCTCGAATCGGGAGGGCAACACTGCCATCTTGGCGGTCATTAGGTATTGGTTTAATTCTTCATCGCCAATCATACCGACCGCGTGGAGTTGATGCTGCCATCCATGATCCTGAATTTCTTGGTGGATCCTCGTACGCCAAGACCCATTGCCGCAAATGACTATCTGCAAAGGGGGTTCGCTTGCCATTAAACCAGAAAGTACCTCGAATAGCCAATCAATGCCTTTCTCAGGTTCGAGACGCCCGATGAACAAGATGTCGGGAAATCCCTTCGGAAGATGAGCCCCATTGATGGAAGGAAACGAGATCCCGCTTCCGATCACTGAATGCCGGGTTCCCCTGGCAAGGGGTCCATACAGGAGTTGTGCTTGGTCCAGAAGGTAATGACTCACCCAGATCTGATGGGGACTTTCTCGGATAACCATTTGTTCGTGCTTCATGAATTGTGCATCGGGAGCCATAAATAATGCCCGAGCCCAAGCACCATAGAGCATATGCCAAGTCATGACGAGAGGGATCTTGTGCCGCTCTGAAAAATCCTTGGCGACTGGCCATAGGGTGGGGTCGTGCACATGAACCACAGACTCGCGGGCGAAGTCAGACGGGGTATTGGGCAGGTCTTTAACATCCCACACTGCATACGGGAGATGGTCTTCTGGTTGAGAAACGTTGGAATAGGGAGAACTCACTCCCAGATCCGGAAATGGTGCCACCATACGCACTTGGTGCCCTCGATGCACCAGGTATCGGGCGAGACGGTCGACGTGCCGTCCGAGACCACCCCGTGGATGGGGAGGGACCTCCGAAGAAAAGAGCCACACCACGAGGGGGTTCTGGGTCTGGGGCACCGTGTACCGGGGAACCCAGTCCCATGAGACATGGTCTCGAGTTAATAAGCTGCCGTAAGGTGTGGTCATGGTCGCAGATGGTTTATCAGGGCGTCTCGATCCGCGAGATTCGGCAGGACAGCATGGGCACCCGCCGATTTTAATTCGGCTTCCGAGTAAGACCCGGTCGTCACACCCAATCCGACGGTGCCAAGCTTTTCGGCAGCAGCCATGTCGCCTGGAGTGTCTCCCAACACCGTGATCTGGTCCCAATTTTTCTGGTAATAGGTACGAGCGCGTTCGATGCCATGGGTGAGAATGTCCAAACGAGTCATCCCATCATCACCGAAACTTCCCACCGGGAAAAATCCAGCCATCCCAAACAGTGCAAGTTTCAGATAGGCGGAGGTTTTGAAATTACCAGTGCCTAACGCTAAGTCGAAGCCGTCGGCTTGCAACTCAAAAAGTCGGTCCGGAAGCCCGGGTAAAGCATGACCCGGGCTCTGTTGGAGTTCTCGTTGGATATGGGAAGTAAAGAGCGTTTTGAAGGCCAGAACGTCCTCTGGAGTCATTCTAAGGTGATGTTTCTGTGCCGCGGTATGAAGCACCCCGAGGTCGGTGGCGCCCGCGAAACTAATTCCGTCAAAGGCATGGGCAATCCCATAAGAGGCCTCAAAAGCATGGTCCATGGCGCGATGTCCGGCTCCTTGGACATCAATCAGGGTCCCGTCGATATCAAACACAATTAAATGATTCATGGTGGTGGTCCCTCGATTTCAATTTATTTTAGAACACGTGGTGATCCTTACTTCCGGTGAGTCTGAAAATCTTGGATACGGTACAAGAGGCCGTCTATGACCCGCCCCCATCGGTATTGTTCCGCGGTATCGGGTCCATGAGATCGGATGCGCGTGGCCAGGTTCGAATCGTTCAATAGCAGCAACCCATGGTGGACCATTTCTTCGGGGTCGTCGGTGTCCACCACTAAGGCGTTATGATAGGGGATAGCGTAGTCTTCACCGGTGGCTCCGGTGATGGCAACTCCGCCTTGCGCCATGACTTCTAAGCCGACGAGCCCGAAAGGTTCCATGCCGGAGTTTGCAAGCACCGCATCAGCGTAATGATAAAGAGTCCGGAGTTCCTCATCGGGAATCCGATTAGTCACTTCGATGATGTCGGCAGAAGACGCGGCCAGGTCTTCTTCAAAACCAAGCCGGTAGGTCATCGGTTCCCATCGAAGGCCACGTGACCGGGCCCGACGTCGGACCTCGTCACCATAGCCTTCTATGCCTCCGCGCACAATGGCGCGCACCCCCACACCTTGGGCCTTTAAGAGGCCGATGGCGTCTATCGCCATGGTCCATCGTTTGTCGGGATCGAAGCGTGCCACTTTGACGAGGGTGAGGTCAGCGTGCAATGAAATGAAGGGGTTCTTCTTACTGCGGGATCCAAGATCGAAGGCCTCGTCGGGGATTCCGTTGGGAATGACGGTGGGATTGACTCCGTAATTCCACATGGTGTGTTTCATGAAACGGCTCACCGTGGTTAGCTGCGCCACATATTGGAGCCGAGGCCAATGAATCGTGTCAAAACCAATGGTGTTATTGGCATTCCAGATTAAGGTGACGTGAGCTCGAAGCCCTTGTTGCCACAATCGGTCGCTCGTTTCGAGGAGGGCAGGGACAGTCTGCCAATCCTCAGAAAGAATTACTAGCCGTTTATTTTGCGCGGCAATATCTTCGACTAGTTGGACCACGAATTCGGGCAAGGTGGCTTGAAGATGGTCTCGCTTTTCGTATTCACCATGATAGACCCCGAGCGGGAAACGGGCAGAAAGGGGTTGACCCCACCGGATCAAGCGCAAGGAACCGATGTCTTCGATGGGATCGAGGAGGGGATCACCATAAAAGAGAAGATGGGTGCCAAAGCCGCGCGCCGCTAGGGCCAAGGAGAGCCCAGTCATGCGAACTCCAAGTCCGCCAGCTTGGGCATAGGGATCCGGCCCCTCGAAGGACACTAACAAAAACTCGGTATGGGAAGGATCCGGGCGGATCATCGGGACACCTTAATCGCGCTAGCCTGATCCAAAAACCAGTGGACCAGACCATCAGCGGGCTGGACTAAAGATGCTGGAAGGGTCCCGCCTGAGTGTCTTAAGATTTCGCCGACGATATCCGCTTTAGCCTTACCCGTTACTAAGAAGGCGCAATGGTGCGCGGCATTGATTGTTTCCAGGCCCAAGGTGTAACGCCAGACTCCATGAGACGGCACAAAAACATGCTCGATCCATCGGGGACTGCGGAGAACCGGCGAATCCGGAAACAAAGAAGCCGTATGGCCTTCGGGTCCAAGCCCTAAGAGCACGACATCGAACTGGGGATAGCCTAGGGCCTTGGGTAGCCATTGTTGTAATTGCTGTTCTTGGTCCGCCAACGCCATCGGCCACGGGGATTCCGTATACCAACGTGAAATCAGCCAAGGCGGTGTCCTTAATTGATCTAAGAGGGATTCTTTCACCATCCGATAGTTGCTCTCGGGGTGGGTTGGGGGCACGTCCCGCTCGTCGCCCCAAAAGAGCGCAGTGCGGTCCCATGGCATCTTTTTTTGCCACTCCGGTGACGCCAACAGGTGATAGAGTTGGCGAGGGGTACTGCCCCCAGATAACGCTAAGAAAAAGTGGCCGTGATGACGGACTGCGTTGTGGGCTTCTTGGGTTAACCAATGCGCAAGCTCATGGAGCAAGGCAGGGATTTTTTCATGCTCGTGGAGAACAGGTTCAGGCATGTCGTTCACCTCCAACGGACTCGGTAACCGATAACAGACAAGACAGTGCTTCTTGAAAAAGGACATCGTGGCCCCGATTCAAGATTTGTAACATGTCATCTTGAACGGTCGTCGTGATGCGGAGGTCGTCCAAGTGATATAGGGGATGGTTTTGCTGTAGGATATGAGTGACTAAGCGCTCTTTTGTCATCACGGTACGGATTTCCCGGTCGTCGGCGATGAGACGAGCGGTGGCTGTGGCCCCTTTCTGCATGGTCACGGGTACCGAACCGTTTTCTGTGTTCATCGCTACGGGGATTTGGGCGTCATTGAGAACCAACGTCCATCCGAAGCGACTCGCGATCCACGCTAACCACCAGACCCAGTGCGTGGGGCTCTCCGTATTCCATGTGATGTCGATCGTCTGAACCCTCATCAGCACACTGATACCTACGGCATGGTCACCTAGTTGCGCCCAATGCTGTCGTAGATCCGCGAGGCGCTGCCAGTTTAAATCGTCTACCCGCATGTGGTGAGCGACGGCGTCGCGCAATAATGGGAGCCAAGCCCGCCAATCGCGGGTCTCGGTATCGACCACCAGATGCGTAAAGCCCGTGGTACTAAGGAGGTCCCATCGGAATCCCGTAAGTGGAGGTAAACCCATCCACCAAAGATATGCCGGAACCCCCGGTCTAATCAGAGGTTGAATCAGGTCGATCCAGTGGGTGGCCAATCCGCCCTTGAGGTTTAGTTCGACACATTCGGAAAAGAGAGTGGGAATGTCGGTGGGGCGTCTTTGGGTCAGAGTGGCTGATATACTGGCATCGAGGCGTGGCTCACCCGTCGGGTCGGCGGGATTAATCACCACGATTCGTGACGGGTGGTGTTGGCCAATCTGCTGTGCCATGAGAAGCCAATCTTGGGATGCCATACCTTTCACATATAAACCCAGTGTAAGCACGGTGGCTACGATAGGTTTGATGCCGCCTAGGGCATTCGGCACTACGGTATTAATCGCCTCGAGCAATCGTGGTCCTTTCAGATCCGAGGCAGACCAAGAGACGGTGCTGGGTATGGCCACGCTCATTCCTCCCTCGTACGGATAATAGGCGCTTTAGGGTCGCCTCCAGCGAAATCCGTCGCGGGCGATGAGCTCCTCGGCTTCCCGGGGGCCCCAACTGCCGGATTCGTAGGTGGCTACAGGGTTTTTCGCACGTGCCCAGCCTTGCATAATAGAGGTTACCAGGGTCCACGCGGCTTCGACCTCATCTTTACGGGTAAAGAGCGTGGAGTCTCCGACCATAGCATCTAGCAACAGACGCTCATAAGCTTCAGGCGCTGCGTCAGCAAAAGAGGTGCCGTACAAGAAGTCCATGTTCACGGTTCGGATTCGCACGACGGGTCCTGGCACCTTCGCACCGAACCGGAGCGCGATACCCTCATCAGGCTGAATCTTCAAAGTTAGGACATTCGGCTCCAGTTCGGGGGTAGCGGTTTGGCTGAAGAAACGATGAGGCGCGGTCTTGAATTGAATCGCAATTTCAGTGGCGCGCTTAACTAATCGCTTGCCCGTTCTCAAATAGAAAGGCACACCGGCCCAACGCCAGTTATCGATCAGAAGTCGCATGGCGACATAGGTATCGGTGCGGCTATCCGACGCGATGTCCGGTTCATCCAAAAATCCAGGTACTGGGGTGCCGTCGATAAATCCGGCTTCGTACTGGGCGTGGACCGTATAATCCGTAATGTCTCGCGTGGTAAACGGACGAATCGCTCGCAATACTTTCACTTTCTCATCTCGAACCGCATCTTCATCGAACGCTACGGGAGGCTCCATCGCGATCAGCGAAACCAGTTGTAACATGTGATTTTGCACCATGTCGCGAATGGCTCCCGCGTTATCGTAGTACGTACCACGTCCTTCGACACCCAGCGACTCGGCCACCGTGATTTGAACATGATCAATGTACTGACGATTCCAAAGCGGTTCAAAAATGCCGTTGGCGAACCGAAACACTAAGATGTTTTGGACCGTTTCTTTCCCGAGATAGTGGTCAATACGAAAAATTTGCCGCTCTTCGAACACCTGATGGAGGCGAATGTTTAAATCTTCGGCCGAGGACAGGTCGCGTCCAAAGGGCTTTTCCACGATGACGCGGGCCCAGCTATTTTCATCGGCATCTTGGTTTAAGCCGACTTCGCCTAAGTGTCCTGCGATGATCGGATAAAAGCTCGGGGGCGTCGCCATATAGAACAGATAGTTGGGCGGAATCTGTTGCCGGTCTGACATCGTTTCGAGCACAGTCTTCAACTGCAGATAGGCATTTCGATCATCGAAATTGGCGGTAATGTAATGTGTTTCGTCTGAGAATAACTGGAACTGCGCGGCATCGAAAGGGCGCCGCGAGAATTTTTTGATCGAGGCTTCTACTTCGCTGCGAAATTCTTCATCCGTGTAGGGTTGGCGGGCAATACCCACGATATTGAAGTGCGTGGGCAACCAATGATCCAGCATCAGGTTGTAGAGAGCCGGAAACAATTTACGGTGCGCCAGATCACCGGCGGCCCCAAAAATCACGAGGGTGAAAGGTTGGGGTCGCCGGCCATCGACAAGGCCTTCCCGTAAAGGATTGGTCATAGGGGTCTCAGTCAGCATGGAGTCGCTCCTTTACGCTTTGAACGGGTCACGAACCCTCTCGAGTCCGGTCTATTCTTTTTTTATCGCATGTCCGCCAAATTCATTGCGGAGTGCAGCGACCACCTTGGCGCCATACGATTCGTCTTGCCGTGACTGGATCCGAGATAACAACGAGAGCGTGATAATGGGCGCTGGCACGTTTTCGTTAATGGCTTCGAATACGGTCCAGCGGCCTTCCCCGGAATCGTCGACATAACCGCGGATGTCTTTGAGGTCCGGGTTTTTCGCGTAAGCGTCTCGCAGTAGTTCTAAGAGCCAGGAACGGACCACACTGCCGTGGTTCCACAGCTCACTAATTTTTGGCAGATCCAGCGAGAACTCGGACTTTTCCATGATTTCAAAGCCCTCACCATAGGCCGCTAACATGCCATATTCAATCCCGTTGTGGACCATCTTGACGAAATGGCCGGATCCTGCGGGCCCAGTGTGCAGGTAGCCGTCCTCGGGAGCAAGGGTCTTAAACACGGGTTCAACCTGATGGATTGCGGAATCGGGTCCTCCTACCATGAGACAGTACCCATTTTTCAGTCCCCAGATACCCCCGCTGGTGCCCGCATCGCAGAACGCGATGCTTTTCGCTTCCGCCATCTTGGCGCGACGCATGGAGTCGCGGAAATTGGAATTACCTCCGTCGATTAAGATATCGCCGGGAGCCATCAAATCCAACAGGGTCGTAATCGTGGACTCAGTCGGATCTCCTGAGGGAACCATCACCCATATCGCGCGTGGTGCCGCTAAGCTCTTGACTAAATCCTCTAATGTCTTACAAGGAGTAGCCCCTACCTCGGCAATTCGCTCGACCGCAGCAGAATCTCGGTCGTAGGCGGAGACCTGATGCCCACCTTCGATTAATCGTTCCACCATATTGCCGCCCATGCGGCCTAATCCAATCATTCCAATGTGCATCATGGACACCTCACTTTAAAGACATAGATTGAACCGTTTGAGCCATTTGACGTAGCACGTCGTTAGGCTTGCCCGAGACGACAATCCGGATAACCCGTCGTTCGTGGCTCACCAGCGATTGAAAATCGCCGAGGGCTTGCGCCGTAATTAAGGTGCGGAAATCGAATGGCTCGGTGGGCACCGGGATTTCGGGACCGTAGTCTGCCACAAGCTGAATGAAAAGCCCTTGGTTGGCCCCCCCTTTGAAGAGTTGACCCGTACTGTGTAAAAACCGCGGGCCGAAACCCAAGGCGGTTGGCAGTTGAGTGCGTTCGCCGATGGCCAACCGTAGGTCTTGAAGTAACTCGGCATCTTCCGGGTTAGGGTCGATATAGGCCATCAGAGAAACGAAGTCTCCGGGAACTCGGGCTTCTAAAAGTCCTCTTAGAAGCCCCTCGAGAGTGTGCTCAGTCGGCGTAATCCCATGGGCATCCATCCGTAAATCGCCGTCGACAAACGCATGGGGTTCCGCTGGAAGCTCGCCTTTTTGACTCCATGCGGCCAATAGAGACTTGGTGTTTTCTTTGCTTTCTTGGACGTTGGGTTGATCAAAGGCATCGATGCCCAAGAGGCTCCCAGCCACCGCAGTGGCAAACTCCCATCGGAAAAATTCTCCGCCGAGGGCCATGGTGTCCGGTAATGGGAGACGAATCACGGGATGGTCTAGACGCTCAAGGGCCTCCCATAACGCAATCATTTGAGGGTCTTGATATTCATCGGACGCATAGCCGACGAAAACGCGATCATCCGTGTACTGCTCGGCTTGGAGAAGCGGCTCATGAGCGAGGGGAATCAGCCCAGTCCCTTCTTTACCGGTCGATTCGGCTAATAATTGCTCGATCCAGTCCCCCAGTTGGCTCACCGCACCCGGAATCATCAGGGTGACTTTGTTGCGGCCGGACTTCGCCAGCGACGCTAAGATAGCTCCCAAGTATGCCCCGGGATTGTGGCGGGGGTCTTCGATCTTACACGCGGCCATCATGTCTTCGGCACGCTCTAATAGAGCAATAGTGTCGACACCAGACAGGGTGGCTGGGACCATGCCGAACCATGATAGTGCAGAATATCGCCCACCAATATCAGCCGGGTTGAGGAATACTTCTCGGAATGCACGCTTTTGGGCCTCTTGGGCCATCGACGTGCCCGGATCTGTGATCGCTACGAAGTGCGCTGCAGGGTCTAATCCCTTGTTGACCACGACTTCCCAGAAGTAATGATAGAACGCATTGGGCTCCGTGGTCGTACCCGATTTGCTGGCTACCACAAAGAGGGTGGTCTCAATGGGTAAAGCGTCCGTGAGTTCTTGAATAGCTGCCGGGTGGGTGGTGTCCAATATTCGTAAGGTGAGGCCCTCGGTGGCGGGAAACGCGTGCGTGATGACGTCGGAAATGAGGCTACTACCACCCATTCCCAGCACCACGACATCGGTATAACCTTCCTGTAACAGCGTGCGACGGATGCCAAGTAACCGAGGCACATCCTTGATGACCGCGTCTGCTACATCGAGCCAGCCCAAAGCGGTTTGAATGATGCGCTGGTGTTGTGCCTCGTTTTTCCAAAGGCTTACATCATGCGACCAAATCCGCGATACGGCATTGTTGTGGCTGAGGGTATCTAGTGCCGCCAGCGTCACGGCGGGGAGCGGGTCAAGACCCCAGGGGGTGATATCTTCTAGGATGCGAGCGCGTTTTCGGGCGAGACCCCGGTAGAGCGTAACAAAGGAGTCGCTAAAACTGGCTACACCCTCCTCTAACAGTTGGTGGGTCACCGCAGTCATGGAGATCCCCGCACGTTCCAAGGCGGCAATTTGCTGAGCGGCTTCTTCGAAGCCTTGATCCACCGTCCGTGCCACCTGGGCATGGTCTAACACCGCATTGACCGTTTGAGGTGGGAGAGTATTGACGGTGTTTGGCCCGATTAAGGCGTCGACGTAGAGAAGGTCCGGGTAGTCAGGATTTTTTGTGCTGGTCGATGCCCAAAGGGGTCTTTGCACCATCGCTCCCGCCTCCTTAAGGCGGGTAAATCGCGGGGATTCAAACTGTTCCAAGTAGAGTTTATAGGCCAGTTTAGCGTTGGCAATGGCGGCCTTGCCGGCCAGATCCGAAGACAGCTTTTGTTCTTTAATCATCCTATCAACGAGGGTATCCACTCGACTTACAAAGAAGCTGGCTACGGAGGCAATGCGATCGACTGGCAGGTTTTCTGCCATACGGTCTTCGAGACCCAATAAATAGGCTTCGATAACTTGTCGATAGCTTTGAAGACTAAAAATGAGGGTGACGTTGACGTTAATTCCCTCATGAATCAACTGCCGAATCGCTGGGATACCTTCTTGGGTAGCCGGCACCTTAATCATGATGTTGGGGCGCCCTAACGTATGAAACAGGCGTCGCGCCTCGGTGATTGTGGACGCGGTATTCGCGGCTAAGGTTGGCGGCACCTCGATGCTAATGTATCCGTCATGCGCTTGGGTGCGGTCGTAGACGGGACGCAAAAGGTCGGCGCCGGCTGCAATATCGTCCATCGTCAAGGTATCATAGATTTCGTCGACGGTACGATGCGCGGCGACCAGTTCCCGGATCGCGGCGTCGTAGTCGGTGGATCCATCGATGGCCTTTTCGAAAATGGTGGGGTTCGAGGTCACTCCACTAATACCCTGTTCGATAAGATCCCGGAGCTCTCCAGACTTTAAGAGCCCACGGCGGATGTTGTCATACCAAATACTTTGACCGATAGCGTTGATTTCCGTAATCGGATTTCCCATCCGCAATACCTCCTCTTTTTAGTGGGACTCTGCGAGGAGTTTCGTAGCGACTCGCAGGACATTGTCGACCGTAAAACCGAAATGCTCCATAAGCTCTTTGATGGGTCCCGAGGCACCGAATCCATTCATCCCAATAATGGCCCCGTTCGAACCCACATAGCGTTCCCATCCAAAAGGGGACGCGGCTTCTACTGCGAGGCGTTTGGTTACGCGACGCGGCAACACGGACTCCCGATATGTTTGGGATTGTTCTTCAAAAAGCTCCCAACAGGGAAAGCTCACCACGCGCACCCGATGGCCCTGGTCCTTGAGTTTGAGATACGCTTCATGGCAAAGGGAAAGTTCGGATCCGGTCGCCATCAGAATGAGGTCCGGCTGCTCGTGATTTTGTTCCAAAATATAGGCCCCGTATTGAAGATTCTGGCTAAGTTCGGGGGTGGTTAAGGTTGGGATTTTTTGTCGGGTGAGCGCCATCGCCACGGGGTGGTGTTGGCTCTTGATAGCGATTTTCCAGGCTTCTCGGGTTTCGTTGGCGTCTCCCGGACGAATCGTATAGAGGTTTGGTATCGCGCGGAGTGAAGCCAATTGTTCAATCGGTTGGTGGGTGGGGCCATCTTCGCCGAGTCCAATCGAATCGTGCGTAAATAAGAACGTGACGGGTAGACCCATCAATGCCGAGAGACGAAGGGATCCACGCATGTAATCCGAGAAAATCAAAAACGTGGCGCCATAGGGGTGAAGACCGCCGTGCAGTGCCATCCCATTGACGGCTGCTCCCATGGCATGCTCGCGAACGCCGAAATGCATATTACGCCCGTCAGGGGTTGTGGGACCGAACGATGCCTGACCGTCGAGATTGGTATTGTTGGATCCTGCGAGATCCGCAGACCCCCCAATAAGTCCGGGTAAATGGGGTGCTAAAGCATTTAAGACGTACCCGGATACCGCCCGCGTCTCGTAATTGGTGCCCACGTCGTATTGTGGCAAATCGCTAAAGACGCCCTCGGGAAGCTGTCCCGCCAGTGCCTGATCGAATTCACGGGCTAATTCGGGATAGGCATCCGCCCATTTTTCATAGAGATGGTTCCACTCGGCTTCCCATTCATTGCCGTTGGCCACGGCTTGGCGCATGTGACTTAATACGGTGTCGGGAACATAAAACGACTGATCTTCAGGCCATCCGTAGGCCTTTTTGGTTAAGCGGATTTCTTCAGCGCCTAGCGGAGAGCCGTGAGCTTTTGGAGAGTCTTGCTTGTGAGGACTGCCATAACCAATGTGGGTACGGACCGCGATGAGGCTCGGTCGTGACGTTTCGGCTTGCGCTTTTTTAATAGCGTCTGTGATGGCCCCTAGGTCATTGCCGTCCGTGACACGCTGGGTGTGCCAGCCGTACGCAGTAAAACGCGCCAAAACGTCTTCCGTGAAGGCGATGTCGGTATTGCCTTCAATAGATATGTGGTTGTCGTCATATAGATAGATGAGTTTACCGAGACCCAGATGTCCTGCTAACGAGGCGGCTTCGGCGCTAATGCCTTCCATGAGGTCTCCGTCTGACACCAAGGCATAGGTGTAGTGGTCGATAATGGGAAAGTCGGGGCGATTGTAGCGGGCTCGTAAGAAACGTTCTGCAATGGCCATTCCAACACCGGTGGCGAAGCCCTGACCTAAAGGCCCGGTAGTAGTTTCGACGCCTGCGGTGTGTCCATACTCTGGGTGTCCCGGAGTTTTAGAGCCGAATTGTCGAAAGTGCTTAATGTCATCCAAACTCAGGTCGTAGCCGGTGAGATACAGTAACCCGTATAGGAGCATCGAACCATGACCCGCCGATAGGATAAATCGATCCCGGTTGGCCCAATGGGGGTTTTGTGGATTATGGTGCAAATATCGTGTCCAGAGAGTGTAGGCCATGGGCGCTGCGCCCATCGGGAGACCCGGGTGACCTGATTGGGCCTTTTCGACCGCATCCATCGCGAGGGTGCGGATAGTCGTAACCGACAAGAGATCCAAATTTGTTTGGTCCATGCGTTGTCTCCTTTATGGGGGGATTTAGGCTAGCTTTAAAAGGTTCGAAAGTACTGTGTGTATTTACGAGCGCCCTATACTCGTATGTTCTATCCCAAATTGTAGACGTCCTTGTATCAAATGGCAACTTCGCCCATTATAGAAGCCGATGAGAAAACCGTGGGGAGGGCATGGAACGTGGCGTATTTTGCTGGCGTGGATATCGGAGGCACCAAAATTGCGGTAGGGATTGGAAACACGGAGGGTGCGATTCTGTGCGAAATGAGATTTCCGACCGACGAGGTGCCACGCGGCGAAGACGGGTTAGACCGGATTGCGGAAGCCGTGAAGTCTCTGTGTACCCAGAACGGTGGGTCCGGCCCCCAAATTCGCCTTGCGGATGTGGCAGCGGTCGGGATTGGATCGCCCGGACCGTTGGATCGCGGAACCCTATTGAAGACGGCGAATCTCCCGGGATGGGAAGGTATTAATTTGGCTTCGGGCCTCCAAACCCGCTTGGGAATCCCGTGCCGCGTGGAAAACGATGCGACTGCAGCGGGAATGGGCGAGTGGATGTTTGGCGCTGGCCGGGGGACCTCACACATGGCCTATGTGACCGTCTCGACCGGGGTGGGCTCTGGCATTATCGTGAATAGCCAGCTCTATAGCGGAGGGCGCGGCAATGCTGGTGAACTCGGGCACATCGTCTTGATTCCGGATGGGCCCGTTTGCCATTGTGGGCAACGCGGTTGTCTCGAGACGTTAGCATCTGGCACGGCGCTGGCTCGCATTGCTCACGAACGACGTAACGAAAGCCCATATCTCCAACGGCAGGATGGAATCGACGCACCGACGGTGTTTTTAGGAGTCGAGGCAGGCGATGCGGTATGTCAAGCGATAATCCAGGACATGACCCGCTATCTCGGACAAGGACTCTCGTTTTTGGTCAACCTCCTGAATCCCGAGCGCATCGTATTAGGAGGCGGCGTGATGGCGAATGGGGATATGCTGTTGCCGCTTATTCAGCAACGCACGCAAGAATATAGCATGCCGGCTCTTTAT
Source organism: Sulfobacillus sp. (assembly GCA_027343695.1). GTDB lineage: Bacteria > Bacillota > Sulfobacillia > Sulfobacillales > Sulfobacillaceae > JAKADJ01. Next base: position 9,609 of record DAHWKJ010000039.1, on the reverse strand, counting down.
CGCACCACCGAAATCGTGTTAGCGGGTCTCGGGCAAGATAGCGGATTGGTGGGAGCGCTCGCTGTGGCTCTCGTGGCACGCACCTAACTCATTGTGGTTTGACAGCGGCGGCTGCCTCGCGACCCAGTTGGACGGCTCGACTCCCGGCAGCCTTTAAAGCAGATTCCATGATGTCTGGCCAGCGCGAGGTGTGGAGTACATGGAGCATCGCCTCGGTGGTGCCCCCGGGCGAAACCACCCGGCTCTGAAGGTCGCCTAAGGCGAGAGCGGGTTCGGTTAAAGCCAATTCACTGGTGCCGACTACCATGCGGAGCGCTAGTTGGCGAGCGATATCGCTGTCAAGCCCGAGCGTGACGGCTGTGTTGATAATGTTGCCTATGAACTCCAACACGTAGGCGGGACCGCTACCAAAGAGCGCTGTCATGGGATCGAGCCATGATTCTGGGGTTTCGACGGCATCCCCTAATTCGCCGAGCACTTGGCAAGCATATTCTCGATCTACGGGCAGGACGCCATTTACGCTATACCCGGTTACCGAGCGGCCGATTTCGGAGCAAATGTTGGGCATGGTCCGAATAATTCCAGATTTAGGTAGCACGGATCGCATCTGCGCAATGGAGATCCCCGCAATGACGGAAAGAACCACGGCAGAATCGCTTGCGTGCTCTGCCACTTGATGCAGTGCCGTGCTGGCATCTTTAGGCTTGACGGCTAACACAATCAGATGCGCCGTGCTAAGAATTTTCGGATCGTACGTAACTCGACTTTGTAAGTCCGCATCCCAGTTTTGGGACAAGAACTTTTGGGATCGAGCCAGAATGCTCAAGGTCGCGATGCGTTCCGAATGAAGCCATCGGCTTCCCAATGCATGGGCCAGGTTGCCGGATCCGATAATCACGAGGTTCATTGGTTTCACGATGGGTAGCCTCCTTAAGTGGAACATAAAAAGTTCCCGTGCGCCTAAGGACGCATCGGGATGACGTGGTACCACCTTAGTTATAGAGGGAACTTCCTCTATCACTCGTTGCCTCGCGTAACGGAAGGCGTCCGCCGGATTAGGGAACTCAAGGGCTGGGAAAGCAATAGGCTCGCGCGACCTTTCACCGGGTGCCGCTCGCTAGTAGGGAGCCTGAAGGCTATATACCCTCTCATCGTTATATGACACGATAAATTTAAAATGTAGTTTAATGCACTAAAGTGCTGGGTGTCAAGGCACTGACGGGAATTGGCGGGAACCCGCTACGAATTTTTGGTCAAGGGTTGATCAACGGTCGACACGGGATGGTACATCGGGGAGAAAATCCATGACCGGATAGTAGGAATTGCATCAATTCCTTGACGAAATGCAAAGCGTGGCGGTGATTGTGCTAGCATAGAGAAATGAAACTCACCAAGTATCCGTATGCGGTCTGGCCATGGCAACAACAACAAGGGTTTCCGGGACCTCGACTCCAGTTCCATGCATGGACGGAACCGTTTGCCCTCGATTCAGGCCGGACCTTACCCGACATGCTGATGGCGTACGAAGAGTGGGGGCAAGCCAGCCATCCCACTGTCGTGATTTTTCATGCTCTGACGGGTGATAGCCATGTGTCTCGACATACCTATCAAGATCAGGCCGGATGGTGGGATGGTGTCGTAGGGTTCGGGAAAGGCATTGATCTGCACCAGTATCACGTCGTGGCGAGCAATGTGCTAGGGGGGGCCATGGGGTCCACGGGACCGAGTTCTCGCAGTCAGGACGGCACGCCGTATGGCGCGGATTTTCCTAGGCTTACTCTCTTTGATATGGCTCGCGCGCAACATCGGTTGCTCGAGGCCCTAAATCTCAAGAAACCCTATGTTTTGGTAGGGGGGTCGATGGGCGGCATGATGGCCTTGGCCTATGCTGCGTGTTACCCAGAAATGGTGAGAGGCGTCCTTGCAGTGGGTGCGCCGACGACCCATTCTCCCTGGGCCATTGCGTTTCATACCGTGGGACGGGCGGCCATTGCCGCAGATCCCAGGTTTGCCGACGGACACTACTATCTGAATGACGAGGGGCCTTCTTCAGGATTGGCAGTGGCCCGGATGGCGGACATGATTTCGTATCAGAGTCCCGAATCGATGCAACAAAAATTTGGACGCCATTATCAGTCCCCGGATCACGAGGAGTTTCAGGTCGCATCGTATCTGCGTTATCAAGGCCAAAAACTGGTCCGCCGGTTTGATGCCAATACCTATTTGCGACTGACGGACGCGATGGACCGGTTTAGCCTTGAAGAGGATCACATCCGCAATCTTCATCATATCCCGGTGTGGATGCTGGGAATTTTGAGCGACGTGCTGTATCCCTGGAAGGAAATCCAACAACAGACCGAATGGATGCGGTCCTTGGGAGTCCCGGTGCACTACGAAAATTTGAGTGGGCCGTGGGGGCATGACACCTTTTTGGTGGACCAAGTGGCCATGGGCCGGGTCGCCGCCAAATTTCTTCTGGCCTTGACGCGATCTCGATAAATATGTTGAGCTTAGGGCACTATAGGGGTCATGAAGACGACATATAAAATCGTGACCGCACGCCATGTCTATTGGGCGACGCACCTCCGCTGGGAGGACCGCATGCTGCAGTTTTGGGGCCGGATCGATCCGGCCTCGCGACCGATTTGTCTCATGGTGCCGATTCACCAGGTTCAATATGTGCAACAACAGGATCCGTCCGTGCGACGGACGCGGCCGAATGCGCGGCGCATGAGAGGAAATTTGAGGGAATATGGCGAATGGGTACAGGGTGACCAAAACGACGCCCGAACAAGGATGGTAATAGCCCATGGCGCTCCTCGAACAATCGGACCGCAACGGCAACGTGTATCGCATACGCGACGCGGTGCCCGAAGACGCGCCCTTTATCGTTGAAATTTTGACCAAGGTAGGCCAAGAAGGCATCTATATTGCCAACGAGGGCCACTATATGAGCGCAGAGCAACAAGCTCAAGTGCTGGTCCGTCGGGACCCCGAGATTCATTTAATCTTGGTCGCGGAACAAGGCTCACGCATCGTGGGGACTTTGGAGATGGTCCGCGGCATTTTTCAAAAGAATCGGCATACGGCAAATTTTGGAATGGCGCTGGCTCCGGAAGGCCGGGGCCGTGGACTTGGAGAAGGACTGCTGCTCGCGGGCCATGATTGGGCGCGGCAACTCGCGATTCAGAAAATCTGCCTGTCGGTGTTTTCATCCAATCAGGCAGCCATTCGACTCTACACCCGGCTCGGTTATGAGGAGGAGGGGCGCCGCAAGAATCAGTTTCTTCTTAATGGGTCATGGGCGGACGAGATCCTTATGGCTTGTTATCTGTCGGTTGCTCCAGCGCCTTGACCAATTCCCAAAATTCATGGTCTGGGGCGGGTGCGGCCACGGTTGCGCGAAATGCTGCTTGGGCCGTTTTTTGCATTTGGTCGGTATAAAACGAAAAACTTTGGCGTCCTTGCAGATCGACCTCCTCATCAGAGGACTTGGCCCAGGCCGACGCAAAGGCCCACGAGTGAAGCACCACGCGAAGGTCATCGACTTGCTGTTCCCAAGCAGAGTCGATGAGTTCTTCAAGAATCGCTTGTTGAGTTCCTAGTAAGGGCGCGTTAGGGAAGCGATGAGCCACCAAATGGAGAATATTGTCTCGAAAGGTGATCCGTCCAGCGGCCCAGTCAAAGATATGTTGAGGCGGCTCCATCACCGGCTGGTCGATATAGTTTTGTGCAATCCACCCGACTCGAATCAACTCACGCCGTTCGTCCGCGTTGACCTCGGATTGCGGGAGACTCCCGTAGAGAGGGCCTTCATGGATATAGTGTTGGTTAATTCGAGCAATCAGATCGTGGTCTAATCCGGGATGTAGTGATGACGGTTCTGGCATTACAAGGACGCTCCTTGACTCCGTTTTTTCATCGGGGAGGGTGTTCTCCTGATGAATGATGTCTGACCCGCAGTGCGGATCTGATCCCATTATACCCCTGCCATGCAAACTTCATCAAAGTGCAGGACGGCGGATGCCGCGGCGTTCAGTCCAGGGAGAAGTCGTTTGGAGAGCCTTCCTCGTTCGGCATGGCGTATTCACAGAAGCCGTCCACTCTGCATAATATTTGGTCCGCTAGGCACGATAACCACTGTGATCCCGTTTTGTCCATCATGGAGATTAGCCAGGTACTGTACGAGGAGGTCACTCTATGGGCCGTATCGCATTAAGACAACTGACTCTGGCGGTCATCGCTTTCCCCATCCTAGTCGGATGCGGCATGGCTGCGGGTCCGTCTCACACCGTGAAACATGGTGCTAAAAAGGCGGTTTCTGATGTCAAACATGCTGGTAAGAAGGTCGACAAAAAAGCCGTCAAAACCTTGAAGTCGACACAAAAGACCGTAACCAAGACTACGGGTGGAGGGAAAGCCCCGCCAACTTCGAAGAGCTCCGGTGCCAAAAAGAGTCCCTCGCCGATGGGTAACATAGCCGCCGGGGCGAAGCTTTACGCTTCAACTTGTGAAGTTTGTCATGGCAAAGGCGGAATGGGTACGAGCTCTGGCCCTCGGTTAGCAAGGCCTTCGGCCGTGGCGACCCAATTCAAGACGCAAGCGTCGTTGGTGACATTCATTGCTCACAATATGCCCGCTACCAAGCCAGGGTCTCTCAGTCCCTCGCAAGCCGCAGATGCGGGCGCCTACGTGTGGAGTATCGGCAAATAGATTAGCGTAAAAAAAGAGTCGTGATGCTGCGGGCTCTTTTTTTATGACTTTTTCGTTACGAATCTTCTATAATGAGGTCCATAGCGAAACCGTCGTGCGACGTCGTTGCGGGTTACCGATATATCAGGCCAGGAACAGTGGGGAAGGTGTCGCGTATTCATGTCAACCGTAGCGTTATGGGCCGCCTGGTCAGGGTTAGGACTAGTAGCGTGGATTTTGCTCGGTGTGGTGATCGACTACATGGTGGGGAATCCACCAAGACAATACAATCCACTCTGGTTTTTGGTTAATATCTTAAGTTTCGTGTCGGGGATTACCGCGAAGGGACTTCGGCATCGATGGATGCTTCGGCTAGCGGGAACTCTTTTAACCTTGATAGCGGTGCTCGGAGTCCTTGGTCTTTTAACTGCCATTCTGATGGTCGCTAATCACTTTTCGGTGTGGATTTTCCGGGCTCTGGTCGTGATTTTGACATATTATGGTGTGTCGGTGCGCGGAGTTAGTGATACGGCACTGGCGGTCTATGCGCCGTTACTGGGGAGTCGAGCCGAAGAAGCTCGATTTCATTTGGCGGTCTCGTTGGGCCTGGACACCGGGTCCTTAAGCAGTAGTGAAATGATCCGCACCACGATCGAAACCGTGGCGGAAAGTACCTGTGAAGGCGTGGTGGGCCCTTTAATCTATGGGTTTATCGGTGGTCCTGCGTGGCTCTGGTTTTACAAGATGGTGACCGTGATGACGGTCGTGTTGGGGCATCGCGACGAAAAGTATGACGGGTTAGGGTGGTTTGCGGCGCATCTCGATGACTGGGCAAATTGGATACCGGCTCGGTTAACCGGGTGGATGATTCTTTTAGCGGCCGGGATGGAGGGACGATTTCGGCACGCGCGTGCTGTGATGCGAACCGATGGTCGACGCCACCCACATCCCAAGAATGGAATTACGGAAGCGGCCATGGCGGGTGCGTTAGGGGTGGGCCTTGGGGGTACCAATACCCTAGGTGGGGTGGTGTCGCTGCGGCCTCGAATCGGGACGCCAGAAAACCCGCTAGTTCCTCGTACAATCTTGCATGCGTTGGCGATTAGCATGCGCGCTACTCTTGTCTTTATAATGGGCATCAGTCTTATTTCCGTGATTTTGACGGGTCGTTGGCTTTAATATCGATGGGAATGGTCTTGATTCGATCTTCGGGCCGCAGCGTCTCGGTAATCCAGTAACCATCCGAAATATCCATGAGGTACATAGCCGTCGCTTGCAATAGGCGTTCGGGAGGTAGACCAATCCAAAACATGTGATCCCCGAGACTGAGCCACAACATCGATACATCGAGTAGGTGGCGGTCCATCAACAGGGGGTAGGGGTAATCTCCAGTCCGCCACGGCAAGCGCGGCTGTGGCGTTTGACATAGTACAGCAATCTCCTGCGGATTCATGGGCCGGACGAGTTGCCCAAACCATTGTTGCAGACGCCGGATCCGCGGCGAGCGTTCGGGCGAATGGAGCACACCAAACGGCCGATGGCTCAGCCAATAGAGGGTGAGCTCGGCAATAGCAGCCGGAGGGACGTCTAATAATGAGGCGGCCTGCCACCCATCTCGGGCCGCATACTCGAGGCGGCGTTTATGGGTGGGGACGACTCCGATTTTATGTAATGGATCCGGCCAATCGGTTGGTGTCATGGGAATGTCCTCACGGTTCTGACTCATGCTATGATTAGCGTACAAATTTCGACGGGTATGGTCAAGAAATGAGGGTGGCTTGCATCCAAAAATCTCTTCTGAGGATACTACATCTGTATCCGAATCATATGAATCTCTATGGGGACCGCGGTAACGTGATTGCATTGCAACATCGAGCACTGTTGCGTGGCATGAGGGTCGAGGTGATCAACGGGGAACCGGATCAACCCATTGTATGGCAGGATGTGGATTTGATATTCATGGGTGGGGGCGAAGATACCCATCAAGCACGGATCGCCGACGACTTTTTACGCCGAGCCCCAGAACTGACCCGCGTATTAGAAGATGGGATACCGATGTTGGCCATCTGTGGCGCGTATCAGTTACTGGGCCATTATTACCGGACGGTGGATGGTCAAAAACTTCCAGGGGTAGGGTTTTTAGACGTTACGACGGAGGCCGGGAGGCCACGCGCTACGGGAGATGTCGTGGCGCAAACGTCCTTGCCGATTACGCCAAGAAGCTTGGTAGGTTTTGAAAATCACGGAGGCCGGACCTTTTTGGGCACCGGGGCCATCCCATTAGCAGAAGTGCAATTGGGACAAGGCAACAATGGGCAAGATCGCACCGAAGGCGCGATGTATAAGCATACCATTGGGACGTATTTGCATGGCTCGCTGTTGCCAAAAAATCCTCATCTCACGGATTTGCTGCTCGGTTGGGCGGTGGATCCCGCCGGGAACGCGATGGCGCCCCTCGAACCAGTTCCTATGGAGTTGGAGCTGAGGGCCCATGATGTGATTTTAAATCGGCGATAGAGGACACGTAATAGTGTATAATGGTCGCAACGGAATTTTGGTGGGCATAGGGGAAAGGAGCGAGACCCATGGGAGATTTATTATCACCGATGCACATTATTGTCTTGCTGGTGGTGGCGTTATTGATTTTTGGTCCAAAGCGGTTACCGGAAATTGGGTCGGGACTCGGCAAGAGCATTCGGGAATTTAAGGCCTCGATGAGCCAGGCTGGCGAGAATGCCAAAAACGATGTCAGTGCACAAGAGTATCCGGTGCAAGCGGTGGTCAAAGACGAGAGTCAGCCCCCTCAATAACGATCCCATTCCAAAAAGACTTTTCTACCGTTGTGTAGAAGGGTCTTTTTGAACTTAGAGAGGTTTTGCTATGTCAATCATCGATCATATTGGACACACGCCGCTGATACGTTTGAACCATCTTTCGGACGAGTATGGGGCCACCGTACTGGCCAAACTCGAGGCCTTCAATCCTGGAGGCTCGATTAAGGATCGCACCGCATGGTCCCTAATCAAAGATGCCGAGGAACGGGGCCAGATCGCGGAGGATACAATTTTGGTCGAAGCTACCTCGGGTAACACTGGGATTGCGCTCGCTATGGTCGCAGCGGTGATGGGGATTCGTCTTGTGGTGTTCATGCCCGAGGGGCAGAGTATGGAACGGAAACAGCTCTTTTGGGCCTATGGTGCCACCATTATCGAGACGCCACAGGAAGAACGCACCACAGGCGCCATCAATCGGGCTAAGTCTCTGGCCGAACGATTGCCAGGGGCTCTGATGTTACGCCAACACGAAAATCCGGCAAACCCTCAGATCCATGAAGACAGGACCGGTCCAGAAATTTGGGAAGAGACCCGCGGTGGCATCACGGCATTTGTGGCAGGCGTGGGCACCGGCGGTACCGTAACGGGTGTCGGACGTTTCCTGAAGAAGAAAAATCCGGGGGTCCGGATTATTGCCGTGGAACCGGAAGGCTCACCAGTTTTATCTGGGGGAGAACCGGGACCACATAAGATCCAGGGCATAGGAGCCGGTTTCGTGCCGGAAATTTTCGATCGTTCCGTCATTGACGACGTGATTCGGGTTTCTGACGAAGAAGCCTGGAATGCCGCGAAACTTCTTCCGAACCAAGAAGGCCTGCTCGTAGGCCTGTCTTCAGGCGCCGCATACGCGGCTGTCCAACGTCTCTTGGATCACGGCTTACGTGGGACGATTGTCGTGGCGTTTCCGGATTCAGGGGAGCGTTATCTATCGACTGGACTCTACACACCCACCGATACCACTTGGGTTCAACCATTCTTAACAGACAAACCAGAATCTCTTTGACAGCCTGTGCGGAACCCGTTATGATGATTCTTGGCTTGGGGGTAGGTGGAGGCCTGGTGCCTTCCTTGGACTTCAAATCCAATGGTCGGCCTCAGAGGTCGACGGTGGGTTCGATTCCCACATATCCCCGCCAAAGTCAAGCTCCGTAAGGCTTCCGAGGATTGGAGGCCATTTTATTTTGTCTTCAAAATACCCAAAAATCCCCAGTTTTATTCCGCCCGTCACCACGAGCCGTCACCAAGAGGGTTCGGAGCCGAAAGACAGGGTGGACTTTATTGTGGGTTTACCCATAAAGTGACCAGATGGCCACTTTATACTTCAAATCGTAAGCGTAACCTACCCAAGGTTCCCCTACTTTGGTGCACTCCAAACGCACTGCTTTATGTAGCCCATCCTCCGCCAGCGGGTCGGATAACTTCATTCAATGGGCGAAACGTTAGTGTCGACAATCATGGATTGGGCCGTTTAGTCCCTCATTCGCGTCGCTAAGTAATCCCCGCTTGCTGAGCTTGTCAGGCACAAGACCCGATAGGGAAAGACGTGGCGGCTGGCCATGGGGCCGTTGTCAGTGCGTCACTGTGCCAAGTAGTACCGACCTCTCCAACGTCATTCCGGGACGACAGAGTCATCGAAAGCGATAAAGGTGTTCTGATAGGATCTCCGTGGGACGGCGGACTGCCGAAGATCGTGCCTCGGTTCCCCCCAGGAAACTGTTGCGTTTGTTTCGGTTAATTCGTATAATGCGATTGGAGACGGGTAGACTAAGCCGCAGAGGAGGGGAGCATTTTGGCTGATCAAATATTAATCGGGCCAGACGAGCAAGATCTCGAAACCATTAAGCGAGTGGCTGGCGACTTGGTTGCACACCCGAACACGAACTATGTCCTGGTGGATGAGCAGCGCGTTGAGGTGAAACTTCCCACTCCGCTGGTTCGCGTGTTAATGGAGGCAGCAAGACAACTGGCTAAGGGCAATTCTGTGTCCATTTTGCATTACGAAGAGGCGCTGACGACACAGCAGGCTGCGGATTTGCTGCAGGTGTCCCGTCCGTATTTGATTCGTTTGTTGGAAGAGGGGAAG
>DAHWKJ010000025.1 GCA_027343695.1 Sulfobacillus sp. | reverse complement strand
GTATGCTAGCCCCAAGGTAACAAGATACAAGGTCAGCAGGCCCGTTTCAAAGGCACGCCGGGCCTGGGGCGGATCCGATTACTTCGTGGCTGGCCCGACAGATTTCTCAACATGGGGTCCGCCATGCAACCTTGGTCATATTAATCAAGCATATTCGGGGGCGTATGTTTGCTAAGTAATGCCCTCTACAGGCTGGTTAGACTATAATTGCAATACTTGACCAAGGGGAGATGAAAGCATGGCGGACCCCATATTCGAGAATCCCCGACTGGCCGCAATTTATGATCCGTTCGACCCGGACCGTTCCGATCTCGATGCTTACGAGGCGATGGTCGCCGAGTTTGGGGCCTCCTCGGTCCTGGATGTGGGATGTGGCACCGGCACTTTGGCGTGTCGCCTGGCCGCCAAGGGGGTCACGGTGATCGGACTAGAGCCGGCGGCCGCGTCGTTAGAGGTTGCGCGAGCCAAAGCGTGGGCGGACAAAGTTCGATGGGTGTGTGGCACGGTCATGGTTCTCCCGCCCCTGACGGTCGACCTCGTGACCATGACGGCAAACGTGGCGCAAGTCTATCTGACGGACGAGGAGTGGCGTCAGACGCTCCTGAAGGTCCGGGAGGTCTTGAACCCCGAGGGGCGATTGGTGTTCGAGACACGAAATCCTGCCGTCCAAGCGTGGCGCAACTGGAACCGGGAGCATACGTACGCCCAAATCGAGTTGGTCAATGGGGAGCGCGTTCAGGGGTGGGCAGAAGTCACCGACGTTCAGGGCCCCTTGGTATCGTTTCGATGGACGTATGTATTCCAGAGTGACGGTGCGACCTTCACGTCGGACTCGACCTTGCGGTTTCGGACCCTTGGCGAAGTCACCGAGTCCTTGCACGAGGCCGGGCTGCGGGTAGACGATGTGCGTGATGCCCCGGACCGCCCCGACCGAGAATTTGTCTTTATTGCCACTCCCAATGCGGATCCTTGGAAACCGCATAAAAGCAGGGATTCCCGGCCCTCATGTCGAATTTATCCGGTAACGAAGCCATCCAAATTCGAAGGGGGATCCCGGTAAACAGGTTTTCGCGGTCCTGCTTCGAGGAGGACATGCAACGAGCGGATCATCAACAATGAGACTTTCTGACGGTCGCCATGCCACCCGAGATGTGGACCCTGCCAGCGGAATTGGCTACCGTGGATCACCTGCTTGCGGATCCAGCAATTCTGGCTCCCCTCGTCAACAAACTCGATCGCATCCGGGAAGTCTCCGATAGCTTTCATCGGCGGAAGTTTTGGCACTTTGGGGTGGCTGACGCCTAGCCGCATCCCCGGCAATCCGGAAAACAACGCATGGGAAGTAGCGTGTACTCCACACGCCGTATTTGACAACAATGGTGCCATGAAAGTTCAAATAGACGATTAAACGGGGGGCGGATTGCCTCAACGTTGCAGGAGAGGACGGCCAAATGACTAAACTCACAAAAAAAGCGATGCAAGATGATATCGAAATCCTGTGTCAATTACTCACAGATTCCCACCCAGACCCGTTTTCCGGTGCGGGTGGTGCGGTGAATTTCTATCGTCGTGTGGATGATATCTACCGCTCGTTACCGGAATCCCTTTCGGTTCCTGACTTTCTGCGACTGCTTCGGCCGATTATCGCAGCGGTTCGAGACGGTCACACTGCACTGGGTGCGATCTCCAATCCCTACTCCATGGATCGAATTCCCATCGGATTTGGAGTGATTGAGGACGGCATCTACGTGGATCGTGTGTATGCGGCCGAACATCGATCACTCATCGGGTCCCGGCTCCAAACCGTGAACGATATTACGGTCGCCCAGCTCGCGGTGTCCCTCGAAACGCTCGTCGGTTGCGATAACCACCTTCATGTGTGGCGTCGCCTGGTCGATGCCTTCCGATCCCGAGACCTTATGCAGGAATTAGTGCACCCAAACGAGGGGCCCTTGACGCTGACATTGCGCAAAGCGGATGGGACCTCGATTAGCAAAACCTTCATGTGGGAGCCCCAGCCGCTCGGTCCCGAATGGAGTGCACCGTCAAGCGTAATCATGCCGTCCGTAGACGAAACCCAGATGGGTTGGGGCTTTTCCGACGCGACACGCCAGATTGTCATCCTACGGGTCGGCACTTTGATGCGCTACCGAGAAGCCGGCGAAGTGTGGTGGCATTCGGGATATCACCGAGCACTTCAGGATTGGTACCAAGAGATCTATCCCGGCGATCCGCCGACTGGGACCGCACTCCATGCCTTTCTTGCCGATTCTCCGGCGGCCACCCCTATCCTGGCTAGCTGCCTCGACGCCATGACGCATGCCAATACCTCATGGCTTGTGGTGGATCTACGAGAATCGACCGGAGGCAATTCCGTATTAGCCAATATGTTGGGTTGGGCACTATTTGGATCTGAAGCCTTGAATACAGTGGATGACGGCTACCAAATTCCCCGATATTCTACGTTATATCAGAAAAACTACGGTCGACTTCCTGACCGGGACTTAAGTCCCGGCGGCTACGATTTCGATGCGGAGCGCTCGTGGCAAAGGCGAGCGGTAAACGGATCTCCTGTACAGGCTAGCGATGTATCCGAATGGCTTACGACGGTTCCAACGTTTCAGGCCGCCCTAGCCGACTTACCATGCTGGCGTCCCCGGATTGTCGTGGTCACCGGAGCACACACGTATAGTGCAGGGTTTGACATTCTCCTGACCCTCAAGAGTCTAGGCGCCTACCATGTTGGTGTCCCATCAGCGCAGGCCCCCAATTGCTTTATTGATAGCCTTCGTTTTACTCTACCGCATTCACGGTTGCATGGAACCATTTCCTTCAAACACAGCCTGGCCCTGCCCAAGTTAGATGCGACAGTCCGTCATCTAGCGCCGGACGTATCCCTCACTTACGACCAACTTCGCGCCTATGAGTTTGATCCTGCGGCCGGAGTCCGACTAGCCTTGGATACCATTCACGCGGGTATCTGGTAAGGCTGGCTCCTCCGCGCAGTTTGGTGTACGGATAGGTGTCCTGGCCGACCTATGGGCTTAATTTGCCCTCTCCGCCTGGCCCTGTTGAGCCTGATCGGCCCGCAGGATATGACGCGCTCAGCGCCTCTTTCCCAAGTACGGTACAATATCGAAGAGCGTGCTCTGATTCCAACAGCTAGTCTAAAGGTCATCCTATTGAATTCACAGGTTGGGCTGACCGAAAAGGAGGCATTTATGAAAACCCCGCGATGGATGGCGCCATTGATGGTATTATCGTTAGCCAGCCTGACCGCTGGCTGTGGTACCCAAACATCCACAGGAACCCCTACGGGTTCCTTAAGCAATGGTACCCTAAAGGTGACGTGGAGCCAAAATCCTCAAACCATTGATCCCCGAAAAATTTATGACGGTGAGGACTGGAATATTGGCCGAGCGCTCTACGTCGGCTTGTACTCGGACAATGCCCATTTCAAACTGCAACCGCGCATCGCCGAAGGTATGCCTCAAATTAGTCACAACGGTTTAGTGTATACGGTGCATTTGAATCCCAAAGCGACCTGGTCCAATGGTAAGCCGGTCACCGCAGCGGACTTCGTGTATGCGCTGCGCACGGAATTGTCGCCGAGCTTCCAATCCCCCGACACCTATTTATGGTGGATGATAAAAGGGGCGAGTCAATACGAAGCCGGCCACTCCCAATCGTTGGGAATCCGCGCCATTAATGCCACCACGCTCCAATATACGCTCAACACACCCTATTCCGCTTTTCCCTACGTGTTGTCGGTTCCAGCCTCGTTCCCGGTCTATCCACCCTCTATCCGCCAGGTGGCCACCCACCCTGTGACGGATGGCCCTTACGTGGTGTCCCAATGGAAAACCGGGGTAAGCATGGTGCTCAAGAAGAACACCCATTACTTCCGACCCCATGCCTACCCCAGCACCCTGCAGTTTGACTTTAACGTCAATCCTTCCGTGGGTATTTTGCGGGTCGAAAATGGCCAAGCCAGTTTAGTCGGTGACGGTATTCCGTCGGCCAACTACACCAGTCTCGAAAGTAATCCACAATACGCGAAAGACATTACGTCCGGGTATTCCCCCGCTGTCATTCTGTTGGCGCTGAATGAGACGGTCAAGCCCTTTAACAACCTATTAGTGCGTCAAGCTGTGCAAATGGCACTGAATAAGGCCCGGTTAGTGCAGATGTTAAACGGTCGTGCCCAGGTTGCCAACGGCATATTACCGACGTCTCTGCCTGGATTCGGGAAAGGTTTTCCTAACCTCTATCCATTCAATCCCGCGCGAGCCAAAAAGCTCTTAACCCAAGCCGGGTATCCGCATGGATTTTCCACCACCTTGGGATTGGCCAGCGAACAAACCGGGACAAGCCAGATAGAAACCCTGATCGAGGCCGACCTCGGAGCGATTGGCATTAAGGTCACCGCCAAGCCGCTGCCTACCGAGTCCGCCGCACTCGCCAAGATTCCTATGATGACCTATAGCTGGTACATGGACTACCCGGATCCTGCAGACTTCATCGGTGGCTTTGTCACGTCCCCCGCCGTCGTGGGGGGATCCAATCCGGCGTTTCTTAACGATCCAACGCTGAACGCCATGGAGGCCGCCGCATCGAAAATGCCGCTAGGCGCAGCGCGGGTCGCCCTCTATGATCAGATTGACAAACGGGCCATGAAAGATGCCGCTTATGTGCCGCTCTATTACCCTGAGCTAACCTTTTTCCATAGCCCAGAAGTGCATGGCTTTAAACTTCCGGCGGTGTATTTCCCGGCCGTGTATAGTCATTTAACGCTGTCATCTAAATCGTAGAAGGTGAGGTGGGGGATGAGTGCCCAGATCCAGCCTGTAGAGACCGAGACTGATGAATTCAAGCCTCGCAGGCGTCGACCGAACGCCACGTTTATCGTGTTTAGCATCGTGCTGTTGACTATCGTCGTGGTCACCATCCTCGCACCGTGGATCGCGCCCCATAATCCGGATAAGTTATTCGCAAACGGGCTGACTTCGAGCGGCGTTCCGCTCGGTCCCCGCCCAGAGTTTCCCTTAGGGACAGACCAATTCGGACGAGACGAACTTAGTCGACTGCTCTGGGGTGGCCGGCCCGCCCTCCTGATAAGCTTTTCCTCCAGCATCTTGGCATCCATTTGTGGCATCATCCTAGGGACCATGGCTGGATATTGGGGAGGCTGGATTGACACCGTAATCTCTCGATTCGTCAATGTCCTGATGAGCTTTCCGCTCACATTGTTTGCGGTGGCTATGGTGCTCATCGTGTCTCCGAGCATTTTGAATCTCATTATCGTAATCTCCGCAATATATTGGACCTACACGGCGCGGTTGGTGCGCGCCGAAATCTTAAGCTTACGGGAGCAAGAGTTTGTAACCGCCGCCATTGCTCTCGGCGGGTCACCCCGGCGTCTGATGACGCATCATTTAATGCCCAATGTGCTCGATACCGTGATCGTCCGATTTGTGTTAACCGTGGCTCAGGTTTTCTTGCTCGAAGCCGGGTTAAGTTATTTGGGGGTTGGGGTTCAACCCCCCACACCCGACTGGGGTCTCATGATCGCGCAATCCCAAAACTACTACGGATCGGATCCGGGCCTGATTCTGTACCCGGGACTGGCCATCGTGGTTACCATCGTAGCCGTCACCCAAATTGGTGAAGGGTATCGGCTATGGAAACGAGGCATTCATTCATGATACGTTTTATCGCACGACGCCTCGGGTGGTCGCTTGTCGATCTGCTCATTGTGGTGAGCATTACTTTTGTCTTAACCTATCTGCTTCCCGGTGATCCCGCCCGAACAATCGCCGGGCCCCACGCAACCGTCGCCGATGTTTTGCGCATCCGTCGACAACTCGGATTGGATCTACCACTGTACCAACAATATGGCCGCTACTTATGGAATCTCCTGCACTTGAATCTCGGGACCTCGATTGAATATGGCACGCCCGTGTTAGCGACAATCTTGTCGAAATTTGCTGCCACCGCGGAGCTTGCGCTGACTGGCGTGATCTTCGAATTGATCTTGGGATTACCGTTGGGTATCTATTCCGCGAAACGGCGCGGGGGTATTGTCGACCGTGTCAGCAGTGCGGCCAGTCTGGCCGCTGTAGCCATGCCTCAATTTTGGATTGGCATTCTCCTGTTGTTCGCGTTCGCCTTTAAGTTTGGCTGGTTTCCCCTCGGGGGATATGGATCCCCCGTCGTCTGGTATGTCTTCTTACCGGGCCTCACGTTAGGCATTGGAGGAGCCGCCTACTATCAGCAACTTATCCGCTCCAGGATTCTCGACGTGCTCCCTCAGCAATACATTACCACGGCTCGCTCCAAAGGACTGTCCGAATGGCAAGTCATGATCCGCCATGTGATTCCGCAAGTATTGACCACGTTGATCACACAACTCGGAATGGACGCGGGATATTTTATGGCTGGCGTCGTGGTCGTAGAAACCGTGTTTGGATGGCCCGGCATTGGATTACAAGCCTGGAACGCAATTAAGGCCCTCGATGTCCCTCTTATCATGGGTACTGTGCTATTCGGAGCCTTCTGGATTATCATGGCCAACTTGTTGGTTGATGCCGTCTATGGCGTGTTAGACCCAAGAATCCGCGTAAAATAAGAATCCTGTACGGAAGGGTGACGGGTATAGAGAGTTCCCGCATCCCTTCTTGTGCGATAACGCTAACCATCATCCGCTAACCGGATCCCACTAAACTGCCATCGAGCTTCCGGCGGAAAGAAATTCCGGTATGTATCGCGAATATGGCCCCTTGGCGTTAAACACGACCCGCCGCGCAAGACCTGTTGGCCCGACATGAACTTCCCATTGTATTCACCCAAGGCCCCCTCAACGGGTCGATACCCTGGATATGCGGCATAGGAACTCTGCGTCCACTCCCACACATCGCCGAACATTTGCAGCAACCGACCCTGTTCCGCGGAATCTTCCGCGCCGACCGTGGTATACCAGCCACTCTCTAATAAATTGGCCGGACCAAGGGATCCTTTGGGCGCCGCAACCTCCCATTCCGCTTCGTGACACAGGCGTTTGCCGGCCCAGCGTGCAAAGGCATCTGCCTCAAAGAAACTCACATGGCTGACAGGAGCCTCCCAATCCATGGTCCGTCCCCCACCCAATGTGTATTGATGCCATTCGCCGTCTCTCTCAAACCAATACAAAGGAGCCTCCCACTGGTGGCTCTGCACCCTGTACCATCCCGCAGATAGCCACAAGGTTGGGGTCTGATATCCCTCATCGTCCATGAATTCTCGATATTCACGGTTGGTTACCAGACGATTTTGCATTTTAAACGGTTCCAACCAGTGCCGGTGTGTGGGTTTCTCGTTATCAAACGAAAAATCACCGCCGCGATACCCGATCTCCACCAGGCCCCCCTCCCAGGTATTCCACCGAGCGGGCGTGGCCGCTCGCCGGGGTGGCTCTGGAAGATTGCGGTATGCCGGTTGTAAGGGGTTCACACTGAGGTTGTAGTGGATATCGGTCAGGAGCAGTTCCTGGTGTTGTTGCTCATGATTCAGTCCGAGCACAATCACGGGCATCATCGCACTAAAGCGGTCGCTGTCACTAGTACTGATAAAGTGTTCCATACGCTCATTCACCACGCCACGGTATCGGTAAATTTCTTCAACCGTGGGGCGTGACAAGTGACCGCGTTGGTCGCGCGGCCAAAAACTGCCCACGGTCTCGTAATATGAATTGAATAAATATGCATAGGCAGGATCAAAGGCTTCAAACCCGTTGGGATTCAAGACAAACGTTTCAAAAAACCAGGTCGTATGCGCCAGATGCCACTTCGGGGGACTCGCATCGGCCATGACTTGGAGTCCATAATCTTCGATGGCTAGGGGACTCGCCAGCTCTTCGGTCATCATCCTCACCGAACGATACTGTTCTAAAAGGTCGTGGCGAGCAGCATCTTGGTCTCGCTCAAAGTGTGAGATTCCCATCGACAAACCCCTTTCTGAAAATGCCAACGATTAGTGTCATGATATCATGCACGTCATTACTAATACGAGGCCTAGTCCTTTCACGGATCCCTACCCCATCACGTCTAGATCGTTGTAAAGATAGGGACCAGGCCTAGAACACGTATTCCACACCTAAACTTTGGCATTTATCGAGATAGCTAGTCGCAATATTTCGCAAAGGCAAGTCGTCACGCACGACGAATATAGTCGCGATGACTATCTCTATCCAGGAACCCAGCGGGCGCCGCGTTGGCGCGCACAGCAAATATTGAAACCTGCCATAATTTGTTCCGCATCACACCCCCCCTATTTCGGGCTGTCAGCGCCCACGTT
>DAHWKJ010000082.1 GCA_027343695.1 Sulfobacillus sp. | reverse complement strand
TAGACCACACAATGCTGATAATTAATTTATGGGCGACAAATCCAATCACAACGTCGTGTATTCCTGCAAATATCACGTGGTCTGGTGCCCGAAGTATCGGCGGCGGGTTTTGGTTGAGGGCGTGGATGAACGGCTGAAGGAGATCATTTATCAGGTGGCCGAAGAACGCACCGTCGAGGTCATTGAGATGGAAGTCATGCCGGATCATGTCCATCTGTTGGTAGAGGTCGATCCCCAGTATGGTATTCATAAGTTCGTCAAACAGGTCAAGGGACGGTCATCACGCTTATTGCGCCAAGAGTTTCCTCGACTCAAGAGCCGGTTGCCGAGTTTGTGGACAAACTCGTATTTTGTGTCGACCGTAGGAGGTGCCCCGCTTGCCGTTATCAAACAGTACATCGAAAACCAAAAATCGGTCTAAGCCCGGTCGAAAAACCACGCCATCGTTTGTCTGCGAAGTGCCCTTGCGCGTGACACGCTCACAAGAGAAGACCTTGCAGACACGTTTTGAGGTGGCACGGCAGCTGTACAATGCCTTGCTGGGCGAAGCCCTTAGACGTATGCATCTCTAACAGCAGTCTCAAGCCTACGACATCGCTCGTAAAATTCCGCAAAGCCGGGGAAAGGAACGGGCAGCGGCGTTTGCCGCTGCGCGTATTGCGGTAGGCTTCACCGAATATGCGTTGTCGCGGTATGCGACCACGATCCACCAATCATGGATTGGCGACCATGTGGACGCCGTCATTGGACAAACCCTCGTGCACCGTGCGTTTGATGCGGTGAATAAAATTGTCTTAGGTCGAGCCAAGAAAGTTTGCTTTAAGGGGACACGGGGTCTGCATCAGATTGGTAGCCTCGAAGGCAAGTCCAATCAAGCCGGATTGCGCTGGCGCGAGAACGCCCTGCATTGGCGTGGTCTCACATTGCTCATGGCCAAAAACGCCAATCGTGATCCCGTCATTGCTTATGGCCTCGCACAACGAATCAAGTATGTGCGGCTGGTACGGCGGACTATTCGTGGACACCTACGGTTCTTTGCTCAACTGGTCTGTGAAGGATTCCCGATGCGACAACTTGACCCGAAAACGGGACAATTTAAACATCCTATCGGATCTGAGATCCTGGGCCTGGATATCGGCCCGTCAACCATTGCCATCGTCGGCGGGAGCCAAGCATACCTCAAGCAGTTTGCTGAGGAGATCCTGCGGGATCATCGCACGATTCGCCGTTTGCAACGGCATCTCGCCCGGCAGCGCCGGGCGAATAATCCCGATTGCTATGACACCCAGGGCCGGGCCATCCCCGGTAAACATCCCACGCACCAAAGTCGGCGGCAGAAAGCGACGCAAGCGCTGCTCAAGGAGCTCTTTCGATGCGAAGCGGCGCATCGCAAGGCGTTGCATGGGCGTCTCGCCAATCAGATTCTCGGCATCGGGGTCCTCATTAAAACCGAAAAATTGAGCTACAACGCGTTTCAAAAGCGATTTGGCCGATCTATTAGTGTTCGGGCTCCCAAGCTGTTTTTATCGATCTTAACCCGCAAGGCTGCAAGCGCTGGCGGGGAGGTCCTCGAATTCAGCACCCGCACCACGGCCTTATCCCAAGTCTCTTTATGCGGGAAGAAACACAAAAAGCGGCTTTCTGAGCGGGTCCACGCCTGTGAGTGTGGCGTGACCACGCAAAGGGACCTCTTTAGTGCCTATCTGGCCCGCTTTGTGGAAGATGATGCCCTCCAAGTTGCCAAGGCTCGTGAGTCTTGGCCAGGTGCGGAACCGCTCCTGTGGACGGCTTGGCAACAGGCAGTCAAAAACCAACCTGCAAGTCGAGGGACTCGTCCCTCGTCCTTGGGCCGCTATCCCAGCGGCCCGAGTCAGAGCGGGTCGTCCGAGAAAGTTTGCGCCACGGTCGGTATCGTGGGTAATCCAGCGACTAAGAGCTTGGATGATGTAGCCACCTCGTGACCGCAGGGAATCCCTTCGGGAACAGAGTGTTGTGAGAGCCAGGAAGAGGTTGCCGGAATTCGCGAATAGAACCCCCCGGATTTATCCGTGGCGAGGTTCAGGTTACATGATTGAGGTCGATCCCGAGATCGGAGACGGTCGCTCGGTAAATGTGGTCGTGGGCGAGTGCAACGATAGTTACCTAAACGACATGAGGGGACTCCACGTGCGGCCAGAACATGCATCCCAAGCCATTAAGGCCGCGTTACAGAGTAATTCCCGGCACGAAGGGGCGCTTGGTGCCGGTACCGGCATGACGTGTTTTGGCTGGAAGGGCGGGGTTGGGTCGGCCTCTCGGACCCTTGAGGGGAAAAGCGGCGCCCATACGATTGGCACCCTGGTGGTCAGCAACTTTGGGTCGGCCCAGGATCTTCAGATCAACGGAATCCGCGTCGGTGATGCATTGATGCCACCCACAAGGAGTCCTGATACATCCATAAATGAACCATCCGTGGCCGATGGCTCCATCATGATTGTGATCGGCACCGACTTGCCGTTGACGCAGGGTGGACTCTTGCGACTAGCCAAGCGCGCGGTCGTCGGCCTGGCACGAACGGGGTCCTATGTGTCGCATGGAAGTGGGGACATTGTGGTGGCATTCAGTACCGTGCGCGTCGAGTCTTTCGTGGCGGGCTTCGAAGAGGATGGATCTTTGATGTCCGAGGCGTTTCGAGCCACCATCGAGGCGGTCGAGGAATCGGTCTTAAATTCGCTCGCAATGGCGGGCACCACGATGGGAAAGCGAGGGCGTGTAGTCACCGGGTTTCCGATGGAGCACTGGGCGCGACTGCATGCTTAGCCGAGTGCTACATAATCCCTCAACGGCGAGGCGGGCGTTAAGCCCCGTCGTAGCGGCCAGGATTCACTCAGATTCACTCAGGATTTTCCCAAACCGAGTTGGCTGGCGACCGCTTCAAGTTTCGTGGCGGTTTGTACATCCTCTAATTGTTTTTCAATTTTGCCGTGGGAATTGAGGAAGAAGAAGCTTGGGATATAGGCCGCTTTTTTAGAAAATACGCTATCACGCTTGGGATCTAAGAAAATTCGATCGGGGTTTAAGTGAAACTCCTGGGCATAGGTATCCATCGTTGTGGCCAAGAGCGATACGGCGTGTTTAGACGGAAGAGCTTTAGGGTGATCGACCCCGGCATTTGAATTATTTAATGGACCCGGCACGCCAATTCCCCCGTACGGTGAGATGACGACGAGCGAGACCCGAATGTGATGCAGGGTCGCCCAGCGAATCAAGGCGGGTTCTTGCCACCTGGCTTCCCAGGCACAAAACTTACACCAAGAGGCCATGGCAATGACGATGCCCCCGGACGGAGCACCAAACGCGGGACTGACCCAATGCTGTGACGCTACGGAATAGACCGGGGGAGTCGATGGTGCGGCAGATTGTCCGCACCCCGCAAGTAGTGTGCCTCCGGTCAAAGCGATGATGGCAAATCGAGTCACAGCACGCACCAGAAAGTTCCTCCGTCCCGTTAGGTCGTGGTTTAGCGACGCCGTTTACTATGGTATACGGGGGGACCCGGAGTTGCAAGATCCGGGTGTGCTACTGGGCTCCGACTTGTGACTCGAGACGTCGCCGGCTGGCAACAGGGGCCAAAATGGCTTTTCGGTCTGGGTGACATACCCAGGGTAGAGCCATCAGCAAAAGCCAAATCGGCGGCGTATTGGGATCGGTACCGACTCCTCCCAACACACCAAAATCCATGGCCAACCACCAAATCGTAAACAACCAGATTCCTACGCTGATTTTCAGCCAGGTGGGATGCCAATCTAAAAGATAGGCGACTCCGAATCCGGCCATGATGACAATGAAGCTGACGTTGGTCCAGTTCGACATGTGTCCCAGATATAGTGCCACCTGCTGAATGACAGAAGAAATGACCGAAGGTTGCGGACTTGTCGCCAGAGCCTGCCATGGTGACACCAGACCCGCCGCATGGAAAAAATCTAGGCGGGTCTCCAAAATGGCGCCCAAGAGCCATAATGTCCCGACGATACGACCTGCCACCGCACCAATCCGGCCGGAATCCCACCATGTAATTGGCAATAGTAGCAAGGCGGTGAGTGCCACGTAGAGGATTGCCGAGCCCGGCGAACCGGTCACAAAGCTCGCGTTGGCGGTAGCCATGCCCCCTGCACCTTCACCCATAAACCAGACCAGGCTTCCCCAGCCCAATGAAAGCCAGAGGCCTCGGGTATACCAAATCTGACTAGGTAGGAGTAATAGGATGCCAATAGCTATTTGCAAAAAGGCGGCACCCAAATCTGATAAGAGCGGATGCGCGGCCCAGGTGCTGTAGCTAAACCGCAGGATGGGAGTCAACCAGCCCGGTTGACCCATAAGGTTGGCATCCAGTACTTGGTGGATGAATTGCGTCCCGAACATGGCGGGTTGCAACTGTAAAAGCCCATCAACCAGCCAAAGAACGCCTAACAGAGAGCGCCAGGTTTTATGTTTTTGCATGGATTACCCCTCCCGTGAATATACGGGAAGCGCATACGCTGGGGATCTCTCTCTCCCGGAATTGTTTGCGTTCCGGTTTGGACTCGGGTACCGTAGTCTTCGGGTACAAGACAAATCCTGCAGTTAGAGGAGACGATTCTGTGATTCAATTTCCAACGCCAGATTTGGAAGAATTTTATCGATACGCATCGGTAAAAGGGTTTGCTATAAACCATCAAGAAGATCGGGCCGCGCTCATGACCAATCTTTCGGGCGGCTACGAAATTTGGGAACTCGATCTAAAGACCGGTTACCCCATCATGTTGTCGCATGCCGGAAAAAACCTCCACGCTGTAGACTACGACCCCAAGGGGCGTTACATCGTGGTCACGGCAGATGCCGATGGAGATGAGAACACCCAGCTCTATCTGTTGCCACCATCGGGCGGCGCACTGGAGCCGTTGATACAGCACCAGGGTTATCGCCACCATGTCCTACATCTTAGTGAGGATGGCGATCGCCTGTACTATGCGTCGAATCATGAAAACCCGCAATTCTATAACAATTACCGGAAGGACCTGGTAACTGGCGAAGAAAGCCTCTTAGTGACCGGAACCGAGGTACCCACGCTCATTATTCAGGTATCACCTGGAGAGCAGAGCTGGGTGCTTTTGAAATCTTATGCCAACACGCACATGGCGGGGTTTTTAGGCACGGCGGACGGTCAATATGCGCTGGTAGAGGATGTTACCAAGCCGCACGTGGTGTATGGTGCGCTTTTTGCCAACGACCACGAGGTCTGGTTTGCCACCAATTACGGGGCCGAACGATCCTATTTGGCGCGTTATGACATAAACCAGCATCGGATGGAGAAAGTGTTAGAAATCCCAGGTGAAGATTTGGTGGAAATTCATCTGGACCGGGCGCACCAGCAGATCATTGGGTTGACCGACCGCGGCGTGGACCAGCGCGCGTACCGGATTGATCTAAAAAACCCGCTTGCGGTTCCGATCGAGTTACCTGTCACCCTAGTCGCCCAAATGCTGGTCACCGAAACCGGCACCTGGTACCTGGCGGGCCAGTCCGAATCGCTCCCGTCGAACCTTTATCGTTTTGAGGCGGGAGATTGGAAGCAACTAACGACGAATCGGGCACTCGGCATTACCGAACACGAAGCGACCCGGGCGGATGTCATCCGATATCCATCATTTGACGGGCTCGAGATCGAAGGGCTCTGGTTTCGCCCCAAAGAGGCTAACGGGTATACCATTCTCTGGCCCCATGGCGGGCCCCAGGCCATGGAACGACGCCAGTTCCGCCCAATCTTTCAATATTTGACGTCTTTGGGTTACCAGATTTTTGCCCCGAATTTCCGAGGCAGTACCGGATATGGGCTGGCATTCACCCAGATGGTCGAAGGCGACTGGGGGCATGGCCCCCGATTGGATGTCCTTGCGGGTTTGGATTGGTTGGCGCGTGAAGGCCTGATGGATCCGCGTCGCGTCTTTGTGATGGGAGGCAGTTACGGGGGATATATGGCACTCCTGCTCCATGGGCGTCATGCGGACCGGTTCCGAGCCGTGGTAGACATCTTCGGACCGTCAGATCTACGAACATTTTTGAGCTCGGTGCCCGAAACCTGGAAACCGATGATGACCAGGTGGCTTGGAGATCCCGAAACCCAGCCGGAGAAGTTCACCGAAGATTCCCCGATTACCTATGTCGAGAACATGACGTTACCTATGCTAGTGGTCCAAGGGGCCAACGATCCGCGGGTGGTTCAGGCGGAATCGGATCAGATGGTGAAGGCGCTTCGCGAGCGGGGACGTCTGGTCGAATACCTGGTCCTGGAGAATGAAGGCCATGGTTTTGCTCAGAAGGATAACGAAATTAAAGCATATCGGGCGATTGCGGAATTTTTGGAAACGCAACGGAAACGCCTAGAAGCATTGGTGTAGGCTTCTCTTGACAGGGTCCGGGCCGCATGGGATAATGCGACCATTCGTAACATATCGGAGGAGGTGGGGACTATGACGACACGGCCTACTGTTGTTGTGCGTGCGGGATGGTCTCCCCGGCCTGTGATTTCCGTATTCTAATCCGTCAGGGTTAGGAGGAATTCCCGAGAGCCATGGGTGACGACCACCCATGGCTCTATTTTTCTATGTCTCGAACCAGATCACAAAGAGGAGTGACCATATTGATCGACCTGACCGAGTGGGGTTGGAATCTAGACTGGGAGTCTAAATATCGGCGACAAACCGAGACCGGGGAAGCGGCGCGCGTTATCGCCACATATCAAGGAATGTTTAGAATTATCGGACAAGATGGTGAAGGTTGGGCAGAGATATCGGGACGTTTCCGTCATGATGAGCAAACGGATTGGCCAGTGACTGGAGATTTTGTGGTCATTAAACCGGGGTCGCGATCGATCATCATTACGGTTCTGGAACGAGCCTCCGCATTGACGCGTAAGGCGGCTGGGAGGGCCTTCGAGCATCAGACGGTGGCGGCTAATGTGGACACCACTTTTGTGATGCAGTCCATGGACCATGATTTCAATTTAAGGCGCCTGGAGCGGTATCTGACCATGGTGTGGCAAGGCAAGAGCCAGCCAGTCGTGCTGTTAACCAAGTCCGATGTTGCGATGGATCCCGGGCCGTGGATTAAATCCGTGCAGGACATGGCTCCGAGAGTGGCGGTTCACGCGGTAAGTTCCCTGACCGGAGATGGTCTCGACCAGTTGGAGCCGTATCTTCGCCCCGGAGTCACCGTGGCCTTGGTGGGTTCTTCGAGTGTGGGGAAATCGACGTTATTAAATAGGATTAGTCAAGGAGCCGGGCAACGCACGCAAGAGACTCGGGAGCGTGACCAACGCGGACGCCACACGACGACGCATCGTGAACTCTTCTTGACACCGGAGCGGGCGCTGATTATTGACACGCCCGGCATGCGAGAGCTGCATCTAGTCGAGGCAGGTAGCGGGTTGGACCAAACTTTTCAGGATGTGGGGGAGTGGTTAGGCCAGTGTCGTTACCGGGATTGTCACCATCACGGCGAGCCCGGATGTATGGTTCAGCAAGCTCTCGATAGTGGGGACTTGGACCCTTCGCGCTGGGAGGCGTATTGCAAGTTGCAACGAGAAGTCGAACACGTCGAGCGCCGGGACGACCCTAAGGCCCAATCCGCAATGCGGGACCACTGGAAAAAGGTCTCCAAAGCGGGACGCCAAAATCGTCAGTTCAAGGAAGGCCGCTATCGCTAGGCTAAGGAAAGGAGGCAGTCATCTACATGGAGCTTAAACCACTTCTTATGGGCCGGGCGTTAGTGCTGTCCGCGCCGCGACCAGAAGACGCGACGACAATGGCCGCGTGGACCCAAGACGACCAATATTTAAGGCTGGTCGATACCGATATTGCGCGCCCGCTCGCGGCGTCCGCCTTCGAGCAGCGTTCAGTGCCGGATTACGAGTTTCGGCTGCGTCGTATCGAGGACGATATCCTGGTGGGATTCGTCGCGCTGTTTGCCATCGAATGGGGCAATCGGACGGCGAAAATGGCGATTGGGATTGGCGAGCCACGCTTTCGTGGCATGGGATATGGCACCGAGGCGATACACTTGCTTCTCCACTACGCGTTTCTCGAACTCAATTTGCATCGGGTGGGACTGGATGTCATCGAGTACAACGAAACGGCGATAAAGCTCTATCGGAAAATGGGATTTGAGGTCGAGGGTCGGCGGCGCCAAGCGGTGTATCGGCAAGGTCAACGATATGACGTCATCGACATGGGAATCTTGGAATCCGAGTGGACCGCAAGATCAGAGGGTCTGATGAAATGAGAAAGCGCCCCCGGGAACCCGGGGGCGCTTTTCTTACTGGCCGATTACGCCGTACGTGACGACGAGGAATCGATAGTGCCGGGGCGTGTTAACAGGGGTACCATAACGGCAATAAGCATCAGAACTAGGGTGAGCACCAACCAGGTGGCGCCCGCAGTGAGAATCAAGGGGCCCAAGAACACGGGGAAAATCGCCACCCCGAGATTGGAAATGATACTAAACCCCGCGGTAGAAATGCCGGCGGCGCCGGCGGTTTGAGCTTGCCGGGCAGATGCTTCGAGTGCCATCGAGTACCATCCATTGCCGAGAGCTCCTAATACAAAGAAGCCTACTTCCAGCATGTCGGTGCTATGCGAGGCGTGACCGGTCAGCGCTAGTCCCACCCACAGCAACGTTAACCAGGTTAGCACGGCGAGAACCTTTTGGTACTGGTGAGGTTTGGCGACCTGGTCTGCGACCCGGGCCAAGAAGACTGCGCCCACCGCGGATCCCAAAAAGGTTAGGGCAGAGAGCAGGCTTCCGAGAGCCAGTGCGTGGGGGACTGATAGACCGAGTTTGCCCAATGCTTCCCCGGTGATGGATCCCAACATGACACTAATCGAGGCCACCGCCAAACCGATTAGACTCCACCGGGTAATAAGAAGTGGACGATGCACCTGGGTTGCGGCCTTTGGCATGGGAAGGCGCTTTAGGTTGGTCCAGAGGTTAATCCCGGCTATGGCATTGACCACCGTGACCAACCAAAGTGTATCGGCGGTGCCAAAGCCTTTCAAAAGAGCAGGCGCCAAGAAGGCACCGAGCGCCATGCCAAAGAACAGCAAGCCGATGGTCATCCCGGTGAAACTCCGGGGTTTGGGATGCTCCGTGAGTTTTAGCACGGCCCCAATTGGAGAAATGATCATCGGATACGCTAAGGCGGCAATACATTGGCCAATCAAGGCAATCTCGTAAGTAGCACCGAGGGCACGAATCGCGAGCCCTACCACCGAGAGAATAACGGCCGCCTTAAAAAGCTTCTGAGGACCGCTTTTCATGGCCCACCACGCGGCGGGCAATGACGCTACAACCATGGCATAACCATAGAGGGAAATGAGTAACAGGACTGAAGACAATGAGGTCTTATAAAGTCCAATGAGGTCCGGCACCATGGGTGCCAGTACGAACCAAGCCAAGCCAATGGAAAAACCCATCAAGGTATAAGCGGTCACAAATCGCGAGCGATCTGCCGTTGCCATGTCATCCCCTACTTTGATCTAAGATGTGAAACCCTAACCATTTAGACACGGCCCGGCGGATTTCCTTCTTTTTGCATAGCCTAGCAACTAGTTGTTTTGCGAGCGTGGGAGTATGATTTGACTGAGAACGCAGGAGGGACTTAGCGATGGGGAGCTATCGACCCGCAATCGATCAATTAATTGGTAAGATTGGCATCATTGTGGAACGGGTCCCGGCGGAACGGTCGGGGCGGGGTATCGTGAAGGTCGGGGGACAACTTTGGACGTGCGAAACCGACGGAACCGACCCTATTGACCAGGACACCTCGGTCTGGATTTGCGGGCGCAATGGGGTGAGGCTCCTGGTCTTAGCCCAATTGGATGCCTAAATAGAAAGGATGGCACAACATGGTCGCAGGCATTGTGGAAATGGTGGTGGTGGTTCTGGTGGCGGTGGGAGTACTACGCGGTCTTTTTCGGGTAGTTCCCCAGGGATCCTTGGGAGTGGTGCAGCGGCTCGGCAAGTTTCAGCGCGAGGCCCACCCGGGTCTCATCGTGAAGGTGCCTCTCGTCGATTCCGTGCAATTAGTCAGCACCAAGTCGGTCACGGTGAATTTAACACCCGAACCGGTCATTACGGCGGATAATGTGAGTCCGGTGATTGACGCCTATTTCATTTATCAAGTAGTGGATGCGAAAAGCTTTTTATATGAAATTTCCAATCCGGAACTGGCCATCAAAAACATTGTGTCGGCGACATTACGGTCCGAAGTGGGCCAGAGGAAACTAGCGGATGTGATGATCCACCGCGAACAGATTAACGCGAAACTCCGGGTGGATATGGACGACTCGACCGGAGGCTGGGGCATCCGTATTGTACAAGCGTCGATTCGTCAAGTTGACCTGCCCAAAGAAATGCAACAGGCGATGGAAGCCCAAAAAAAGGCCGACGCGAATAAGTTAGCCGCGATCGAACAAGCCCAGGGGGCCAAAGAATCTGCCATTTTAGAAGCCGAAGGTGCCAAGCAAGCGGCCATTGCCAAAGCTCAAGGTGAACAGCAATCCATCGTCCTGCGCGCCGAAGCCGCCAAAAAAGCGCGGGTCATGGAGGCCGAAGGGGAAGCTCAAGCAATAGAGACGTTGGCGGAAGCACAAGCCAGCGCCGTGCGCATGGTGAACCAGGCGGTGCTCAGTTTAGCGGAAGAGCCCGGTAAGGGCTGGAGCGAAGAAAAGATACGCGCTGTCATGCAGTTAAAATCTCTTGAAGCCTTGACGGCGGTGGGGCAGTCCCCTGCCACCAAGATTGTGTTGCCTGCCGAGTTACAAAGTCTTGGCAGTATGCTGACGGCACTACAAGGGTTAAAGGATTAGCCCCACTGTATTCATCGGACAGCGACCCATGGCGTTCTAAGACAAAGCGGTCGCGATGGAGGTCATGGCGCGGGTGCGCTCGCCTAGCAACGGTAAACCAAACTCCTCCTCGATGAAACGGAGCACTGAAGTGTGGTCATACGTTTCGTGATTGACTCCTGGTGACAGACTTTCTGCCAACAAGAGAGCCGGGACCCGAATCCCGGGGCCAAATCGGTCGACGACCGGGGGTGCCACATGATCATAGAAGCCCCCGGCTTCGTCAAAGTTCACAATTAACAATGTATCGGACCAATGCGGCCCGTTTTTAAGGGCGTGGAAAACGTTCTCTACCGAATCTAGCGATGTCGCCAAGGATAAAGGGGGATGACCACTGTGGAAAATCCCTGGGGCCAGAAAGGACACCGTAGGTAACTGGCCACGGTCTACGTCGTGAAAA
Organism: Sulfobacillus sp.; assembly: GCA_027343695.1. Classification (GTDB taxonomy): domain Bacteria; phylum Bacillota; class Sulfobacillia; order Sulfobacillales; family Sulfobacillaceae; genus JAKADJ01. The sequence continues at coordinate 4,579 of DAHWKJ010000082.1, read as the reverse complement.
AACTGGCCCAAAGCCACCAGGCCCCGAGCAAGAGGTGGGCGTCGAAATCGAGGAAACCAGAGCAAGGGACAAAATAGGATGGCCTTGGCCAGGGATCCACCTATCGGGCCGGGGCACAAGTCGCCGACATAGTATTTGCAGCTGATCCCCGCTTCTGCCAATTGGTCGAAGAGTGTGGGTATCGCAAAAGTCCGAGTCGACCACGGCCAAAGATCGTTTTGAAGTCCGTCACTGGTTCCAGCAACGAGGTATAAGCGGTTCGGTAGCGTGGGCCCTAGTACCGCACAATGGTAATGGTCCAATAGACGAGCCTTTTGAGCAAGGGCGATAAACCGAGGAAATCGGTTAAGCGGGTAATACCCCATCGTCGCCGATCCGTTGGCGCGTACAAATCCGTTCATCGCCCCTTGGTTCCATTCCTCGTGGATAGCGTCCCAGGAATGGTTGGGATTGGCCCACTGGTCGAGCGACCAGGTACTGATTGGGAATGGCTGGACGGGACCTTTCGGGCCGGGAACCGCGAGGCCGGGGGTTAGCCCATCAACTCCAGGGTAATGCCCGAGGAGCTGATCGAACGAATGATTTTCGATGGTGTAGACCACGATGTGCTTGAACTTCTTCGCCATGCGTTTGCCTCCAGTAGTCGCTGCTCCGCATCGCCCGAATCGTATGTCACACGGACCATTTTACCAGGGTCGTTCCTTAATAATATGGCTCGATCGAGACTCCTGTGCCCGACAGCAGAACTTAGGGGGTCCCCGATATCACTACGTCGGTGGCCTTGCCCGAAGATCTTGCAGTCAATAGGATCATCGCGGCTATCATGGTCAAGACCCCGGTTCCGGCTAAAGCGGTGGCCAGTCCCAAAGCCTTGACTAAGCTTGGGGCAAGATTAATTCCCAGCAATAAGGCAAGGGCCTGGATACTGCCGAGCGATCCAAAGACGCGCCCCTGAATGGCTTTGGGGATATTCGCTTGTAACACCGTACTGAGACTACTAATCCAAAGAGCCCCACTGGCGGCACCTAGGCCGTACAAGAGAAGCACCGCCCACGGGCTTCTAATCCATCCAAAGATGACAATATATAGGATACCGTGCCCACCCAAAGCTAGCGGTAGAAGCAGATTTGGGGCCAATCGCTTGGCGAATCGGGCGAGAACTAAGCCCGCAACGATCGCGGCGACGGCGCCGATGCTTTGCATGGCCCCATACCATGCCGCGTTCTCGTGTAAACCCCGGCTAATGAAGGTGACCAAACCGGGGGACAAAATTCCGTCGGCCGTTAGAATGAGAATTAGGCTCAATCTCACGCGGAGCAATTGCGAGCTTTCGATGACGGCCTTGAATCCTTCCGTCCAGTCGAGCCATAACGGCCGGAGCGGTCTCGATTCCAACCTAGACGGACCGGCGCGGTCCGGGATTCGCATTCTTGTAAGACACCAGAGAGAGACCAGGTAGGTAAGACTGTCCAGGATGACAACGGGGTGAAGACCCACCTTGATCAACAACCAGGCGCCAAACGCCGGACCCAACATGCGTGCAAGGTTAAGGCCAGATTGCACCAAGGAATTTCCTCTGGGGCGCTCGTCGTTATGCAATAGAGAAGATAGGATGCTGGCACGTGTAGGATGGGCCAAGACAGTTAAGAGAGACTCTGTTCCCATCACGGCGTCAATGATCCACATCTCTTGTTTAATATTAACCACCCAGATAATTAAAACCACTAAGGCCCGTAAACCATCCGTAGCGATGGCTAACCGCTTGCGATCCCAGCGATCCACCAAGATTCCAAGCACCGAACCGAACAGCATGGGTCCGACCTCGACCGACAACAGGGTACTCAACGCCAAGATGGAACCCGATTGTGTGATGACCCGAAAGATTAATGCGGTCGAAAACATCCAATCGCCCAGTGAAGACACTGTAGTGGCACACCATAACCACCGAAAGTCTGGAGAAAAACTGGAACTTTTTAGGGGGCGCAATCGGAACTCCTCCTCATCGCTCGCATTATGAACTCATTTGAATAGTACTTTGATATTAAATGAATATCAATATGAAACCTAAATTTAAACTGGACAGTGGCAAAGACGGGTGAGCGATAGGGTAGCAACGTGAGCGCTCGCAAGCATTCGCGGTGTCATCGCGGACGACAAAACTGGGTGTTGGCGGGGTGCGAACTTCAAGAAGGATGGGTCTCCATGCCCTCGAATGGCGTGTCTCAAGCTCGGGATGAGAGAAATTTCTCCGACAATCGTTCTGCTGCCTCCATTGCTATTTCGGGCGAATCATGACCAATTGGTACACATCAAAAAAAAAGCCACAAACCGCCAACGGTCGTATGGATTGGTTCGCATTTGGATGAGAAGGGGGGAGAAGCCGGCGAGCTTACGTGGCCGCGGAAATAGCTCCCATAAGATCGTAAACGGACCAATGTTGTTGGAGAGCCCGATCCAGAATGCCGGTTTGGGACCATATTCTTCCCAAGGCGACGGCCTTGGGATCGTCTTGGGCAAAGGCCTGTAGGAACTCTTCCGTACGATCCGTTGGCATCTTGCTTAAGTGAGCGGTCATAAGCACCAGGGAAAAGGTTTGGACGTCGGGGTCGGGTCCCATCGCCACCATGTTCTTTTGTCTCATATAAAGAAAGCTAGATAATAAGGCGGTGGCACCTGCTATCCCATCTCGAGCACCGAATTGGATGTGGCGGACACCGGACATAGTGAGGGCGCCGATGCAGAGCGGGCAGGGTTCTAACGACGTATAGAGCGTGCCGGATCCCATTGCGGAAAACTGTTCAGGTGTCACCTGGACTAAGACGTTCATTTCCGCATGGGCAAGACGCGTATTGGCGATGAAGGGGTGAGGGGAGGCGGCCTCGTTTATGCGATTACGCCCTCGGAATCGAATTTCCCCCGATTCGTCCACCCATACGGCGCCTACGGGCACTGACCCGTGGCGATATGCGACCCATGCTTCCTCGAGGCAAGCGAGCCAATTCGGGTTAAGAGTCATGCGAAGAGCCTCCTGGGTTGCGGACGTCGTTATCCAGCATGGCCCGCATGACTTGTTCCCTAATCGAATCCCTCAGGCTTTGTGCTTCGGGTCGGGATCCTCGCCAAAATTCCGGGTAGTGGTGTTGTAGATACTCAATACACGATTCTACAACCAACGAATTGATAGGTAGGCCAGTCAGATCGCTAGTCTTTTCTAAGGCATGGTAGACGTGTTCGGAAAATCGGATGGTGGTCGTCTTGGTGTCACTCATGGGCTATCTCCTTCGGTTTTCGTCGGCTACAGTGCGATGCCATTTATCGTGTCGGTGGCTTTGGAAGGTCCAAAACCCGGCCAAGAAGCTCGTAGGCTTCTCGGATCCCATTACGGACCTCTGCCGAACCGAAGCCTGGGTTCCAAGGATGGAACAGTTCGTCGCTGATGACCATGAGCGCCGCTACCGACAGACCGAGCTGGGAGCCTACGTGAAAGTAGCAGGATGTCTCCATGTCTACCATATGACACCCTTTTTCGGTGAAGTGACGAATTTTTTGCGGAGTTTCCCGGTAGATGGCGTCGGTGGTCCAGTTATTGCCAGTGGGCAGGCTGGAGTCCAACCCCTTAATTCGATCGGTCATTGCGGGATCCGGATTGCCCCACCCGTCTTGACCGTAGCGAGGCGAAGTGCCTTCATCCACCCACGCTTTAGTGACCAGAACTACCGACCCAAGCGAGAAACGGGGGTCGAGACTACCCGCATAACCTAGTATCCAAAGACGCTTGGCCCCCAATTCGGCGAGTTCTTCTATGGTGCCCGCTGTCAAAGGAGCGCCTATAGGGCCTTTTAGTAGGGTGACGGATCGATTCGAGAAGATCGGACCTTGATGGATGGTCAAGCCTACTGCTTCCATATCCCACCGGGGTGCTTGGGACTCCTGGTTCCCCACATATGATAGGATGACGTCGGGTCTGATGTTAAAGTCTTCCCGAGTGACTCTTCTGGCGGTACAAATGTAGTCGATGAAATGTTTGGCGGTAAAGTGCGGGTCTAAGTCTTCCATGAATCATAGGCTCCTTTATTATATGGCGCTCTCGTTGCTTGGCATCAGTATAGCGCGAGGAACGTAGCCCGGGCCAGTTTTTATGGGAAGCACGGCGTGCCATCATGGAGGGAAGAGACGCACCGCCGTTTTGCAGGAAGGTAATGGGGAATCGGGGGGCCTCGGAGCCCATACCTTGATCGCGGGATACATTCGGATAATTCCGGTGGTTCCAAAAAATTCAAATGATATGTCAGCAATGGCCCGTCTTGGTTGCGGGCCTGAAATGCGTTATGCACTCGGTCATTAAGGATTTCCACAAGGTTGCACACGGTAGTGATAGATTTGGCCTTCGGGCAACTGACTTTCGTATAGCCTTCAGTAAATAGACTCCGTTACCGCGTTTCCCCGCTGCTTTGAATTTGGATCTCGACATTAGTCGGCGTTACCTGTTTCGTCAGGGCTAAAATATCCAAGACCGACATCTTGTCAATGAGGGAATCTTTGTCGCTCTAGGAGCTTTTTGCGTTGTGCTCGAAAAGGC
>DAHWKJ010000077.1 GCA_027343695.1 Sulfobacillus sp. | reverse complement strand
ACATGGTGGATTCGGTGGCTCTCTACCGAAAGTTTCAGTATGTGACAACCCTAACCCGAATTCAAAGTATGACTTTTGGAATCTTGGCCGGCATTTCGCATAAGGCAAGTCTCTTTATGCCGAGATTCAACGGGTCACTCCGAGCTATTGCCGGCAGCAGTTCACTCACGACCCAGATGGTCGATGGTCACGTAGATGCCAACTTCTCAATTCATCTATCTGCAACGCTCGAGGGTCTCGGTTCGGTGACCGAAACCGCTACCCAGGTAGCCGAAATGTGGAGCCGGGCGTCCGCGACTGTCGCCCAGAGTTGCCTCGATCTCTTGAAGCTGACGCAGAAAGAGGACGTCGATCCTTTGGGGATCGGCCGTCAATTCAGCTGGCAACATCCAACCGCATTCGACCACTTTGCCCATTGGCATCAAGAATATCCGCATGTCCATATGACCGTCCATTGCACGGTCACCATCAACAAGATGGGAGACATCAAATGACTTGGACTACTAAGGGGGGTAAGCGCCGATGCCTGAATTAACCGATCGATTACCCCGTGTCTCGGCCCTGCAGTTCGCAACCATGGTAACCGCAGGCTACGTAGCACTCGGGGTCTTCTATTTCCCACGGCAAGCCGTCAGTGCCGCCGGTCGCGAAGGAATCTGGTGCATTGTCCTCGATGGGTTGGCGACTTTTGTGCTCATGCATCTGGTATTTCGGGTCAACCGCCTGATACCCAACGAGACTCTGTCATCATTCGCGCCCAAGCTCTTCGGGAAACCCCTGGGATTTATCTTGGCCGTCTACACTATCGTGTATCATCTCTCCTTAGCAATCTCGGCAGCCGTTCTGTTTTCGTTTGTGCTGGGCAATATTTTCCTACCGGATACGCCCATTTGGGCCATTGATGGTGCCTTGACCGTTACATCCCTCTACATAGCTTGGGGCGGTACCGCCGCCTTAGCCCGCACTTTGCAGGGTAGCTACATGCCGATCGCCGTTTTGACATTTTTAACCGGGATCGTGACGGTTACCCTAGTCCGCCATCCTCTGCTGCTATTGCCCCCCGACCATTTCACGCTATTACCCATCTTAAAGGGTGCGTTCCGTGAATACATCGTGTTTATCGGTTTCCAATTGAGTGTCACGCTCTATCCCTTTGTTCGTAACGAGCAACGTCGGCAAGCCGAGTATTATTCCTATATCGGTCTCGCCGTGATTGTTGGCGTGATGCTGATTAGCTACGAAGTCATTATGGCCACCTTTGGTCCGGCATTTATCCCCAGCCTGCGGTGGCCCGTCATTTCACTTTTACGCATTTTGTCGCTCAAAGGATTCTTCATCGACAAGTTTGGAATGTTGGTGGTGGCGCTTTGGACCATCGTGGTGGCGGCTTTTGTCTCGGTCCGGATGTGGTGCCTGGCGCACGACATCACGGCTCTTTTCCATCTCGATAAAAACCCAAATGGGTACCATGGCGCGCTCCTGGCCTCAGCAGCGGTGGTGATCATCGGGGCGCTTGCTGTCCCCAACGCTAAAATCACCGATCTCATTAATGAAAATTACCTGGTAGGGTTCGGTCTTTTGTATCTCACCGCCGTTCCGTTTCTTACCACTACCGTGGCCACCTTTCGAAAACAGCGCGTCCAAGAACTCCGGACTAAATCCGAGCCCCCCGGACCACCGGGTTAGGGAGGTCAAAACTGAAGCGGGTTCTACCGGGAACCGACTCCACCGTAAGCGTCCCGCCATGAGCTTCGACCAGACGGCGCACAATCGTCAGCCCCAACCCGGATCCGTTGGCCTTGGTGCTCCGATGAACCTGAAATAGGTAACGTATGACCTCCGCGGGAATTCCCGGGCCGTTATCTTCAACACTGCACCGAGTGGCTTGGGAACCCGGGGTAATCGTAACCTTAACGCGGTTTCCTTCGGTGAGCATAGCCTCCTGGGCATTTTTGAACAGATTCAAAAAAATGTGCCGGAGCCGATCCGGATCGGCCAAAACCCGAGCGCCTTTCGGTGCGTCCACCACTAAACGGAGAGCCTGTTGCGATGACGTGAGCCCAATATCCTCCCATACCCGGCGAATGAGCGGTTCAATCGCGATCTCGACGGGATGAATCCCAGTATCTCGGGTCGCCCAAAGAATATCTTCTGTAATCTTGGTGAGTCGGTCAATTTCGATCATCGTCTCCGCCAAAAAAGCTTGCAGTTCCGGATCTGTGGAGCGCATCTCGGCTAATTCAATATGGGCAGATAACGTCGCCAGCGGGTTACGCACCTCGTGCATCAGGGACGCCACGACATCTGCTGCCAGGCGCTCGCCCTGCATCAGAGACTCTGGAATCGCCTCGACCACCATCCAGTCTCCCGAACCGTGGACTCGAATTTCATATCCTTGGTGTTGAGTCACCAGAAATGTACCCGAGGCGTTAGCATTCACTCGATCCCAATCCGGTAGCCAGTCCACCGCGTCCCAATCGGGGAGAGCCGGTTCTTCGGGTAGCCCGAGCACCGTGCGGCCGACGGCGTTGATATAGATCCACTGCCGATCTCGCGCAAAAGCGAGCCCGGTATGTAGCAAGGCAGACCCGGTAACCAGGCTGGATCCGATGGGCCATAGCAATTGTCCTTCAATGTGCCCCTCGAGGTTCACAATCCGGGTGGTGTCCATGAGAAATTGGTGCGTATCCCACCTCACAGAAAATGGCTCGCTTTCGCGATCTCCTTGATCTAAAGCGACCTTCACCCATTCCTCGGTCAATCCAAGTCCTCGCGCCGTCTGATTGCACCAGATGTGTGGATTTTTGTCGACCGATCGAAAAATAAGGGGAAACGGAATAGCGTTCAGGGCATCCTTACGTACGAGGAAATCGTTGGTCAGCTGAATGTTGCGCATTACCTTAAACGTATTATCCATGAAAACGGTACCGTCCTAATCCTAGAATCTCGTCCCATGGGAATAACTCTTCGACAGAGCCCTCGATTATCCTCTATATATCGAAGCCTTTCTCCGTGGATCGTGGCCAACTTCACGCGATCCCTAAAGTAGGCTATGATAAGAAACGAAAATTGACCAGTTCATGGAATATGGCCCCAGTGCCTAAATTGACCCCTATCAAGGTGATTGGCACCTGAGGGTGCCGGGTGAACCCATGGGGATAGGAGGTCCTACCGATGAACGAAATGACGGACCGCCGTTCCGGCTGGGGTATGGCCGACCTATTGGTCGGCGTCGTAGTCCTAGCCATTCTGTCGTTAATTATTGCCTGGGCAACTCATGCCCCACATCCTCACCCCGAAGTGGGTAGCATCTCATTGGCCTACTGGAAACTTCCCCTCTATGCGCTCTACTCATGGTTGCGCATGGCTGCCGCTTATGTGATTTCTCTGCTGTTTACGTTTGTTTATGCGTACGCCGCAGCCTACAATAAGCGTGCCGAAAAGATTCTTTTACCCTTGCTGGACATTTTGCAGTCGATTCCGGTGTTGTCGTTTTTACCCGTGGTTCTCTTGGCGTTCATTGCCCTGTTCCCGGGTTCTCGCATTGGCGTCAACCTGGCCTCAATCGTGCTAATTTTCACCGGACAAGTATGGAACATGGTGTTTGCTCTTTATCACGGACTCATCACCATTCCCCGAGATCTGAGAGAATCTGCCCTCTCCCTCAATTTATCCCCTTGGCAACGTTTTAGGACTCTTGAATTGCCCTACTCGATGGTCGGGTTGGTCTGGAACTCGATGATGTCCTGGGCTGGTGGTTGGTTCTTCCTGATGGCCGCAGAAATGTTTTCATTGGGGAGCCGTAACTACCAGCTATTGGGTCTAGGCTCGTATTTACAAGCCGCCGCCAATCGAGCCGATTGGTTCGCAGAAATCGCAGGCCTACTCACCCTGGTCGGCGTCATCGTCCTGATGGATCAACTGATTTGGCGCCCCCTCTTAGCCTGGGCCGATAAATTTAAGATGGAGTTGGTGGAGGGTGACTCGCGAGTACGTTCTGCGGTTTTGATGATCTTGCGCCGCTCGCAGATTGTGGCTTGGTTAGGCGACCGCGTCTTACAACCGCTCTTGGAGTGGAGCGACCGCTTCTTCGGGGAAACCATCCCCGCCTTACGCCGCAAAGGACCCCTACCCACGCTATCTACGTTTATTCGCACCGTGGTGATCATCGCGGCCATTCTGGTGCTGGTCATCGCGCTTCAAGGCACGGTGCGCCTCGCGCAACATCTCTCGTGGAGTCAGGTCGCGCTGGTCTTCGCGGCCACCGGTGCCACGCTCCTACGGGTCGTGACCGCCTTGGCAATTTCCGTGCTGTGGACGGTACCCGTCGGGGTCTTGATTGGCATGAACCGAAAGTGGGCCGCGGCACTGACCCCCGTTACCCAAATCGCGGCCTCGGTACCGGCTACGGCCCTTTTCCCAGGCATTGTGGCCCTATTAATCCACCTTCAAGGTGGATTGTCCTCGGCCGCCGTGCTCTTGATGGTATTGGGTACCCAATGGTATGTGCTCTTTAATGTGATTGCAGGTGCCTCGGCGATCCCGGAGGATCTGCGTGAAGCGACGAAGATGTTTCGTCTAAGTCGGGTCAAGGTGTGGACCACCCTGATCTTGCCGGCGATTTATCCGTACCTCATTACCGGGCTCATCACCGCCGCCGGCGGCGCTTGGAATGCCAGTATTGTGGCGGAATATGTGAGTTTCCAGAGTCACGTTTACACCACTTTCGGGATTGGCTCATTGATTGCTCAAGCCTCTACCCACGGACGGTTCCCGCTCCTGTTGTTATCGACTTCAAGCCTCGCCGTGGTGGTGGTGGTCATTAATCGCCTCATTTGGAGACCCTTATATAATCGGGCGGCCGAACGCTATACCTTATCATCATAATGGAGTTGAAGGAGGTCACACCGATGATCAAACCCACCAAAAGCGACGCCTTGATCCGAATGCTCGGGGTTACTAAGATGTATGTACAGCCCGACAAGTACGACATCCGCATCTTAGATGACATCACCCTGGAAATCCATCCGGGCGAATTTATTGCCCTCTTAGGTCCTTCTGGTTCCGGCAAATCCACGCTGCTTCGCATCGTGACCGGGTTGGCCGAGCCTTCTTTCGGTACTGTCCTCTACCGCGGCCGTCCCGTCTCGGGACCTAATCCCAATGCCGCCATGGTGTTTCAGTCGTTTGCCTTGTATCCGTGGCTGACAGTGCTCCAAAATGTGGAACTGGGTCTGGCCGCTAAAGGTACGCCTCCAGCCGAACGTCACGAGCGTTCGGTTAAACTCATTGACCTCATCGGGCTCAACGGCTACGAAGACGCCTTCCCTAAGGAACTGTCAGGAGGAATGCGTCAGCGCGTGGGATTCGCCCGAGCTCTGGCTGTAGAGCCGGAGATGTTGTGTATGGATGAGCCGTTTTCGGCATTAGATTACCTGACCGCGGAAAACCTAAGGTCTGAGCTTTTAGACCTCTGGTTGGAATCTAAGATCCCGACCCGAGCCATCTTAATGGTCACCCACGGTATCGAAGAGGCGGTCTATATGGCCGATCGCATTATTATCCTGTCTAAAAACCCGGCGCGTGTGGTAGCCGACCTTCCGGTCGGATTACCTTACCCGCGTAACCGCAAGTCCCACGACTTTTTGCAAATGGTGGACACCGTGTATAAACTGGTGACGGGCTGGGCGGATGATGAAGTCGAGGAAGAACATCTGGCAGAGCTCACCGAAACCCGTAATCCTGAACGCCCACGCCTCAAACCCATCCCTTATGGCCATCTATCGATGCTTTCGGGCCTCTTGGAGCTCGTGGCCGATCGCGGCGGACGCGACGACCTCTACCACCTGGGATCCGAACTCTTTTTGGAGGTCGACGATTTGCTCCCCGTGACAGAAACCGCCGAGCTCTTCAATTTAGCCGAAGTCAAAGAAGGGGACCTCTATCTAACCTCGTTAGGGCGCGAGTTCGTCGAGGCCGATGTCGGCGACCGCAAGAGCATTATTTCCGACCAATTACGCGATATTCCGATGTTTCGGTTGGTCGACCGCGTTTTACGCTCGAAGGCTAATCACGCCATGGTCAAAGAATTTTTCAATGATATTTTAGAAGAACACTTTTCAGTGGAAGAGGCAGAACGCCAGTTGAAAACCGCCATCAACTGGGGACGTTTTGCCGACCTGTTCCACTATGACACGGATACCGAACTTCTCTATCTTTCAGAAGATCAGTTAGAACCTGAAATTCAATCCGATGACATGCAAGAAATGCCTTCAGATCGGTGATACTGGAGGACAGTAACCCATTTTTGAAAAGGAGTGACTGTACCATGCCCCTACTCCGGTGGGATCCCCAAGAGACCGAACGACTCCGGGATGAAATGACCCGGATGTGGAGTCGCGTCCGAGAAGACTGGAATCTAGACAATACCCGGCCCAAGACCCACGTCCACCAAGTGGAAAATGGGTTCGTCGTCGAGTTCGAACTCCCTGGTGTGGATCCCGATTTGGTGTCGCTTGAAGTCGACCAAGATTCGATTAGTGTCAAAGGACAGTTTCCCGCCTCCCCCATGGAACGCGACACCCGTGCTGGGGAGACTTTTCACGCGGTGGTAAATCTTCCATCCGACATTGATCCGGACTCGGCACAGGCCGAGTATCGGCATGGCCTGTTGGATATTCATGTAAATCGGGCCAGCGGGCGCCGACGCCAGATCTCCATCACCAGTCATTAGGTTTTTGCCGTAAAGACAGGGTATGAGCTCTCTCTCGCTCGCACCCTGTCTATTCTCATCAGCGTTCCTTAAATCTAAATTTCCCAGCCTACCGATATATCCCCGTTCACCCATCCGCTCATCGTGTTCTTATAGCTTTCTTGCCAGTCATCCCGGTTCATCGTGGCCCCCGTGGCATGCTCTGCCAAGGTCTAGGCCCTATCCGGGTGTTCTTTTGAATTCTCGGCTGCTCCCAAGTGCGATCGCCGAAAGGCTTTGGCGCAGTGCACCGAGCATTGGTCGTGGGGTCTATGACCTGATGGTGACCCAGCCGAATGAGGCAGGCCATCACCGCAATTCCTTTTTCATGATAGCGGATGTCCCTCCCACCCCGACCTCTCGGTAACCAAGCCGCTGATAGAGACGACGCGCGGGATTTCTGTAATCTACGCTGAGACTGATAGACGCGTATCCCGCTTTGAGCGCCTGCGACTCAATAGCGGACATCAAGGCACTACCCAGTCCGTGCCCGCGACATTCGGGAACCACCGCAATGCTGAGCTCGGGAGTGTCGTCGTCCACATACCCATACCCGGCATGGGCCAGGTCAAAAGTACGAAGCCAGACCGCTCCCACCGCGTTCTGATCGAGTTCACCGATCAGGCCAAGATCGCCTGGGCGGCCCCATCCATCCAGATATTTAGCGATCACCGGCTCAGACACAATGTCTTCGGGCCACGGTGGTTCTCCATGGGGAACGTATAATGCCTGATACAACATCTTCCACACAAAAGGGAGATCCTGCAATGCAATGTTTCGTACTACCATGTTCCTCACGACCTTTCACGGTCCCAAGCATTACACCGATCGGTTTGCAGCATGGACTAGCGTGTTTTGGTCGGTGGCTCGCCATCGGCCTTTTCTTTATCTTGCGGTGGTTTTTTAGAGGAGAACCATGCAGCTATCGCCCCGATGAGGAGCCCCCCCAACAGAGGCTCCAACACTTCCGGGGGAGCCCCAACAAACCCCACCGTGGCCGCTTCGGCCACCATCGCAGCCACCGCGGCGACGATGAGGAGCCACTCCAAGGCCACGTTCGAATAGGGCCGTCGAGCACGCACGATGAGTGCCGCTACAACCCCCGATGAACCCGCAATCACAATGGATAACAGTGCTCTCACCGCACCACCACGTTGACCAATCGACCCGGAATCGGGACCACCTTGACGACCTCACGACCTGTAACCTGCGCCACAACCTGTTCATGTGCGAGCGCTAACGCAATCAGTTCATCCGGGGTGGCGTCTTTTGCCACCACCATCCGTCCCCGAACCTTACCATTGACCTGAATCGCAATTTCGAGTTCTTGCTCTACCAACCAGTCGGGATCGTAGCTGGGCCAGGTTTCTTGATGCACACTGCGATCGTGCCCCAAATGATGCCAGAGTTCATCCGCCAAGTGCGGGGCGAAGGGCGCCAGGAGCAATACCAATGCCTCTTGGGCCTGAAAGAGCTCTGCATCGGATACCGCTTCGCCGTCCGCATAGAGGGTATTGGTATATTCCATCAAAGTGCTCACGGCGGTATTAAAAGCACTGCGAGTTGCGAGATCTTCAGTCACCTTTTGAACCGCCCGTGCTCGAGCTCGACGCACGCGTTCGAGGGCCCCGCGCTCTGAGTCGGACCGGCCACGCGGCGAACGCGTCACCAACCGATACACTCGCTGCAAAAATCTGTAAGTCCCCTCCACACCTTGATCCGACCACTCGAAGTCCTTATCCGGGGGCGCCGCGAACAGCATAAAGAGTCGTGTCGCGTCGGTGCCCCACTCTGTCATAATGGTCTCGGGGCTTACCGTGTTGCCCTTGCTTTTCGACATCTTAGAGCCCCCATACACCACCATGCCTTGGACCAACAGGTGGTTAAAAGGTTCCTGATAGGCCAGCCATCCCGCGTCATACAAGACTTTGGTAAAAAATCGCGAGTAGAGCATGTGCAACACGGCATGTTCCTTGCCGCCCACATACTCGTCCACCGGCATCCAATAATTGGCTTTAGCGACATCAAACGGTTGTTGTTGGTCACCGGGTGAGGTGTAGCGCATGTAATACCAACTGGAGTCCACAAAAGTGTCCATGGTGTCGGTTTCACGCCGTGCCGGCAAGCCGCATTCAGGGCACGGCGTGTTCACCCAATCTTGAGCTCCGGCTAACGGCGACCCCCCCGCCCCAGTGAATTGGACATCGTCCGGCAGGAGCACCGGAAGCTGTTCTCTTGGCACCGGTACCACACCACAACCATCGCAATAGACAATCGGAATTGGCGCACCCCAATAACGCTGGCGTGATATGAGCCAGTCGCGCATCCGATAGGTGACTTTAGGGGTACCAAGGCCTTTGGTCTCCAAAAGTTTCGCAATCGCTCGTTTGGCATCCCCGTTAGCCATTCCGTCAAAGGAATCTGAATTAATGAGCACGCCAGGGCCTGTATAGGCCGCGCTGTCAGGGGTTGTCATGCCATTCTCTGGACGAATCACCGAGCGAATAGGGAGGCTATATTTGGTCGCATACATAAAGTCTCGTTGATCATGGGCCGGGACACCCATCACCGCTCCCGTGCCGTAATCGACCAACACATAATTGGCCACCCAGATCGGAATCGGTTCCCCCGTCAACGGATGGCTGGCAAACGAGCCGGTAAACATCCCACGTTTTTCAGAGGTCTCCGAAGTCCGCTCGATGTCGCTTCGAGTCCGTTCTTCGGCAATAAATTGATTCACAGCATCTTGGTTGGGGTTTCCTCCGATAAGGGTCTCGACCAGCGGATGCTCCGGAGCCAGAACCACATAGGTTGCCCCATATAAGGTATCCGGGCGTGTCGTAAATACCCGAATCGATTCCCCGTGGCTCGGGACCGGAAATACAATTTCGGCTCCTTCGCTGCGTCCAATCCAATGGGTCTGTTGCGCCTTAATCTCATTGGGCCAATTGAGGTCCTCCAAATCATCAAGGAGTCGATCCGCATAGTCCGTGATACGGAAATACCACTGCGTGAGATCCCGCTTGGTGACCACCGTGTCACAACGCCAGCACTGCCCCTCCTCCACTTGTTCATTGGCGAGCACGGTTTCACATGAGGGACACCAGTTCACCGCACCATCCCGACGATATGCGAGCTTACGGGAAAAAAACAGCAAAAACAATTCTTGGGTAAATCGATAGTAATCAGGCTCGGAGGTGGTAACTTCACGACGCCAGTCAAACGACAACCCCATATCCTGCATTTGCTTTTTCATATACTCAATGTTAGCCAATGTCGATACGCGTGGTGGAATCCCACTCTTGATGGCCGCATTTTCTGCCGGCATTCCAAATGCATCCCATCCCATGGGATGGAGCACCGAATATCCGCGCATCCGTCGGTAGCGCGCGACCACGTCTCCCAGCGTAAATACCCGTACATGACCCATGTGCAAATGACCCGAGGGATAAGGAAACTGTTCTAAGCAATAATATTTCGGTTTGTCACTGATTTCCGCGTGATAGATCCCCTCAAGAGCCCAACGTGCTTGCCAGTGCTGCTCTACCGCGCGCACCTCATACCGGTCACTTGGCCCGCTCTGTCGGGTGATGTCTGTGGTTTGCATCGCTCATCCCCTCCAAATAAAAAACGCCCCTCAAAAGCCCTAGGGACGAGTTATTCACCCGCGGTACCACCCCAATTAGCGGTTCTTTCCGCCCACCTCAACGTAGCGTAAAGGCGCTACGGCCACCGACCCTCCAACGGTGAGAAATAGGGAACCGCAACCAGTTTTCACCACACTCCTGGCTCTCTAATTTTGGCTACCCTACTTATTCGTCTTCATCGAGTCGCTATAAAAAATCTTAGTCATATTTTACGATGTCCCCTTCGAAAAGGCAAATTCTCCAAGATTTTTTCCGAGTTCATCGCAGATACTCTCAATGCGAAAAGTTTCGGGTGATAAATAAAGGAATTTTTGTAGAATCATCGAAGATCTTCTCTAATAATTTGTCGAGTCATGTAGGGGGCCGACTATGGAACTGACCGAACATCCGTTGAACCTGACCAAATTGTGGAATCACTGGAAACACGGCGGTCACATTCAGGCCGTGTTCCAACCCATCGTCTCTTTACAGAGTGGGTCGGTCCACGCATATGAGGCACTTAGTCGTCCGATTGACCGGGACGGGTCTCCGATCCCAGTTCTGGCCCTGATCGCATCGGCTGACCGTCATCGCCAACTCGCGACCTTCGATCGCATGGCGTATACCGCCATGCTGTCTGCTGTGGAGGAGATCGGGTGGACACCGGACACGTACCTCTTTATCAATGTGGTCCCTCGTTCCATCGCCGACCCCGGGTATCTTTTGCACCTAATCCAGAATCACCCCCACTTGAGACCAAATCAGATCGTATTGGAGATTTCGGAGCGTGAAACCTTAGAAGCGGGCGATGCCCATTTGTCCAGTCTCTTACAGCCGTTCCGGGATCTGGGCGTGAAAATTGCGCTCGACGACCTCGGTGCCGGCTATTCGGGTCTTAATCGGTTGGTGGAGTTGAAACCGGACTTTGCTAAAATCGACCTTTCCTTGATTCGCGACGTTGACCGCAATAGCATCAAACTTGCCCTGGTCGAGAGCACCGTGAGATTTGCCAATAAGACGGCCGCCATCGAAATTGTGGCGGAAGGCATCGAAACCCCAAGTGAGCTCTTCACCTTACAAGAAATCGGTGTCGACTATGGACAGGGGTATCTCTTAGGGCGTCCCCGCTACGACCTGGCTTCTATCTCGCATAGCGACTATTTTAACCGTTCGATGGAATCTCCTGTGGATCAGAGCCAGCATTTGCAGGCACTCTTGAATACGGCTCAACGGATGGTGCAAGGAATGGCCCAAGGAGAAGGCCGTAACACCCACTTAGTCCGTCTCGCCATGCGGTTGCTGGGCGCGGATGTGGTTAGCTTGTTCCGTCGCAACGAGACCGTGATGGAGCTCTACGAAACCACTTTACCGGAGTCCTTGAGGCCGCCAATCCAAAAAATCCACATTGATGTGGATCTACCCACATCGCGGCCCCTTATTGATCGTAACCCCTATATTCATCAAACGCTCACCGATCAGAGGACCCCGTGGTCCCAACAACTGGGTTTGGAATCAGGGATTGCCGTCCCGATTTGTGACAACCACGATTGCTGGGGCATCCTGCATATCGGTTTTTATGCACCACACCGGGTGCGTCCCGACATGGTAAAGCTCGCCGAGGGGCTCGCCCATCTCTTTGTCCTGGCTATCGGCTTCTCAACACTTGAAGATTCGGCAGTGCAGAACCTAGATCCCCTAGGGGAACCGCTCTACGAAGCGATTGCTACCTTGGCCGACACCGAAGACGTGGAAAGACTGGTAGCTAAAGTGATGCAAGGCGCCTTGGCGGTATCGGAAGGCCACGAGGGATGGATCGGCCTCTTAGACGGAGCCGGTCATCTACATTGCATCCAAGCCGATGGTAGTGCTTTTGATATCCCCCAGGAGGACCTCTTTAACCCAGAGACCATTGACGGCCGGGGACCGGTGGGCCAAATCTTGCAGACCGGCCAGCAAATGATTGTGCCTGACATTGTCTTGGAACCCACATTGGTTCCGTGGCTGGAAGATATGCTGGCATCCGGTATCAAATCGGCGGCCGGCATCCCCTTGATGGTAGGTAATCGAATCCTCGGATTATTAAAGGTCTATCATAGTGAAATTGGCGGCTTTACCTTGGGTCGGATTCGTCGTCTTCAAGCTTTGGCGTCCCTCGCCACCACACTCCTAGAAAAGTCTTTAACCTTAGAGGAAACCCAAGCCGCACAAAACCGCCAGGAGCAACTCACCGCGGCCCTCTTCGAAATTTCTACATGTACCACGGAAGAACAGATTTTGGAAAGCGTGTCCAATGCGACACTCCGCATGACGGGTGCGGAACTGGTCGTCGTATCTGAACCGGTTGGCAACGAATTCCGTCATCGAGCGGCTTCGGGCTCACTTGCCGCCATAGCGAGACAGATGCCTGTCCCCTTAAAACCGCAATCGGAGGCTTCCCTTAACCTCCTAAGCCAGGTCTTTTATGAGCGCACAGCAGCTTCCCGAACCCTGCCATTGTCAGAGATGCATGGCGTGAAGAGTCCCTCAGCCCTTTCCGGTTGGGCTCGAGACCAAGGCCTCTCCCATGTCGTGGCGATCCCGCTGAGTAGCCACGACGAAACCTTAGGGGTTCTCACCATATTCCAAAAGTCTTCGACTACAGTACGGTCCCCCTTGATTTCCGATTTGACGTCGTTTGCACACGTGGCCGCCAGCGCACTCTATGACCGACGGCTCATGCATCTGTTACAAGACCAGCAAAAACAAGTCGATGTGCTGATGCGAGCCAGCCGAGAACTTCCCCTGGTTCCCGATATAGATCAGCTATGGCTACGCACTGGGGATATTTTTACCCAAAGCATGGGAGCTTCGGGAGGCTTTATCATCGAAGATCTGGCTCGCCTCCCATCTCTTCACACGTTCGGGAAGGTCCGTAGCTATGAAGGGCTGCTTCAACAAATGTTTCAAGAATCTGATCCCCGTCATCAAGGCGCCACGGTAAAAGAAGGCGGAGAGGTAGACCCGAGGCTTCAGGCTCAAGGTATCCAATCCTGCGCCGTGTTCCCGATGACCCTCCATGGACGCCCCACCGAGATGTTTGTTGGCATCCATAGCACATCGCGAAATTATTTTAATGCGGCTCGTCTACACCTCATCGAGGTCTTTTTAGGTTATGTTGGGGTTTCCTATGAAGTGATTCAGTTGCGCGATCAGGACGACCACTCGCTCATCGTGGATCCCTTGACACAGATGGCCAACCGCTATACCATCCAACGCTACTTCCATGGGGAATCCACCAAAATTATGCAGGGCGAGTCGACCTCGATGGCGCTAGTGCTTCTGGATCTCGACAATTTTTCACGGTTCAACGTGGACGAAGGCTACAGTGCGGGTGACCGCTTGTTGCAAGAAGTCGCCACCACGATCCACCGGGCCAAAGACCCCGATGCCATGTTAGGTCGTCTCGGCAGTGACGAATTTGTGATTCTCTATCGCAACCGCGAACCCGTCTCGATCCAAGAAGAAATTCGGAAGATCCAAAAGACGCTCGCCCACCCGATGCGATGGTCGTTGATCTGGGGCAACCAAGGCACCCATAATTTTTCTGACTTGCTTCAGCGCGCCTATCACCATCTTTCACCCGATGGTTCTTTGATCGACCTGTCGCAATAACCACTCGACGGATCGAGGCGTCGTCTACCAATAGAGTGCCCCGTGGCAAGAGAGCACCGATAGGTTTAGGCCGTCTAGGTGGCTCGTACAGGTTAGCAAAGAGCCGACACCGGCCACGGTTGCTGGTCCAAGCGCCTGCCTGCGATGGAAGGAATGGCAGACTTGATCCTGACAAGAGCTCGTGTCATGAAGCAGGCATTGTTGGGGGTGAAAGCGCCGCCAAGAATGGCTTGCGCGACAATCGAATCATCATCCTCGCGGCCGAATGTGGGGACATGGAAACAAAAGGATTGGACTGAAAAGACGACCAACAACCGGATCGAAGGAGGGTTCGCACGATGTCTTCGGTAGAGCTCAAAGCCATTACGGAGGAGAACTGGCGGGAGACTCTGACACTGGCTGTCGATCCGACTCAGCAACCCTTTGTGGCGGGCGTGACGCCCGTGGCGGCCATCGCGCTGGCCAAAGCCTACATTAGACCCGGCGGCAAGACGGTAGAGCCGTACGGCGTCTATCAACAGGAGACGATGGTGGGGTTCTTTAACTTACACTATACCCCGAACAGTTACCACGATTTTTGGCTGTTTCACTTCTTCATTGACCAACGATTTCAACGCCGGAGATTGGGATCTGCGGCCGTCACGCGACTCATTCAGCACATCCAGGATCACCATCCAACGTGTAGTCGTCTACGCCTTACGGTTCATCCCCAAATCGGCCCGCGCAACGCTTTTACAAAGCGGTCGGCTTTACCGACGATGGGGTGCTCACGTGTGGCGAGCCCACGTTCTCGCTCGCGATCCCCCGAGCCCAGGGGGATTCGGGGGGAAGTGACGATGACCCCGTTCGAACCCCCTAGTGCAGTTCCCGCGGCGTTAATATCGTATGAGTCTTCGCCGATGTGCATCGCGATGTTGTCTCCTGATTAACGCCAAGCGTGCCCGCACCGATTTGGCCGAGTGCTTGATCATGCTATTAGTGCCTCGCAGGAGATGGGTCTGGCATATGGGGATGCGGTCTGACAATGAGACCACAAATCATGCAACTAAATTGCGCGGTTACAACCCTAAAGATGGCGAGCAGCCCAAACGGCTCTTTTCGCGTCTCCGTTCATGCAGCAAGGTAGACGAGAGTGCCTACGGAGCTGAACCAACTAATAGCTTGTCAACTGCCGCCGGGGGCGTAAACGCATTAAGCTAAGAAGCCATGACGCCGTTTGCTGTGGCGGGTGCCGCGAAAGACCTGTACCATCTTACGTAGCACAGATGAACTGGCTAGCGTTGTGAGGTCGCTCGCGGACGGTCTACATCGGGCAAGCCGTCAGGACTCCGCGATGCTCGACGAGGTCCAGTGGCTCGTCGGAAATCTTTGATAAAGTTATCCACCACTGAGACTAACAAATAAGGATGTGAGTTTCTGTACGTCATTGGCAATGCCACCCTGATCGATACCACGCTAGACACCTTAGTGGAACGATTTCTACCTCCGTACGATTTGTATTATTTCGAGGCCGACCACATCCACCGGTACTTGATTGAAGCCGGAATCCCGGTCTATACTCGCGAAGAATTTTCGCGGAGTTTCCCTCGGTTTTCGTTGGATTACGGCGCCGTGTACCATATGTTCGATTTGGCTATTCCTGAAGTGCCTTGGGTTACGTTGCTAGATGCCGCACAATGGCGGGCCATTGGTCCGACCCTCCAGGCGGACCTGATGGCCTCTCAAATTCGGTGCGGGCGCGGAAACGTCTATCATCCAGACTGGTTCGAGAACTCTGACTACCCGGTCAACAACACGGTTACGGTGGATGGGCGCCGGTTCTATCTGCTCACCGCCGAGGACTGGCAGGCCAAGCGCCGCGACGAACAGAAGTTGTGGGTCGTGAAGTGGTTACAGGAATGGCACAAGGATGACGGCCCGTCGGTTAACAAGCAGAAAGCAGTGTTGTACTGTTCTGCAAATACATTCCCGCGAGCCGAGCTAAGCGGTGGCTACGAGCGTGTGCCGTATGGTCTGATCCACGAGTACGTCGGGCGGTTTGCGGATCAGAGCGGTCCAAATTGTTTTGCAGCGGCGATTGGCATGGTTCTCGGAGGAACCGGCGTCGCTTCGTATCCCCAAAGCCGACACGTCATGACCCAGTGGATACACCAAGGACCTTTTTTCCGCTTGCTTGACGCTCAGCGGTATCGACCAGGGACCGAGATCCGAACGATTACACATGCATGGCCCGTTCAGCCCGCCGACGTCTTAGTATGGTGCAGAAGCGATGGGACGGCTCAGCACGCGGCATTTGCGGTCAGCCAAGACACCGTATTTCAGAAAGAAAGTCAAGGTTGGGAAAGCCCGTGGCAGCTCGTCCGATTGGAAGACGTGTGGTACAACAAGTCGCTGCAATCGGGGGGATACATTGCCCTATACCGCCAGTAATGAACCGTGCGGCCGAGAAACGAATCGTCCTCGACGTTACAGGCCTTGGCCTGGTGTCAGCAAGGACTTCCTGCACCATATCGTTGGCACAGCGCATACCGGGGATGCAGGTCCGTCTTGCGGGACCAACGGGGGCAATCGCAATAGTAGTCTACGCTTACCCATGGTTCGCAGGGCTCGTCGTCGGCGGATTCCAACAGCGGCAGGGTAGGATGTCGTCAATACGCACGTCGTATTTCAACCTCCTTGGCCGGTCGTGCTGCGAACGGAAGATCAAGCCCAGAAGCGACGCAATCCAAACACATTTTGCACATAGCCTAAAAGTGTACCTATTCTATGGGGCCGGCCATAGGTGGGTACCCCCGCGTGAAGCCAGACCTCTCCCAGGCTTTAGTAGTCAAGATTTAGACCACCGTCTACGGGTAATACGGCTCCCGTCATGTAAGATGATCCCTCACCCAGCAAAAATGCCATCACCCGGGCCACCTCGGACGCAGCTCCTAAGCGCCGCAGTGCGGTACGGTCAGCAATGCCCGACGCCACCTCGGGGTATGGTCCCATACCAGTCGACAGGGCCCCGGGTGCGACCACGTTGACGCGAATCCCGGCTGGTCCCCACTCAGCCGCCAATTGCCGGGATAATCCAATGAGCCCCGCCTTGGCAGCCCCATATGCTGCGGCAGGTCCCTCTCGAGCCTGCATCCATGCGTCGACACTCGAAACCAACACCACACTCGAGGCATGATCTAACCAGGGCTTCAAGACCTGGAGCAACCGAAATGCCGCGGTTAAATCCACCGCCAAGGTTCGATGCCATTCGTCTAACGTGGTCGCTTCGATCTGATCTGCAAACACCACGCCAGCTAAATGCACCACGCCCGACACGTGTACAATCCCGCGCTCGCGCAGGGTTTTTGGAAGCTCCAGAGCCCATGAATCGGAAGGATTGGCCAGATCGGCCCGTAACCACCCATCCGAAAACTTACTGCTCTCCAGGTGCCGGGATAGTCCGAGGCTACGCCAAGTCGGGCCTAATTCGGTCACTAAGGCTTGCCCAATAGCGCTTGATAATCCCGTCCCAATCAACCACTTGGTCATAAAGTCCCTCCCAGATTACGGGGATAGTCTCGTACTTCCTCGGCAAAGATTTGTTATATTAGGTACGAACCATTGTCGACGCGTCACCGAGAAAGGATGGACCGCATGTCAGAACCTATCTTCCGTTTCAGCCCACGTCCTAATCGTGCCCAAGAGATTCATTGGCATGACTGGGGCAATGAGGCCTTTATGCGCGCAAGTAGTGAACAAAAACCAATCTTATTGTCGATCTCCGCCGTCTGGTGCCATTGGTGCCACGTCATGGACGAAACCACCTATAGTCAACCTGAGGTGATCAACCGAATTAATGAAGATTTTATCGCAATTCGGGTGGATAATGATCAGCGTCCGGACATTAACCTCCGATATAACATGGGCGGATGGCCCACAACCGCGATCTTAACGGCGGCAGGGGAAATTATCACCGGCGGCACCTATGTCCCCCCAGATCAAATGCTGAGCCTTTTGGATCAAGTCCTACAATACTGGCGCGAGAATCGGGACCAAATTGGGGAACAGTTGGCCGAGCCCCAAACACCCACCATCAATCCCAGTTTAACGCAACCAACCAACGAAACCGTCGTCAAAATTATGGATCTCGTCCGGCAGCAATTTGACCGAGCGTACGGTGGAGTTGGCTTGGCACCAAAATTCCCCCAAGTCGACATTTGGGACCTTTGCCTAACATTTTTCACAGCGACCGGCGACGGATGGTCTGCTGGAATGACCGCCAGAACCCTGGACGCTATGGCGGGTGGCGGCTTATATGATCATATTGAAGGCGGGTTTTTCCGCTACTCAACAACCCGGGAGTGGACCGTACCACATTTCGAGAAGATGCTCGAAGAAAATGCGCACCTGTCCAAACTCTATTTAAAGGCGTATCAAATCATGGGAGATGAATCCTACCGAGAAGTCGCCAACGCCACGCTCCAATGGGCCAACACGGTCTTGTTAAACGAAAACGGCCTCTGGGGGGGATCCCAGGATGCTGACGAAGAATACTATGGGCTCTCAAAAGAGGATCGCGAAAAACGAACCACGCCGTTTGTAGATCCGGTTATTCATACCAATTGGAACGCCTATATGATTTCGACCCAGTTGTCTGCGGCAGCCCTGATTAATCCCCAGGTATATGCCCCAATCGCCATGACCGCACTCGAAGTGTTATGGGACCGAATGTGGGATCCCGAACGCGGTCTCTATCACTATGACAACGGAGATCAGCCGCAAGTCCTAGGCTTACTCACCGATGTCGCTGCCTTGACCAATGCGGTCATCGATGCCTACGAGTATAGCGGTGATCCCCTCTTCCTCGAACGCGCCAAGACCCTCCTCGATTATGCGGATAAAATCCTCTGGGAAGATGGCGTCTATCACGATCAACCGCAACAAGATGCCGAATTCGGTCGCTTGCGTCATCGACAACAGCCGCTTACCGATAATGCCGCCATGGCACGCGCCTGGATTCGGCTCGCGGGAATCCTCGACCGTCCGGAGTATAAAACCCGTGCCGAAGCGCTCCTAGGGGCTTTTTCGCCCGCAGCTGAAGAACAAGGACTTTTCGCGGCCGCCTGGGCAGTGGTTGTGGACCGACTCGAAGCGGAACCCATGGTCGCCACCATTGTGGAATCGCATAGCCGTTCCGGTTCGAACCTTCGACAAGCCGTGTATGGCGTATACGACCGTAATCGCATTGTCCGTACCTGGCCCATTGGGAGTCCAGAATTCGAGGCGAGTGATTATCCCGAAATCCCCGTCCCCGCGCTATACATTTGTCGCGGTACCGTCTGTGCCGCACCGGTTACAGAACCCGAAGGTCTCTTGCAAGCGCTGCAAGAATTAGCAGGAGTGACGATGACCGAACCAGATGGGGCACTGCCTCCTAGCTAAATGGTCTCGTCGCCGATTCCTCGAGACATCTAACCACGATGGGGGCCCCCCGCAAAAATGGGCCCCCATCGTTAATTCTTCCGTAGAGAGGTTTCTCGTTTCTCGAATGGAATTCCGCCCACACAACAGGGACTCCCGCCATGCCGCGAAACCGGAATCACCTGCCCCCAGTTGTTAAGTCGTTCCTCAGTTCCCCTTCTGAAGCCCGAGCCGCCGTGTTTCGAGCCCTACAGCGGTCCGACCGATCCAGGATCGAGCAATGGAAACCCGAGCCGCGTGCAAAATTCTCGGAGAAATCGTTCTCTATCGACGCTTTGACACACTAAGACATTCGGATCGTTCCGAATCCACGACCGACGGTCCACAACCGTCATTCCCCGCGTCATGGTACCCCCTAACTCAATGTCCACCGGATAGCCTACGAGCTCACAGAGGGATGGATCTTCCGCCACCGCTACGGCTAATGGATCATGTAAGGGAGCCTGACGATGGCCTTTAGGTTGACCTGGATTATAGGCGGCGAGATAAAAGTCCAAGGCTTCTTGAATCACTGGCGTGTAGGCCCGCCGCGGGTCCATCCCTGAAACTTGGGCATCCTCAATCATGACCTGCATGGTGACATCGAGACCGACCATCACCAACTCCACCCCGCTATGGAACACCACCCAGGCTGCCTCGGGATCCCCCCAAATGTTAGCCTCGGAAACGGGCGTGACGTTACCGCCAACAAAAGCAGCTCCTCCCATCAGGACCACCCGTTTAATTAAGAAACCTAGCCCTGGATCGGCGTTGAGGGCATTGGCCAGGTTGGTAAGGCGTCCGGTAACCACCAACGTGATCTCACCGGGACGACTGCGTATGATGCGACGGAGATAGTCGACTGCCGACTCGGCCTCAGCGCGAAGTTGCGGCCGATGGTCGGTCAGGCCTCCCAGCCCATTCCGTCCGTGGAAGGCTTCCGCGGTAGGAATAAACTGACCCACCAAAGGATCTCGGGCTCCCGCGTATACGGGAACTGTGTGTTTTGAAAGTTCGACCATCATAAGAGTGTTTCGGGTGGTGGTCGCCACATCCCCGTTCCCAAAGCAGGTAGTAATCCCTAAAACCTCTAAGGTGGGGCTTTGTAAGGCATAAATGATGGCTAGGGCATCATCGATCCCGGTATCCATGTCCAATATGATGGGAATCCTGGGATTCATTTCATTAACTCCTCCTTGTCGAATGAATATTTATCGGAAAAAAGGATTTCTTGGCAAATTTGGCGAATTGTAGGTCTAGGAAGGAAGTGACGCATTGAAGCCAAGTTCCCGATTCTTGACTTCGCAATCCCTCAGTTATTTTGGTGATGCGATCTTAGAGGTCGCATGGATCGTCTGGGTCATTCATTTGGCCCCCCACCACCCGGCGCTTTCCCTAGGTACGCTCATGGCACTGCAAGCGGTCCCGCAAGCCGTCCTCTCGGGCATTCTCGCGGGCTATATCGATAGACTACCACGTAAGGTCACTCTTATCGCAACCAGTGCTATTCGCGCCATTGCCATCGTCCTTACCGCATTATACCCGGTATTGTGGATGACATTTGCCATGGTAATCCTCTTTCAAAGTGTTTCGGTGATTGCGCAACCCTTAGAGCGAGCGGTCCTTCCTGACCTGGTTCCTGATCGCGGGGCCATCAATAAGGCGTTGGCGCGACTTGGTCAACTCTACTCCATCGGCCAAGTAGCCGGCTTGGTGCTCGTCGGTGTCATGATCCTCGTTTTAGGCATCCGACCGGTGTTTTTAGTCATTGGCGTTATCTACCTTCTCGTGGCGATTGCCCGCGGGGCGATCGCGATTCCGCCCGGACACGTCTCCCAAAAAGCCTCGTGGTGGTCGCAAATCCGAGAAGGATTACATTTCCACCGCGACATGGTGGCAGTGCGCTATCTATTGATCCTCATCGGAATGGTGGGTTTGGTCACCGGCGGCGTCAACATGTTGTTGGCCCTATCGGCCAAGGATCTGTGGCACCATCCGACATCTGAGGTCAACTTTCTCTTCTTGGCGCTCCTGCTAGGGGTTCTGGCAAGCGACACCTTGTTAGAAAAATGGCTCACCGATGCGCGCTACCATCTAACTATTTTCCTGTCCCTGGTTTTACTCATTGTTTCTCTGCTGGCCCTTGGCATCATTTCCGGACAATGGGTGTTTGGACTCGCCATGGCGTTTGTCATTGGAATCGCCAACGGCTTTGTGATGACACCGAGCCGGGCTTGGCTAGCCAGTATTGTGCCTACCGAAATCCGTGGCCGGGTGGCCATCTTCCGTTCCCAGGTGCTCGGAATTGTGAACGTCGTCTCGCCTTACGTCACCGCCCTCTTAGTCGGGCGCATTGGTCTCGCCAAGACCTGGTTCATCATGGGGCTTCTCTTTATCCCCATCGCCATTTGGTGGCTCGTCACCAAGAACACCAGCACACGATCACTCGGCGCGTCCGACGTGAGCGAGGCTGCGGGCTAGCCTCGCTATTGGTTCCAAGCGACAATTTCCGCGTCGCCCCATAGCCTTTCTAAATCGTAGTAGCTCCGGGCGTCCTCCGTGAAGACATGAACCACCACCGAGCCATAGTCTAAGAGGACCCATTGAGCTTGGTTCCGGCCCACTCGGGTCAACATCTCCACGCCGACTTTGGCCATGCCTTCTTCCACATAGTCAGCCAAAGCCCCTACCTGAATCAGGTTGTGGCCGGTGATAATCACAAAATAATCGGCCACCAAAGTGACCTCGCGCATATCTAAGACAACAATATGTTCCCCTTTGTGTTCGTCAGCGATCCGGGCTACGGATTTCGCCCAATCTAACGGATCGTTCATGCGTTTCCCCCTTGGGTAACTTCTTCAATAGCTGCCATCATATTGGGATGCGGTGTGAGGCCGCGTTGGGACAGGTAGCCTAGGGTTTCTTCTAGCAGATCGCGGAACGCCTCATCCAGCGACGAAAAAGCCTTCCGTAAGATATTTTCGCGGGCTGCAAAATCCCTTCCCGGCTCGACCCCATCCGCAATAAAGAGTGCTTTAGCCAACACTCCCAGATTGGGTCCCCCCGTTGTATGGTAGTCTATGGCTTCGTAGACGTCCATATCCCCTACGTCATGCGCATGAAGCCAACACGACGCAACCGGACCATGCAACAGCACCGGCTCCTGGCGCGCCCAAATATCAATGGCAATCCCGCACCGTTCTGCTTCAACAAGCAGTTCGGCACGGGACAATTCTCGCGCTAAGTCATGGCCCCATCCTGCCAAATGCGCTGCCACCGGATCTAGTCCATGCACCTTCGCTAAATCAACCATCAGGTCTGCCACCCGGAGACTATGCCCTTGACGGTGTGCGGACAATCGGTTGAACCTCGGCAACAGAATATCGGGATTCATCAAACACCCTCCTTATCTTTTCTTTGTACCAAAGGCGCATCGAAAAGAAAAGAAGACAGAGTCCCTAATACTTATTTTGTCGCGGACGAGCTTCGTTCACGATAATGTCGCGACCGGCTAGTTGAGTCCCGTTCATGGCTTCTACGGCGCGCTCCACATCTTCATCGGCGACTTCCACAAACCCGAAACCACGCGACCGACCGGTCTCACGATCCGTTATGATCCGTGCACTTAAAACGTTAGCGTGTTGGGCAAAAGCTTGCGCCAATTCCTCTTCACTTGCACTCCACGGTAAATTTCCCACATATAACGTGCGTCCCATCAACAAACCTCCCTGAACCTAGTCCCCAAGGCACCACGGCCCGATCCGTCCATCCTGGGGATGGATAAGATAGAACCTGTGAGCGCTAGTATAGCCGATACGTACACCATTCATCCGACTCATGGCCCGCCCTGGTACAAGACATTCTTAGCAATATACTGTTCCACGGCGTCTGGCACCAAATATTTGATCGATAACCCGGATTGAATCCGATCCCTCACCAAGCTTGATGAGATAGCGAGTGCGGGTACTTCGAGTTGATGAATCCGCCGCATCCGATCATCACCTAACTGCTCAGTCAGGGCCTGTAACCGGGATAAAGAATACCCGGGCCGACTGGCCGCGATGAGCTCTGCATAGCGAAAAATGTTCTCTGGATAATGCCACGAAGCAATTTCGAAAATCGCATCGGCTCCCGTGATAAAGAACCAGTCCACGCTGTCATCTTGCTCATAAAACAAACGCAACGTCTCGCTCGTATACGATGGTCCCTGCCTTTCGATTTCGACACGTGACAGTTCAAAATGAACATTTGGCGCAATGGCCAGAAAAGTCATCAAGTACCGATGCTCGGCGGAAGCGAGTCCCGCTTCTGCTTTATGGGGAGGATGCCCCGAGGGGATGAAGATGACCCGATCCAAATGAAATGCATCCCGGGCGGCTTCCGCTGTGACCAGGTGTCCATAATGAATCGGGTTAAATGTCCCACCCATGAGCCCCACGGCTCGACGCTTTGTGCCCATTCCTAGCATACTTCGCCATTCAAGAAATTTTTTCCTGCCACGCGGAGAAATTTCTCTAGTCGACGACTAATTCGTGCTCCCGCCACCGAAATACCCCTTCCCCCACGTAAACGTAGGCGTCATCCTCAATGTTGGCGCGTTTGAGGGCCTGGGGTACCCCGCGACGGCGAAGATACTCGCAAAAGTATTCTTCGGCTTCCGGTCGTCCCCAAAGTGTCATCGCGGCGCGCTCTTCCACATCGCCAACGATTCGAACCCCACCATCTTTAGGTTCCAGGTGAAATCCGCGAATGGTCGGTGTCACAATTTGACGCGGAGTCTTGTCGGGTACAGGAATCGCTTGTAAGAGCTCTTGGACCTTCCACATCACGGTATCGACGCCTTCGCCGGTAGCCGCCGACATGGAAAACACCTCGCGCGGCGCGAGGGCCTCTTTTAGCCGCTCCAGCGATTGGCTGGTATCCGGAACATCCGTCTTGTTGCCCACCACGATAACGGGGCGTTCCGCCAGTTCCGGCGAAAATGCCGCCAGTTCATGCTCGATAATGCGATAGTCGGTAACGGGATCCCTGCCCTCCATCGGGGTCAGATCCACCAGGTGAATTAAGACCCGGGTGCGCTTCAGATGTCTCAAAAACGTGTCCCCAAGGCCCGCGCCCAGGTGCGCTCCTTCAATTAATCCCGGCACATCCGCGATGATAAAGGGCTTATCATCACCGTATCGAGTCACCACCCCAAGATTCGGCACCAGAGTCGTAAACGGGTAATCCGCAATTTTGGGTCGCGCCTTGGAAACCACGGAAATGAGGGTCGACTTGCCTGCGTTCGGAAATCCTACCAATCCGACATCCGCCAACAAGTTCAGTTCGAGATTCACCCAACGTTGCTCGCCGGGTTGTCCGCCTTCCGCGATCCGCGGTGTCCGGTGCACGGAACTCACGAAATGGGTGTTCCCCTTACCGCCCCGACCTCCCCGAGCCACTACGGCGGTCGCCCCCGGCTCAACCAAGTCGGCGAGCAGGCGCCCCTCATCATCGGTGACGACCGTGCCGATTGGCACCCGCACCACAACATCGTCGGCGTCCGCCCCGTGTCGGTTGTTGTTGCCTCCGGCATCTCCATTTTGCGCCTTAAAATGACGTTGATGGCGGAAATCCATTAAGGTGGTCAGCCCCGATTCGGCAACAAAAATGATATCCCCACCACGACCGCCATCTCCCCCGGCCGGTCCTCCATTGGGGACAAACTTTTCTCGGCGGAACGCCACAGATCCTTGTCCACCACTACCGGCCTGCACAAAAATCCGGACCTCATCGACAAACATGGTTAGCCTCCTAGTGATTCTTGTCGCCGGCCCCACGACCCGATGACCGTATGATTATCCTGATACCAACGTACCCCCATAATGTGCTTGGAAGGCAATCGCTTAATACCATCCACCCTGAGTTCAAAACTCGATCCCGAAAATGTCACCTGGAGCGGGTTGCCATCGGCGAGTAACACGGCGTGTCGAACCGTCCGATCTAAGCTCCACAACATGCGATACTGATATGCCACCGTGTCAATCGCCTCCCATAGGATCAGCGTACCATGCCGTTCCGCTAATGCATCCAGGCGCACAAGCGCGTAAGCCCAGCGCAACGGCATCTTTCCTAACGATCCCTGTTGGACGGCCACTAAAGCCACATCCGTCAAATACCGCTCGGCACGATCGACTCGACCCAGTTGGATCCACCCACTAATCACCTGTAATTGATTAGCAAACCGATGGCGCTGCCTGCGATGGATTTCCACGGCCACTGCATAGCCCCGCATCTGGATCCATTGAGTGAGGTATAGGACTAACAGCACCAAGAATAAAATACGCCAGAGGTGATGTGCTCGATCAGCACACACCCCTAGCGCTAGGAGTATCGCAAACCGGATGGCCGTAGACTTCATCGGCAACGACCTCCCCTGTTAGCGCACCCTACTGGGCTTCGGAAACCGGGATTACGGTAATCTCTCGTCGATCATGGGTCCGATGGACAAAAGCCACATGCCCATCCACTTTGGCGAATAATGTGTGGTCTCGACCCATCCCGACATTAGTGCCGGGGTGAAAGCGCGTACCGCGTTGCCGCACAATAATGCTTCCCGCGGTGACCAACTGGCCCTGATGGCGCTTCACACCCAAATACTTGGGGTTCGAATCCCGTCCGTTACGGGAGCTTCCGCCCCCTTTTTTATGCGCGAATAATTGTAATCGCATCGTTGCTAGACCTCCCCGTCTTCCGAAACCTTAAAATCATGCCACCCCACCGCTTTTGGCGCGGTGTGCGATAAGTCCTGTAGTCCGTATAGAATGGTGTCAATGACGGCTCGTGGTGCTGCATCCATCCCAGCCGGGAAGGTTAGGTCCACAAGCCCTTCCTGATTCGCGTCAATGCGTACTGCAATCGGCGTGATGTGACGAATCCCTAAAAGCAACGTTTCCACCAATGCACTAGCCGCTGCACATACGATATCGGATCCGTAAGGTCCTTGTCCCGCGTGACCTTTCACTAAAAGTCTCACGGGAGCCTTGTCGCGACCCCGCCACACGGTTACATTAATCACTGGAGTATTCCGTTCTTACGACGGCAACTCAATACGATCAATGCGCACGCGGGTTAGATATTGACGATGCCCCTGACGACGACGATAGTTGCTCTTAGGCTTATACTTAAACACAAGAATCTTGGTGCCCCGTTCTTGGTTCACAATCGTCGCCACGGCGCGAGCTCCGTCGAGATAGGGAGCCCCTATCGACCGAGAACCCTCATCACCTACCACCATCAAAAGCCGATCAAAATTATATTCCGTACCGGCATCAACCGGAAGTTTCTCAATTAATAGTTCATCTCCCGGAGCTACGCGGTACTGCTTGCCTCCGGTCTCGATCACTGCGTACACATAAATCCCCCTATCATGCACTCCACCCTGGAGATCAGTCCTATCCACGTTACCATAACCAATGTCCTGTGTCAAACGTCGGGTGCTTGAGGGGCCCCGTTAAACGTTAGACTGGCCCATCTCTTCCATGATACTGACCGGGAGGTCTCCGCTGTGGTCCTCAAGCGGCACCACCCGTGCCGTAGCGAAGGTCCGTAAGGCTCGAATGACTTCCACTTCTAGATGGTCCCCCACACGATGCCCAGCGGCTTCTATGTCAATCACGTAGCCCGCGATGCGGGCAATCCCGTTCTTCGGGTTCGTCGCATGCCGTTCTTCGACCATTATATTAATGCGGTCCCCCTCGTGGACCGGCAAAGCCAGTGCCTCCACCTCGGCCTTTGTTCCGATTTTGATCATTTTCATGTCGTGTAATGCGCACAAATTCGACCCCCGCACGAAAACGGAACGCCCCGCCGCATGTTCTAGTTCCTTGAGGTTCATGCCGCCAGGGCCGATCAAGTGACTGGCCACACTGGGATGAGTTTCCACCAGAATCGACTCTGCGCCGGTTTCCCTGAGTTTATCTATAATGCGTTGACGAAAGCGGCGCGCCACCACGTCCTCAGAGAGGATATGCCCCCGGCCGTCACATTCGGGACACACTCGCGTCAATTGATTTACCAGCGATTCACGAACCTTTTTACGGGTCATTTCTAATAGGCCAAGCCGGGTCAATCCCAATACGGTCACCCGCGTGCGGTCCCCTCGCAAAGCCCGCTGCAACGTCTTGATCATGTCCTCTTGGTCGGCCTCGTTTTCCATGTCAATAAAGTCCACCACAATGATTCCGCTGATGTCCCGCAATCTCAGCTGACGAGCGATTTCTATTGCAGCTTCCTTATTGGTGGCCAGGACGGTGTCGGATAAATCTGTCGTCCCGACGTTCTTACCCGTGTTCACGTCAATGACGGTCAGGGCTTCGGTTTCGTCAATAACCAAGTACCCGCCACACTTCAACCAGACCCGACGTTTGATCGCCCGATCTAATTCGGCTTCGACCCCACGCGTCTCGAATAATGGGACCTCTCCCTGATACAGCTCGATGCGTCCTTTTAATTCCGGTGATAGAGAACTTGCAATATCTTTCGCTCGTGCGAAGGCACTGACATCGTCAATGATAAAGCGATCCACGGACTCATCCATATGGTCTCGGATGGTCCGCGCGATGAGGTTGGCTTCACGGTGCAATATTGCCGGTGCCTTAGCTGTCCGCGCCTTACGCCGCACCCTCGTCCATAATCGGCGCAAATAGGCTAAGTCACGCGACAACGCACGTTGGGATGCCCCCTCAGCCACCGTACGCACAATCAGACCCATCCCCTTGGGCCGCATTTTCTCCGCTACGGTGCGTAGACGTTCACGTTCCCGCTCCGTGTCCACACGACGCGACACTCCAATCGTATCGGAGTACGGGGTCAACACTAAAAACCGTCCTGGTAGACTGACGTTGGTGGTAACACGCGCCCCTTTATTGCCGATCGGTTCTTTTGCGACCTGAACCACAACGTCCTGGCCAACACGCAACACTTCTTGAATCGGGCGTGCTCGCTTTTTCTCCCGTTCGTCTGCGTAGGCATCATCCACGTACAAAAACGCATTTTTCTCCATTCCGAGATTGACAAAGGCTGCACGCATTCCCGGCAACACGTTTTCGACTCGTCCCTTGTAGATATTGCCTGCCGCTTGATCTTCATCTTCCCGGTCGATATAAAATTCGACGAGCACGCCATCTTCCAAAATCGCTAAACGACTTTCGTGGTGCCCATAATTGACCAACAATTCTTTAAAAACTTTTGGTTCCGGTACATTGGGCGCGCTAACCTCATTCGCGTCCCCTAGGGATTCGGCACCGGACTCTGTCTCTGCCGCCCCAACCTCCACGGTTGAAAGAACCCCCCAACGGCGACGCCTGCGCCGTGACATCCATAGACCCCTTTCTGCTTTATAGACTGAACGAATTTGACTTCCAAAATTTAGGGTGAGGCCCATCCAGAAGATTTCCCAGGTTATGCCTCTTCTGTTATCATACCACGGGCTTGGGGTGCGTCAACGTTATGGCAAGAGTTCTCCCACTCGAGTCTCAGGTCCTCGATCGACTACGGCCGCCAAAAGTTGCTCTTCATATAGGGTACCCAGTTGTTTCAGCTCATGGTCGAGGACGACAATCCGGTGATATTTCTGGGGTCGCATTACTTTGAGCACTTCTTTGACAAAAGCATCCTGATGCACCGCGAAATCCTCCACCAACCAGACGGGGTGTTGGGCAAATCGGCTGGGACGCACCGCGAGATCTCGGATTATAAGATAGGAGGCTTGGTGCTCCAAGCGTAATGCACCCCAGTATAAAAAGCCTGCGAAGAGGCCTAGATTAATCAACGGGTGGCCGGTAAGAAAGGAGATTGCAGTGATGGCCATGAGGCCGTACGCCAACCAACGGCCTGCCGCCACGATCCGTTCCTCGGCCGCCCTGTATCCGATTTGGCTGGCCCAATAGCTTTTAGCCAGATGCCCCCCATCTAAAGGCGCCACCGGCAAGAGGTTGATGGCCCCGATAAAGAGATTGGCTTCAATGAAGCCATGAACCCACCTGGGATCAAACGGCAGCCAGCGTGCCGACATCCATGCCACAAACGCCAGCAAGAAGTTCTGCAGAGGGCCCACTACCGCGACCATAGATTCCACATAAGGCTCTTCGGTGTGTAACCCCGGTATCTCGGCAATCCCCCCAAACGGCCAGATTTCAAGACGATTAACGGTCAATCCATAGGCTTCGGCCACCACCGCATGGGTTAATTCGTGCGTCGCCACAGCAATAAAGGCGATGACCATCGTCATCCCATGCCCAGCCCACCAGTAGACGATTCCCAATGCCATAAATGCGGGGTTGATCGAGACCTTCTGCCACCATCGAGGCTTTCCCCTAGGCATCGCTTAAAAAAACGCCCGCGGTCCAAAAAATGAGGAGGCTAAAGGGTTAACGGGTAACCCTCGGTCTGTGATGGTAATTCCCAAGTGGCCGCTTTTCCCGACGTGACCGACAACACTCTCTGACCCCAAATGCTCCCCGAGCCGCACCGATAGCGAGACGAGATCTTGATAGGTCACCCAGTCATGGCCCTCGGTGATCAAGGTGACCTGATGCGGTCCAAGCGACTTTACTTGACCAACCAAGCCACTGATCACCGTCGAATCGGGACGACCCGCCACCACCATAGTGGAATGAAACGTTGCAGTGCGGTGCGTCGTGGTCCACCCAAAGCGTTGGATCACCTTCGCGCCCCGGAGCGGCGGTAAAAAATTGGTTGGGGCCGAGACGGGTGCCGGTTTCCCTCCACGGCTCGCCCCCAATATTACGGGAATCTTGGTTGATGTCGTCAACCAGGTTCTTAAATCGTGCCGAGCAATGTTCGCAAGCCAACCTTCCTTATTCCTAGCCACCATCACCAAAAACAATAGAGCCAACGCGATGGCCCATTTCCCCTTCGGTCGTGCCACTTTCTTGGGGGTCGTCAACAGGGTAGGAGAAGGATGACGCGGTACCATATCCTCCACGGTATTCCCTCCGAGTCTGACTTGTCCTCCCTACAATGTATGTGCAGGACTCTAAACCATGCTCGATTCGTTCCCGTGAAATCGGGTATGATGAAAGAAGCGGTGGCACTGCAGTCGATAGGCTGTAGCCACTCTGAAAATTTTCCTAAAGGGAGCAAGTGATGTGACCTGGATTGCTTTGGCGATCGCCATTGTGTTCGTTTTTGTCGGAGCGTTTACGCAACGACGCCTCTTTGAAATCTGGCAGTTACCCGTTTTTTTGAGCCGGCGATGGATGCGTTACCTAATCATGGCTATCGTGGTCTTTGCGTTCGGCGTGCCCTCGATGAATGGGTATCCTTGGCTGGCCCCCATATACGGCTTTGTGCTTGGCATCCTCGGAGGGAAACAAGAACTCTGGGTCCAGGCAACCCAGGATCACACGGGGTCGCCGCCTAGGGGTTCCTAGCACGTAGGATAGGCCTGGGGAGGATGCCAAAATCCGCCACCCAGGCTCCATCTGCCTGATTTTGGCGTGGAATTGAAAGTCCCCACGCATCCAATTCACGACGGTTCACCATGCGTCGGCGACGCATAAAGGACC
Organism: Sulfobacillus sp.; assembly: GCA_027343695.1. Classification (GTDB taxonomy): domain Bacteria; phylum Bacillota; class Sulfobacillia; order Sulfobacillales; family Sulfobacillaceae; genus JAKADJ01. The sequence goes on along the minus strand of DAHWKJ010000077.1, from coordinate 29,862 downwards.
AAGAGGCCTGTTCAGTCAGGCTGGATAACGGCACGAGTTGGGGTCCTGCAATCTCATAACGCTTACCATCCACCGTGTCGAGCCATAGACTCCGAATAATGGCTTCAACCACATCCGCCACATGGACCGGACGCACATTCGCATCCGGTAGTCGCCCCAATCGAGCGAGCTTTTCAGGTGTCGGAGATCCCACTCCCAAGATAAGATGCGGCCTCAGAATAACAAATTTCATGCCGCTATGCGCCACCATTTCCTCGGCCACCCATTTACTCTGTTGAAAAGCCGTCGGCGCCGTCATGGTAGCCCCTTGAACACTGACATAGACGAGCTTAGGAATTTTCCAGTGCTCCGCCAATTCGACCGTACGCGCGGTGCCGGTTTCGTGTAAGGCCGACGGTTCCTTGGTACTGACGGGTGCATGGCCTGCCAAATGAATCAACCCGATCAAGTCTCCCGCGGGGCGTTCTGGCATCGGGCCCTTGTCTTCCAAAAGGTTCAGTAGGACCGGCACAAAGGGGGCGTCTTGTTCCCCGGACCGAATAAGTCCAACCACTCCGATCCCGGCCTGCCATAATCGATGCACCAATTCCCGCCCTACGAAGCCGGTGGCCCCCGTGACGACGACGCTTTTCGGTTCCATGCCTAATCCTCCCGAGTTTTAGACCGTGGAGCTCGACTGGACTTCGACGCGGCTTTGGGCCGCCGTTTGCGTTCGATACGATCTAAGTGGTGTTCAATACGAACAAACATCAAGAAGACTGCGAAGAGCAACGCCCCATTTAACGCCAATAACAGTAAGATAACACCGGTTACGGACACTTCACATCACCTTTGTCAAAAAACTGAGGCAGATCTCGTAAGCGTACCGCTGTCGATAAGGTTGCTTCGGGTTCCACCCAGAGGACTGGCCCCTGTTGGCAATATCCAAGACATTCGCTCGTGGTGACCCGCACCCCGTTCCCTATTTTCCAGGTTGGCGAGTGTCCCATCGCCTCCAGTAACAAGTCGGCCCCACGGAGTTGGCACCGATCGCCGTAACATAACAACACATGATGCCGATAGGGCCGGATTTTGCCGCGCGTTCCCCGTGCATCAAACTCCGGAAACCTCATCCATAAAGAACGACCCAAAACCAAAATCCCTACTCCTAGGGGCACCATCGCGAGCAGCATGAACTGATTGAGGTGCGCCATGATCCCAGCCAGGATTGCCCCGATAACCAATACCGGCATTTGGGCTCTGTCGGACCACACCCAGAACACCCCGGCTACCGACCCGACCTCAATACCAAGAGCAGAGGGGGCCAACCGATGCATGAAGAACCCCAGAAACCAAAGCCCCACGGTCACGGCCAGTAGAGCCGCCACCACTATACGCTCGGTGACAATGCGGTATCCTCGCCACAGATAGATAAGCCCACTCGACACGGATATCGCGGTGAGTGCCCATAACATTAGCGTGGCCAGTAGCGGCGCTCTGGCTTAAACCGAAACAAACGGAACAACCATTGCACGAGACCTTCCAACCCAGATCGCAGGGCCAGCACAATCCCCCCTGAAATAACCCCAATAATAGCTCCAGCGATCACATCGGTCGGCCAATGGACCCCGACCCAAACCCGCGCTACGCTAATCGCTGCAGCAAACAGCAGCGCCCACCAACCATCCCGCCGGCGAGCATAAAAGAGCCCGATCGCAAACGCAAAGCTCCCCGCCGCATGGTCACTGGGAAACGAGGTGTCACGTGCATGGCTCACCAATTGGTGCACAAGATGCGGCTCAAAAACAAACGGTCGCGGACGGTAGGGCAAAAAGTGGGAGAGCGACATGCTGATCACTAATGCCAAGATACCGGACACCGTGGCATACACCACGGCGCGGCGGCTCCTATTTTGTTTCAAAGGGGGCCAAAACCACAAAGCCAGAAAAATAAGCGCCCACAGCTCCGGCGCATATTTGGCCAACACAACCGCCACGGCATTCAGTATAGGACTGATCGAAGTCCATCCGTTGACAATGAGGAACCAATGTCGGTCAAATCCCGTAATGGGAAAAGGTGTAGGCAAGTCCTAAAATCCTCCCGTCCTATTGCTGCGATGTAACCTTCTTGGAGTATACCACGGGAGCCGTCTGCGCCTTAGGTGAATAAGACCCCAATTTCCGCCGCATGTACACGTTCAGCAAAATCCCCACCCCAGCCGAATCCGCTAAAAAGGCGGATCCCCCGTAGCTCATGAACGGCAACGGCACGCCTGCGACGGGCATAATCCCCGACACCATTCCAGCGCTTTCGAAGACATGGAACGCAAACATGGCGACAACACCCGAGGCCAGTAATAAGCCAAAACGGTCTTTGGCTTGAATGGCAATGTAAGTGCCACGCGCCAAGAGCAGCAGGTAGACAAAGATGAGCGACATCGATCCGACAAATCCGAGTTCTTCAGCAATGACCGCAAAGATAAAGTCTGTGGACGCTTCCGGTAGGAAGCTCAGCTGGTTGGCGTGCGCACCGAAGAGGCCCTGTCCCCATAATCCGCCTAGCCCCACCGCGATCCGAGATTGAATCACATTGTAGCCAGTTCCCAAAGGATCTTGATTGGGATGCAGAAAGATGAGCAACCGATTCAGTTGATAATGATGCATCGGCAACGGAATGTGAACACTATGCACCGTGAGGGCTAAGTAGATCCACAATACGACAAACGCGAAACCTCCGGGAAAGATCAAGATGAGCTTCCAAACCGGCGCACCGGCCATAAACAACATGCCTGCCATAATGGCAACGAATACGAGAGCGGTTCCCAAATCAGGTTGCTTCAAAATCAGTAACATGGGTAGTGCCACATGAAGAAATGGGGAAATGAGATCCCGCCACCGGGAGAGGCTGGGCTTTTTAGCCAAGTGCGTGGCTAAAGTAATCACGACAGCAATCTTAGCAAACTCCGATGGCTGCAACTGAAAGGGCCCCACCGCAATCCAGCGCTGGGCTCCCAATCGAGTTTGGCCGTGAACAATCACCAAACCTAAAAGCAGGATCGACAACCAATACAGGTAAGGGCTAAGCTTTTGAAACTTCTCATAGGGGATCCAAACCATTACCGCCATCGCGATACTGCCCAAAATCAGCCAGATCATCTGGCGATGCATATAGTAAAGCCCCGCCGATGCACTAGAGCTATCAATGATAATCAGACTCGCAATGGCAATCAGGTAAACCAATGCCAATGTCACATAATCGAGTTGTCGCCATAGCGGACGTGAATTCACGGTCTCGACCCTCCCCTAGTCATACCGTTTAGTATACTAGCAGAATTGGGTTGGGTCGAGACCATGATTCTCCCTTAGGTTACAGGGATTTCCGTTTGACGCTCCGAATCGGAATGTTGGCGACCAATGCCATGGCATCGTCATGCCGGGAAAAGTCCACCCGGAACCCCTGGTCATCAATATCCATATATTCGGAGATCACCTTTAACAAATCGTTTTTGAGGTCCTCCAAAGCTTGTGGCGACAAACTAGCCCGATCATGTACGAGTACCAAGCGTAGGCGCTCTTTAGCCACCTCTTTGCTCGCATCATCGCGCCCGAACACTTTTGCGAACAAATCGAACATGGCTTTCCCCCCTCGACTCATCCTTTAAATCCCATCATCTTCCTAAGCTTATACATAAATCTGCTCTCATCCTCTAGTTTCATCATCGGAACTTCCTCGCCTTCCAGCCGGCGTACAATATTGCGATAAGCCTCACCAGCTTTGGACTGTAAGTTCAGCACCGCAGGTTCCCCGCGGTTTGTCGAGACCACAATCGCCTCGTCTTCGGGCACGACGCCTAGAAGTTCAATGGCTAATATCTCGATCATATCATCGATATCCATCATATCGCCCTTTTTAACCATACTTGCCCGAATTCGATTAATAATCAGGAATGGTCGGTGCTTCTCTTGGGCCTCTAATAGTCCGATAATCCGATCTGCATCACGCACTGACGATACTTCCGGGGTAGCCACCACGAGGGCTTTATCAGCACCCGCCACTGCGTTCTTAAACCCCTGTTCAATACCGGCAGGCGAATCGATTAACACGTAATCGAATTCTTCTTTCATTTGGCCGACGAGATCCCGCATCTGTTCTGGAGACACGGCGGTCTTATCCCGTGTCTGCGCGGCGGGCAAAAGGTACAAGTTTTCGAATCGCTTGTCCTTGATTAACGCGTGTTTTAACTTGGCGAAGCCTTCGACGACATCGACCAAATCGTACACGATGCGATTCTCGAGGCCCATCACCACATCCAGGTTTCTAAGGCCTATATCCGCATCGATTAGCGCAACTTTTTTCCCTTGCTTGGCCAATCCCGCCCCAATGTTTGCGGTCGTGGTAGTCTTTCCCACCCCTCCTTTCCCGGATGTGATCACAATAGCTTCTCCCATAACCGTAAGCTCCCCCTTATCGTCCCAAACTACTTAAAACACTGTGCTGCCATCGATCAATAACCAGTTGCCCCTCCCGCACTTCGGCAAATTCAGGAGTCTCCGGCAACACGGCATCAGCCGCGTCCGGGGCTCTGCCGATATAGTGCGCAATACGGAGTTGGGTAGGGCTTAAGCGAAACGCGCTGACCATGGCATGCTCATTACCCTCCGCACCCGCATGGGCCAGTCCACGCATCCACCCCATCACCACGATATCGCCACCGGCGGTAATTTCCGCGCCCGGATTGACGTCCCCTAAGACCACAACATTACCATGAAATCGGACGTGTTGCCCGGACCTCAAGGTACGCCGGATCAACAGGGTGGGGTTTTGGTAGGCTTCGTCTTCCCAGTCGCGAGCACTCTTACGCTCCAACAGACGTTCTACAAACGGCTTAGGCCCGCTCTCCTGTTCGCCGGAATCAGGACGACGTCCCATCCGTTTATTGCTGGGCTTAGACTCTGACGGCACTAGGAGCTCGTCAGACCCTGTCGACTCCTTGGACTGTCGTGCCATGAAACGCCTCCCCCCTATACGTCAGCATCTAACAGATTCTATGCACAACGCAGAACTCCTGCAAAGTCTTTCTATGATCCCATAAGATTTTGGCACCAAAAGTCGCCATAAGAAAGCAAAATCCGACGCGGTATTTCTTCTACCGGTCGGTTTTCGACTTATTGTCATCTCACTACATGCTCATAATCCGTCTTGTATCCAACTCCCGACGGGATTGAAATCCCAGGACGCCACCCAACCCCGGCGTAAAAAACATCGAAAATAGAATCCAGACCGGAAGCGGTTTTACAAAACTCAGCCAGGGGAGGTGATAACCCGCCACGATGAGCAAGAGCCATTGGAACGGAACCACCACAACCTGACTGAGCCCGGCGACCAATCCTGGCACAAAAACAGGGTCGCGAGCGATTTTGGTTTGCACATAACCAACGGCCCAACCCAAGAGTGCAAACGTTAAGGCGTCCAGACCCAACATCCGCCCGGCCCAGATATCTTGCATCATGCCCCCAATAAACCCTGCGGCCAGTCCGCGGCCCGGGGTTTCATAGAGAGCAATTAAAACGGTCACCGACAATACCACATTAGGAACATACCCGATGGGGAAAATCTGAGGCAGCAAAGACGTCTGAAGCAAAATCCCAAACAGAAACAGCAGCACCCACGTTAACGGTCGATATTGCCACATTAGCTACGACCCCCTCCATAAATCGGCGGGGCACTGGTGCCCTCTGGGTGCGATAAGACCACCATCACGGTCTGCAGCGAGTTAAAGTCTACCGAAGGTTGAACGGTGGCCACCTCGGTCAGTCCAAACTGGACGTGAGCGACCGCCGTGACCTGCCCTAATAAAAGGCCCTTGGGATAATACTGGCTAAACCCAGACGTCACAATGGCGTCACCCGGCACCAGGTTAGGCCGATGGGAAAACAACTGAAATTTCAATTGACCGGTGATGGGGTTTTGACCCAACAGGACTCCAGCGGCCTGGGAACGGGTGTCCATCGCACCCACGCCACTACTGGGATCCAAAATTAACATCACCGTCGCCGTAGAGGATGATGCCGCAATCACACGACCCACGACTCCTTGCGGCACAATCACGGCCATTCCAGACCGGATCCCTGAACTGGTACCGCGGTCGATCGTCACCGTGCTGAACCAATTATTCGGATTGCGTCCAATAATACTCGCCGGCGTTAATTTCCATCCAACGAGCCGTTGCTGCAAGCCTAAAAGACCTCGGAGTCTGCCATTGGTCGCTAAAACTTCCGAGAGCTCCAACTTCATGCTCTGATACAGCAGTAATTTTTGCTTGAGTTGTCGGTTTTGTTGCTGCAACGTAAAAAGTTGTCCAACGGTGCTGACCGCGACGTTAGCCTGTTGCCCAATATAAGTCAAACTAGATGACGCAGGAGACACTACGGTCGCCATCAGATTGCTCAAGGCCACGACACGGCCGCGGACCTGCGCGGTATAGCTAAAAGACACCGCTAAAACCGCCACGGCCAAAATGGTAATGAGCGGGCGACGCCATCGAAACCAAAACCCGCCCATGATCTTTCCCTCCCTGCAGTAACGACTCCCTTATCGGTGATTACGACGACGCAACGCGTCTAGGTGACGGTGGTCCTCGAGCACCATACCCGTACCACGCACCACCGTCAACAGCGGATCCTCGGCCTTATGCACCGGCATGCCTGTTTCGGAACTCACAAGCTTGTCAAAGTTTCGCAATAAAGATCCGCCACCGGTCATCACAATGCCGCGATCCATGATGTCGGCCGCAAGCTCTGGCGGCGATTTTTCTAAGGTGGCCTTAATCGCTTCGACAATGGTGTTCACGGTCTCCGACAATGCCCGTTGAATCTCCGTGGAATTTACTTTCAATGTCTTCGGTAATCCCGTTACCAAATCGCGCCCCCGAACATCCATCGTCTCTTCTTGATCGGGAGGATACGCGGATCCAATGGTAATTTTAACCTCTTCGGACGTGCGCTCACCAATCATCATATTGTAGGTGCGCTTGATGTGATTCACGATCGCCTCGTCCATTTCATCGCCGGCCACCCGAATCGACTTCGAGGTGACAATTCCATCTAACGAGATAATAGCCACCTCACAGGTACCACCCCCAACGTCCACAATCATGTTTCCTGTTGGTTCGTTGACGGGAAGTCCAGCCCCAATCGCTGCAGCCATCGGTTCTTCAACCACGAGGCATTCTCGAGCCCCAGCCTGGGTGGCGGCATCCTTGACCGCGCGCTCTTCCACCCCGGTGACACCGGAGGGAACCCCGATCACCACGAGTGGGTGAAACAGTTTATTGTTATTACTCGCCTTTTTAATGAAATACTTTAACATAGCTTGAGTCGTATCGAAGTCAGCAATCACGCCATCCTTGAGCGGACGCACCGCGCGGATATTACCCGGTGTGCGGCCTACCATTTGCTTGGCTTCCTGACCTACCGCAATAATCTCTCCGGTCATCTGATCAATAGCTACGACGGATGGTTCTTGTAACACGATTCCCTTACCTTTGACAAAGACCACGGTGTTGGCCGTCCCGAGATCGATGCCCATGTCTTTTGAGAAGGCCGCAAACATGCTTTTCATGGGTTAAGAAGTCCCCCTTAAGTCAATTTGGTCGTCTGACCTTGATGTAAACTGATGTGTCCCGAACGTCCTATTATAATATGGTCGAGCACCCCGATGCCCATTATAGCGCCGGCTTCTTCCAAACGCCGGGTTAACTTACGGTCTTCGGGACTCGGCGTGGGGTCTCCACTTGGATGATTATGGGCCACAATGACTGATGCGGCCCGGCGAGACACGGCACGTTGAAAAACTTCCCGTGGAAATACTTCCACACTATCCAGTCCGCCCCGGAACACGGTATCGATAGCCAACACGCGGCCCTTGGTATTGAGCAAAATCACACGAAATTCTTCCTGGGCCAAGCTTATCATGTCTCCCAACAGCAGTGCGGCATCTTCCGGGCCTTCAATGATGCCTCCGACCTGTTGTTTTGACAGACGATGCCCGATTTCCATGGCCGCCACTAACAACGAAACTTTGGCCATGCCTAGTCCACGTACTTGCAACAACTCGTCAACCGATTTGCGATAGAGTCCGGTCCAGCCATCTTCCAACAGATCTCCGGCCAGTTCTAAGACGGATTGCCCCATTGAACCCGTTCCCAACAGTACCGCCACGATCTCGCGGTCCGTCAGACTTTTTGCGCCATGCTTCATCAGGCGTTCTCGCGGTCGTTCCTCCGACGGTAAATCCTTCACCTTATACGTCAAAGCCGTATCACCGAACTCTCCCGATTCTAAACACCATGGCGCAACAGTTTTTGAACCACATCGGTGGGTAATCCCATCACCGTTTCCAGATTGCCTTCGAACGCCGTCACCCAACTACCAGCTTGTCCCTGAATCGCATAGGCTCCGGCTTTATCCAATGGTTCGCCACTCGCCACATACTCCAAAATCTCCAACGCTGACAACGCCCGAAAAGTTACGTGTGCCACCGCCACTTCCACATAACCTTTCCCCGCTTCAGGATTCCACAGGGCCACCCCGGTATAGACTTGGTGACGTGTTCCCGATAGTTTACGCAACATGTCTTCGGCGGACTCAGGGGTATGCGGTTTACCAAATAATCCGGGGCCTTTGGCCACGATGGTGTCGGAACCCAAGATTGACGCATTCGCGTGACGCTGGCCGACAATCAGGGCTTTAGTGACCGCCAATCGACGCACGAGTGCGTCGGGTCGCTCGTGGGGCCGCGCCGTTTCATCCATCTCTGCGGGATCGACCAAGAATTGAAGACCCATCGTCTCCAACAATTGAATCCGACGTGGTGATTGTGATGCGAGTACGAGTGATCCCATTTCAGCCTACTTTCGCCTTAGATACCAGTAAAATCCGCCAATCAGACCAATGATCCCCCCGAGGTTAAGGGTTAACCACAGTCCTAATTGGATCCCGACCACTCCGAAATTCAAGGTCGTCGGGGCACTGGTTGCACTCCCTAGCGTAAAAAACACCCGGCCTAGGGGATGCCATAGCGGTGATAACAACTGACCTAATACAGAGCCCACAATGGCTCCAATCAATACATACAATAGAGCAATACCGAACCCTTGGTGGCGATTACGCATGGAAACCTCCCAGTTGACGTAAGAAGGCGAAATCGCTCTTCGTCGCAGTGTACGCGGGGTCTTGTTCAGCATACCATCCGACATATCTCGAGGCAATTGTTGAAAAGCTTCCACAAATGGACAAATTCCCCGGAAATTCTAGGCTTTTTCGACCACAGAGTCTGTCAGAGGAATAAATGCGCGCCGTTGATTGAGGTAACTCAGCAACGAAAGCGAGCCGCACACCAAGACCGCCTGCGTTCCCCCCGGGCTCACTGTGCTCTGAAGTCGGCGCACCGCATCCCATGGATCACGAATTACAGTGATCGGTTTCCTGGCCTGGAATTGTTCCCAGAGCGGCTCGGGATCGGCTCCGCGCTCAGAGGGCACTTGAGTCAATGTCACCGACTCGACATAAGGCAAGAGGGCTTCCAGCATCCGCGCCCCAGGCTTATCGGAGAGTACACCAAAGATGAGGTGCCATCGGTACTGATTCCAAGGCCGACGCTGCAAGGTATTGATGAGACCCAATACGCCATGCGGGTTATGTGCCCCGTCAATCACCCACAAAGGATCTCGCTCGACAACTTGAAACCGACCCGGCCAATGGGCCTCGGCCCAGGCATCTTTCACCCGCGCGATATCCGAAATCCATCCCAACTCTTGTAAAACGCCAATCGCTGCGCGCGCGGTCGCAACATTCTCCACTTGGTAGGCGCCGAGCAAAGGAACCGTCACGTCCCCCATCTCGGGATCGCTCCAGAATACTCCACGACCGTCAACGGCCCCAAACACCCTGGGTTCAACCATCGAGATGCCAAGGCTTTCGGCACGCTCCCGCACCACTTCACCGGCTTCTAAAAACGGCTGTTTAGCAAGCACCAGGCGCGTTCCCGGTTTGAGGATCCCGGCCTTTTCGGCAGCGATCGCGGTGATCGTCGATCCCAGACGCTCTTGGTGATCGAAAGCTATGGGGGTAATAATCGACACGATAGGAGGTGGAATCACATTGGTGGCATCCAGTCGCCCACCGAGCCCCACTTCGACCACAGCCACATCCACTTCCTGTCGTGCAAACGCCAAGAACGCCAACGCCGTAACCGCCTCGAAAAACGTTGGAATATCATCTAAAATCTCGCCCGCAGCTTCAATCTCGTGTCCCAAGCTGTCCCACAGATCCGGATGGATCGGAACCTGGTTTATCGTCACACGCTCATTGATCTGCCCCAGATCGGGCGAAATGGTTAACCCCACGCGGTATCCCTGAGATATCAAGGCAGAGGTTACTAGTGATGCCGTAGAACCCTTACCATTGGTCCCCGCCACGTGAATGATCGGATACTGGGTTTGCGGGTCCCCCAGTTGCGCCAATAAGGCCGCAATGCGCTCGACCCCAGGACGCATGCCGACACGTTCTAGTCCTTCCCACCAATTCTCTTTCACGCCAAATCCTCCAACCGCTCTCGCAAACGGGCGATCCGAGCCCCGAGCTCTTCAGCCGTTGCCCGCGTTTTGTCGACGATCGCTTGCGGAGCCCGCGCCATAAATTTTTCATCCGCCAGTTGCCGTTGGGTCCGCTCAAGCTCGGATTCCGCGGCACTTAATGACTTTTCAATCCGTACGCGTTCTCGCGTCAGATCCACTAATCCCTCCAAAGGAATATAAACCACCGCGCCATCCGTCACACCGGACAAGGCACGAAGCGGTTTTTCTAGGCCTCCTTCACGAAGCCTCATCCGGATTGACGAAGCCTTGGCTAATTCTTTGAGCTCAGGCTCGAGATGTCCCCAACTGGCTAGTATCTCCTCATTTTGCACCCACACTTCAAGGTCAATCCGTTGGACAGGCGGGATATTCAACTCAGCCCGCAGATTTCTCACCGTGCGCACCAGTCCTTGAAACATCTCAAAATGCCTGATCGCCGTGGCAGATACACTTTGATTGGTCCAGGGATGGGGCCAGTCCGCTATCACGATACTAGCGCCAACATGGGGGAGTGCTTGCCATAACTCTTCGGTCACAAACGGCATAAAGGGATGCAATAACTTCAACGCATCGCTGCCCACCTTGACCAAGGTGTCTAGGACGAGGTTCCGATCCGAATCATCACCCGAACGGAGCCGTACTTTAGCCAACTCGATGTACCAGTCGCAGTAGTCGTCCCAAAGAAAGTCATAAATAGCCCGTGCGGCCTGCCCAAATTCGAACCGATTCAGATAGTCCGTCATGGCGGCGATCGTCAGATTTAGCCGATGGACAATCCAGCGATCCGCCGGATGTTGGCGTGTCAAGGGATCCCCATTCCAGTGAATCTCGTGCTCCTCCAGGTTCATTAACACAAACCGGGTAGCGTTATAGATCTTATTGGCAAAGTGACTGCCCGCCGCGACCCGTTCCGCACTGTAGCGCTGATCATTGCCGGGGGCGGAAGACAAAATCAGGGCAATTCTTAAGGCATCGGCCCCATATTGATCGACCACGTCCATCGGGTTCACTCCGTTACCCAAGGACTTACTCATCTTGCGACCGAGTTCATCACGCACCAGTCCATGCATCAACACGGTTTTAAAAGGAGCCTCTCCCGTGAAATGAATCCCTTGCATGATCATTCGCGCCACCCAGAAAAAAATGATGTCATAGCCTGTGGAAAGCACCGAGGTGGGATAGAACATGGCGAGATCGTCCGTCGATTCGGGCCACCCTAGCGTCGAAAAGGGCCACAGTGCAGACGAAAACCATGTGTCCAAGACATCTTCATCCTGTCGGAGGCTCCCTCCGCACTCTGCACAGGCGTCAGGCGCAGTCCGCGACACCACCACCACACCGCACGGGTCGCAATAATAGGCGGGAATCCTGTGCCCCCACCAGATTTGACGGGAGACGCACCAGTCGCGGATATTGGTCATCCAGTTCATGTAAATTTTTTCAAAGCGCTCCGGCACAAATTCGACTGCCCCTTGAGTCACCGCCTTAATGGCTGGTTCCGCTAACGGAGCGACCCGGACAAACCATTGAAGGGATAGTAACGGTTCAATGACAGACCCGCACTTCTCACAATGGCCCACCGAATGGGTGATGTCCTCGACCTTCAACACCAATCCTAGTTGGTGTAAGTCCGACACGACCCGATCCCGCGCCTTCATCCGGTCAAGCCCCTGATACACCCCAGCGATTTCGGTCATGGTTCCGTCATCCCCGATTACCTTCAACTTCTCCAGGTGATGGCGTTCGCCAATCGCAAAGTCATTGGGATCATGGGCAGGCGTGACTTTCACCGCGCCAGTTCCATAGGTGGGATCTACGTACTCGTCGGCAACCACCGGAATCAGGCGGTCCATGAGCGGCAAGCGCACCATGCGGCCGATATAGTCTTTCCACCGCACGTCGTCAGGATGCACCGCCACCGCGGTATCACCCAGCATGGTTTCGGGACGGGTGGTGGCTACCGTAATCGACCCGTTGCCGTCCGCCATGGGGTACACCAGATGCGTCAGCTGGCCAGATTCGTCCTCATGCTCCACCTCAATATCAGAAAGTGCTGTCCGGCAAGAGACACACCAATTGGTAATATAGTGTCCCCGGTACAGCAAACCTTCGTCGTACAGACGGACGAACACTTCGGTCACCGCTTGTGAAAGACCGGAGTCCAAAGTAAACCGAAGCCGACTCCAATCAACGGAGGCCCCTAAGCGTTCGACCTGACCTAAGATCTCCCCGCCGTACTTCTCTTTCCATTGCCAGACCCGCTCAATAAAGGCGTCCCGACCCATCACCCGCCGATCTAATCCCTCTTGACGGATCAGTTCATCCACTTTCATTTGGGTGTGAATCCCAGCGTGGTCAGTGCCCGGAATCCATACCGTGTTATGCCCCAGCATCCGATGATACCGAACCAAGATGTCCTGCCATGTCGTATTCAAAGCATGCCCAACATGAAGGATCCCTGTCACATTGGGTGGTGGCATTGCAATCGTAAATGAAGGCGCGCCAGGCTTTCCCTGAGGACGAAAATAGCCTCCCTCCACCCATTCCCGATACCGTTTGCGCTCGACGGATTGCGGATCGTACCGTGAACTTAACTCCATGGGGCACTTCCTTTCCTCCTGTGGTTGGGAGTTTCTCTAACCGTTTTCATGAAACAGCAAATGGCCCTCTTCGCTTAAGGGCGAAAAGGACCATTTCGCGGTACCACCTTAATTCACGCATCCTCGTTCACGGATACGCCTCATCGTCGCGCTAACGGGCTGCCCGTTTTGGTTTGTGCGAAGCACTACCAAAAACCTCGGGGTCGACCCCCAAGCCCGGTTTGATGGGGTTACACCGCCCCCCACTCTCTGGACAAACTGGCACTTGGTTTTTCCCGTCATCGGTCACATATTTTCCCTGATTATAATACGGGGTCTAATCCTGAACAACCGCAAGAATATCGTCTGACGACAAAATCAAGTGCTCTTCGTTGCCAATTTTAATTTCTGTCCCGGCAAATTTCGCAAACAACACTTTTTGCCCGCTCTTCACCTTCACGTCTTCACTATCTCCGACAGCGACGACGAGGCCAGTCTGCGGCTTGTCTTTAGCGGTGTCTGGTATGTAGATACCACTTTGCGTACGTTCTTGCTCACTAACCAATTTAATCAATACGCGATCTCCCAAAGGTTGCACCTGCATTGCAACGTTCCTCCTTGACTCATCTTAAAATGGGACTGCAAAAGTTATGGACCCACTTTATCGTGGCATCTAACATTATATCTTATGGAGCCTAGCTGTCAATTTTCTCATTGCCCGCCACGACCAACTTAAAGGTCTTAATTCGTGACCCTTGTCATAGCTTGTCAACGGAATCTTAATCGAACTCAGGGCGGGATCCTACGATGACATTTCGGAAAGTCCTCATATTGGCCGCACTCGCATCCCTACTCTCGGCATGCGGATCTGTCACACGCCCCCACCCCAAAGCTTCCTATTCGGCGGTGGCGGTCTACGTCCAACATCCTCAGAGTTTAGGCATGCTCCCGCTTAAGGTTGCGTCCCGCCTTGGGCTCTTCAGCCAACAACACCTCCAAATCGATTGGGTCAAGAGTGCCCAACACGCAGCGATCCAGGTCGCGAACATTGGATCCCAGTATCCCATCGATGCGCTGGTCACCCAAAGACCCGATCTCGTGTTAGTGGCGCCGTTTCCCGATCCCCATTTTCGTTTGCATAGCTTAACCCAACTTCCCATTGTTTACGCAAACAGCGAGACGTCCCAAGTCCCTTATCTTAAAGCCGTGTTGTCCCTGCACCATGTCGTGCCCAAACCGCTGAGCGCAATGGGGTTGCCACAAATTACGGCAAGTTGGCGCCAAAAAGTCCTTCCGTGGGTCGTGGTGCCGCTCGTCGATTATTATCAACTGAAGCGAGTGGTCCCGCACACCACAATTCTGGCATTTCTTGGTGCCTCCACCGGCCCGGTTCCGGTGACGGTGATTACCGGGGCCAACAAAAATGCGCTGGCATTTGTCAGCGCCATCAACCTAGCCTTATGGTATCTCTCGACGAACAAGCCTCAGACCATTGCGCATCTGGTAAGCAATTCGGGAGCCAGCCCGTTCAGCGTCCCCATCATCAAACAGGCCCTTCACTATCAATACTGGCCGACAACGGTGGTGCTGACGCCCTCGTTATACCAGCGAGGCCAGTCGTTTCTACCCAAATCCAGCTCCTGGCCAAACTACGCCACCAGCGTGGATGTCAAACTAGCCGAGGCAGCCCTCACCCATTGGCCCAGTTAACCCTCTCGAGACATCTCCATCAACACCAAATCCACCGTGCCGTGTAACCGTCCGTTTGCGACGAGGCGCGCCACCTTGCGAAACCCTGCTTTAAGATAGGATCGAATCGCCCTCACATTATCCTCTTGAACCCTAAGATAAATGCGATCTAAGTGCATCACAAAAAAACCCAGGGCCACCACTTCCATCACGGCTTCGGTGCCGTACCCCAATCCCCAATAGGCCTTGTTTCCAATAGATATGCGGAGCTCGGCTTCACGCGTCCGCCAAATAATTTGCTCCAAGGCCACATCTCCTATGAGATTTCCATCGTTGTCGGTGATGGCAAAATTCATACGGGATGGATCCCGCATCATGTTATTCCACCACTCATTCATCTCATCTTTTTCATGCGCCATGCGTCCGGTGAGTCGATTAATCTCAGGGTCCTTATCCCATCCGGCAATCACTTCTAGGTCGTTATACGTTAGCCGACGTATTCGTCGACAATGTGTTATCGGAGACAACACCATCCATCGGTCACCTCACCAGCGTCAAAAAACATCACAGGAGCTATTCGACACCAACCCCTAAGTCTCCTCTCAAATCGCTCGTGCGCTGTCCGACTTTCTTCTGGCATTTTTGGAAAACCCTCCGTTGAAATCGTCGAAGGCATCTATATTATCCTAAGCACGTTATGGGATTCAGTGCATGGCGAGAGGGCCCCAAGTCTTCAAACTTTTGCTATACTTAAGTCCAGTATCGGTCGTCGGCCTGCGGCCGAGCGCGAAACGAGGAACCTTATGAACCCGTCTACTATAGCCATCCAACATCCCCAGAGTGACCTCGATGTGGCAGCGATGCTCGACATGCTGAACCGCGTGTACCATCGTGATTGCACCGCGGGCCAAGGCATGGACCGTGAATTCCCGCATCTTTTTGCCCCAGAAAACTGGCAGCACCTATATTATGTCGCCCTGGACGGACAAGTCGTTAGCATGGTGGGAGTCTACCCCCAGACGCTGTTGCTCCAGGGACATCCGCTCCAGGTTTGGTCGATTGGATGCGTCGCAACGGATCCCCTTTATGAAAAACGGGGCCTGGCCACGCAGATCTTACAGCAGGTGTTTGACGATGGCCATGATGCCAGAGTCCCCCTGACCCTCATCTCTGGAGAACGCGGGCTTTACCGACGCCTTGACGCTGTTCCGATTGGCGCCATGATTGAAGCCACGGGAGAGCAAGATTCATGGAAGAGGCTCAGATCCTCCATGACTTTTTGCGCGATGACGGTGCGGGAAATCCCGGCTCAAGAACGTGCTGGCATGGCATCCTCGCTAGTGTCTTTATACCGAGATCAGGCTCAGCGATTTTCCCGCACTGCTAACCATATGGCTACTTTATTCAATGCACTCTGGTTTGCCCGGCCGCACTATGATCAGAGATTATTGGTCGTCGAAGCAGACGGAACCCTGGCTGGCTACGTCGTCGCGTACCGCTCACTCCGACATCCCGACCAGGTTACCGTGATGGAATGGGCAGGCTCACCCCTCGCGATCCTGCCGAGTCTCTCCGATATGATTAACCGGTTTGGAAGCCGCACCCTCACCGTCTCCCTGCCGATGCGCTTGGCCTGGCTCGGTCAAGAACTTGGGGCTCATGACATCCTCACCAAAACCCTGCCCTTGCAAGGAACGGTCCGGGCACTCAATGTGTCGGCTCTGGTCTCACAACTTGAACCCATCATTCGCGAGCACTATAACGCCGCTCTTGTCCTCGACGAATCGCCTGACGGGCTCTTTCGCGGTACTGGTCCCGATGGCGCCGATCTTAGATTGGCGCGATCCGAGATTCCCGGCTATCTATTTAATCCAAAACCCGGTGGACTTGCGTTACCGATGGCGTGGACCCACGACTTAAACTTTGTGTGAGCACGCTGAAATTTACACGGCGCAAATTGACACGTTCTGACAGAAATATTCTCTAAACAGCACTATCCATTTTGTCCCAATCCTTCGTCAAGCCTTATTCCGGGCCATTTAATAGAACTTATCAGCGATCCGTGAATCGTCTAAAATTGGATCGGTGGTCCATACCTTTTAAAGCAGGAATTTTCGTAACACATCGCGAATACCCTCCTGTTTACTACTCTTGTTTTGGGAGGTATCCCTTGATGAACAAATGGGCGGCGTCGCTTGCGGCGGCAGGCCTACTGTCAGCAGGATTAGCCGGTTGCGGCGCCACATCCACATCGACTGCCAGTAGTACTCCCCTCGTTGAAGCGATTGGACAGAACCCTGATAACTTGACGCCGGCACTCGGCGGACTTGCGGTGGACAATACCCCCACATCCTTAATGGACATGGGTTTGATGTATTTGACCCCCAAGGACACCTGGGCTCCGGGCATTGCGACCAGTTGGAGCGTTTCGAACAATGGATTGGACTACACGTTTAACTTAAACCCCAAAGCCACATGGTCCGACGGTAAGCCGATTACCTCGGCCGACATTATTTACACCTGGCATTACATGACGAACCCGAAAATCCAAATTCTTTACAACACCGGATGGAACTACGTGAAAAACGTCGTCGCTGAAGGTGCGCATAAAGTCGTATTTCAACTGAGTCAACCCTACGCCCCGTTTTACTCCACGGTCGGCGGCACCACCATCGTCCCTAAACACATCTTTGACAAGTGGACTGTCAACCAAATTAACCATGGCATCTATGACAAGGGTACGCCCGTGGTCTCGGGTCCCTACATCATGACCAAATGGGTCACTGACCAACAACTAACTTTTGCACCCAACCCGCATTGGTGGGGTCCTCCAGTTCACATTAAGAAGATTATCGTGGAGATTGTTCCGAATTCTAATACCCAATTCAACATGTTGGCCACGGGTAAATTGACGATGGGTGGTATTCCATCGGCGGACATTTCTCAAATTGGCACCTTACACAACTACAACATCATTAAACCTTTAGGCGCTACCTACAACCTGATTCAACTTGACGAGAATAACTTCCTCAAGGATGTGGTGGTACGGCGGGCTCTAGACTACGCGACTCCGAAACAACAAATCGTGACCAGCATCATGCATGGTCAGGCGGTCGTCGCGCACGGCGACCAAGTTCCTGGCGGTTACTTCTATGACCCGAATGTCCCTCACCGGACCTTCAGCCTGACCAAAGCTGCCCAATTGCTGGCCTCTCAAGGGTTCACTAAAGGCGCCGGCGGATGGCTTTACAAGAACGGTCAAGAGCTGAAGATCCCGATTTGGACCGGTTCTAGTTCTCACAGTGAAACCGATATTGCCCAGGTCGTCTCACAAGACTGGGAGAAGATCGGGGTGTATGCTCCCGTGCATACTGCAGGATGGTCGGTCGTGTTTGGCAATGGTACCCCGCAAAACCCAGGGCCCCAGGTCAATGGCAAAGACGAAGCGCTCATCTTCTCGTGGGGACAAGGAGTGTTTCCAGACGACACCATCGACTTCAATTCCAAGTATGTGCCCAAGAGCCCATTGCAACCGTCTCCGCAAGAAAACGGTGAGCGTTATGTGAACAAACAGATGGACGCGCTACAGGCTCAAGGCGTGACATTGTCGAGCCGTCCGGCCCGTCGCAAGGTGTATGACCAGATCCAGCTTCTCGAACAGAAGACGTTGCCCATTATCTTCTTATTCTGGTATAAAACCGATACCGCCATTTCGAAGAATCTGCACGGATACGTGCAAACCACGTTTGGGACGTCTCCGGTGTGGGATTGGTCCTTAAACTAGGGTAAAGTCTCCATCAGATTCACCACGTCATGCGAGATGTGTTCGAGGGCGACGTTATTGAGTCGCCCTCCACACTCTTGAAAGGAGGTTCACCATGGCCAAATATGCCTTACAACGTGTCTTCGAAGCCATCCCTCTGTTGTTTTTGGTAACCCTTGTCACCTATTTCATTATGAATCTGACTCCGGGTGGCCCCCTTGCCGTATATTTACACAATCCCCACGTCACACAGTCGCAAATTGCGGTACTCGCCAAGCAACTCGGCTTGGATCAACCCTGGTATGTCCGGTATTTTAAGTGGCTCTGGTCTTTATTGCATGGGAACTGGGGGTATAGCTATTTCAGTGGGCAACCTGTCATTCAATTAATTGGCCAACGCCTCCCCAATACTCTGATTTTGATGGGAGCAGCCTTTTTGGTGTCGCTGACCTTAGGGATCCCTCTAGGCATTTACTCGGCTACCCACCAATATTCCATTTTTGATTACTCGTTCTCTTTTGGATCCTTTTTTGCCTGGGCCATGCCCAGCTTTTTCTTCGGATTGCTTCTTCAAATGATTTTCGCGGTAAAACTCGGATGGCTCCCGGTCTCCGGGATGTACTCGGCTTTTTATCCGCCGTCCTTTCTCGAACTCATCCGTCACCTCATCCTTCCCACCACGGTGCTGGGTCTGGGAAGCTTGGCCGGTTGGAGTCGATTCATGCGTTCGGGGTTGCTAGAAGTTGTTCGCCAAGACTATATTCGAACGGCCAAAGCCAAGGGGCTCAAAGAACGCACCGTAATCCTCAAACACGCTTTAAAAAATGCCGTGCTCCCCATCGTCACCATCATTGGAATGGACCTTCCTGCGTTCTTTGGAGGGGCCGTCATTACCGAAGAAATCTTCTCCTGGCCCGGCATGGGTCGTCTCTTTTTGGCGTCTTTGAATGACCGGGACTACCCCATCCAAATGGCCGCTCTTCTGATTAGTGCGGCGTTATTAGTGCTTGGCAACCTTCTTGCAGACCTTGCCTATGGCTTCTTAGATCCACGTATCCAATATAACTAAGTGAGGTGAGGTTCTTGGCTACCGCAAATTTACCGCCGCTCGAAAGCGAACTCGAAACCGATCCCATCGGGGATCCCCAACGGTCTGGGTTACATCGATTCTGGCGCCGCTTTTCGCGGCATAAACTGGCTCTCATTGGTCTTGGGATTCTGGTCTTTTTGCTTCTCGTGGCCATTTTTGCCCCCCTCTTGACTCCGTATAGCCCCACTGCCCCGAACCTTACCCAAGTGCTTTTGCCACCCAGTGCGGCACATCCGCTGGGTACCGATGAGCTCGGGCGAGACGTGCTGGCGCGTCTCATGTATGGAGGACGCATCTCTTTTCTGGTGGGATTTCTATCGATGATCATCGCCACCTCGATCGGTGTGGTGTATGGTGCAACATCGGGATACTTGGGCGGCATCTGGGATCGACTCATGATGCGATTTGTCGATTTGGTCATGTCCTTCCCCGCGATTTTCTTGCTCCTGATTGTATTGAACTTGACGGGTTCCAACGCCTCGGTGGGACTGATGATTCTCTACCTGGGCCTTTTTGGGTGGACCGGATTGTCCCGCATTGTGCGTTCGCAGGTTCTCTCGCTAAAGACCAACGAATACGTCGAAGCGGCTCGCGCCCAAGGCGCCAGTACACGCCGCATCCTTTTTAAGCACGTGCTACCCGGTGCCATGGCCCCGGTATGGGTCTCTGCGGCATTCGGTGTAGCGGGTGCCATGTTAGCCGAAGCCTCGCTGGACTTCTTGGGATTTGGCCTACAACCCCAAATTCCCTCATGGGGCAACATGCTTGATTCCGCAGAGAGCTATATCGTCACCCACCCACTCTTGATTCTGGCGCCTGGGCTAATCATCACCATTGCCGTGGTCGCCATTAACTTTGTGGGGGATGCCTTACGCGATGCCCTCGATCCACGATCCACGGCGGGAATGCAGCGCATCGGATAGTACCGCCTAAAGGGATGCGCCAAGAGGTTGACTCCATTGGACGAAATAGGTACTTTGTAAGATATGATTGCACAGGAAACCTTCTGGGTTATGAGGCACGGGCGTCCCGACGTACCCCGTAACCCTGTTTTTATGGATCGCCAACAATTCAATCGGTTTTTGGATGCCTATGACGATGCGGGACTCTCGGAAGCCGAACGCATCCGCCTAAGTCAGGTCTACTCCGGCTATCCCGTACCGGACACTATCATTGCATCCGATCTCCCGCGAGCCCTGGCCACCGCACGTCTATTCGCACGAGGGCGTGAGGTCATTGTGAGTCCGCTCCTCAGGGAAATTCCGGTGCGTCTTCCAGAGCCCACCACGACGTTTCTCCGCGGCCGTTGGCCATCCGAGGTGTGGTGGACCTACCTGCGCTTTCACTGGTTCCGAAACCAAGCCCCGGAAGGTCGCATCCTGTCGACCCGGCGAGCAACCGAGGCGATTCAACTCATCAACGAACACCGCCAGCCCGGAACCCGGATCGCGGTGGTGTCTCACGCGGCATTTTTGCTCCTCATGGTCAATCTATTACAAGGCGACCACCAAGTCGGCGGTCGCCGTCTGCCCCATATCGGGTTTGGCACCCCTACCTTATACCACTGGCGCTAAAGCATCAGCCCGAGCCCCTGAATCGCGTTTTTGACTTGGTCCATACCCTCGCCGGTGCGATTAGAGACCAAGAACACTTCCCCCCCATACAATTCCTCTAACCGTGCTTTACGCTCTTTACGCTGGGTTTGGTTCAACTTATCGACCTTGCTGGCGACCACCGCCAAATAGAGATTTCGATCATAGGCCCATTGCTTGACCATCATTTCCTCGTCTTGTGGATCGCGTCGCACGTCTTGAATCAAGATGCCGCCAATTAATGGCTGGCGTTTGGTCAGATAGGCCTCGACGGCTTGGCCAAAACGTTCCCGTTGCGCCATGGACACTTTGGCATAGCCAAATCCGGGAAGGTCCACGATATACCAACCCTTCATCGCAAAAAAGTTGATGCGTTGAGTCCGTCCCGGGGTGGAACTAGTGTGCGCAACTTTGGATCCGACGAGCCGATTAATCAGAGACGACTTTCCCGAATTGGAGCGCCCCATGAAAGCTACTTCAATGTTCCCGTCACGGGGCATATCTTTGGCGTCAAGAGCCGATGCGGCAATCGGGCTGCGTTTAGGCACGAGGCGCCTCCAAGGCCAAAGCCAGCACTTGATCCAAATCCGTCACCAAGTGGATGTCAAGACCGCGTCGCACATTGGCCGGCAAGTCTTCCAAATCCGGTTCGTTATCCTTTGGGAGAATCAGTTCTCGAATCCCCACTCGGTGTGCCGCCAGGGTCTTCTCTTTGATTCCCCCCACAGGCAAGACGCGCCCCCGAAGCGTAATCTCTCCCGTCATCGCCAGACTCGCCTTGACAGGTGCCCCGGTGAGTGCAGAAACCATGGCGGTGGCCATCGCAATCCCCGCTGATGGGCCGTCTTTCGGAATCGCGCCCTCCGGCACATGCACATGCAGATCCCACTTTTCGTGGAACGTCGATTCGACCCCCAAGGATTCGGCCTTGGCTCGAATATAGCTAAATGCCGCTCTAGCCGACTCTTGCATCACGTCGCCAAGTTGTCCGGTGAGGGTCAATTGGCCCTTTCCCGACATCGTGGTCACTTCAATCGGCATCACATCACCACCGGTTTCAGTCACCGCCAGTCCCGTTACGAGTCCGGCTTGGCTTTGGGATTCGGCGTTCTGATGATGAACCTTATGGGTGCCTAAATATTTAGCGAGATTGCCGACGGTCACCCGTACCCTACCCTGATGCCCCTTGACGATCTCTCTCGCCACTTTGCGACACACGGTTCCCAATTCACGTTCGAGCTGGCGAACGCCGGCTTCCCGGGTATAATGGCGGATCACTCCTCGTAAAGCCGCTTCGCTCAACTCGACGGGTTTTCCTTCAAGCCCATGGGCTGCTAGTTGTTTCGGCCACAAATATTGCGTCGCAATGTGAAGCTTCTCCTCTTCGGTGTAACCGGGGATGACAATGGTCTCCATGCGATCCAGTAACGGCCGCGGGATGGTATGCAGCACATTGGCGGTGGTAATGAACATCACCCGGCTCAAATCAAAGGGGATCTCGATGTAGTGATCAGAAAACCGATTGTTTTGCTCGGGATCCAATACTTCGAGTAAGGCTGCCGAGGGATCGCCTCGGAAATCCATCGCCATTTTATCCACTTCATCTAACAAAAATAGAGGGTTTTTAGAGCCCGCCTGTTTCATTCCCTGGATTACCCGGCCCGGCATCGCCCCGACGTAGGTTCGGCGATGCCCGCGGATTTCCGCCTCATCGCGCACGCCGCCCAGAGACACCCGCACAAAGTTACGGCCAGTCGCGCGTGCAATGGATCGAGCCAGGGAGGTTTTCCCAACCCCAGGCGGTCCCACCAGACAGAGAATTGGGCCTTTTAATTGGGGGGCCAATTGGCGCACCGCCAAGTACTCTAAAATCCTGTCCTTAACCTTCTTGAGCCCGTAGTGATCGGCATCCAGAATTTTTTCAGCTTCCTCGACCTCAATCCGCTCATCGGTTTCCGTACCCCAAGGCAAGCTCAATAACCAATCGACGTAGGTGCGGACGACCACCGCTTCCGCCGCCATCCCGGACATCTTGGCCAGACGGTCAATCTCGCGCTCGATTTTCTCCGAGACCTCCGGGACAAGGTTTTCTGTGTTCTTGAGGCGTTCTCGTAACTCCTCAATCTCGGACGTCTGCTCGTCACGTTCCCCGAGTTCGCGTTGAATGGCTTTTAACTGTTCGCGCAAATAGTATTCTTTTTGAGTCCGCTCCATTTGTTTACGCACACGAAAACTAATCCGTTTCTCGATTTCCAAAAGCTCCATCTGGCGCGCTAAAATATCTGACACCTTATTGAGCCGATCCTCGACCGCGAACGTCTCTAGAACTTCCTCTTTTTCGTTGGTTCTCACATCTAAGTAACTAATAATCGTATCGGCCAGACGGCCGGGGTCTTCGACATTCATGCTGAGTGACGCTTCGCCCGGCACCTTCTTGGTATTCTTTATGTACACTTCGAACTGCTCTACCACGGCATGCATCAACGCTTCTACTTCATCCGTCAGATCGCCTTCTTCCGCAACCTCTTCCACCTCGGCCCGAAAGTATTCCCCGGCATCTTCCACGCGGTGCACAGTCGCCCGTGTCCGCCCCTCCACCACGACCTTGGATCCGCCGCTAGGCATCTTCAGTAGTTGCTTGACTTCGCCAATGACCCCTACATCGTAGAGGTCGTCAATCCCCGGTACATCAATCTTAGTGTCGCGTTGCGCCACGAACACTAATTCTCTTCCATCCAGCATGGCCTGTTCCAGTGCCTTCAGACTGCGCTCACGTCCCACTTCGAGTGGCACAACCATATAGGGAAACACAAGCACTCCCCTTAAGGGGAGTAATGGCATTTCTGTGCGAGGCATAAGCAACCCCCTAGCGATTCGTGCATTAGTTTCTCATTGTACCATTGTATGGGCACCTCCGGCTAGCGACACCGACGGTTGCCCGGGTTCGGGTACCGTCGGTGGTTAAGCCGGGGCTAATCTCCCCCGTCTACGCCTGTCCCTGCGGTGCTGACGCGGGGCTGGCAGTCGCGGTAAGCAAATCGACTTGCGGCACCCGGGTCGCCCCGTGCGATTCTTCTCCGATCTCTGTCGCCAGCGTCAGGACTTCACGGAGTGTGTGCACGGTAATGACCTCAATTTCTGACTGTCGAAACATTTCTTGCCAGTTGTCTTTAGGAATCAGGACCCGCTTACATCCCGCTTGGGCCGCCGCCTCGACTTTGGCTACCACCCCACCGACCGGTCTAACAAAGCCCCGGATCGATAATTCACCGGTCATCGCCAAGCGGTTGTCACAGGGTTTTTGGGTAATCGCGGAAAAAACGGCGGTGGCAATCGAAACTCCTGCCGAGGGTCCATCCAAGGGCACACCTCCAGGGAAGTTGACATGAAGGTCGTATTGAGTCGTGTCGAGACCCATCTGGTTGTGGAGCACGGTTAAGACGTTTTCTACCGAGCTTCGGGCCATCGACTTTCGCCGAATGGTACGATTCGCCCCGCCCATTTCTTCTTCATCCACCACCCCGGTGACAAAGAGATGACCTTGCCCACTCGCTACGGGGTGTGCGACCGCCTCGACCTCGAGCACCGTCCCCATATTGGGGCCGTAGACCGCGAGCCCGTTGACCATCCCCACAAAGGATTCCGCACCGACCTTCTTCTCGGGTCTCGGGTTATAATGGCCAGACTGTACAACCCATTCCACATCGGCCTGAGTGATGACGTGCCGATTTTCCGTCAACCCTACTCCCGCCGCAATTTGGATCATGTTGACGGCTTCCCGACCGTTGGTCGCATACTGTTTCACGACCTCTAAAGCACCCCGTTCGATTTCGATCCCCATACGCTTCACCGCATTGGCCGCAATGGTGTAAACCTCATC
Source organism: Sulfobacillus sp. (assembly GCA_027343695.1). Taxonomy (GTDB): domain Bacteria; phylum Bacillota; class Sulfobacillia; order Sulfobacillales; family Sulfobacillaceae; genus JAKADJ01. The sequence goes on along the minus strand of DAHWKJ010000077.1, from coordinate 4,654 downwards.
GGGCAATAATCCACGAAAATAGATTTCCACGCAACGAGAACGGATAGCTGGCGGAATCTCATGGGGTTGTCTCGTGGTCGCCCCCACCAACCGGAAGTCGGCCGGCAGCCCATTTTCGAAGATATCTTGGATGTGAACCGGAATATTGTTGTCTTCAGAATTGTAATAGGCCGATTCGAGAAATACCTTACGGTCCTCGAGCACCTTCAGTAACTTGTTCATTTGGATCGGATGCAGTTCACCGATTTCATCAATGAACAAGATCCCCCCGTGAGCCTTGGTTACGGCACCCGGTTTAGGTTGCGGGACTCCAGCCATTCCTAACGGTCCGGCCCCCTGGTAAATCGGATCATGCACCGATCCGATTAAGGGATCGGCAATTCCGCGCTCGTCAAACCGAGCGGTGGTAGCATCTAACTCCATGAATTTAGCATCGGGAAGAAATGGGCTCCAGCTGTTACTTTTAGCCACATCCAAAACCAAGCGGGCAGCCGCAGTCTTGCCCACTCCGGGGGGACCATACACAATGACGTGCTGCGGATTGGGTCCGCATAAGGCGGCTTTTAAGGCTCTTACACCATCTGCCTGGCCAATGATTTCATCAAAACGACTCGGTCGGGTTTTTTCCGATAAAGGCTCGGTGAGATGGATCGCCCGCAATCGTCTAAGCTTCTCAATTTCTTTCTTAGATTCTCGCTCGACTGCCACCTTGTTGCCCTGTTGCGATTTAAGCAGGTTCCAGAAATAGAGACCAATCACTATCGCAAAGAAAAATTGTATGAAGGTGGCGATGTTTGCAAAGTTCATCGCGACCCTCCTTTCCGCGAACCGTGATTTCGTAGGATCGGTTGAGGCTCGCACACGTAGTGTCCCCAATTGTGTCCAGCTCTTTATGACCAAATCATGGACGAGGACCTTCCATCAAAGTATGCCCAGGATCTCCATGATTTAGGCAGAAATACCAGAAGCCCCCGTCCACGTCCGGGGGCTTCTGCTGGCCAATAGGGTCCGCTATCGTCGAAATCTTAAGCCGTCTCTTCTTTTTGCTTTTTCGTCCGTGGTTTTGCCCGGTCTTGTGTCGTGACTAAAAGCGGCTCTTCATGGTTTTCGACGACTTCACGAGTCACCACACATTTGGCAATGTCTGTCCGACTAGGCATGTCGTACATCACTTCCAACATGATATCCTCAATGATGGCCCTCAGCGCTCGTGCTCCGGTGTTCCGCCGCATTGCTTCACGCGCCACGGCCTTGACCGCTTCTTCTTTAAACTCCAGCTCCACATTGTCCATTAACAACATTTTTTGATATTGCTTGACCAATGCGTTCCGGGGCTCCGTAAGAATCTGCACCAACGCAGCCTCATCCAACGCGTCTAAGGTCACCGTGACGGGTAACCGACCCACAAATTCCGGAATCAACCCAAATTTCAACAGGTCTTCCGGCATAATTTTGGCCAGCACGTCCCCAATGTTTCCATCAGTTCGCGATTGAATTTCCGCGTTAAAGCCTAGGCCCTTACGGCCAATTCGGCGCTTAATCAGTTTATCGATGCCGTCAAAGGCTCCACCCACAATAAACAGGATGTTGGTGGTGTCGATTTGAATAAATTCTTGGTGCGGGTGTTTGCGCCCGCCCTGCGGCGGAACCGATGCCACAGTCCCCTCAAGAATCTTCAGCAATGCTTGCTGCACACCCTCGCCTGACACATCCCGGGTTATCGACGGATTTTCCGACTTCCGCGCAATCTTGTCGACCTCATCGATGTAGACAATGCCTTTTTCGGCTTTCTCCACGTCGTAATCGGCGGCTTGGATTAGTTTGAGCAGAATGTTCTCCACGTCTTCTCCGACATATCCTGCCTCGGTTAAGGACGTGGCATCCGCAATCGCAAAAGGTACGTTCAAGATTTTAGCCAGCGTTTGCGCCAGCAAAGTCTTTCCTGAACCGGTAGGGCCCAACATCAAGATGTTGGACTTTTGCAGCTCGACGTCATCCACCTTGTTACCGAGGTTAATCCGCTTGTAATGATTGTAAACGGCCACGGACAACGTCTTTTTAGCGCGATCCTGACCGATCACGTACTGATCGAGAATCGACCGGATTTCTTGGGGTTTCGGAATGTCTTTCAGTTCAAATTCGACGTCATCACTCAGCTCTTCTTCAATGATTTCAGAGCACAGTTCAACGCACTCATCACATATATAGACGCCTCCGGGACCGGCAATCAGACGTTTGACCTGATCCTGGTATTTGCCACAAAACGAGCATTTGAGTTGCCCTTTTTCATCAGTGAACTTGAACATACGTGCCCCCCCTTATCCGGCCACCGCTAACATTGGGATGGACTCCCGTACCTCCCACACTAATCGTGGGAGGTCTTATCGGTCGCTGCATCCTTGTCCCCTGCCTCGCGCGTCCGTGGTGCCACCACTTCATCAATTAAATGATATGCACGGGCCTCTTCGGCAGTCATCCAGTAATCGCGTTGGGTTTCTTCTAAAATTTGCTCCACCGAATGGTTCGTGTGGTGTCCCAATATTTTAGCTAACGCTTCACGGCTTCTCAAGAGTTCCTTCATTTGAATTTCAACGTCAGTGGTCTTGCCACCTAAGTTGTTAATCCACGGTTCATGAATCATAACGCGGGCATTCGGTAGTGCAAATCGCTTGCCGGGCGCCCCTCCTGCTAAGAGCAACGCGCCCATACTGGCCGCCATGCCCACACAAATTGTCGAGACCGCCGGCTTGATGTATTGCATCGTATCGTAAATTCCAAGACCCGCACTCACGGAACCCCCGGGCGAATTCACATAAACGTGAATGTCCCGTTCGGGATCGTCACTTTCTAGGAATAAAAGCTGTGCCACCACCAAGTTCGCCACATCATCATCAATGGCACTCCCTAGAAAGATGATTCGCTCTTTCAATAACCGTGAATAAATGTCATACGACCGTTCGCCCCGGTTGGTCTGCTCGACCACCATTGGCACCAAATAGCTCATGTTCTTCCTCCCCGTAGAGCTTACGATGGGTCAGCCACGTCGGGCTTAACCCCTGCGAGATAGTCGCTAGCTTTGGACAATAACATATTGTCTCGCAAAGCACTGAATTCGCCACGCTCCTTGAACAGCTGGATAATACTGGTCACAGGCTGCTTGTACATCTCGGCCAGCGGGCGTATGGATTCGACGACCTCGTCGTCGGTCACCGTAAGATTCTGCTCCTTGGCTATCGCTTCGAGAAGCAATTGCTCCTTGACGCGCTCTTCAGCCTGAGGACGAAGTTCTGCTTGCAGCTCCGGCAACTGGATCTGGCGGCTTTCAAGGTACTCGTCCAAAGAGGCTCCCATGCGGGATAACGAATTCTGGAGTTCATGCAGTTGATTATGCACAGCATCCGCAACCAAGGCTGCCGGCAACTCCATCGGCACGCGCTCTTTCAGTTTACCCAGAATCTCGGCCAATCGATCACTCTTGGCTTGGCTCTCAATTCGACTCTTGACAGTATTCGCCACACGCTCTCGCAATTCCTGCAACGACTCCAAGCCGAGCGCCTTGGCCAAATCGTCATCCACCGGCGGTACCTCGGCGCGGCGGTTTTCTAACACTTCGATTTCAAACCGGACTTCTTTACCCGCCAACGAGACGTCTGGATGAGACTCGGGATACGTCAGACGAATGGTTTGCGGCTCTCCCACGTTGAGGCCAATGAGTTGGGGCTCGAGTCCTTCCACCACGGTGCCGCTCCCCACCTCAATGGCATAGGAATCATCATCGACGAAAGGCTCGTCCGATTCATCCCCCTCTAAATATCCTTGCAGTTTGACCGTAATATGGTTGCCCATCGATACCGGTTCCTCATCGGCAGGTACGATTTGTGCTTGACCACGGGCCAAAGTCTGCAGTTCCGTTTCCATATCCTCATCGGTAACGTCGCGGACCACCAGCGGTTCGGCGACCAGGTCGGCGTAGTCTCCTAAGGCAATCTCAGGCTTTGATTCCACCTCAATGTCGAATTCAAAGGGAGACCCATCTTCAAGCTTAACAATATTAATACGGGGTTCTGCTACGGGTTCAATGGCAGCTTCTTGCAAGGCTTCCACGTAGCGCATTTCTACAATCTTTTGGGCAGCCTCTTGTAGTAGTACATCGCGACCCACCATCCGCTCAAAAATCGGACGAGGAACCTTGCCACGTCGAAATCCTGGAATGTTATACCGCGACGCGACAGATCGAAACGCTTTGTCCATTGCTACCGACACATCTGCCGGATCAATCGTTACCGAAACTTTGGCGACCGAATTGGGTAGCCGTTCTAATGCGACTTCCATCCCTTGTTAATCCTCCCCTAACCCGTTACAATTCAACCCATTATAGCACGCGTATTTCGCCCTGCAACAAAACGAGAGGCGCAACGCTCGCCTCTGAAATTGGAGCGGAAGACGGGACTTGAACCCGCGACCCTCGCCTTGGCAAGGCGATGCTCTACCACTGAGCTACTTCCGCGTATGGTGGTGCGAGGGAAGGGACTTGAACCCTTACGCCTTGCGGCACGAGATCCTAAGTCTCGCATGTCTGCCATTCCATCACCCTCGCGAATGGTGCGCCCGGTAGGATTTGAACCTACGACCTGCGGATTCGAAGTCCGTCACT
>DAHWKJ010000065.1 GCA_027343695.1 Sulfobacillus sp. | reverse complement strand
GTAGGAGCCCACGACACCATGGATCCCGAGAGCGTGCGTGACATGGGCCGGCGCATACCCAACGCCGAAACCGTGGTTTGCCCGGATGGTAGCCATTTGGCCATGTGGGACGACCCCGATCATTATTTTCCGCCGCTACTACGGTTCTTGCGGTGCAATGCCCAAGCCTAATCCAACGGTCAAGCCAAAAGCCCCCCGCAGTGCGGTGGACATCGGATCCCACTGATACGGTGCCATACAAGGGATTGTCTAAATGGGGCATCGGAAAGCATGCCCATGTGTTAGGCTGGTTTCCGGACAGCATCGCATACGTATGGGGATCAGAGATCCCCGGGGCGAAAGAGGGAGTTATCGGGGAGAGGCCATAAGAGAACGACGATACGCTCTTAGGTGATGTTTTGGTGCCTACAATACAGATCGAAAGGTTGGAGTCTGAATGCCATCAATGGAAAATCGCTGGACCCTTACGGAGGCGGACTTAGCGAATCGATTCTGGGTGCATGATCCCACACATCTGGGGTTTGCCATGACCCCGCTTCTGCAATCCTTCATGATCCCTGCCGTCGGGGAAGCCATAGCCCACATAACACGTGCTACAGGAAGAAACTCCAGCCCGCGTGAAGTCAGGATTTATCATGGGTATCCGTATGACGAAGTTACCGAGAAATCACCCGAACCGGATCCCGCGGCCGCGCGACAACGATTGGAGGCCATGCGGCCTCAGTTTCAAGGGCTTCGTGCACGGTTTGACGCCATCGTGACAAACGAGTTATTGCCAGCTTACGAGGAGTTGGAGGGCTGGACCCATCAAATCCAGACCCGAGCCGATGCGGCGCAGGTAGTTGAGAGCTTAGTAGGCGTCTACCGACGCATTTGGATCCGGCACATGGAGATCGTGATGCCGGTGTTTGCCGTCCAAGAACTCTTTGAGATCATCTTTTTGGAACTCTTTCCAGACAAAATGGCGACCGACGCCCATGCGTTATTAGTCGGGGCGTCCAACCAGTTTGTGGAGACGGATCGGGCGCTGGCGGCCTTGGCGGAATCGGCTCGGTCGTTGCCTACGATTCGGCAAGTCTTGATGGATGAGGATGCCGAGAGTGCTCTTGGTGCATTACCGGAGGCCCAAGGGTTTTTGCAACAACTTTCTCAGGTTCTTGATCGCTACGGGTGGCGCGTTGGGGCGGGCCATGACTTCTATCAAAAAACTTGGCGTGAGGACCCTCGTCCTGCGCTGGCTGTAATACGCCAATTTCTCCAAACCGGGATTGCTTTTGAAACGCGATGGAAAGAGACCGTGGCTCACCAACAATCGGCGCTCCAGTCTGTCCTAGCGCAGTTGGAGCCCCGTGACAAGGCGCAATTCAAGGAAATATTTGAACTAGCCTCTCTGGCGCGACCAATCGATGAGGATCATCATTTTTATATCGACGCCATGTTGCCAGCAAAATCCCGGGCACTGTTCTTAGCAATCGCGGACCTTTTGCTAAAAGATGGGACCCTCGCCGAGCGGGACGACATCTTTTTCCTGTATCGGGATGAACTACAAGCCATGCTGGTTGGAGAAATGTCTATAGATCGGGACACTCTGGCGACGCGCAAGGTGTTGTACCAGCAATATTATGATGAAACTCCGCCGTCGACTTTAGGGACTCCACCGTGGGAAACCGTTGACGAAAAAGCGGAGTCAACAGAATATACCCTCACCGGAATGGCTGCATCTGCGGGGACATGGGAGGGGACCGTGCGGGTCATTCACGGTGTGGAGGATTTCTCGCGTTTGGAGCCGGGCGAGGTTCTGGTAGCGCGTACGACCATGCCGAGCTGGTCCGGTCTCTTTGCCACGGCAGGTGCCGTGGTGACGGATTCCGGTGGGATCTTATCGCACGCAGCGACGGTGGCCCGCGAGTATCGGGTTCCGTGCGTGGTGGCGACCCGCAAGGCGACAGGTACTTTGCAGGATGGCGACCGGGTCCTGGTGGACGGCAACCAAGGCACAGTCCACGTGATTTTTAGGAGAAACAGCTTCGGGAGTTAGCTCCGAGACCGCGGTGAACGCGGCAGCTGTCGCGATGGGCGAATCCCTCCGCGGGCGGCTCGGGATGGGCAGTCATTCTGGATGAAGACTTAGCGTAGGGTTTCGACGCTTAAGACTAAAGTCCACTGTGCGGGCTGGCGCCGATTCGTTAAGATCTGGAGAAAGGCTTTGCCAGGAGGTGGGCGTGGCGATGACTTACGGCCTGCTATGGGCGAATCGGCCATTTCGGATCTTATGGATGGGCACGTTGGCGATGCGACTTGGCATGCAGATTGGCGTGATCGATCTCACCTGGTTGGTGCTAAAGTCCACGGGATCTGGAGAGAAAATTGGACTGGCCTTGGCACTTTATGCCGTCGGTGACATTGTCGCCAGTCCTTTTGTGGGTGTATTACTAGACCGATGGTCCCGAAAAATTTTGCTCTCAATGGATGTATTGGCGCAAGGCCTACTGTTCATGGTGCTAGGGATACTCTTTGCCGTCCATCAACTGCCATACGTGTTGTTACTGGGCCTAGTGTTCTTAGGCGGGATTCTCTCTCCTTTGGCCTATCTCGGTCGCATGATTATCTTGCCCAATGTGGTGAGTGAAGAGGCATGGGAGACCGCGAATACCGCGATGCAATTGAACATGAATCTGGTGACGTTATTAGGCCCTGCTTTGGGTGGAGTGCTCGTGGCACTCATAGGCGTGTCCGTCACGGTCATGGTGACGGCCCTGGCTTCCTTCTTTTACTGCGGAACCCTGCTGTCGCTTCCCCATGGGCTATATCAATCGAATCAAGCCCGGAAACCGGAGCCGTTTAAGGAAGAGATGGTGGCAGGTTGGCGGTTTCTTCGCACGGTGCCTCTGCTTTTGACGCTCGTGGTGGTCACCCTATGCTTTAGTTTGACCTATGGACCCTTAGAGCCGGCACTGCCGATCTTGGTCCACTCAATCTTTCATGCTGGTCCTCAAATGCTCGGACTCTTGTGGTCAGGATTTGCTATGGGCGCGGTGGCGGGGACCTTCCTCTGGGGGTATTATCGACCCAACTGGTCACTTCGTCCGGTCGTAGCGGGCATTATCATCCTTTGGGGACTCTTTAGTGGCATGGTGGGAGTCACCGCCAACCCATGGCTCGCTATCGTATTCTTGGCACTCGGAGGGTTTACGTACGCGCCCTACAATATTTTGTATTCGGTGTGGCGCCAACGTCTGGTCCCGGACGCATTACGCGGAAAAGTATTTGGCGCCATCAACAGCGTGACGGGGATTGGGCTCCCTTTAGGGCAAGCCTTGGGCGGGTTTTTAATCGGGGCGGTAGGTGCTCCCGACACGGTGAAGATTGGTGGCGTGGCCTGTGTTATCTTGGGTATTTTGGTGTACGCGAAACGTTCGTTATGGATCATGCCATCGGATGCCATGGAGTTAAAGGTGGGTATGGCTGCAGAGTGAGGGATCAGGGTCGTCGAATCGTTCTAGAGTTTTGTAGAATAGGGACGAGACGTGAAAAGCTTCTCAGCTCAAACGGGGTGGGGTCAGGATGACCGCGACGAAGTCACGGCGATGGAGTTATCGGATCACGGCGACACTGTTGGCCATGGCGGGCGTGGCCGCAACCGTGTCCCTGTTCCGCATTGTTTTCTTGCCGTCGGGCATTCAGGCCCCGGAACTGTGGGGATTAGGCGCCATTTTAGTCGGGTTCACGGGGGTCTTTTCCCTTGTGGTGTTTGGCCTGTTGGAAATGCAACAGGGACAGTTGCACGCCGCCAATCGGGAGCTACAGCGGCGGCGCGATGTGCTGCAGGGCCTATGGGACGCCACCGGGGTGGTCGCCACCTTACCGGACGTGGATGCCGTTTTGCAACGCATCGTGGACGTGTCCCGCCCCCTCTTCGGTGCGCAGTACGCGGCTTTAGCGGTCTTAATGGATGAGGAATCCCAGGCAATCCGGCAATTCATTACGTCAGGCATGCCGGAAGCCGAGCGTCAGCAGATTGGGCCCCTGCCCACAGGGCGCGGTCTATTGGGAGAAGTGATTCGGACGAAGCAGGTAATCCGTTTGGACAACATTGCGGACCATCCCGCCTCGAGCGGTTTTCCCTTGCATCACCCGCCCATGCAGAGCTTCTTAGGTCTCCCATTACTGTATCGAGGGGGCGTGGTGGGACATCTTTATCTCACCAATAAACCGGGAGGGTTTACCGCCCAAGATGAGATGTTGGCCGAACTCTTTGCACGTCAAGCAGCGATGGTCATTTCCACTGCGCGCTTTTACCAGGACCGCGAGGCGTGGGCGACTGTGGCGGAACGCGAACGGATTGGTCGTGAGCTCCACGATGGAGTGTTGCAGACGCTCTATGGGCTGACCCTGTCGTTGGAATATGTGCTGGATACCGAGACCTCCCTCAGTCGCGCCATGGAAGGGGAGCTGCAGCGCATTACCGAAACGTTAAGTCTCACGATGACGGATATCCGCATGTACATTCAAAGTTTAGGGGCGAGCACCGTGGACTTCAAAGTCGCCCTGACCGACATGCTGCGGCGGTCCGGGGCCCTGACCGACGTCCAGTTGGATCTACGCGACACCGAGTACTTGTCACTAAAGCCCGATGTCATCCACGACCTGGTTTTGTCGGTGCAAGAAGCCGTGTCGAATGCCAGACGCCATGGGGCGGCCGATACGATACGCGTGGGCTGGGATAGCACCGAGTTCGAGTACCAATTATGGATCGAAGATGATGGCCAGGGGTTTGATGACGCGGGTGACGGGAATGGCCAACATTTTGGTCTCATGAACATGCGACGACGCCTGGAACGATGGCAAGGGACCATGGACATTTCAAGTCGGAAGGGACAGGGCACGGTCGTCATGTTTCGGTTGCCGCACACCGCAAACCTCAGGGCGGTCGATGAAATTTCCTGACGATAGGGAGGCACGATGATGGGGGGGACCGAGCTGTCTCCAGTGATTCGGGTGGCATTGGTGGATGACCATGAAGTGGTGCGCATCGGGTTGAAAAGCTTAATTGACCATCAACCGGACCTTACGGTGGTGGGCGACTACGCGACAGGAGCTGCTGCCGTCACGGCGATTCCGCATGCGGCCGATGTGGTAGTGCTCGATGTGCGGCTGCCCGACTTGAATGGATTTGCGGTGTGCCACCAACTAAAGCAATTGGATGGTGGACTCCACGTGATCATGCTTACTTCTTTTGGCCAGGATGAGATGGTCATGGACGCGATTAATGCGGGGGCATCCGGATATCTCCTGAAAGAAGCCCGGGGCCACACCGTGATTGAAGGCATTCGGACGGTGGCCCAAGGGGGATCTTTATTTAGCCCCGAGGTCACGGCCACTCTGCTACGTCGTCTTAAATTGGGACAGTCTCCAAGAGACCCCGTGGAATCGTTGAACCAGACCGAACACCAGGTTTTGCTGTACATCAGCCAGGGGAAGACCAACCGGGAAATTGGGGCACTCTTGTTTTTGAGCGAGAAGACGATTAAACACTATGTGAGTAGTATTTTAAGCAAACTGGGGTACACCCGCCGCGCCGAAGCGGCTGCTCATTTTGCGCGGTTTCAGGCTGACCACCCCCTGCAATGATACTCTAAGCGACCAATGGTCCTATCCGCAGGGGCCATTCGGCCGTAGATTCGAGGACCGTAGGGCGTTTACAATAAAGTATCCGGGCGCGGGGACCATGCCATCCGCAAAGGCCCCACGCGCGTCTTGCTGCTCGGACCATCCAGATAGGAGTGAGCCCCATGGTTCAGGTCGATCCGGCTTTAACCGACGAAGAATTTCTGCGTTTATTTGAAAAAGGCGTGCACGCCCAATGGGGCTCGGATCAAATCGACTGGGGGGCCTTAGAAGGCCTATCCGTTGTAGACAAATTGTCGCTGGGCCATGTCTTGACCCCCGTGTATCTCGGCGAACAGACCGCGATGCTCGGGGTGAGTGCGGTGCTCCCTCTGATCCTCACGGGAGGCCAACCCGAAGCAGCCCTCTATCTCTCCAGTATGGGCCTCGATGAGGCACGCCACTTTCGCAATTTACATCACTTATACCGGGTCATGAAAGTGGACCCCGTCCCGAGCCGTCGGCTCCCCGAAATGTGGCGCTATCACGCCCGGCTGTTGCATAAGCATGACCCGGTGCAATGGGTCTTCGGGATCCTCATCAGCGACCTCTTTGCAAAAACTTTCTATGGGGGGTTTGCCGAGAGATTTCCGGATACCGTGGTCGGCCGTCTCTCACGGCGGACGTTACAGGATGAGGCGCGTCATCAAGCGTTTTCCGACCGCTACCTATCGGGTATCCTACCGACCATGGACGTCGCGGGGCGGCGAGAACTCCTCGTCTTGCGGGATGACTTATTTCGGATTATGGAGAAACTCGGCGATCGGCTCAGAGCCGCCATGGAAAACTTATCGTGGTCACCCGACACATTTTTGGCGGAACTCTGGGACGACACCGAACGATGGGCCGTCCGCCTGGGCTTAGTGGGGGAGCCGG
>DAHWKJ010000056.1 GCA_027343695.1 Sulfobacillus sp. | reverse complement strand
AAGCGATCGTAAAACCCAGCCCCTAAAAACATCACGAGGTCTTCGGAACCCCGGTTCCTCCCCGCCAAAGCGGCCAAATGCTGCCGCAATTCGAGCTCAGTAAGCCCTGGTTCAAGGTCCAGCGGCCGATTCAAACGGGCTGCCCCCGGGATATCGTCAAATAACTGATCGATCGAGTCGAGACCCAGATCTTCGAGCATTGCCTCTCGATCGTGCAAGGTATGAGGTATGTAGCGCAAGCCTTAGGCTCCTTCGATTTGTGACTTGTACGCCTGAGGGCTCAGCAACGCACCCTCCTCAGCGGTCGACTCTATTTGCACAATCCAGCCATGGCCATATGGATCTTCGTTGACCAACTCGGGTCGCGCAGTGAGTTCCTGATTGACTGCTACCACCTTGCCAGCAATCGGGCTATAAAGATCCGACACGGACTTCACGGACTCTACGACGCCAAAAGCATCCCCGGCATTGACTGACTGGCCCACCGCGGGCAATTCCACAAACACCACATCGCCTAACGCCTCTTGGGCGTAATCGGTAATTCCGACCTTGCCATCGGTCGCCACCCATTCGTGATCCTTAGTATACTTAAGGTTTCCCGGAACGTTCATCGGATTTGCCTCCTCGTCCATATTAGGCTCGCTTGTAAAACGGGGTTTTAATAACTTCTGCCGCTATCTGACGACCACGCACTTTAACACCTAACCGAGTCCCTACTTTAGCCCATTCCACAGGCACCAGGGCCAGCGCAATGGCCGTTTTCAGGGTTGGAGCATAAGATCCCGATGTAATGATTCCCCCGGTGGAGCCATCCGGGCCTATGACTTCGTACCCGGTGCGGGCAATGCCCCCGAAAATCTGGAGTCCCACCACCTTGGAGTCCAGACCCTCCGCCTTTTGACGGGCCAAGGATTCGCGGCCAATGAATTGAGTCTTTTCTTTGAGTCGCACAAAAGGTCCCAGTCCCGCCGCTAACGGCGAAATGGAGGCCGACAACTCGTGTCCATAAAGGGGTAAGCGAGCTTCTAGACGTAAGGTGTCGCGGGCACCTAACCCTATGGGCCGGGCACCGCGAGCAACTATCGCCTCCCATGCCCGCTCGGCATCATCTCCAGCGACATAGAACTCGAAACCGTCTTCACCCGTGTATCCGGTACGGGAAAGGATTCCGGTCACGCCGGCGATCGTCACCGAGGGTTCAAAATGATAATAGGCGACCGTGGCTAGATCGAACGCGGTCAATCCTTGAAGCAATTCGAAAGCTTTCGGTCCTTGAATCGCGAGTAGCGCGATCTGATCCGAATGATTGGCAAGTGTCAGTTGGGCCCAATCTTTCGCGTGTGCCGTAATCCAAGTCCAATCTTTATCAATATTAGCCGCATTTACGACCAACATAAAGTGTTGATCTTCTAGCCGATAAATCAGAAGATCATCGACCGTGCCCCCCTCTTCATCACACATTGGCGTATATAGGGCTTGATGGACAGCCATCGTTGTCACTTGGTTGGTGACCAACTGATCTAAAAACTCTGCCGCTCGAGATCCGGTCACGTCAAACTCTCCCATGTGAGACACATCGAAGATGCCTACCGCGTTTCTTACAGCCTCATGCTCTTCCACGATAGACCCGTAATCAATCGGCATGGAATAGCCACCAAATTCAACCAGTTTCCCTCCATGCGCTGCATGCCAATGAGTCAATGGCGTTTGTTTCACACCCAACCTCCTCAGTGCCTTCTCAAACCCTTGAGTGGGGTTTTCCAGTAAATCATACCTTCTCTAAAGTCGGACCGCTAGACCGCATGATTCTCCTCCAGAACATTCGTTAATACCCGTCGCACCAGATCCGGGTCGATCCCCTTTTGGACTTTGGGTTTCCCGATTTGCTCCAGTAGTATCCACCGTTGGCCCCCTGTGTCAGCCTTTTTGTCCTGTCCCATCGCCCGCAACACTTGGTCCCAGTTTACTCCGGAGATAGTCATCGGCAATTTCCATATCGCCATCCATGTTTCGGCTTGTCCACGGACGTGGGGATCCAGGCCTAAGAGCGTTTCGGACAGTACCAGAGCCACACGACACCCAAGGCCCACCGCTGCACCGTGAGTGATGGTTCCGTATCCCAGTGCCTGTTCCAACCCGTGCGCCACGGTATGACCAAAATTAAGATACAAACGAGGTCCGGATTCTTCCAAATCCTGATTCACAATCTCGACTTTATAGCGGATGGTATGAGCAATGAGTTCTGGCCACACGGGGTCGCCAAACCTTACCGGTGATCCACTTAATTGCTTAAAAAGGGTGCCGCCCGCAATCAGAGCGGTTTTCATGACTTCACCAACCCCGGCTTGCCACTGAACTAAGGGAAGAGTCTTTAAGATATCGGGATCGACATAGACGGCGCGCGGCAAATGAAACGCCCCCGCCAAGTTTTTTCCATGCGGGAGATTAACGGCCACCTTGCCCCCGATGGCGGCATCCACTTGTCCCAGTAGCGTCGTGGGGATAGCGACCCAAGCGATTCCTCGAAGATAGGTTGAGGCCGCAAATCCTACCGTATCGGTTAGCACGCCCCCTCCCATGACCACCACTATAGAATCCCTACGTACCAGATTGTGCCCAAACCATTCGTAGAGACGCTGCACGGTCTCCATGGTTTTATCGCGCTCGTCAATAGTCCAGGCTTTCACGGCGACTGTTCGCCCTCCGTGGTGTAACCGTTCCACCAAAATTCCAGCGTGCTCGGCCACCAAAGGGTCATGGATCAAAAGAATGTGTCGGGCATCTATGAGTTCCGCCATTAAAGTGCCTCGCCGGATCAACCCGGGCTCACACACGACTCGGCTCTCCCGATGAAATGACGCCTGAATCTCCCAGTGCTGTTGCGTACTCATCACCCCCTATCGACCTCTAGGACTGCGATCCCCGCGCCACAATTTGGTTCACCACATCTTCTGGCGTTGTCCCCGTGACATCAATGCGCAGCGCAGCCACTTCCCTAAATAGGGCTTCGCGATTTCGATATCGTTCCAAGAATGCCGACATTCCCGCGCGGGTCAAAGGGCGCCCGACGCTATCCGCCCTCGCAAACAACAACGTCGGATCCGCGTCTAGCCAAATGATATAACGATCGCGCAGCAATGCCCGATTGGCTTGCCGATCCAAAGTGCCTCCCCCCAAAGCCAATACCCCGCCAGATACGTGACTCAGGCACTCCCTTAAGCATTCTTCTTCATAGTCTCGAAACCCCGCTTCGCCGTGTTGGGCAAATATGTCCGGAATCGACAACCCAACTTTGTCCACAACCCGACCATCGAGGTCGACGAATGTCCCGCCAAGTCTGTCCGCCAGCAACGCTCCTACAGTCGATTTACCGGCTCCCATCATTCCTGCCAGGACAACTAATGCGCCGTCCTTAATATTGGCGCACACGAGATCCCCATTCGCCCACCCGGCCTTGTATCTCGGCGATACTGTCGCCCCCAAACTTCTCGAGCATGGCTCCTGCTAACACATGCAGCACCATCGCCTCTCCGATGGTCACCGCCGCAGGGACCGCGGTGACGTCAGAACGTTCCACTTGGGCCAAAAAAGGTTCTTTGGATTCGATGTCAAATGATCCCAAAGGTGAAGTAAGCGTCGATAGCGGCTTCATCCCCACCCGCACTGTCAACGGCATCCCAGTCGTAATGCCACCTTCCAGGCCCCCGGCTCGATTACTGCGCCGACTAAACCCTGCCTCGCGGTCCCACCAGATAGCGTCATGGACCTCGGAGCCCGCTAGGTTTGACTGTTGAAACCCCGTACCGACCTCGACCGCTTTCATGGCAGGAATCGACAACAAGGCTCGCCCCAGATCTGCCTCCAATCTACGGTCCCACTGTACGTAGCTGCCAAGTCCCACGGGTAAACCGAATGCCACAATTTCAAACGTACCGCCGAGGGTGTCCCCCGCCTCTTTGGCCTGATCGATAAGTTCCATCATCGCCTGTTCAGCATTCTTGTCGATAACCCGCACTGGGGAAAACTCCGCATTGGCAAAATCGGCTTCAGTCCAGTTTTGCGGGGTCACTTGAACCGATCCGATGGATATGACGTGCCCCACAACGGTGATCCCCAGTTCCTTCAAAAAACTTCGAGCCACCGTGCCCAAGGCTACCCGCATTGTCGTCTCACGTGCCGAAGCCCGTTCCAACACATTACGCAAATCCCGATGCCCGTATTTGATGCCGCCGACCAAATCCGCATGCCCTGGTCGCGGACGCGTCACCACACGATCCGTAGGTGCCGGGTCTGGCGACATCGTGTCGGACCAGTTTGCAAAATCCCGATTTTTCACCAAAAGCGCCACCGGGCTCCCGAGCGTGTGGCCGTGACGAACTCCGCCATAAATTTCCACCTGGTCGCGCTCGATGGCCATACGGCCACCCCGTCCGTATCCCTGTTGCCGCCGTGCCAGGTCACTATTCACCATATCTCGGGTGAGGGACACTCCTGCCGGAACACCTTCAACGATTCCCATGAGACCCGGACCGTGGGATTCACCAGCCGTCATCCATCGCCACTGTGCCATCATCATTCGCCCCTTTTTTGGACAGGCCCGAAGATATTGCTTCGCCTATCGCTGTATTATCTAGTGACCGATGGTTCCCACCAAACCAATTATGGCGCCTAACACCAAAAAAGGCCCCAAGGGAATACTATCGTGTCGTTTCACAACCCGTAATAACAACAATATCAAAGCATAAATACCACCGGCCCAAATACCGATAACCAACGCTACAAGGCCCAGCGGCCATCCTAATGCCAAGCCGACAGCTCCACTAAATTTGACGTCCCCCATGCCAATCCCCCCTCGCGTCAAGAAGTGGATTAACACAAATGTAAGAGTCAGCCCTGCTGCGCAGGCTATCGAGGCAGTCAGTGGGAGTCCACTCCAAGGGAAGGTTGCTAGACTCCAAACAATCGATAAGGCCACCAACCGATTGGGAATAATGCGTTCGTTGGCATCAACCACCGCCACCATAAGCCAGAGCCCGATATATCCGGCGTCTACCCAAGAGTCAGACCGCCACCACCCCACGGCCGACGCCACCAAAGCCCCGGTCGCGACACCTATCAGCCAGCGTGGCAGGGCCCGTGTGGCCCCCCACCACCGGCTAGGTAACAACCAAAAGGCAAGCCCCCACACTGCCGTTACGACAACGGCTGCCATGATACCGCCTCTTCCAACACATCAGCCGGGGCACGTTGTCCAAACCACAATTGCCAAGCCCATCGGGCCTGGCCGATTAAAAGAGAGAGCCCATCCACGATTATGCCCTCGGATTGAGCCTTGGCCCAGGCCAACAATGGTGTCAGACGTGGAGAATATACCCAGTCTACAACAATGGTCGGGGAAGTTAAATCGGGAAGCTTAGAGACGTCCCATGAGGGTTCCCCCGACTGACCCAATGGGGTCGCATTGATAATCACTGAGTAGGAGTCGTTCACATATTGGAGGTCCCATTCCCGCGCGATTGGGCCCGCCCAAACACGCCTCGGCTCACGCGCCATTACATCCACTTCGTAGCCACGATCCATTAAAGCCACCCAACTGGCACGTGCGGCACCCCCGGCCCCAAGGATAAGGGCTCGTGCGCCGTGCCCCGCTGGAAGCCGATCCGACAACGCCATCACGTCGGTGTTCTCACCACGCCACCCGGCTGATGTCCACACGATGGTATTCGCGGCCAAAGCGCGCCGGACGGCATCCGATTCCTCCACTAACAACGGTATAATCAAAGACTTCAACGGGCGCGTTAAGTTGGCCCCTCGTCCACCAATCTCATGAAATGCGTTAAGACGTTGCAGGAAGTTATCCGGACCTGCCTCCACCGGAATATAGTAACTCCCGCATTGATATTTCCGGAACGCATAATTATGCATCTGGGGTGAGAGTGAATGGAGGATCGGGGATCCAAAAACGGCATAAAGATCTATCCCCGTGCGAATGTCGAATCCCCCTTCAGAACCTCGATCAGGTCCGGCCATCGGAATGGCGTTTGGAGTCTCGTGCGGCGGCCCTGAATCGGCAGAGTTCCCGAAATGTCAATTAAGCACATATTGTAATACCGTTCAAAATAAAGACACTCTCGTTTTTGGGAGCTTTTCAATGCACTCCAGTCAACAATCCCGACGGAGTCCCCGACCCCTGCGATGTCCATATTCGACAGGTGCCCCAACCTAAACGAAGACTCGTGCAAAACGGCTGAAATGACTTGGTCCAGCGCAAATTGGTTTGTCTCAACCACTACTCGTAAGGACTGTACCTGTTCCACGTTGGGGCCACCTCAACAAACAATTTCTGTCATTGTAGCGTGGCCATCCCGGTAAAATTTGTCGAGTCCTGTCAGCTTTGTGGCGAATCTTGTGATAAATTGCGCCGAACGACTTGCTTTTCTAATTTACGGACTAACCGCGTGGTCCAGAACTCTTCGGTCGCCAAGGGGTGGACTAAGATAGTATAGAGTTGCAACCGATTGCCGCCCAAGATATCCGTAAACACCTGGTCGCCGACCACCGCCGTGTTGTGTGCATCCGTGCCCATGGTCCGCATGGCTTGACGAAATGCCCGTCGACGAGGCTTGGCTGCCTTGGCAATAAAGGACACCCCAATTTTGGCGGAAAACTCCTCCACCCGTTGACTCAAGTTATTGGACACAATACACATCTCGATCTCGCGACGCCGCACTTCATTAAGCCACACCCTTAGCGTCTTCGGTACCTCGGGATGATTCCATGCCACTAGCGTATTATCTAAATCCATGATGAGGCCTCGATAGCCATACCCCTGTAATTCATCAAGGTTCACGTCAAACACAGAGGAGACTGACATCCGCGGCTGGAGTAATCGAATCATGCGCCACCCCCTATCATGCAGTGTAGCTTATTATACCAATGCGCCGTCAACTAATTCCTGGCGAGATTGCCCAGAACGGCAAAGTTCCGGTCCATGGTTGGCACTTCTGCCCGATAATCCCCGCCCCTCCGACATGGCATCCACATCCGGGCGATTGCTTACACGGTATCGATCTCTCACTTCCGTACCCGATCACGTCACCCTCCGATGTCCCAATAATACACCTAAGGGGCCCACCATAGTTCGGACCTCAAATCCGACCAAACTCGAGTCAAGCGCCTTTCCAAGACACCAGCGGTTGACATTTGTATCGGCTGGGTTACACTAATTATAGAAATACTGAGTAGTTTACTCAGAAATGAACCGTAAGGAGCGACCGACGATGTCGACACCCGTTTTAGAGATAAAAGATTTGCACGTGGAAATTGAGGGTAAGGCCATCTTAAAAGGATTAACCCTTACCGTAAAAGGCGGCGAGGTCCATGCCATCATGGGACCCAACGGCACCGGAAAGACCTCATTAGCGCAAACTCTTATGGGTCACCCACACTATACGGTAACCTCAGGCCAGGTCACCCTCGATGGTCAGGACATTCTCGCCATGCGTACCGACCAACGTGCCCGCGCGGGCTTATTCCTGGCCATGCAGTATCCAAGCGAAATTTCTGGCGTGACCACCGCCAACTTTTTACGCACCGCCATTAATTCGTTACGTGGAGAAGGCAACCAAATTCCTTTGAAGGAATTCCGGGATCGTCTCGATGAAACCATGAAATTTTTAGAGATGGACCCTAAATTTTCGAATCGGTATTTGAACGAAGGATTTTCGGGTGGCGAGAAAAAACGCAACGAAATTCTTCAGATGCTGATGCTGAAACCCCGGATGGCAGTCCTCGACGAAATTGACTCAGGTTTGGACATTGACGCCATCAAGGTCGTCGCCAAAGGTGTTAAATCCTTGAACGGACCGGAGTTCGGATCGTTGGTCATCACCCACTACCAGCGAATTTTGTCGTATCTGAAGCCAGATTTTGTTCACATTATGATGGACGGTCGTGTCGTCAAGTCCGGCGACTACCAACTGGCCGAAGAGCTCGAGTCCAAAGGTTATGAATGGGTTCGCGCCGAATTTTCGACGCCACTTTAATCCCAACCCAGGAAGGAGGTCTAGTCATGGACACGATAGCAGAAACAAACACAATGGCACCGTTAGAGCAGTTTATTCTGGACCACTATGGCCAAGAGCCTGAATGGCTTTTAGCAAGGCGGCGCCGATATGGGTCGCTGTATCTTGAATTGCCCTTGCCGGTGCGCCAACGCACCCCCTTGAAAAATCGGAAATTAGATCGGATTCCGGTGCTTGTGTCACAACCCGTGACAGACATCTCACCCAACTCGTCTATGTTCAATCTTGTGACCGTGAATGGGCGCTCTGTGCACGCCACGTTGCCCGAGTCGGCCACCGCCCAAGGCGTAGTATTGTTATCGTTACGAGAAGCCCTGAGACAAAGCCCAGAGTTAGTTCAAGAGGCCTTAGGATCTGTGGTCGACGACACCGTGGATAAGTTTCAAGCACTAAATGCAGCGTTATGGCAGGACGGTTTATTCTTATATATACCGCCCCGTGTAAACCTCACCGAACCCATTACTATCAGCCACTACGCCACAGCCGATGCAACGGCAGTCCTACCACGCACCTTAATGATTCTCGACCGAGAGAGTCGTGCTACCGTCAATGAACAATACGTATCGGAAGCGGGTCTGGACAAGTGCCTTTGGTCATGCGCGACCGAAATTATTTTGCACGATGCCGCAGTCTTACAATATGGCGCCATTCAACAACTCTCAGCATCAGCGGAAGCGTTTGTACGCCGCGCCGCACGAATTGGGCGCGATGCCCGGATTGATTGGAATATTGGAGAATTCGGCGCCGGGATGGTTGTTTCTGAACATCTGAGTGTCTTAGACCAACCCGGGGGCCAGACCTATAGCACCACTGTCTTCTTTGGGAGTCGATCCCAGCATCAAGATTATACAGCGACTGCTCGACACGTAGCACCGCACACGGCCAGTAATATGACGGCCCGAGGGGTCATGAAGGATTCCGCTCGCAGTGTCTTTACCGGGGTCACCGACATCAAAAAAGGGGCCGTCGGATCCGACGGGCGCCAAAAAGAAAAAATCCTGATGTTGTCGGACACATCGCGTGCCGATGCCATTCCGTCTTTGTTGATTGAAGAAAATGATGTGTTCGCTGCGCACGCAGCCAGCGCTGGACCGATCGACGCCCATGCGGTCTTTTACCTCATGGGTCGTGGGCTATCTGAAACCGAAGCTGTGCGGCTCATCGTTCATGGGTTTTTGGCTCCGGTCATCGACACCATTCCGGTCGGCGCTCTACGCGACGAGGTCTGGGCTCAGGTTGAAAGGAAGATCCTAGAATGATGGATGTCGCCCTGGTGGATCTCAAGAAAGACTTTCCGATACTGGCCCGGCCTATCCATGGTCACCGGTTAGTTTACTTAGATTCGGCTGCCACCACCCAGAAGCCTCAAGTGGTGATCGATGCGGAGGTTGATTTTTACTCTCAACACAATGCCAACGTGCTACGGAGTGTGCATACCTTGGCTGAAGAAGCCACCACATTGTTCCAAAACGCGCGACAGACTGTTGCTCGCTTTGTTGGAGCATCGCGACCTGAGGAAATTGTGTTTACCCGTGGCACGACCGAAAGTTTAAACCTCGTGGCACGAGGTTTTGCCGACAAATTTTTGAAGCCCGGAGACGAAATTGTGGTCTCCCCGATGGAGCATCACTCCAATCTTATCCCCTGGCAGCAGGCAGCACGGCGTACCGGCGCCAATCTCCGGTTCATTGAATTGGACCCGGTAGGACAAATTACCTTGGAGGCAGCACGTGCTGTGATCGGAGACAAAACCCGCATCGTGGCCCTGTCGCACGTCTCTAATGTCCTAGGAACCGTCAACCCGATTCCCGAAATCGCCGAAATGGCCCATGCCGCGGGTGCCATCGTGGTCGTCGATGGCGCGCAATCAGTTCCCCACCAGCCCATCAACGTCGCCCAACTGGGAGCCGACTTTTTGGCATTTTCTGGCCACAAGATGTGTGGGCCGACCGGAATCGGGGTGCTCTGGGGCCGCTATCCGTTGCTCGAAGAATCAGATCCGGTCATGTACGGTGGAGAAATGATTTCCTTCGTGGATCGCGAAACTGCGACCTGGGCTGATGTCCCTGAAAAATTCGAAGGGGGCACTCCAAACATTGCCGGAGCTGTCGGGCTGGCGGCTGCGGTCCGATATCTCGATGATGTGGGAATGGAACGGATTCATCGCCATACGACGAATCTCGGGGAACAAGCCTTTGACCGTCTTCACGCGATGTCTGGCGTCTCCGTCTACGGTCCCCAACGCCCCCATAGCGGTGTTCTAGCCTTCAACGTCGACCAGGTTCACCCCCATGACGTGGCCCAGGTCTTCGATTCCCTCGGCGTTGCAATCCGGGCCGGCCATCACTGTGCGCAACCTTTAATGCAATGGCTTGGAGTTGGCTCGACTGCAAGGGCTAGCTTTTATTTGTATAATAGTGATCAAGATATCGATGTGCTTGTTCACGCCATCGAAGAAACGAAGAGGTATTTCCGACGATGAATCTCGACGATATGTACCGCGAAACCATCTTGGACCACAATCAGAACCCGCGAAATCGTGGCCATCTCGAAAATCCGACTAAATCGGTCGGATTATTGAATCCCACGTGTGGCGACGAAATTGCCCTAGATGTACAATTAGATGCTGGCAAAGTTTCCGATATTCGATTCAGTGGTCAGGGCTGTTCGATTAGTATGGCTTCGGCGTCCATGCTTACCGAAGCTGTTAAGGGGAAAAGCGCCGAAGAAGCGTTGGCCATTGCGCGTAACTTCAAAAGTTTCTTAACCGGCACTACCGAACCCGAGAATCTGGGAGATTTGGAAGCGTTGCATGGCGTCTCCCAGTTTCCTAGCCGGGTCAAATGTGCCACGTTAGCACATAATGCCCTAGAGAAGGCATTAGACGACAACCAACCGCAAACCTAGAATCATCGGCAGGACTGAAGGAGGGACTTATTGATGGCTACGAAACCACAGATGTTGGTCAATGACGAGTATCAGTATGGCTTTAATGACGGGGACGTTGGGGTCCTGAAATTTGCTCGGGGACTGACACGTCAAACCGTCGAGGAAATTTCTCGCATTAAAAAGGAGCCGAAGTGGATGTTAGACTTTAGGCTCCACGCCCTCGACGTGTTCTTTAAAAAGCCCATGCCGCGATGGGGTGGCGATTTGGATCATCTCAAGTTTGACGACATTGTCTATTACGTGAAGCCCTCAGAAAACCAAGGGCGGACCTGGGAAGACGTACCGCAAGCCATCAAAGACACCTTCGAGCGCCTTGGTATACCCGAAGCCGAACGCAAGTTCCTAGCCGGCGTATCGGCACAATATGAATCCGAGGTTGTCTACCATAGCATTCGCAAAGACCTGCAGGAAAAAGGCATTATCTTTACCGATACCGACTCTGCGCTACGCGAATATCCAGAGTTACTTCGGGAATACTTTGGAACCATTATCCCCCCCGAAGACAATAAGTTCGCCGCACTGAATTCCGCCGTGTGGTCCGGAGGCTCATTCGTGTACATTCCGAAGGGGGTCACGTGTGACATTCCGATGCAAGCGTATTTCCGCATTAACTCCGAAAATATGGGACAGTTTGAGCGTACCCTCATCATTGCGGATACCGGATCTTTCGGCCACTACGTCGAGGGCTGTACCGCTCCCAGCTACAATAGTGAGTCGCTTCACTCCGCCGTGGTTGAAATTATCGTTAAGGACGACGCCAGAATGCGCTACACGACGGTACAAAACTGGGCCTCCAACGTCTATAACCTGGTGACCAAGCGGGCCGTTGCTTATAAGAACGCCACCATGGAATGGGTTGATGGCAACATCGGGTCCAAACTGACGATGAAGTACCCTGCAGTGTACTTGCTGGGAGAAGGAGCCCGCGGCATGGTGCTCTCCATTGCGGTCGCGGGAAAGGGTCAGCACCAAGATACGGGAGCCAAGATGATTCACGCGGCGCCCAACACCACTTCGACGATTTTGTCGAAATCGATTAGTCAACACGGAGGCAAGACCACCTATCGCGGACTGGTGCATTTCGCTCCGGGAGCAGATCATAGCAAATCCAACGTCAAGTGCGACACCCTCATCATGGACAACGACTCGACCTCAGACACGGTGCCTTACAGTGAAGTGGCGGACAGTAACGTGGAGATGGAGCATGAGGCCACGGTGACCAAAGTCAGTGAAGAGCAGCTCTTTTATCTGACCAGTCGCGGCCTCTCGGAAGAGGAAGCCACCCGACTCATCGTCATGGGATTTATTGAACCCTTTACCAAAGAATTACCGATGGAATTCGCGGTCGAGATGAATCGGCTGATTAAATTTGAGATGGAAGGGGCCATTGGATAACGTGGCAGATTGGAAGCGAGTAGCAGCGGCGTCGGAGATTGTGGAAGGGGCGCCGTTGTTGGTGGTCGTCGACAGTGACGATATTGCATTATTTCGCGTCAAGAACGATATCTTTGCCACGGACGATTTGTGTACCCATGCCGAGGCATCGTTAGTCGAAGGTGACCAAGAGGGCTATATTATCACGTGCCCGCGGCACGGAGGCCAGTTTGATATTCGTAACGGTGCCCCCAAACACTTCCCCGTGTTCTCCCCCATCCGAACCTACCCGGTTCGCATCGAAGGAGACGACGTGTACATTGAAGTATAGTCCCTACGAGGAGTATCAATGTTAAAAAGGCCGAGACCACCGTGGTCTCGGCCTTTTTATTGGGCAGCGTTCAGAATATCTTGGGTAAGGTCTAAGGGATCTTCTAGCCCTACCGCGATGCGCAAAGTGCCATCGGTGATCCCCATTTCAGCGCGTTCGTCTGGGGTCTGATTACGATGCGACGCAATCGCCGGATACAAACACAGGGTATAGACGTCTCCCAGCGTGGTAGCCGATCCCACCAATTTCAAGCGCTTAATAAACGAGTACACCGCGTCTCTGCCACCCTTGAGCTCTAGGGTCACGATTGCTCCACCCAGGCCACCAAACAGTTGGTGCGCAATGGCCCCAGTGGCATGATTCGGAAGCAGTGGATAATACACGTGGTCGAACCGGCCGGAGTCTTGTAGGTTTATCGCGAGGTCCAAGGCATTAGCCGATTGCCGCTCAAATCGGACCGCTAAGGTCTTGAGACCCCGATGGAAAAGCCATGCTTCAAACGGTCCTAACACCCCGCCCCGAAGTTTTAAGTACTGGTGCAATCGGTCGTGATAGCGCCTCTTACCGACCACTACCCCACCCATGGCATCGCCATGGCCACCAATGTATTTGGTCGCGCTATGTACCACCAAATCCGCTCCCATGACTAACGGCTGCGCCATCAATGGCGTGGTAAACGTATTATCCACAATAACCTGGGTCCCAACCGCTTCCGCCATCTCAATCACGCGGGGCAAGTCCACCACTTTTAATAAAGGATTCGAAATCATTTCCAGTAGCAGCGCTTTCGGCTGATACACTTGGAGAGTGTGTTGCAATTGATCCAGGTTGCAAAAATCCGCGGTCATAACGCGAATGCCCGAATCGCCCCACACGGTGGCGGCCAGATTCAAGGATGCACCATAGAGGTCGCGGCTTAATAGGAGAAGGTCCGAAGGACCTAAGTCACACGCATAAAACGCGGCATCAATAGCGGCCATGCCCGATGCAGTCGCAATCCCGGATTCCCCTTCTTCCAATCGCACCATGGCTTCGACAAAGGCCTCTACCGTTGGGTTGCCGTGCCGTGCATAGGAATATCCTGCAACGGCTCCCGACATCACTTGATCCAGCAACTCTGGCGTTTCCACTTGATAACTTGTACTGGCGTATATGGGCAACGCCGTCGGATGATGGGGTCCCGCAGTCACGACCTCATTCCCTGCATGAATTAAAAGGGTTTCCATCGACCAACGAGGATCCATTGGCGACGCACCCCCTTTCTTCGATTTATGGCGTCCACCATGATTCACAAAAATGTACCACACTTGTCATTTAGCGGCAATCACCAATTATCGTCGCCCTGCACGTCGATTCCGATCATCACTCAATTCATTCAGTATTTTCTCCACCGCATGTTTTTCAATACGGGAAACGTAACTTCTAGAGATCTTCAGGCGACTCGCTATTTCGCGTTGAGTGATTCGGTTACCACTATCCCGTAAGCCAAATCGCAAATCAAGAACTAAACGTTCCTTAGCGGTGAGTGTTTTCACAAATTCAGTGACCCATTCCATAATCATCTGCACTTCAACCGTGTCGGGTACTTCATCGCCGGACGCCAGGACGTCCATCAACATAATTTCGTTCCCTTCGCGGTCAATTCCAATTGGGGTATAGAGACTGACTTCGCGGCTGATCTTTTTGAGATTACGCAGATGCATGAGCACTTCATTGTCGATGCATCGTGCACAATAGGTTGCTAACCGGGTGCCCTTTGAGTTATTAAATGTATCTACGCCTTTGATCAAGCCGACAGTCCCAATACTAATTAAATCTTCAGACTCGACGCCTTTATTACCATATTTCTTCACCACGTGGGCCACGAGCCGTAAGTTGTGTTCAATTAAACGGCGTCTAGCGTCTCGGTCCCCAGCGGCCATAGCCTCCAACGCGGCTTGTTCTTCCCGGTCACTGAGGGGCTGAGGAAAAGCATTGCCACCGATGTATCCCGCTAGCCAAAGGGCCCCCTGAACTCCACCCGCTAGTGCCAGTAACCATAAGCCGAGACTCATTAGCATGGCAGTGCCTCCTTGGGTCTAGACTCGACAGTATCGCTCCTCATTGTATGCAAGAGAAGTCCATGGGGTGCCTGGTCTCCCCTGGCGGGTTTAGATTTGAAAGCCCACAGCGAGCCCTGGTGCGACAAAAAGTTGCGTGTCGCACTGGGGCGCCTGACTCGAGCAAATGCGATGGGATGGCACACTGTCATCGTGCCATCCCATCGCATCGATTCAACCGACCGACATGGACCCCTTGTCACCCGCATTACGAGTATAGAAACGCCCCTGCCGGCGGTCATTCAGTCCGGGATTAGGCGGGTGGATTTTACCCATTTGTCCTCGACGCCCAAGATGGGCTCGCTCGCCGATGGGCTGTAGAGAATTCGGTAGACTATGCATGGTCCCAAGGGATAAAGATTTTCTTCGGGACAGTGTGTGAATTTAGGGACGGGCGCTGCCCGTCCCTAACCCGATTGTGAGTCCGCCCGCCCGTTAATAATTTGGCCGTCCCTGTCCACAGTCAATGGAGCACCGCATCGGGATCTAAGGCTAAGTCCCTGGACGCCCGCGACCCTCAAGACGTCTGTCAAAACAGCGGCTTAGAGGCCCTAATAGTTTGGGCTCTCATGCCAGAGATTCTTTCTTCGGCGTCTTTTTTTCACGGGGTGTGTATCTAACCCTAGTCTCGGCGGCTCTTAATCCGTCATCTGCGGACTGACCCATCGCGCATCCCCGATAGAGCGGACAGGTAAGGCATAGCGGCTTTTTTGCGGTGCAGACTAGAGCCCCCATGTCCATCAACGCCTGGTTAAACTCGGCACCCTGGCCTAACGGAATGACGGCCTCAGCTAATGCCCAAAGCTCATGCCGGATTTCGGCGCGCTGATCCCGATAGTCAACCCCAAAAAATCTCCCCACCAGCCGATTGACATTGGTGTCGAGAATTGGGGCATCCTGTTCGAAGGCAAATGACAGCACGGCGCCTGCGGTGTAACGGCCTACCCCAGGTAAAGCCAATAGCGCATCCAACGTATCGGGAAACACCCCCTGACACTCCGTTACGATGTATCGACAGATCTCATAGATCCAGGATCCTCGCACCTTATACCCAAGGGGGTCAGTAATCT
This sequence comes from Sulfobacillus sp., assembly GCA_027343695.1. Taxonomy (GTDB): domain Bacteria; phylum Bacillota; class Sulfobacillia; order Sulfobacillales; family Sulfobacillaceae; genus JAKADJ01. Next base: position 115,923 of record DAHWKJ010000056.1, on the reverse strand, counting down.
CTTTAATTGCGGCAAGTGGCCCCTCAGCACACGCCTCGATGGTGGGAAACCGCTCTAAAAATTGTTGGTAGACCGGAAGCACCGACCGGACCGTAGTCTGATGTAAGAGTATCTCCGACACCAGTATGTTATAAGGGTCTCGGGTGTGCCGCCACGGTAAATCTCGGCCTTCACGCCGGTACCACTCCAAAATCCCATCCCGAAAGATGGAAAGCGCCGGCATCGCGATTGTTGCCTGATACTTAATGCGTTTCATAACGCAATCTCCGTAGTGTCAGAAGTCATGTACACCCCGCCGCCATGGGTTACCCACCTATTATACAAAGTGGCGCCCCAATAAAACCACCAACCTAACACCACGGCACAGACAAAACCCACCACGGCGACTAAAAAGCTAGAAAACACTATCACCCCAAGACTGAAAAACCCTTGCGGTAATACCCGATGGACTGCAGCAAAGAACAGGATCCAGACAATAATCAAGAGCACCACAATCACCACCGTCCATGCAAATAGCAAGGTCGCAAAGAAGAGTCGCGTCTGGTTCGGGGTAAAGTCTACGATGCGAAGTTTGCCCGCTTCCAGCTGCTGTCGCCATTGCCAACCGCCATAAAAAGGCACGACGATTCCGTTATACAATAAAATGGTAATCCCTTGAGCGATCAGGCTGAGTCCCCACACGACGATGCCCGCCCAAAACGGCATCGGACCAAAAACGCCCCACACCGCGAGTCCCAACACGGTACCCGATATGACACCATAAAGACCCAACACTTTCCATGACTGAGCCATGTGAATTTTAAGCAAAGATCCCGAATCCTGGACAATATGTAGGCCTCGATGCCATCCGGCCAATCGGTTAGATACCATCATCGCCACGGCTCGTCCTAGCATTGCGATCAGGAACACGAGTCCACCTGCCAGACCTTTTATCACCACCAGGGCGACTCCCGGCCAAAACCATGCCCAGCAGCCGATTAGAATCCACGACCACACATCTAAGGTGACGATGCGCCGTTCTATCCACATGAATAAACACCTCAGGCAGGGTGTTCGCGATCTACTTCAATTTTCCCTGTTTTTTTACGGAATGGCTTTGGTGCATCCACCCGGCGACCACATGCACAAGTTGCAGAATGGATTGTGTTGCAGGCCCTTCGGCCACCACCACCATACCTCCATCGGCCTGACTAAATGCCACGGCAAAATTCCCGTCGGGCCGCCACACAGAGAACTTGAGACCATCCGCCATCACTGCGGGGAGGACTGATGCCACTTGATTGAGGTTAGAGGCTGTCGCCACCAAGGGTACTCCTTGGGTCTTTAGCGTTGACGGTGTCGCGCTTGCCGTCAGTGTTGGTATGAGACCCTGTCGCACAAATGGCAGGTAGGCACGTGCAACTTCTAAGGGCGTGGCCCACAAGGCGTGGCCCTGGCTCATGACCGAGACCGCCGATTTGGGTAAGGGTGGGTTCTGAACCGGTTGTCCCGACAGCGTGGTCGGGTCCCCCATGCCAAGGAGGCGGAGCCCTTGAATAATTGGATGAGCCCCCCAAGCATTGGCGAGTTGGCCCAGTAAATTCGAGGAGCCCTTTATTTTTAGCAAAATACCTTGACTCCCTAAGGCCTCGGCGGTTAGCGGTGGCACTAATCCGAGTCCCACAGGACGGGGTTCCCAGGCGATCCCCCGATGATTTGGGTTGGCGACCAACGTCCGTACCCGGCCTTCTCCATCAATGACAGCCAGGGCACCCCCGCTGTTCAGAACGGATTCGCTCAGACGAGTAAGTTTTGTACTCCACGACAGACGCTCGGGAGTCCAGTCCGGCGTTCCCCAAACAAACATCCCCCTCTGGGGTGTAAGAGGACCGACCGAATACCCGTCGTGACCCTTGGCCCAGGCATTGACGAGTCGATGAGACATTGCCGCAAGAGGCACCCATTCCAGCACCGAGGTCGGGTAGAGCCCAGATACGGACCACCCCCGCGCCTTATTGAACAATACCGACGTACCGTCCCATAAGAATTGGTGTTCTTTGAGAAAAACGGGCCGGACATGGCTTTTAAGATCTTTGCGTACCCAACCCGGCAACTGATCGGGTACCACCATGAGTACAGGAACCCGACGTTGCCCCAGTAACGGTTGTCCACTAATACCTTCTAAAGGTCGGTCCAATAATGGATGTGCGATGGAGGTTGGCGTCATACGAAATCCCTTCGGTGTCGGCGCCTGGCTAAATATGTACCAGGCCCCCGCCAATAACAGAGCCACAACTCCAGCCGCTGATGACCCCACTTTAACACGACGATCCCATGCCATACGAAGGATCCTCCTTTAATCAAACCTCAAGGTTTAATTAAAGAAAGTATTTCCCAGAATATGGGATTCTAGACATCGTTAAGGATGGCTGTTGGCATACGCAATATTGGCCAAGTGTTGCTGGTAGGTCGTGGCAAATAAATCACTTCCATTACGTAATCCCAAAAAATATAGGTACGGGACCGGGGCGGGATGCAGGGCAGCCCGAAGCGCGATAAGACCCGGGTTCGTAATAGGACCTGGAGGAAGGCCTAAATGCAGGTAGGTATTATATGGTGACGCCACTTGTAAATCGGCATAGGTTAAACCCGCCGCCGCTTGGCGGCCTAAAGCATAGCGCACCGTCGCATCGGATTGAAACGGCATCTTGATCTTCATCCGATTCAAAAATACGGCTGCTATTTTAGGGGCATCCTGAGGGTTTTTATCCTCCTGTTGCACAATCGACGCCAAGGTGACCCACTCCCCGTAGCTCAACGTCGTGTGCGACGTGCGGTACAGCATCTTGGTCTTGGTTTGAAAGGTTTGCCACATGGTCTCCAGCGCTTGTCGCGCGGTCACGCCATAGGGAAACGAATAGGTGGCTGGGAATAAGAATCCCTCGAGGGGATCCCTAACCCCCTTTAAAGGCTTCGGCATCCCCGGAAATGGTGCGGATTCTAGCCGCCGATACTGCGCCAACGAACCAATGTGGTCCCCTACCAACCGGGACACGATCTGACGCACCGTAAACCCTTCCGGAATGGTCACTTTAATAACCACGACGTTCCCGTCTCTCATCCCATGCAGAATGCGTGTCAGGCTTTGGTCAGGTGAGAGGCGATAGACGCCACTCTTCAATGTCCGAGATAAATGATCTAAACGACTAAGAATCCGAAAAGCCAAACTGGATCGGATAATCCCTCGCTGTTGGAGCATCGCCGCAATACTGTCGGCACTTTGGCCCGGCATCACCGTAATATAATCGTATTGCGTGCTATGCATCGACACGGGCTGAAACACGTACCAGGTGTATCCGACGGTAAAAAGGACGGCAGCTAGCGCTACCGCCCCCAGCCAGCGTCCCCATGACCGCCGCGATTTACGTCCGGGTTGAAATTCTGACATTAGCACACACAGAGGCTCCTTTGACGCTATTCTTCTGGATCTTCTTCGAGGAGTTCTTCATAGGCCTGCGCCACTTTCTCCCATTCGTCTTCCGCATCGATGTCGACCAAAATATCGTCTCCATCGGCATCTTTTTCTAGACGCAAGATTACCGCTTCCGCCTCTTCATCATCTTCGGTGTCGATCGGCAACAAGATGGCATATTCCAGACTTTCCACTTCAATGACATCGACCACCACAAATTCGTGCTCGGTACCATCCTCATCAGTCAGGGTAATAATCTCGTCGTCTTCGTCGCCCATTGGGGCCATTAAGTCGTTATCGTTGTCAGCCATCTCGGTCTCCTCTGAACCATATTTTTGTGCCTTGTGTCCCGCATTGGTGGGATTACGTCGGGAATTCAAATACGCCTCCAAAATCAAGGCTGCAGCCACACCGTCAACCATTCTCTTCCGCTGGTCGCGGCGCACGTCTCGTTCCACTAATAGTCTTTCTGCTTGCTTGGTGGTTAACCGCTCGTCCCATGTCGTGACGAGGCACGTGGTCGCTTCCTGCAACTGAGCGACAAATGCCAACGTACGTTCTGCTTGCGGCCCAATGCTTGCATTCATGTTCAATGGCAATCCTACCACAATTTCACTGACATTCCACTCAGTGACCCATCCCAATAGGGTTTTTATATCGTTGACTGGCCCAGTGCGCTTCAAAGCCGGTTTGGTGGAGACCAGGATCCGGAGTTCGTCACTGAGAGCCACCCCTATCCATTTATCCCCTACGTCTAGGGCCATTATGCGTTCAGACATCGGTGGATTGTCGTTCCAATTGATTGACGTACTGACGCAATAACTCCTCCAGCAACTCATCACGTTCCACGCGACGGATAAGGTTACGGGCACCCTGATGACTCGTGATGTACGCCGGATCGCCAGACAGTAGATATCCCACTAGTTGGCTGGTCGGGTTGTATCCCTTGTCCTTCAAGGCGCTATAGACTTCTCGCAAAATCGCATCAGCCTGATTCAGCGCCTCTTGATGACCCCATAACCGCCGAGTTTCGTCCGATGGTTCCATGGCTCATACCCCTTTCTTGATTTCTAACGGTCGCTACTCATCACGAGGTGTTCCGTTAGCAATGTTCGGGCTCTTTCCAAGAGTGCGGGAATCCCCTCGGGTTGCTTTCCACCGGCCTGAGCCAAATCCTTTTTACCTCCGCCCCCGCCCCCGATTAACGGGGCTAGAGCCTTAACGACGCTCCCTGCGTCCAGTCCGTGATCCCTAACCTTGCTCCCTAAATATACAACGAACGACGCGCGGTCGCCATGCCTGGCAGCGAGAATTGCGGCGTCAAGCCGATCTTTCGCTCCATCGAGGACTTGGCGCAACTGTTCAAGAGAATCTACAGCGACCTCTTCCACTACCACCTGGAGATCACCCAGCATCAGCGCATGGCCCAGTAATTGCCGACCTTTCTCTTCGTGCTGTTGTCGGCGCAAGTCAGTGAGCGCTGCCTCCCGATTTTTCAAGGATTCGGCGAGATCCCATACACGTTGGGGCAACGATTCGGGCGCAGCGCCTCGAAAGATGTCTTGAAGGCTTGACACGATCTGGCGTTGCGCTCGGAGATGCTGGAGCGCATTCCATCCCGTGACGGCCTCCAAGCGGCGAGAACCGCTTCCGACACTGGACTCCGACACCACAGCAAAAAGCCCAATCTGGCCCGTGCTCTGGCAGTGAGTGCCACCACAGAGCTCTTTGGAAGCGCCAGGGACCGTTACCACGCGCACCACGTCGCCGTATTTGTCTCCGAAAAACGCCAGAGCTCCCTCACCCGCAGCCTGGTCCCGGGCCATTTGTTGAGTATCTACCACACGGTCCTCTAAAATCCATGTATTGACCAAATCCTCCACTCGATCGATTTCGTCCTCAGTCACCGCACGAGGAAAGGAAAAGTCAAAACGAAGTCGGTCGGGAGCCACCAAGGACCCGGTCTGATGCACGCCCTCCCCAAGCACAAGGCGTAAGGCAGCATGGAGTAAATGAGTGCCTGTGTGGTTACGCATGGCCCCTTGTCTTCGATTGAGATCAATGCCAAGCTCGACCGCATCACCGACCTCAATCTGCCCCTCTAAGACTTCTATCAGGTGCCAAATATCGGTTCCAGATCGCACTACGTCAATCACGCGTCCCGAGCCACTAGGCCCCGCGATATGCCCAATATCCGCAACCTGCCCGCCCCCTTCGGGATAAAAGGGTGTGCGGTGTAACCATGCCCACCCCACTTCGCCCGTGACCAAACGGTTTACCCGGTCCTCGCCGATATAGAGGGTTTCCAATGTCTCGTGGCTTAGTGTGTGAGATTCATACCCTACAAATTCCGTGATGCCTTGGCTAGGAAGACTCTGAGACACTTTGGCGCGCCCATCCCGGGCCCTTTCGCGTTGTTCCGCTAGAAGTTCCAGGAAGGCCTCTTGGTCTACGTTGATGCCCCGCTCAACGGCAGCATCCACCGTGAGATCCAACGGGAATCCATAGGTGTCTGCTAAAAGAAACGCAATGGCTCCATCCAGCGTGTCCCCCGGGGCCAGGTCTGAGAGCTTCTCGTCAAGCACCTTCATTCCTGCCTTCAAAGTCGTCCTAAAGCGTTCTTCTTCGTCACGGATATGTTGCTGGAGCACATCGGCGCCGTGAATCACTTCGGGATAGGCCTCACCCATGACTTCACCGACCACCGGCACGAGCTTCCATAAAAAGGCTTCTTCAAAGCCCAAAAGCAAGCCGTAACGAACCGCACGCCGCAATATGCGGCGCATGACGTATCCTCGATCGGAATTGCTAAATGACACCCCCTCAGCCAACAAGAAAGTCACCGCACGGACATGGTCGGCAATCACGCGATGGGAAAGTCCTGAGGAGCCACGACTGTATGGTCTTCCAGAAATCTCCGCTACGCGATCGATGATGGGTCGAATAAGATCCGTATCAAAGTTACTATCAACGCCTTCTAAATACGCGGTGATTCGCTCTAATCCCATCCCCGTATCAATACTGGGCCTAGGTAAGGGCGTTAGCGAGCCATCTGCTCCCCGATTATATTGCATAAATACCAAGTTCCATATCTCTTGGAGTCGGTCACAGTCGCAACGCCCGAGACCGCAATCCGGTCCGCATGCATAGCGCGGACCGCGGTCCACAAAAATTTCACTAGAAGGTCCGCAGGGGCCCGTTTCACCCATAGCCCAAAAGTTATCCTCACCCAGGCGAACGATCCGCTCTGGCCGCACCCCTGCCACGTCTACCCAGAGACGAGCTGCTTCGTCATCGGTTTCGTGTACTGTGACCCAAAGAATATCGGGGCTCAGTTGCAGTTCGTGAGTCAAAAAGTTCCAAGCCAAGCGGATGGCCTCGGCCTTAAAATAGTCCCCGAAAGAAAAATTCCCTAGCATTTCGAAGAAAGTTTGATGGCGGGCGGTTTTCCCCACCTGGTCAAGGTCATTATGTTTTCCGCCAGCCCGCATGCACTTTTGCACCGACACTGCACGGCTATAGGGACGTGACTGCTGCCCCATGAACACGTCTTTAAATTGCACCATACCCGAATTGGTAAATAACAACGTAGGATCTCCAGCGGGAACTAACGGCGAGCTAGGCACCGACTGATGACCATTTTCCTCAAAATATCGTATAAAGCGTTGCCGAATCTCTTTGGACCGCATGATGCCCCCCACTCACTGCCCTTTACCAATCTATTGGGTCAGATCTTTCCTCAATTGTTTTATTGTACCGATCCCGGTCGAAGGTGGTCAAGACACGATCACTGGGGAATGGTGAGACGACGATACAGGTGACCTAAAAGCACTTTAAGGACCGCCGCGGTTGGCACCGCGATGAGTAGTCCCACAATCCCGCCGAGTTCCCCACCGGCTAAGATCGCAAACACCACGACTAACGGATGAAGCCCAACCGACTCGCCCATCACTTTAGGGGCAATGACAGCGCCCTCTAATTGATGTATCGCGACGAACCCGACAATAGTGTAGAGAGCCGTTAAGGGCGACATATTCAGTGCTAGCAAAACGGCAGGCAAGGCGCCCGCAATCGGTCCCACATAGGGAATCACATCGGTCAAAGTGACCAGCGCACCAATCAGAATCGGGAAGGGAATGCCGAGGATAAAGACCCAAATCGTCGACAATACGCCAACCACAAGCGCAACGGTAAGTTGCCCTCTAATGAATCCATTCAACGCCCGGTCCACATCGAATCCTAACTTAAACATGGAGCTGCGCCATTCAACTGGAACGATATCCCAAAACCGCATTCGAATCCGCTCAAGATCTTTCAAGAAATAAAATCCTAAAACGGGAGCAACAATGAGACTTAAGACCCCTGGAACCAGTCCGAATATGGCTCCAATTAAGCCTTTAAGCACCCCTAACAATTGGCCTTGGAGGTGGGTGCCCGTCCCGTTAATAGCCGCTCTCAGCGAAGCCGGAATGGGCGCCTGATGCAATCGTCTCAACCACACATCCCAGCTACCCTGGGCACTAGACACCAGAGTTGGGACCATGTGAATAACGTGCACGCTTTCTTGCACCAGTAGGGGGATCATGTAAATAATAACAGCCGCCATGGCGATTCCCAATAACGCATAGACCATAAGAATCGCCCACACCCGACGGATTCCATGCCGTACAAACGTTTCGACCAAGGGGGCCAATAAGTAGGCCAATACCAAGGCAAACAGAAACGGCGTCAATACCGACCGTGTGAGCCATAACAATCCCATGCCCCCTGCGGCAAAGACAACCAAAAGCCCCCAGCGGTACCATCGCAAGGGGCTTTGAGATAACCGTGATCCGATTTCCACCTAAGATCTCCCCAACAAATACTTAACCGAGACGGCGCTTAGCCATGTGTACTAAGCGACCACCCGACTTAGCAACCCGAAATGCTTTGGGACCCACCCGGCGGGCACTCCGAATAGCCATCCGTGCTAAACTTGGCCGTGGCCGGTTCAGCAGCCATACCCCGGTCATGACCGCACCCACCAAGGCTCCGGTGACGATGCCGTTCATATATCGTTTCATGATGTGACCCCCTCTAACCCCGTGTCGGGTTCAATCTTGGATAATTCGCCATCGGACTCTACCCGATACATGCGGACTCCTCGATGACTGATCTGAAACTCAATGAAACATTCCCAACAGTAAAACTGACCGGTGCCTACTTTTCCCACATTTCGTCCCTGACACAAGGGACACATTGGATCAATCACCACGCCCTACTACGCCTCACTTTGGAGTTTTGTCCGCCTCACGTTTAGCGTGCCCAAGCTCGTGAATTTTAGTCTCTTCCGGCCCATTTTCGTTCAGTGCTAATGTCGCGAGCGGCAACCGTAAACTCCCCGCTAACAAATCCGCTAGCAGTCCTTGGGAGATGACCAAGTCAGTAACCTCAACGGTTTTCTCATCAATCACGGCGTCTTTTATATTGCCCAACAACTGATCCAGTGCGTCATGCACCGGAATCCGGCGCGTAACCCAATCTTCCCGAATTTTTTGTTTAACCCACCGCCGAGATCGACGTTCGACAAGCCCGCGATGTGCGAACTCGATCCCTGTAGGAGTAATTGCGACGCCGGGCCCGACCGGCAAAAAAAGGGTCCGAAACGGACCCGAATGGAGCGTAAACCCCTCAACCTGGCCCGCAGGCCAGGAGATCACAACATTTTCGACCACCGTCCAGTGCCGGGCCCGCCCGACCAACCTCACCGGTAAATTGATAAGATGCCAACGAGTGACCATTGTCCAAACCTCCTACCGGTGGGGAGTTCGGACGATTTTCCCTCCTCCCACCAAGACTTCACCCTGATATAGGACCGCCACCTGTCCAGGAGAAGACGCCCACTGTGGCTCATTAAACCTAAGACTGGCGGTCGCCTCGAGTCCAATCTCCCAGGATGCCGACCGCGGTTCCATATTGTAACGGATTTTAGCTTCTCCGGTGAGAATGCTGGCCACATCCGGATTACCTGCGACATACCGGGTATCCTCTACCTCGACCCGCATCGTCTCGACCTGTTCGCGAGAACCCACAACCACATGATTCTGTTTCGCATCCAAAGCCACCACATAATGTGGTTCGGCAAACGCAACCCCAAGGCCCCGCCGTTGGCCCACCGTATAAAAAGCCACTCCCTGGTGCTGGCCTACCACGCGGCCGCTGGTGTCCACAATTTCTCCAGGCTGTACCGCTTCCGGCCGATGCGCCATGAGGTATCCCTGATAGTCGTTCTTCGGCACAAAGCAGAGTTCCTGGCTATCGGGTTTGTGTGCGGTCACGAGCCCACTGTCTTCTGCAATGGCGCGGCTCTCTTCTTTGGAGTATTCCCCAATGGGAAACATCAGATGCCCCAGATCCGCCTGATTTAAGGTATACATTAAATAACTTTGATCTTTGGCGCGATCGCGCCCTCGCAACAACTCATAACCCTGGTCCGTCTGACGCACCCGGACATAGTGTCCCGTTGCCAGATAATCTGCACCATGGTCCTTAGCCCAATCCCACATGGCGCCGAATTTAATATTGCGATTACAGAGAGCGCAGGGGTTGGGGGTCGTACCCGCTAGGTACCCCTCTTCAAACGGTTGAATCACTTTCTCAAAGAATGGCTGTTCAACATCAACCAGATGGTGGGCAATCCCGAGTTTCTTGGCAACCCTCCGGGCATCCACAATCGCCTCCAACGAACAGCAACTATTAGTGGTTTCCGCGGGCAAATGCCGCATGGTGACACCGACCACGTTGTATCCCTGTCTTTGTAATAAAACGGCGGCCGCCGAGGAGTCGACGCCGCCGCTTAACCCTAGCACTACGGTCTTCGCCAAGTTATCCTCGTCCCCCTATCAATTGTTCTAAGCGTCGTTTAGTCTCACCACGTTGCATCGCCAGCAACATTTCAAAAGTCATGGCCGACATCGTCTCAATAACGGCCTCTTGAACACGACTCCACACATCGGGGCCGACACACGTATCCATATCGGGACAACCCATACCATCTTCCGAACTACAGTCAGTTAAAGAAATAGGTCCTTCTACCGCACTCACCACATCGCTGACAGAAATCTCTCGGGGCTCGCGAGCTAACATATACCCGCCCTGAGCCCCACGCATACCCACGACAATACCCGCTCGTTTCAATGCCGGCATCAACTGTTCTAAATATTGCTCCGACATATTTTGGGCCTTGGCGATCCACGTCACCGCGACCGGCCCTTGGCCATATCGGGCCGCCAATTCGTAGACCGCCTTGACACTGTATCGGCCCTTACTAGATACCTTGATCATGAGCCTGCACCATCCTTCGGTATCTGTTTCACGATAAGGTTAGCACCGGTGCGGCCCGAGGTCAAATGGGTCTTGGTTTAGTATTTTCTTTCTTTTGGTTCATAATGCGTAATCACTACAGGTTCCTCGGTCTTAGACAATTGGCCCCGAGAGTTCGGACTAAACAAATAATGGATTAAAAACTTCTGATCATCACGATGAGGATAGTCGGTACGGGCATGCGCCCCACGGCTTTCTTGCCGCATCAGGGCTCCCGTTGTGACCACTTTGCCGAGGTCGATCAAGAACCCGGTTTCAATAAAGCCAATCAGGTCGTAGTTGAAAATGTCCCCCCGATCATGAATGCCAGCCCGTTGGTAACGCTCCTCCAACTCTTCTATCGCGTCTAAAGCTTGTCGGAGTCGTTCGGCATCTCGAAACGTCCCGACTTTGGTGGTCATCGTTTCGCGCAGTGCCCGCCGGATCGGGCCATAGGGTTCAGCACCATGACGTGATTTAAGTTCCCTAATCAAAGCGCTTTGGGTGCGCAGTGCTTCGGTGGGAAATTCTACCCCAGGATTCGATTGGACGAACTTTGAGGCTTGGATGCCGGCCCATCGCCCAAACACCAAGGTATCCAATAGCGAATTGGCCCCCAACCGATTTGCCCCATGTACACTGACGGCGGCGCATTCGCCTGCCGCGTAAAAGCCTACTAAGGTGGTTTCGGCATACTTATTGGTCGCAATTCCACCCATCATGTAATGCTGACCGGGTTGGACCGGAACCGGCTCCTGAACCGGATTGATTCCCTTATAAGTGATCGCAAAGTCATAGATTTCGCTAAGTCGGTGCTTGATCACATTTTCTCCTAAATGTCTTAGGTCCAAGAGAACATAGCCCCCATCGAACCCACGCCCCTGGTTAATCTCGGTTTCGATCGCACGCGATACGATATCCCGGGGAGCGACCTCCATAAGCTTCTCGGCATAATTGACCATGAAACGCTCATGGTCTCGATTGTATAAATACGCCCCTTCACCTCGGGCTCCCTCGGTAATGAGGACATTCATGCCGGGCAGCGTGGTGGGATGAAACTGCACAAACTCCATATCTTTTAGCGCAACGCCTGCCCGATAAGCGATGGCCATGCCGTCCCCTGTGTTGATATAAGGGTTCGTGGTACGAAGGTAGAGCATTCCCGCCCCGCCCGTAGCGAAGATCACCGCCTTAGCGGCGATCCCCACCACAGCACCGGTCCGAATTTCGAGGCAGACCACCCCGGCGACCTGGTCCTCCACCGTGGCGAGCGACATCACAAAAAACTCCTTTAGAACCGTTATATTACGCCGTACACTTTGCTCGAATAATGTCTGATATAACGCCCGCCCTGTCTTATCGGCTGCGTAGCACGCACGCGGATAGCCTTGGCCGCCGAAAGACCGTTGTGCGATTCGACCATCAGGTCTCCGTGAAAAAAACGTGCCCCAGTGTTCCATCTCATACACCACACGGGGCGCGTCTTCACACATGAGTTCCGCGGCATCCTGGTCGGCGAGGTAGTCACTCCCCTTAATCGTATCGAAAGCGTGGTCCTTCCAATTGTCTTCGGGGTCCAACGCGGCGTTAATGCCCCCTTGAGCCGCTACGGAGTGGGATCGAACGGGATACACTTTGCTGATTACCGCACATGAAAGTCTTGGATCCACCTCAAGGGCTGCACGCATTCCCGCCAGCCCTGCGCCAATCACGATGACGTCGTAGCGTTGGAGAATTTCAGCCATACTAGACCCCGCCTCCTCGTCCTAACCCCACCGTGAGCATTTCACGCTTTAAGGCTTGGATACCCTTGGTAATGGGAATCCCCTTGGGACAGGACAGGGTGCAGTTAAACGTGGTGCGACATTTCCATACGCCTTCCTGGTTATTTAAAGTCCTGGCCCTGTCGGGTGTGCCGTGGTCACGAGGATCCGCTTCAAACCGAAACGCCTTAATTAAAGCCTGGGGACCTAAAAACGCCCGATCCATTCCATTAACGGGGCACTCCGAATAACAAATTTGACAAAAAATACAATCCGAGGCCTTTGAAATATCATCAAACTCGGATTCCGGTAATTGCATCAATCGTTCCGTGGTGGGCGGCTTGGATAGCGGATCCTCATGCAACCAAGGATCCACCTGGTAAAACTTCTCCCAAAACGGAGTCTGATCGACCACCAGGTCCTTTACGTAGGATAGATTCCGAAGTGGCTCCACCACGACCTCTCGCTGAGCATTCAACACGTGAAGAATTTGAGTCTTACAGGCCAATCGCGACCGCCCCGCTATGACCATAGCATCCGATCCGCAGATTCCACTCCGACACGAGGCTCGAAAAGCCAACGAACCATCTTGTTCCTCGCGAATCCGCATGAGCCCCATCAAGACCGGGTCGCCTGGTTCGACGGTCACCGGGTACAACGCCCAATAGGGCTTTTCATCGGTCACCGGGTTATACCGAAAAACTCGAAATGTCACCGTCGACTCTGCCATTCTCATCCCCCTCCAGCCCTATTTCAGTACAAACCAAGGCCGTCCCCAGAGAAACGGCGCTAAGATATCCATCCCGAAGATCACCGTCACCACGCCTAACACCCAAAGTCCAATAGTAATCGCCCGGGAACGGTGAGGTAGAAACGGGATTTCGAGTAGCACGGTGCGAAGACCATTCAAGCCATGAAACACGACCACAATCAAAAGTCCATAATCGATCACTGCGAACACCGCATGCACCAAACGCGCTTTGACACTCGCAAACGTGATCGGGGCGCCGAGATGCATGAAGTGTTCGATCCATAAGTGCAAGAGGATCAATACCAATAAAAACACGGCAGATACCCGTTGCAACAACCAAGGCCAGGCCCCACCGGTGGTACCATATTGTCGTTGCCGCATAGGTCACCTCGTCCCCCGAAATTCTAGCGAAACGCTAGAGGTAACATCACGATGGCTGTACTGATCCACAAGAGAGCAGCGATCGTCATCATGCCCCAAAATACCGTCTGCTGGCGGTCTACCCACCACCCAAGATCCAAAAAGATGAGCCGAATGCCATTCAAAGCATGGTAGAAAATCAACGCAAACAGCGCGAGATCGGCAAAGATAAAAGGGGGGGTCGTTAATGAAGCGACGGTCCGGTTAAACGAAGTCATTCCACCGGCCCATATCGCAGAAGACAACACTATCAAGTGAAAGTACAGATAAACGAGAATCAACAGACCCGTGATCCGATGCAACAACCAAGCCCAAGACCCGGTACGGTATGTAGCCGCGGCATTTTGAGCTCTCCGGGGCCTAGGACGCATCGGCTCCGTACGCATGGCCATTCTCCTCCTTGGTGCACATATTCGGGACTAGTATGCCACCGAACACCACCCATCATCCAAAGGCCGACAAAAACCATGCACCGCTATGCTTACTGAATTGGCACGCCGTGATTAAAGGGGTCCTTAGACCGGAGATCTCGGTCTTATGGTGAAACAACGAAGGGCTGCCCCTTTTTGGGACAGCCCTTCGTTGTTTTTATCTTCTTAGCCTCTAATTGTGGGTGCAGAATCGGGAGCCGTCGGCGTGGTGGTCTTCTTTCGTCGAAAGAGTGCCCGTAGCGGATCCCAATATTGGTCCGCCACTCGTTCCTTCAGAGGAATGATGGCGTTGTCGGTAATCCGAATGTGCTGCGGGCACACTTCCGTGCAACACTTGGTAACGTTGCACATATCCAGTCCGGCTTGTTTCGCCAACAGCGGCACACGATCGCCTGTTTCCCGGGGATGCATTTCAAACTCCGCGATTTTTACCATGAACCGCGGACCAAAGTATTGATCCTTCGCATCATGATCTCTCAGCACGTGGCAAGTGTCCTGGCACAAGAAGCATTCAATACAGTGATGAAACTCTTGGACACGGTCCACGTCAAACTGCTGCATTTGCAACGGTGCTGATTGACTCAATTGAAACGCAGGAATCTTCTTGGCCGTCTCGTAGTTCCAGGACACATCGCTGACTAGGTCTTTAATAATCGGAAACGTCTGCATCGGTTGAATATGCACGACTTGACCCTGATAATCGTCGAGCCGGGTCTTACACAAGAGTTTGGGTCGGCCATTGATTTCTGCACCGCATGAACCGCAATGAGCCGCTTTACAGTTCCAGCGCACGGCTAAGTCTTGTGCCTCATGGGCTTGAACATAGTGGACAGCGTCCAACACCACCATTCCGGGAGTCAAGGGCACCGTGTAACGGACTTCTTCGCCTCCACTTTTGTCTCCACGATAAATGCTTAAGACAATATCCTCACTCATGGCTAGTTCTCCTTTCCCTCTTGCTGAGACTTCCAGACTCCCGGCGCCATGCCCCGTTCAAACAATCGTGCAAGCTCTTCGGGCATTTGGGGCACCGGCACTTCTTTAATTCCTGCGTCGACCGATTGGACGAAATTCCACTGTCCCATCTCAGGTAATTCATCGGGATAGTCGGTTCTCCAATGAGCGCCTCGGCTTTCTTTCCGAGCCAAAGCACCCCGGAAGATTAGTGCGGCTAATGCCAACATAGACTGGACATCAAACACCGCGTGCCAACCCGGATTGTACACACGCGACCCGGTAATACCCATATTGGCAGATCGTTCCGTCAAAGCTTGGATTTTGGCCAACCCTTCCTCAAGGTCCGGACCCGATCGCATAATACCTGCATGATTCGACATAATGTCTTGAAGTTCTTCATGAATCAGGAATGGGTTTTCGCCATGCGTAATGCTAAACGGTGCCATGACCCGCTCCATCTCCGCCTCAATCTCCTGAGGGTCTATCGTAGGAACCTCAGCGATGCTCTGGGAATACGCCAATGCCCCTTCACCAGCCCGTTTTCCATAGACTAGTAAGTCCGCCAAGGAGTTGCCACCTAAACGATTAGCGCCATGCAGTCCACAGGCCACCTCACCCGCTGCAAAAAGACCCGGAATGTTGGTCGCGCAGGTTTCTGCTTCCGCGCGCACCCCACCCATCGTATAGTGGCACGTGGGTGCGACTTCAAACTTCTCTTTGGTAATATCCACATCGGCCAGCGTCAGATACTGCTCATACATGCCCGGTAGCTTCCGCTTAATGAATTCCGGACCCTTATGGGTAATGTCGAGCCAGGCGCCACCGTGCGGCGTACCGCGTCCCGCTTGCACTTCTTTATAGATAGACCGCGCCACCACATCACGAGACGACAACTCTTTACGTTCTGGGTCATAGCGCAACATGAAGCGTTCTCCCTCGGAGTTATAGAGAAAACCCCCTTCACCCCGAACGCCCTCCGTCACCAAAAGCCCGCGGACACCAGGTGGCCACACCATCCCAGTGGGATGGAACTGAACCATCTCCATGTCCATCATCTCGGCACCCGCTCGATAGGCTAAGGCTCCGCCATCTCCGGTACTCTCCCACGAGTTTGACGTGACTTTGTAAATTTTGCCCCAGCCGCCCGTAGCCAGGACAATCGCCTTAGTCCGGAATAGCACAAACTCTCCCGTAGACCGGTAATAGGCGAGCGCCCCCGCCATACGACCTGCAGCGTCTTTCAGTAACTTAGTCACCGTGACCTCTTGAAAGATCTCAATATCTTGACTGATCGCCTTATATTGCAGGGTACGTAATAACTCCATCCCCGTGCGATCGCCAATGTGAGCCAAACGGCGAAAGCTGTGCGCTCCAAACGGTCGCTGCATGATTTTTCCTTCTGGCGTGCGGTCGAATACGGCACCCCATTCTTCCAGTTCCAACACCCGCTCTGGGGCCTCATGGGCAAATATCTCGGCAATCCGATAGTCGTTGATAAAGTGACCACTGCGCATGGTGTCATAAAAGTGGGTCTCCCACCCATCCCAACGATCAACGTTCCCAAATGATGCCGCGACCCCCCCTTCGGCCATCACGGTGTGCGCCTTCCCCAAGAGGGATTTGCCAATAATTCCAACCGATACCCCGGGTACTGCGGCTTGCACCGCAGCCCGTAATCCGGCACCACCCGAACCAATTACTAATACGTCAAATGTATGCGACTCTAATGTCGCGAATTGTGTGCTCATTAAAATATCCTCGGATCGTGTAATATTCCTAAACTTAACAATCGAATGTAGAGGTCAACCGCCCACACCGAAAACAACGAGGCCCATGCCCAGTTTCCATGAAATTGGTTCCACCCTGACACCCGTTTCCACCATTTGTATCCGGTCGATGGTTTGCCGTTTACGCACGAGAAACAGTCCTTACGGCCCCCAATCATATTGCGAAAGGCGTGGCACGAAAACGTATAAGCGGTCAGCAACACCGCGTTAATTAACAATAAAATCGACCCGAGTCCCACACCGAATCCGTTCTTAAAAATAAATCCTTGGACCGTATCTTTCCACAGAAAGATGAGGACGATGACCGCCAGATACCAGGCATAGCGGTGTAGGTTATTGAGGTTAAACGGGAAGCGGCGTTCGCCTTTATACGCCTTTAGCTTCCGAGATCCCGGTTCAGCGACCGCACAGCCAGCTGGATGAAAGAAAAACCCGCGGAAATATTCTTTACGGTAGTAATAGCAAGAAAATCTGAAGAGAAACGGGACCCACACTACGTAGAGCGCTGTCAATACATGAAATCCGAACCAACCCGCCACATCCGGCGAGAAAAATGGAGACACATAGTTGTGATAGGTCCCCGTGTTATGCCACAACGTCTCCCATATCGCATAGACCACAAAGCCGCCCAAAGCTACAATCGTAAATAATGGTTCAACCCAATACGGCATCCCCTTCGCGGCCTGTTTGGGTTGTTGGGTCGGGGCTTTCATTGATTGTGCCATGCCAATCCCCCTCTTACACTGCATTAGCCTCGACTCCAGTTGGAGTCGAGCCACCTTCCACGGGTTCAGTATACCGCACACGGTTTCCTGAACTCACGCTCTCAGTCAATGCGCAAAATTCAGAAAGGTTTTGTGTCTGGTTCTAGTGACTTACGCAGCGTCATTCGCTGTTTTATCTCGACCTCGGCTCCTTCGGTCGAGGGTTCATAAAGCGGTTCCACATCCAATTCGGGAGGACCATAGCGTTGGGAAACAAAATGATGCGGGTAATCATGCGGGTATTGGTAAACCACGTCCCGAATATCCGGACGATAATGCCGATCCCGCAGGTGATCCGGCACCTCAAGGTTCGGCCAGCGTTCTAAAATCCGATCCAATTTCTCCAACGCAACAACAACGCTGTTAGACTTTGGCGCGAGAGCCAAGTAAAGGACTGCATGTGCGATGGGGATGCGTGCCTCGGGGAGTCCCACCGCGTTGAGCGCGGTCCAAGCGGCGGAGGCGACCTGCATCGCGCCCGAATCTGCCAGCCCAATATCTTCCGACGCGTGCACCAATAGGCGCCGCACCAGATAACGCGGATCGTCACCCCCGACTAACAGCCGACCCATCCAGTAAAGGGCAGCATCAGGATCTGACCCCCGAATGCTCTTAATGAGGGCCGAGGTCATGTCGTAGTGCCGATCTCCACTGGTATCATGATAATGCGCGGAGTCTTGCCAAACCCGGTTAAGGTGCTCCATAGAGATCTCCGTGGTGGTTTCGGCATCCGCCACCCATGCCACCCGTTCGAGGATGGTCAACGCCAGACGACCGTCCCCACCGGCTCTCACCGCAATATTGTCGAGCACGGAAGGCTCGATGCCCCCCTCATGCCACCATTCACGATGCCGGTTCCACGCCCGATTTAATAAGGTAACAAGAGCCATCTGACTCAGAGCTTTAAATTCCACTAAGAGGCACCGTGACACGAGAGCACTATTGAGCGCCGCCCAAGGATTTTCCGTGGTGGCACCGACCAAAACAACGGTTCCATCTTCCACATAAGGGAGCAGCACATCTTGTTGAGCCTTATTAAATCGATGAATCTCGTCCACAAACAACAGCGTACCTTGACCGTCCGAGGCCCAGCGTTCTCGGGCTCGCTCAGCCGCTTTACGAATGTCGCTGGCGCCAGACTCAACGGCAGAAAGAGTCATCAACGCCAGCCGCCCCGCCCCGGACAAAATGCCAGCTGCAGTGGTTTTTCCGGTTCCGGCCGGCCCATAAAATATTGCCGATCGCAAACGATGCTCCATCAGATTACGAAGAATGCCCTTAGGTCCGGTCAAGTGCTCTTGACCGGACAATTCATCGAGAGTCCTCGGCCGCAGGCGCCAGGCGAGCGGTGCCGCGTTCTCCCGATCTCGGTTGCCTGCGTCAGTAAACAGGTCCACTCCGCCTTTTTTAGGCATAGAATGTCTCATAAAGTCGACCAAACGCCGCAATAGTTTCGTCAATGCCGTTGTCGTCAACATCGAGATGCGTCACCAATCGTAGCCGCTTTGGTCCCATGGCTCCGACAAGTACATTGTGTTGTTTCAGGGCTTCAATCGCCACGTCAGCAGCGACCGGCAAATCCACCATGACCATGTTGGTCGGAACCTCCGGGACAAAAATATGGTAACCCATAGCCCGCAGCTGTTCGACCAATCGTAATGCCCGGGCGTGGTCGTGGGCGAGACGCTCCACGTGATGCGTGAGCGCATAATGTCCGGCCGCTGCCAAGATCCCCGCTTGGCGCATTCCACCGCCGAGCCATTTTCGAAACATGCGTCCCCGATCAATAAATGCCTGAGATCCGACCAGTACGGAGCCGACCGGAGCGCCTAGACCTTTGGAAAGGCACACCGAGACCGAGTCAAACGGCGCCGCCAGATCGGCTGCCGCCACATTTAATGCCACTGAGGCATTAAAGAGCCGCGCTCCATCCAAGTGGGCCAATAGGTCGTGCTTCCTGGCCACGTCGATCGAGGACATCATCCGACGCAAATCGATGGCGGCCCCGCCAGCCCGGTTATGGGTATTTTCCAGGGACAATAATCGGGGACGCGGATGATGAATATTTGCCGGTCGAATCGCTTTTTGAAGCCCATCTCCGCTCGGAGTGCCTTCATCACCATCCAAAAGGTTCCAGGTCACACCACTCCACATCGCCGCGGCGCCACCTTCATAATAATAGGCGTGGCTGTCACGGTGAATAAACACCTCGTCCCCGCGCTCGGTGTGGGCCAAAATGGCCACCTGATTCGCCATCGTGCCGCTCGGCACAAAGAGCCCTGCTTCCTTACCTAACAACGCCGCTGTAAATTCTTCCAAATGATTAATAGTAGGGTCTTCACCGTAGACATCGTCGCCCACCGGCGCTTCAAACATCACCTGGCGCATCTCGGGAGTCGGTTTGGTCACCGTGTCGGAGCGCACATCAATAGCCATATTAAAGCCCCAACCGCTTCAATAGTTGCGCCTTAGGCAAAGCTCCTACGACACGATTCGTCTCTTGCCCACTTTGAAATCGAATCAAGGTAGGAATGCTCATCACACCGTATTCCGCAGCAAGATTAGGGTTTTCATCCACATTAACCTTGACTACGGTTAAGGCTCCCGCCCGCTCCGTCGCAACCTCTTCTAAAATCGGACTTATCATCCGGCACGGAACGCACCAAGATGCCCAAAAGTCAACAATAACTGGAGTGTTTGAACCGCTAATCACCTGATTAAAGTTATCTTGCGTAGCAACCAATAGATTTTCTGACACGCTATATCCCTCCAATTTCCCTTCCCGATCTTACCAGGGAAATGCATGAAAGAGAAGACGCTGGGTCTTCTCTTTCAATGGGTCTCCGCCTATGCCGTGAACTCCGACGTTTTGAACCTGCTCGAACGCAGGTGGGTGCCTCCTGTCTGTTTTCGCGATCCCCAGCACCGAAGTGGGGGCACGGCGGCCACAGTACGAGGATCAGGCTCCCTATGTTTTGGTGTTGGCTCAAAACATATCGGCCGATTACACGCACATCGCAGAGACGTTGGCCTTATTATACTGAGGCTCTTAGAGTCCTGCAAGCTGAAAGATATCCCACCAGAGCCTCAGTGCACGAGGTTCTGGTGGGAAAGCACTACGAGAGGTCTTCGTCTTCCTTGGCCATGTTGGTCACCATGCCGGCCAGCATTTCTTTATCTTGCGGTCCGCTAGCCTGCCATACACGCTTGGCGACTTTGTCCTGAGCAGTCTTCGGTTTCACCCCAGCTTGCAACATGGCATCACCCATCTCAACGATGTCTTGTTTCACATCGCTACTGCCGTTTTGCAGCCGCGCTTTTGCCTGAGACTTCAGATCCTTAAAGGATCGAGGTACACCATTAGCCAAAGGAATCCCTCCCTCGAGTTGTGTTCAGAGCGTCCTGCGCCCCTGTTTGTAGTCTTGCCGGTTTAACTCAAATTATCAGAGGGCTCGATGAATATTCAGGCTAACGGCAACCCACACTAGACACGTAAAGCATCCGAGGAGGTGAGCTGTGTGAATTGGGTCGGTGCAGTAGTACGCTTTATTGTGGCAGCGCTGGTTCTTATGCTAATGGGTTATATCGTACCGGGATTCTCCCATATCGGCTTTTGGTCAGCCCTTTTGGCCGCCTTGGTCATCGCCCTGGTCGGCTATATTATCGAGGCCATGTTTGGAAAGTCTGTCTCCCCATACGGTCGGGGGCTGGTGGGATTTCTGATCTCGGCTGCCGTAATTTACTTTGCGCAAGTCGTGGTTCCGGGACTTCACGTCACTATTTTGGGTGCCCTAATCGCAGCCTTTATCATTGGGCTCGTGGACCTCTTTATCCCCACCGCCGTGCGCTAGACTCCCCATCGTGGCAACCCGGTCGTCGCGACCGGATTGCCTCGCGGGGATTTTCTGCCATTAATGGCCGGACTGGCGCGGTTGCACCTGGATTCCGAGTTCTAGTAGCTGACTCGAATCTACAGTAGACGGCGCATCCATTAAGGGGTCGGTACCCCGTGCCGTTTTCGGGAAAGCAATCACTTCACGCAGCGACTTGGCTCCTGCCATCAGCATCACGATGCGATCCAATCCAAAGGCAATCCCGCCATGTGGCGGTGCCCCGTATTGAAAAGCTTGAAGCAAGAACCCGAACTTCTCCTGAATTTCGGCATCACTTAACCCCAACACGGAAAAGATTTTGGCCTGTAAATCAGGCCGATAGATTCGAAGACTTCCAGAAGCCAGTTCAATCCCATTTAACACGACATCATACGCTTCAGAACGTACCCGGGTAGGGGCTTCTTCCACCAAGGAATGATCCTCCATCATCGGCATGGTAAACGGATGATGGGCCGAGGTCAAGCGGCCTTCTTCCTCGGACCATTCAAACAAAGGAAACTCTGTAACCCACAAAAATCGCCATCCCGGTTCGATCCTATTTTCACGTCGGCTAAACTCCAAACGAAGTTGGCCCGCCATCGTAAACGCCTGGGGCGCCTCCCCCGATACTAAAAATAACGTGTCCCCCACATGTAACCCGGTCGCCCGCTCGATGTGTTGCAAAAACGATTGGTCCAGCCATTTTGCCGCAGAGCACCGGATCCCCGTTTCGGACTTCGTGAGCCACACGAGGCCACCCATCCCCAATTGTTTGGCAAATTGGGTCCAATCGTCTAAAGCCTTACGCGATGGCGCATATTGACGGCACAACACCCCTACGGTATGCGGTGCTTCGGCCAGCACACTCCATTCAGACTGATGGGCTAATTCGGTCAGGTCCACTAAGGGTTCTCCGGCCCGTAAGTCCGGCTTGTCTGAACCATACTGCCGCATAGCATCGGCGTACGTCATTCGTGGAAAATCTTCCAGGTGGACATTTAACGCATCCCGAAAAATTTGTTTCATGAGAGCTTCCATGAGACTGAGAATCTCTTCTCGGTCCACAAAGGACATCTCCACATCAATTTGGGTGAATTCTGGTTGTCTATCAGCTCGCAGATCTTCATCGCGAAACACCTTGGCAATTTGGTAGTAGCGCTCGAATCCAGCAACCATTAAGAGCTGCTTGAAAATCTGAGGGCTTTGGGGTAGCGCGTAAAACTGCCCGGGTTGCACGCGACTCGGGACCAAAAAATCGCGGGCGCCTTCCGGCGTTGACCGCGCTAAGGCCGGAGTCTCCACATCCAAGAACCCATGGTCATGAAAAAAAGAACGCAACGAATACAAGACCCGGTCGCGCAACTCGAAGTTGTGGAAGAGACTGGGTCGACGCAAGTCCAAGTACCGATACTTTAGTCGCACCAACTCATCCACGGTTTCGGCTTCCTGGGGCATAAACGGCGGGGTTTTGGACTCTGCCAACACACTGACTAAGCTCGGCACCAACTCCACGGCACCGGAAGCGATTTCTAGATTAACCATCCCTTGGGGCCTCGGCTGCACGGTGCCCGTTATCGACACCACAAATTCTGGACGTACCGAATCCAAGACCCGAAACATCGGGTTTTTAGGGTCTGCGACCACTTGAACCAATCCGGTTCGGTCACGCACGTCCACGAATAAGAGACCCCCATGGTCCCGTCGACGTTGAACCCAGCCTGCAACGGTGATAGTGTGATCGATTAACGATTGCTGAACCTCATAGGCCCAATGTGTGCGATAACTCATGCTGTAGTCCCTCCATCGCTGTCTCTTTCCAGGTGATGACGTAAGTAGCTCCCCAAGTCGTGCCGCCCAATGGCTTGCTGCTCACCACTTGAAAAATCCTTAATCTCCACCACTCCACGTTCCCACTCTTCGCCGCCGATAATGACCACGACCGCGGCTCGACGACTGGCATCACGGAGTTGAGCCTTAAGGCTCCTACCCATCACATCGTAATCTACCGCAAACCCTTCGCCCCGAAGCGACTCCGCCACGGCAATAGCGTGGGTTTGGAATCCGGGCAGATTGGCCACATAAGCCCCCCTTTGGGGATCCGGGGTGAGCGCTGTCCCGAGGGCCGAAAGCATGCGCTCGATACCCATGCCAAACCCAACCGCTGGCGACTCAGGACCTCCCATCGCCCCGGTGAGACCGTCGTAACGACCGCCTCCAAAAAGCGCCGTATTCGGGCCGAGACTCGGGTGTCCCACCTCAAACACGGTCCGCGTGTAGTAGTCCAAACCGCGCACCAAGAACGGATCTCGCCGGATCGCACGACCCGTGGCTCCAATCGCGGCCGTAACCGCTTCGATGTGCGTACGGCAGGCCTCACACCAAAAAGTACTTAAATCCGGCGCAGTGGCGCGAACCACCACGTCCACCTTACAATCTAAAAGCCGCAAGGGGTTTTTCTCGAGCCGATTCTGACAATCCTGACACAATTCAGCGCGGCGTTCGGTATAGTATTCAATCAACGCCTGCCGATATGCCGGACGACAATCAACACAACCGATGGAATTGATCCGCACATCCGGATCCTTTAACCCGGTACGTTCCACCACCCGGCACGCCAAAAGGATGATCTCGGCATCAGCTGCGGGATCTTCAGATCCATAAAGCTCGGCGCCAAATTGGGTATGTTGCCGATACCGTTCAGCCTGGGGTCGCTCACGGCGAAACATCGGACCCCAATAGACCACCTTTAAGGGTTTCGGCTCATTATACAGTCCATTCTGAATATAGGCCCGCGCCACCGCAGCTGTGCCTTCGGGACGAAGCGTCAGATCATCCCCCCCGACGTCCGTAAATGCGTAACGTTCATGCTGAACAATATCGGTCGACTCCCCAACTTTTAAGAACACCGCACTCTGTTCAAAGACCGGCGTCTCAATTAGGTCAAATCCGTAGGCTTTTGCCGTATCTAAGGCTATTCGACGAAATTTCTCAAAACGCCACGATTGGGGAGCCAAAATATCTTGGGTTCCCGTCGGTCGCTGCAACTCCGGTCTTATCATCTAGCCCGCTCCTTTCGCATTGTCGAACCTGTCATCGAGGAGACTCCAGCCACAAGGTGACAGGTCCCCAGTTCACTAAGTGGATGTCCATGTCTTCGCCAAACACACCTACCTCAATGCGGTCCCATCGTGCACGACACGATTCCACAAACCGCTCGTAGAGTGGGCGGGCAACGGAACTCGGTGCCGCCATGGCGAAATCTGGACGCCGCCCCTTTTGTAGCTCACCATATAAGGTAAACTGGGAGACAATGAGCAGGCTTCCTCCCACCGTCATCACGTCGTGCCCCATTTTGCCGAAGCTATCCTCGAAAATCCTCAAATGTACTAGTTTGTCGGATAGCCACACGATATCGCGCTCCTCGTCATCGGACCGTATTCCCACGAACACGAGGAGACCCCTATCGATCCGGGACACTTGGCTTCCCCGAATCCACACTTGTGCCTCTTTGACCCGTTGCACCAAGAGACGCATCAGCTACGCTCATGGCTGACCCGGTCTACGCGCTGTACAAATGGAAGCGTCTCCAGGCGCCCAATAATACGGGTGAGCTGCACTAAATTTCTTACTTCTAGGCGCACGTTGACCACTGCCGTCCGATCCCGAAATCCTCGAGCTTTCGCGGAAATAATATTGGAGTCGGCCACGATATTGGCCACATCCGCTAGCAATCCGGCTCGATCCCATGCGTACACGGCGAGCTCCACCGGATGTGCAGACAACTCGGCTTCGGCATTATCCCAACTCACCTCGATAAGACGTTCTGTATCGCGACTTAGTTCTTTTTCGTTGGGACAACCCAACCGATGTACCGAAACCCCTCGGCCCCGGGTCAGATAGCCAATAATCGGGTCACCCGGAACCGGTTGACAGCAACGAGCGAGACGGGTCAACATCCGCCGATGGCCTCTGACTAAGACTTCTGATTCCGGGGCCGGAGCGGACGCTTTGGTCCGAGGTTTCTTGATCACCGTCGGCGTCACCACTGGCGACGCCATCCGTGCCAATTCTTCTTTGATTCGCGAAACCGCTTGTGCGGCATTGATGCCGCCGTCACTAATACCGATGGCGAGTTCCTCGGGAGTACCCCACCCAAGTTTTCGGACCAACTCGGCTAGACGGTCACTGCCCACCTCAATCCCTGTACGTCGCAACTCTCGATCGAGCATATCTTGTCCCCGAGCCATATGTTCTTGGCGCCGTTCACGCCGTAACCATTGCCGAATTCGAGTCTTGGCCTGCGAAGTACGCACCAAATTAAGCCAATCCGAACTCGGTCCCGGTGACTTCCGGTTCACCAACACCTCCACGATGTCACCGTTTTCCAGCGAGGTCGCCAAAGGCACGATGCGTCCATTGACCTTCGCCCCCACACAGTGGTTACCCACATCAGTATGGATTCGATACGCAAAATCGATGGGGGTCGCGCCAGCCGGCAAATCCAACACGTCGCCTTTCGGCGTGAACACAAACACTTCATCGCTAAACAGATCCACCCGTAAGGTTTCCATGAATTCGCTGGCATCCCGCATGTCGCGTTGCCATTCTAAAAGTTGTCGCAGCCAGGACAATTTCTGTTCGAATTCCCGGTCTTCTTTGGTGCCTTCTTTGTAACGCCAATGTGCTGCAATCCCATATTCCGCCGTGTGATGCATCTCAAAGGTGCGTATTTGAACCTCGATGGGTTCTCCTTGCGGACCCATCACCGTCGTGTGAAGGCTTTGGTACAAATTGGATTTTGGCATCGCGATATAGTCCTTAAAGCGACCCGGCACCGGCTTCCACAACGAGTGCACCAGGCCCAACACCGCGTAACAGTCCTTTACGGATTCCACTGATACCCGGACCGCTACCAGGTCATAAATCTCCGCGAAATCCTTGCCATGTTGCACCATCTTTTGGTAGATACTATAGAGATGCTTGGCCCGACCTGAGACCTCGACCACCATACCCATGGATTCTAAGCGGCGGAGTAACTCCTGAGTCACGGCATCAACGCCCGCTTCCCGTTCCTGCCTTTTCTTGGCGATCCGCTCCTTCATTTCCTGATAGGCGTCCGGCTGTAAGTGCTGAAACGCAAGGTCCTCAAGTTCCCACTTAATCCGAAAAATACCAAGTCGATGCGCCAACGGTGCGTAAATGTCCATGGTTTCTCGCGCTATGCGTTGTACCCGATCCGCCGTCAGATGCTTCAATGTCCGCATATTGTGGAGCCTGTCCGCTAACTTAATAAGGATTACACGAATGTCCTTAGCCATCGCAAGCAGCATCTTGCGAAGGTTCTCTGCCTGCTCTTCTTCGCGAGTACGTACCTCAAGTCGGTCTAGTTTGGTCACGCCATCCACCAACTGAGCAACCTCTTGCCCGAAACGTGCCTCGATATCCGCCACTGTATAGGAGGTGTCTTCCACCACATCATGGAGCATCGCGGCCACAATGGTTGGGGCGTCCATTTTCAAATCGGCCAAGATGGATGCCACCGCCAAAGGGTGTGCGATATAGGGTTCGCCTGAAGCTCGACTTTGACCTTGATGCGCCGCTTCGGCAAATTGGATCGCGTCTGCGATGTGCTGCCCTTCTGGCGTATCCGGGCTAAATCCTAATTGCTCCACCATTTCGACTGCCGTCATGAGTCACCTCCCCTCGTCGCGCCAATTCTATAATGTTAATAAGCTCGTAATCCTCGCGCGCGTTAAATCGAGACGATGGCGTCCTGACAACGCTTGGAGTTCTATGATAAACGCATAGCCAATCACTTCGGCGCCTAAACGCTCCGCCAACCGGGCGCAGGCGGCTACCGTACCCCCGGTCGCTAACACGTCATCGACAATCAGAACCCGTTTCCCCTCCAATGTGGTGTTGGCTTCGATTTGGAGCTGGTTATCTCCGTATTCTAGCGAATATGCCTCCTGAAGAATAGGGGCGGGCAATTTCCCCGGTTTCCGCACCGGTACCACACCGACCTTAAGCCGGTCCGCCAGCGGAGCACCAATCAAGAATCCGCGGGCTTCCGGTGCCACGATCGCATCAGCGCCTTGGGTTTTCAGCGAGGATTCTAAGCCATCTAATACTTCTTGCCAGGCCAATTTATCAGCCATCACGGGTAGGACGTCTCTGAAGAGGACGCCCGGCACCGGGAAATCGGGAATTTCTCGTAATAGATTAGTCCAGCCCATACCTGGTCTCCCCCTAAAATAATTCTGGCCACTCGGTTACCGGATAAGCCCAACAATCTCGATGATCCTGGGCCAAAATAGCCGATTGTCTATAACGAACGCTATGATCCAATGGAACTTTATGCCCCAAAGCCTGGGAGGGTTTGAGGCCCAGTTCCGCAAATATTTGACGACCAGCCATAAGCGGTGCTCGCCCTTTTACCCAACAACGCCAGTGACGGGCCAGTCGGTCTCGTCGCATCTCTAACAGCGCCATGCGTCGCGCCACCGGTGCACGCTCAAGCAGGGGATCCACCCACAAAATCCCGGTTGGGTTTAAAAATGCAGCTGCCGCCTCGAGCCACCATCGACCCGGAGGATGGACACCCCACACCACGTGGTCTGCCCAGCCTCTTAGATCCGGCCATGCGCGCCACATGTCAATCGATAGCGCCTTAAGATGTCCTCGTCGCGCCGCCTCCACCAGCAAATGGCTCTGTCCTAGATCTTTTGAGGGATATCGTATGCCGGGCCCCGGTTTTGTGCCAATCCAGATCACATTCCCCCCGACCGTTGACGGCGCTGCCTCAAAGCGAATGTTACGTCTCCAATCCGGATTCCGAGCCGTTACCAACATCGTATCCACCTTCCATTGCGGTGTGGTCTGACCACGAAAGGTATTCCACTCCAAACGAGATACCGTGCGGAGCGGCCGTCCCGGTGCTAGCCCGGACGCCAAGAAGCCGTGACGAAAGGCTACCAGTCTTGCGGAACTTTCTTTAAACGTGAACCCAAGATGACTCTGGTCACCACCCATGGTGCGGATAGTACCGAGGGTGCCCCCAATCGTAAAGCGTGGTCGTTCGTAGCCGTGACCGAACGGCTCGAGGCGACGAAGTTCTCCGAACACTTGGGGGGTAAATTGGTCTACGAGACCTTCCCAATCGATGACATCACCCCGGGTGCTGTGCACCAGGGCCGCCTTCGGCATGTCTTCAGACAGGGTACGGCTTAAAAAGCCTGGGTCTTGGCGCAAAAGGCTAAAGCCGGCGGCCCCTTGGTGGCCCCCGAGCTTGGTAAAGAGGGCTTCATGGCGGCGCATGTGGGCCAGTAGATTAAGATCCGGCACGCCACGGGCCGATCCTTTGCCTTGATTGCCCTCCCAGCCAATCACCGCAACAGGTCGTCTCAAGGCATCTTTGAGGCGCGACGCGACAATACCGATGACGCCATGATGCCAACCGTCCCCTGCGACCACCACAAACGAATCCAATCCCCGATGGTGGTTTTGCACCAGTTGCTCGAAGGCCTGATTCGTAGTGTCTTGCTCAATCATCCGGCGCTTTTGGTTAAGTTCCGTGAGTTCTTCAGCGAGGCGTTCACTGTCAGATATTGTCGACAATAGCACTTGTACTGCCAGGTGAGCATCACCCATTCGACCCGCCGCATTTAATTGAGGGCCAATCAAAAATCCCAAATCATCGGCTTGAATCCGAGACACCTCACGATTTTTCGCCGCCATGAGTGCGTTAACGCCCACCACCAACCCGGTTCGCAAGATCGCCAAACCCTGCCCTACGAGACGTCGGTTATCGCCGCGCAATGGCACGACATCCGCCACCGTGCCAATCGCCGCGACCGCCAAACACCACGGCGGAGTGTCTTCTTTGAGCAGGCCTCGAATGACTTGAAGTGCCACCCCAGCGCCGGAAAATCGATTCGGCGTCGGCATCCGCTCGGGATTGACCAAGGCTCTGGCAACGGGCCAGGTTGCCGGGAGTCCATGATGATCCGTGATTAAGAGCTCAATCCCAAGTTCTTTCGCGAGTTGAGCCGAGTCCGGTGAACTCGAACCGCAATCCACCGTAATTAACCACTTCACCCCGTCTTCGTAGGCCTTTTGGACCGCTTCCCGGTTAAGTCCATAGCCTTCGTCGAAGCGATTCGGAATATAATAGTCGAGGTTTTGGATCCCATATGCTCTGAGCCCCTCATACATCACGGATGTCGCGGTGACACCATCGGCATCATAGTCCCCATAGATACGAACGCGCTCGTTATGACGACGGGCCTGGCGGATCCCTTCCAGACACTGGTCCATGTCAGGCAAGTCATACGGATCGGAGAGTGCGGTGTCGGTCGAGACCAGGTCGCTATAGGCCTCGAGGGTTTGGACTCCGCGTCTCCACAAGACGGTCGCCGTAATTGCTGATAGTCCGCTCTCTTGGATAAATCGAGATAACTTATCGAATTCCTGCGGGTCTGCCGGTGACCACACTGGGTACTGCAGAGTTTTCAATGCATTGCCCCCTTGGGCATCTAAGTATCTTCAGTCGACGATGCTGGATTAACATGTACCATAACATCTTGAATCCTAGGAAGTTTCATAATACGACTTTTAACCCCATGCGCAATGTGATGCGCGTCAACCAGCGACAAAGTTGCTGAGACCTCAATTTCCACATCGACCAAGATCTGAGTCCCAGAGACCCGGGTCCGTAATTCGTTGACCTGGCGTACACCGGGCTCCTCCAACGCCGCCTGGATCATCTGGGTAACTTGCCGAGGCTCCGCTGCGCGGTCCATGAGGTCATTAGCCGCTTGCGAAAAAATTTCGATCCCGAGCCAAGCCACTAATCCGGCCACTACCAGTGCACCCATCGCATCGAAGTGCGGCAATCCCGCCATCGCGCCTATAATGGCCCCCGACGCTACCAAAGACGAGATCACGTCCATCCGGCTGTCGAGTGCTTGGGCCATGAGACTATGACTTCCCGTTGCTATCGCAACCTTGCGCTGTCGCACATACATCACAAGCTTGACGGCAACGACGAGCCCTGCTACCACCAGGGTTACTCCGCTCGGACGCCCTCCCTTCGGCTGCCCGAACGCCCTGACCGCATTATCACCCAGTTCGAACCCCGCCAAAATGAGAAATAGTGCCACAACTTTTTGGGCCACTGCTTCGGCTTTGGCATGTCCGTAGTTGTGTCCCTCATCGGGTGGGCGGCGCGATACTCTAAGACCCACAACCACGGCAAGGGACGACACCAGGTCTGCACCCGAATGCACTCCATCGGCGATTAGCGCACGAGAATGGCCGAGAATTCCGACCGTGATCTTCAGAACGGTGAGGGCAAAATTTCCAAACGCACCCCACCAGGCACTCCGGCTGCCCGCCTGTAACTCATGCTCTCTCATAGCCATTTTGGTGCCACCACATTACGGCGTGTTGAATATTTACCCCATGATTGTATCAGATGGTGACTCTCTTATCGAAACCAAGCCGGAGTTAACACCAAGAGGATCAATCCCAAGAACAAGCGTGTACCGCGAAGAGTAGCCCGCGTCAGCACCTCCGTGACAAAACCCCGGGCCCTCGAAGCCGCGTCAAACCCTACGGTGCCTTCCCATGCCACCAAGCCTCCAATAGCACCCAACAAAAACGACAGCCAGAGCAATGTCATCGACTCTGTAATCACTCGGTTATAGGATCGCGCCACCGGCCGCGGTGGCGTCTTTCGAAGCAATATCACTTCGGTTGCGACAACCACAACCAATTCCAAGCCGAAAAGCCATGGCGTGTCGGGCCACCGTCCCCAGCCCGATAGCCACAGCAACGTAAACACCAAAGCCAGCCACGGCCAATCATTAACCAGACTCGCGGCCCACGCAATCCAAGCCAACGCAATACCCCACTGTGGCATTATGAGCTCGTACCCTTCGGGTCGTGAGTGACTTGGCGACGCACCGTGACCTCGAGGAGGCCTTGGGACGGCACTACTACTGCATCCGCCGTATCTGGGGAGACATGAAAGGGGAACGGAACCACGAGCTGCTCTTCCCCGTGGCCCGCCACCTTATTGTCCCGAATCGTTAGATGCAGATGGCTGTCATCAATATCGAGCGACACGTCGCTCAGAGGGATGCCCTCCAGGTTCATGTTCACGACGATGTCGTCGTCGTTCTCGTACACGAAGACTTCTCGGGTAAGTCCTAAGTGCCACTGCGACACCATCGCCCAAGGACTGTTCCAAAAGGCCTGGGCTTCGCGCTTTACCATTTCCCATTCGTGATCGGGTCCATAATGTCGTAAACTCACCGAATGTCACCCCTTCTTTAGGGTACCCGTTCGGACAAAAAAATCCCCGGGCTATTAAGCCCGAGGAGAGGTTGCGGGTTTCGGTCGTCTTTTTCCGTGATCTTCTTTGAGATTCCATCGCCACCAAATAGGACTGGCAATAAAAATCGAGGAATAGGTTCCCACGATGACCCCAATAAACATTGTCAAGGCAAAATCTCTTATACTGGAACCCGCAAAGAGCAACAAGGCCAAGAGCGCAATCGCCACCGTGGTTGACGTATTGATCGAACGGACCAAGACTTGATTCAAACTTGTATTAACCAAATCGTCCAAGGGCTCGTTGCGTTGTCGCTTATGCAAATTCTCTCGAATCCGGTCAAACACAATAATTTTGTCGGTAATCGAGTACCCAAAAATGGTTAATACGGCCATAATAAAATACTCGGTCAGTTGAATATGAATGAGTGCGATGAGCCCCACCGTGATGACCACATCGTGCAACATCGCGATAATCCCCGAAACCGCAAACTTCCACTCAAACCGAATTGTAATGTAAATAATGATTCCCAAAACGGCCAAGCCTACGGCCAACAACCCGCGTTGCTCGATTTGCTTACCAATAATCGCCGACACCCGGGTAGTCGATATTTCTTGGAAGTGGCCCACTTTGGTGTTAAATTGGGTCAGCAACGTACCGCGCTGATGTTCGCTAATAGTAGGCGTGGTTATCAGCACATGTTGATGTCCGGTGCCGATATACACCACCGTGCTTCCCGACAGATGATTTTTATCCAAAACCGATTTCACCGCCGTAGTGGTAACCGGCCGATTAAATTTCAAGCTCATTTGGCTGCCGCCGGTGAAATCAATTCCATAGTTCAAACCGCGCACGAAGAAGGCGCCCAAAGTCAGCACAACCAGAATGCCGGAAATGACAAACCAGGTCTTCCAATGCGGAATGAAGCGAAAGTGAAAGCGCATTCCAAACCCCTCTCTCTCTTTCTTAGACATTACCCCACAAATACCTGGCGTACTTTAGCCCAACCAGCATCCGCCACCCACCGTATCACTACTCCCGTAACCGACACAGCGGTAAATAGCGAAATCACGGTCCCAATCATGAGGGTTAAAGCAAACCCTTTAACCTCGCCAGTCCCCAAGTAGAAGAGAATCATCGACGATACAAAGGTCGTCACGTGTGAGTCAAGAATCGCCCGAATCGCATGACGAAATCCCGACGCCACGGATGCCCTCGGCGTTTTCCCATTGATGATTTCCTCGCGAATTCGCGAAAAGATAATAACGTTGGCGTCCACCGCCATTCCGACCGACAAGATAATCCCGGCAATCCCAGGAACCGTAATGACGGCATGTATACTCCACAAAGCGCCAAGAATCAAAAATAGATAAATCGTCAAAGCAATATCGGCCACGAATCCCGCTAAGCGATACCACAAAATCATAATCACCGCGATTAAGCCTACGGCAATAGCCGCCGCCAGTTTACTGGCCGCAACCGAGGCTGCCCCTAAAGTGGCGCTCACAGTGCGCACATCCAGTACTTTCAAGTTAACCGGCAACGCGCCCGATTGAAGCAAGAGCGCCGTCTGTTGCGCCTGTTTCAACGACGTAAAGTTGCCCGACATCTGGGCTTGCCCATCCGCAATCACTTGCCGGACCGTAGGAGCTTCCACCAATTTCCCATTCAAATAGATCGGCAATGCCTTATGGAGATACTGGGTGGTGGCGGCGCGAAAAAGCGCCGTCCCCTTCGCGTTGAAGGTAATGTTTACGACATACTGCCCCGCCGCAATCGCCGCCTGCGCAGTGGACAAATCTGCTCCGGTTAATAAGACCTTGCCCGAGGGACTCTTAATGACCAATTGCGAAGTTTGACCTAAATAATGCAGCGCCTGTTCCTGGTTTTTTACCCCGGGTAGGTCGATAGTGATTCGATTATTTCCGACGAGTTGAATTAAGGGTTCCGACACCCCTAATGCGTTAACCCGAAAACTCATAATTTCCATGGCGCGTGCCATCGTATTGGCGTTGACCGGCGCTCCCGGCGAAGGTTCCGCCTGGTAAGTCGCCGTGACGCCTCCCTTTAAATCCAATCCGTATCGCAAGTGAGATGCGATCGGATTCACGCTCGTAAAGTAATAGATTCCGGCCAATATGATCGCGATAAGCGCAAAAAATTGGACGCGGCTTCGTTGGCGCATGTCGAATTGCCTCCCGTCCCAAAATCGTTTCATTATAGTCCGGTGCCAAAAAACCTGTCAATGGAAGACCCCGGCGCACACTGCCATCTGCTCACAGCGTGCCCGGCCTCTCAACCTCAGACACCACCGTGCTCAGTAATGCACCTGTCGCCAATTTCTGCCGAATTTCTGCTTTCATAGGACCGTCCCACTGCGGATATTGGGCCCAAACCGGAGCGAGTCCAGCGCGAACATCCCACCACCTCACAATGGAGTCTAGTACCTCCTGGCGAGACAGATTATCCGTATGCAGAATCAGGTCCGCCTCACGCCTCGCTGCCTCCAGCCGACTCCACTCGGTGCGATAAAAATCTGGGTTCCAAGCAAGTTGCCGACGTCGATGCACGGTCTCCCAGCTCGCGACCAAGAGCACTAAGCGGCCGGGCCCGCCGTTTCGATACAAATGTTTTATCATAGAGTGTTCTTGGGCAACCGAGCGGGCCGGGATCCCTGTAGCCCCGAGGCCCTCCCGAGCGGTGGTTTTCCCGGCCGCACAGACGCCGACCAGGACCACCCCGTTAATAGGGAATGCTCGCGGTGAGCCGGCGGAGTGCACTGCTGTCATCATCGATCACCCCTAACGCCATGATGCTAATGTCATCGGACGGCCGCCCTTGGTCCAAATCGATCGCGCGCGCAATCACATCATCAACCCACCCGCCCAACTCCGTAATCGGCAACGCTTGCAATTGCTCGTCGATAGACTCCCAAGGAAGGCTCTTACCATAGCGCTTACCTGCAGCCGCCAGACCATCCGAATAGGTCAGCAAAATACTTTCGGCTTCCAGTGCCAGTTCCGTCATGGCCGGACGCGTGCGACGGTAGGTGCCAATCACTTCAGCATGGCCTTCGAGTCGGAACACGTGCCCCGCCTGACGCACGACCACCGGACACGGTGCGTTACGAGCGATCACCAACGTGCGTGTGTGAAAATCTGCACTTAAGAGTGCCAGGGTGGCGGTCACCCGACCTTCCCGGGCCGTATACAGCATATCTTGCACCGCTCGGGCCACCGCACCATCTCGTGACCCATCCGCGATGAGGCTCACGGCCTTCATGGCGACCATGCGACTGATTCGTCGCGCAGCGGGACCCGAACCCTGACCGTCCGCTAAGATTAGACTGAGCCCGCCGAGCGGCCGTTCCACCAATTCGATGCTATCCCCACTCTCCCCGAATCCACCTTTGGGCATCTTGGCCCAAGCTACTTCAACGCGCACGGGTATTCCTCCTTAATTGACCAACACGCGTTTGTCGCCGAGCCTACGCGTGATGCGTCGCGAATCTAAGAGTTCTAAGATTAAGACCGCAAACCGGCGGTTGGTATCGAGCGCATTGCGAAGATCCCCAGTCGATAGCTCCCCATTCCTGCGTAGAGCTATCGTAACGGCTTCAATCGCCTGGTTCAACGCCTTCGCGGCAATATAAACCCCCTCTTCGAGTCGCACGATGATTTCGCATTGGGTCAGATAATGCACGGCATCATAAAACCATTCGGAGTCGGCAAGGGATGCCAATTGACGCATGTGTTCAAGCTCTGGTGGCCGCAGTGCGGCTTGCTCCCATAACGTCTGTAACCGGTCCAGGCGATCTTGATCCTCTGCAGTACGTGGACCCGGCACAAAACCGCGAACCCGAACCCATTCGTGATCGATTTCCACCTCAGGGACCTGGCCCAAAAACCAAATGAGGGATCGTGTCGACCAAGATTCAAACATCTCGGATTTTAGCCGCTCGCGCGCCACCCCCGGTAGGAGCCCGTGATCCTGATGATATTGACGTAAGTAGCTAGCCAGGCGACCGACTGCCAGGTCCCAACCCGCCTGTGCGATAAAGTATCCCGTGACCGGATCACCGTGGGTTATCGGTCCAAGGATGGACACGAGCTCATCCGATTGGTCAAGAGACCACCCCAGACGATCCAAGATTTCTTTAAGATGCAGTGGCGCTTCACTGTGATCCATGATGTCACGGACCATCCCTCTAATATCACCTGAGGCCCATTCTCTCAACCGCTCGGTAAGATGGGGCTCCCGACGCCGATGGTGTCCACCGGGCTCGAGTACTACGCCCCCACCTATGGTCGCCATCGGGCTATAGGACCGAATCAAAAAGCGATCGGAGCGCACCGACGCGATAGGACTTTCGCAACGCAACTCAGCAAACGCGCGTTCTCCGGGTTCCAGCCGAGACCTATCATAGAAGTAGATTCGGGCCAGCACTTCGGACGTTCCCACATGACAGTGGACGCGGGTTCTTTCTTCTAGTGGTTCTTTGGTCGAGGGCAACAATTGCACTTCCCCCACCAACGTCGTAACCTCCGGGACCAGACCCGGCGAGGCGAGGACTTGTCCCCGCGTGATCCGGTCTTTATCAACATTAGCCAGATTTAGGGCTACTCGTTGTCCGGAACTGGCGCTCTCGACCGCCTGCCCATGAACCTGAACTCCACGAACTCTAACCGGAAACCGTGAGGGCACCAACTCTAAGATCTGGTCCACGCTAATGCTGCCCTGCACCAAGGTTCCTGTGACTACCGTCCCAAATCCTTTGACCGTAAACACGCGGTCAATCGGGAGCCGAGTGGGCCCTCTATGAGTTCTGGGTGGCAAATCTGCAGAAATTTTCTCCAAGAGCTCTCTTAATGATGGCAATCCACGACCACTTACGGCATCGACTGCAACGATGGGTTGACCCTCCAAGAATGTACCGTGTAAAGCCTCTCGCGTGGTTTCTTCCACCAACTTAAGCCAATCGTCATCCACCAAATCACTCTTGGTTAATACGGTAATCCCGCGTTCCACTCCTAAAATGCCGAGGATATCAAGATGCTCCTGGGTTTGGGGCATGACGCCTTCGTCGGCCGCCACCACCAAAATTACGGCGTCCATTCCGTGGACCCCTGCCACCATATTCCGAATGAACCGCTCATGCCCCGGCACATCAATAAACGCCGCCCGTTGACCAGACGGGAGCACAAATTCGGCAAACCCTAGGTCAATCGAAATCCCGCGGCTTTTCTCTTCTGGCAGACGGTCCGTATTGACCCCAGTCAAGGACCTCACTAACGTGGTCTTCCCATGGTCGATGTGTCCTGCGGTACCAAAGATCATAGGCCGTGTGCTCACGTAATATCTCCCCCTAGCCCTCGCGGAAGTGCCGCGTATACCCTTGTTGCGTCAAATGTTGCCGAATCTCTAAGAGTGCCGTATAGGTTGGCATAATGTAAATCGGAACGTCGGTGGCAGCTTCTTTCAACATGTTGTCTAAGGCACGACTAGGGCTTTCGACGACATGCACTTGGTGGTCTGGTATCCCCGCGTATTGCAGTCTTAGTGCCATATCGTAGGCCCGAATACCACTCACCCACCAGTGGTCTATGTATTGTGCGCGATGGACACGTTCAAAGTCGACATCCCAGAGCCATGATACATCTTGGCCGTCCGCGTAACGATCGTTAATGACTAATAAGGCCCATTGCGGCGTATTTCCTGCCGTGTCTCCTACCGCCTGCAACACTTGCGTAAAGCCAACCGGATTTTTAACCAGCGCCAACCACACCGTGTGCCCTTGAATCAACACTTTCTCCATGCGTCCAAAGGCCGGCTCGAACGACTCTAAATGCTGCGACATCGGCCTTAATGGAGCCCCTAGTGTCGCGCAGATGGCCACCGCCGCCAATTGATTGTACACGTTATAAATGCCCGGCGTCCGGATCGGCAGGACTGCCGTCTCGTTCTTGGAGCGAATGGTCATGGTTCCTTGCCGCCGGTTCCACTCGGTGACCGCCCAGTCGAGGCCCGGACGCTCCCAGCCACAGTGCCCACAGCGATAATCTCCCAGGTGAGCATAGTATTGGGTCCGGTACACTAAGGCTTGGCCGCAACGCGGACAAAATCGAGCATCTGCCGCGTCGTGTTGGCTCAACACCGATTGATCGTCCGCGGCCAACTGTAGTCCAAAGTACACGACCCGTCCGTAGCCTTCGCCCAAAAAGGCCACTTGCGGATCGTCCGCATTCAATACCAACCAGCCGTCCTCGGCAAGTTCATCCAAGCCTCGCTTCACCAGGCCTACCGTGGTCGATAATTCTCCGTAGCGGTCCAATTGGTCGCGGAAAAAGTTCGTAACCACTAAGGCTCGGGGCACGGTTTCTTTAGCAGCCTTGGGAACCGACGCTTCGTCGGTTTCCAAGAGAGCCAAATCGGCTCGGGGATAGATCCGCCATCTCGAGGCTTGGACTAATGTAGCCGTCAACCCTAAAATAAGATTAGCGCCGGCGCGATTATGCACCACTCGAATCCCATTGGCTTTAAGCAAGAAGGCCGAAAGCGCCGCCGTGGTCGTCTTCCCATTGGTTCCGGTCAGCAACACCACACCCTTTTGTAACCGAAGGGATAATTTCATCAGCACCCCAGGGTCGATGCGGCGCGCCACGATACCCGGTAAGGAACTTCCACCACGCCCACTAATCCGACTCAACATACCGACTAGACGTGCCATATATACCGCAATCCATAATCTCAGCACCCAGGACCCATCTCCTAAAATTTAGCTACAACGTACCGTACTGGTCGCGGTAATAGTCTTTATACGTCCCGTTTTTTATGGACTCCCACCAGGCTCGACGGGACCGATACCATTGCACTGTCAGCGCCAGGCCCTGCTCCCAAGGCGTCTCAGGCCGCCAGCCCAACGTTTCTTGAATCTTACTCGAATCAATCGCATAACGCCGGTCATGGCCCAACCTGTCTGGCACCGGCACGATTGCCGTCTCAGGCAAGTGCATCAGGCTGACCAGTGTCTGAGCAACCTCTCGGTTACTGCGCTCGTTATTCCCCCCGATGTTATAGACTTCACCAGCCTTGCCCTGATTCAGTACCATCCATAATGCCCGCACATGATCTTCGACGTAAAGCCAGTCGCGCACATTTAGGCCATCCCCGTACAGGGGTAAGGACTTACCATCCAGACCATTCGTGATAAATAAGGGAATCAATTTTTCGGGAAACTGATAGGGCCCATAATTATTGCTGCATCGGGTGATCACCACGTCTTGGCCATAGGTCTCAAAGGCCGCCCGTGCTAATAAATCTGAGCCAGCCTTGCTCGCGGAATAGGGACTATTGGGAGACAGCGGCGTATGTTCCACAAAAGAGCCGGTTCCACCGAGACTTCCGTAGACTTCATCGGTAGAGACCTGTAGAAACCGGGATACTCCCGCATTCCTCGCCACTTCCAGTAAGATCTGGGTACCTAAGACGTTGGTCTCCACAAATGGCACGCCGCTTTGGATACTACGATCTACGTGAGATTCAGCGGCGAGATGCATCACCGCATCGATGGGACCCTGGTCTCGGAAAACGGCTTCCAATCCGGGCCGATCGGTAATCGATATCCGTTGCCACTGATAACGGGGATTGTCCGCAATATCCGCCAAGTTTTCGAGATTGCCCGCATAGGTCAGGGCATCCACATTGATTATGTCTACCTGAGGTTGGTGCTGCAAGATCCATCGTACTAGGTGAGATCCGATGAATCCGAGCCCCCCCGTCACAACGATTCTCATCGCCTTGTCCACTCCTTACCGCGGTTTTGTGGTCCAGTCATACCCCACGGTGGGATCATCCCAGGGGACCCGTTTTTCATCGGGTGATTCAGGACGATACGATTCCGTGGTGAAATAGACAATCATAAGCGGCGTAGCTCCTAACACCCGATATCCATGCAACACCCCCACCGGAATCACAATTAATAAGGGGTTGTCTTGCCCTGGATAGAGGGCTTGAGTAATCCCTCGGGTTTTTGAATCCTCTCGCGAATCGTACAGTACGACCTCCGCGGAACCCACCGGGAAGAACCATAAGTCGTCTTGACGTTCATGGTAGTGAAACGCCTTGATGACGCCGGGATAGCTCATTGAAAGCGATGCTTGCCCGAATCGACGCAGCAATTGGTCGTCGTCGCGCAGAATTTCTTGAAAAAATCCCCGGTTATCGGGATGCCGCACCAATTTCTTCACATGAACCCCATCAATGCTACCAAATTGACTCATACGATAGACTCTCCTAGCGCAACATAGTGATGATACGGTATCGGACCGCTTACAGGTCAATTCGGCTCTGGTCGCCTAAGATTAAGTGCACTGCTCGTGGTCGAGACTGCACGCCAGACACCGTCACGCCTCGTCCGATGAGACTTTGGTCAATACGCCCATTGACTTCAACAATCTTGCTATCGGGGAGGACGACGCTGTTTTCAATTTCAGTATGGCTTATCAACACGCTCTGCCCAATGGAGGTATAAGGGCCGATGTAACTATCTTGCACCCGGGCCCCCGATGCGATACTGACTGGACCTCGGATCGTACTACGATGGACTTCAGCTCCTGGCCCCACAATGACACGTCCTTCGAGCTGGCTCGCCTCATCCACCAGTCCGTCGACCTGACTCTGAATGTCTTCCAAGACCAGTCGGTTGGCTTCCAAGACATCCTCGGGCCTTCCCGTATCCTTCCACCAGCCTTCAACCAACGTGGCGTCGACGGCTAAGTGTTGGTCGATCAAGGCCTGAATGGCATCGGTAATCTCGTATTCGTTACGCCATGACGGTTGCAATTGGTCGATGGCCTCATGGATCATCGGACCAAAACAGTATGCACCTACTAAAGCTAAGTTGGAAGGAGGCGATTTGGGTTTTTCCACCAACCGCACCACACGCCCCTCTTGCACCACGGCCACTCCGAATTGGGTCGGATCTTTGACTTCGGTCAATAGGATCGATGCTGCAAACCCCCCTTCCGAAAAGCGGTTTGCGAGCCGACTGAGTCCTCCACGCAGCAGATTATCTCCCAAAAACATCAAAAATGGCGAGGTTCCCAGAAAGGGCCGCGCCGTCTTGACGGCGTGTGCCAACCCTAAGGGCTGACTCTGCGGAATATAGGTGAACCTACAGCCAAATTCGCTGCCATCCCCCAATGCGGTCCGAACCTCATTACCCGTATCTCCAATTATCACGCCGATTTCCTCTACCCCGGCGGATACTATTGCATCGACCGCATAAAATAGGATAGGACGATTTGCCACCGGGATGAGTTGCTTAGCCCCGGTATACGTTAATGGACGTAGCCGACTTCCTGTGCCGCCAGCCAATAACAGCCCTTTTAATTTGGCCAATGTTCTTTGTCTCCTACTCGTGTATTCTGTTGTTATCATACCGAAGCCGTAGCACGCTGACAATTTTCGGTGCCTTGACAGTCACTCGTCGATCAGAATACAATGAGTGACGGTATCGGGGAGTAGCGCAGCTTGGTAGCGCGCCTGCTTCGGGAGCAGGAGGTCGCAGGTTCGAATCCTGTCTCTCCGACCATTATTGATGATAAGACCTCTGCAACCACTGGATGCCATAGCGCTTCTCCATAATTTCGTCAAACACAATTCGTCCTTCCACCCATCAAAGATTGTCATACGGCATCGTAGCCCGTGTTGTCCACGATCATTTCACGTAACTCCTCGCAATGCGCGTTTCCCGTCTCCCATACTTAACCGAGACCACAAATAGACCCGATCGCGATGAAGTTTTGAAAACTATGAGAGCACACAATAATAAGCTTTTCATTATATAATGCCGCGCTTAATTATATTTTACATATATTAAAACCGCCTCTACACTGAATTTATGTAAGACACTACAACATCGTTCAGATTCAGTAAGGAGGGTCATGACATGGCTAATCACACCGAAAAAAATCGTTGGGCCGCGGGGGTAACTCCCTACGCCGAAATGGGATATTGGCAGCCCGATTATGTACCCCAAGACACCGATATCCTTTGTGCATTTCGAATTGTGCCACAAGAGGGAGTTGATCCGATTGAGGCGGCAGCCGCTGTCGCGGGCGAGTCCTCTACCGCCACTTGGACCGTGGTCTGGACTGATCGGCTCACCGCTCACGAACATTATCAGGCCAAGGCCTATCAGGTTTCCCCCGTACCTGGCACCGATCAATTCATAGCCTTTATCGCCTACGACATCGACCTTTTTGAAGAAGGCTCCATTGCTAACCTTACCTCATCCATCATCGGTAATGTGTTTAGTTTCAAGGCATTAAAGAGCTTACGCTTGGAAGACATGCGGATTCCCCTCCACTATGTCAAAACGTTTCAAGGTCCCGCCCACGGCATCGTGATGGAACGCGAATATCTCGACAAGTATGGTCGCCCTCTCTTGGGGGCTACGACCAAACCCAAGCTGGGGCTCTCCGCCCGCAATTACGGCAGGGTCGTCTTCGAGGCACTCAGTGGGGGGCTAGATTTCACCAAGGACGACGAAAACATCAATTCCCAGCCTTTCATGCGGTGGCGCGATCGGTTTCTCTATGTGATGGAGGGTGTCAATAACGCCATGGCCGCAACCGGAGAGATTAAGGGGCACTACTTAAACGTGACCGCTGCCACCATGGAGGATATGTACGAACGCGCCGAATTTGCTCAGTCGCTGGGTAGTATCGTCATAATGGTCGACCTCACGGTCGGCTACACAGCCATTCAATCGATGGCGCGTTGGGCGAGAAAGAACGGGGTTATCCTCCATCTGCATCGTGCAGGACATGGCACCTATACCCGTCAAAAGACCCACGGGGTGTCATTTCGGGTCATCGCCAAGTGGATGCGGCTCGCCGGGGTCGACCACATCCATGCCGGTACCGTAGTGGGCAAACTCGAAGGCGATCCGCACATGATTCATGGGTACTATGACACCCTACGCAATGCCAAAATTCCCGTAAATCCTTTGAATGGGATCTATTTTGACCAAGACTGGGGCTCGATGCCGGCCACGATGCCAGTGGCTTCGGGTGGGATTCATGCGGGTCAAATGCACCTCTTGTTAGACCACTTAGGTGAAGATGTCATCCTACAATTTGGCGGCGGCACCATAGGGCACCCCCAAGGGATTGCCGCCGGAGCAACGGCCAACCGTGTCGCCCTAGAGGCCATGATCTTCGCGCGCAACCAAGGGCAAGACTACGTGACAGAGGGACCCGATATTCTGAACGCGGCCGCCCGCTGGTCCCCTGCTCTTCGCGCCGCATTAGAAACCTGGAAAGACGTGACCTTCAACTTCGAATCTACCGACACGCCCGATGTCCTCGCCACGCCGTCTCTATAAAACCGAAAAGGAGCCACCCCCCATGAGCTTTCATCTAACCCAAGGGACTTTTTCCTATCTACCGCCTTTAAGCGACGATGATGTCAAGAGCCAAATCGAGTACGCGCTGCAACACAATTGGCCACTCAGTGTTGAATTCACCGACGATCCGCACCCTCGCAACACCTATTGGACGATGTGGGGCCTGCCTATGTTCGACCAACGCGATGCGGCTGCGGTATTTTACGAAGTGGAACAGTGTAAGAAAGCTTATCCAGGGTACTATGTCCGAATCAA
Source organism: Sulfobacillus sp. (assembly GCA_027343695.1). GTDB lineage: Bacteria > Bacillota > Sulfobacillia > Sulfobacillales > Sulfobacillaceae > JAKADJ01. The sequence goes on along the minus strand of DAHWKJ010000056.1, from coordinate 72,385 downwards.
CGCCTATGACCGGCGACTAGGTCGGCAAACCATTGCCCTCTCGTTCATCGTTCAAAGACCGTCGACGGACCCGGGATTTCGCGTTGTACGCCAAGAAGGTCCCAACCGGCAGCTCCGATATACCTTAGAAAGTTATGCGACAACACGTCCAGCCGGACAACGATTCTCCGATTAGCGCAAGAAGAGCTCCTTCATGGCCACGGCGGGAGGCGCCAAATACGCATTCTTCGGGTGCACCACATACCAGGCTCTCCGGATCGGGAAATCCTCTACATCCAACACGATTAGGCGACCGGTGGCGATCTCGAACTCGATGACACGGCGTGACAACACCGAGATTCCGAGCCCGTGCATCACCGCCTGCTTGATGGCGCTATTGCTCCCGAGTTCCATGGCGGGTCTTAACGTCAAACCCCGCGACCCAAGTACTCGGTCAAGGGCCTGACGTGTACCCGAGCCTGCCTCCCGCACCAACCACGAAGCCTCTTGGACCTCCCGCCAGCTCAGACGGCTCCGATCTCGCCAAGGATGATCGGCAGGCCCAATAACCACCAGTTCGTTCTCTAAGAAAGGGGCAACGGCCCACTCGTCGGAGGTTTGGGGAATGTATCCCATGATCCCCAGATCGGCTTCACGATGTTGTAAGTGTTCCATGACCTGGGTCCGGTTTACGACGTTCAACGCGATTTTCACGTCAGGATATTCCCGATGAAAGTGGGCGAGGTACTGAGGCACTACGTACACGCCTGCTGTGGTGTCGGCGGACACTGTAAGAGTCCCACGGCGCCCCCCTTTCTCGGCCTCCATCACCTGGCGGGTTTCATCCAACAGTGCAAACACCCGGTGCCCATAATCGAGCAAGGTGGCCCCCGCTGCGGTGAGCACCATACGTCGACCATCCCGATTGAATAGCGGGAGACCCACCATGTTTTCTAAGGTTTTCACCTGCATGGACACAGCCGACTGGCTTATATGTAAAGCTTCCCCGGCCCGGGAAAAACTCATGTGGCCGGCCACCGTAAGAAAGACACGCAGCGGATGCAAGTTGTCCATGAAGTCACTGTACGCCATGGATTAGATTCCCGCCCCATCTTGCCACACCGGCGAATCCGGAAGCACCACAGATTGGGCCATGACGTGAACCGGATCCCGGGAGGCGAGGTGGTACAACGTTATCATTGCCAAGCTCGAACTCATAGAAAGCTCGAGCGCGTCCCAGATCTCAGGTCGCACACATTCCCCGCACGCCTTGGCCTCGCAATCACAAAACGCCAGCGGGCCCTGCAACGCCGTCATAATGTCCAAAATGGTAATCTTGGTTGCCTCACGCGCCAGCAGAAACCCCCCATTGGCACCCCGTACCGATCGCACCAACCCTGCCCGCCTAAGCGCCATGAGTAATTGCTCCAAATACTTGTCGGACAACGAAAGCTCCCGTGTCAGTTCACTAATCGGAATCGGGGTCTTGGGTCCCTTTTGCGCTAGGATTGTCAGTGCGCGCAAACCCGCTTTAAAGCCCGTCGATAACTTAAACATGCTGCGCGGACTCCTTCCGAAACAACATCGTACTAAGATAGCGTTCGCCGGAATCGGGCAGAATCACCACCACTGGCCCGGTTGGTTTGGTCGAATTCATCAGGATCCGTCGCAGGGCCTCCAGTGCCGCCCCACCCGAAATCCCGCACAGTACGCCTTCTTCTTCCGCCAGGGTTCTGGCTGCGTCCATAGCGGCGTCTTGGGACACCGCAATCACGTCATCAATCACCGACCGATTTAAGATACTCGGAACAAATCCCGCCCCAATCCCTTGGATTTTATGGGGCCCCGGTTGGCCTCCAAGCAATACGGACGATTCCTGGGGCTCCACCCCCACAATCCGAATGTCCGAATTGCGTTCCTTTAAGTACTCACCCACGCCACTAATGGTGCCCCCGGTGCCAATCCCAGCCACGACCATGGACACTTGTCCGTCGGTATCCTCCCAGATTTCCGGTCCCGTGGTTTGACGATGAATCTCAACGTTAGCTGGGTTTTCAAACTGACGCAAGGTCACGGCACCGGGCTGATCGCGTACCAGTTCAAGAGCCCGTTGAATGGCTCCCGTCATCCCGAGACGTCCTGGAGTTAATATGAGTTCAGCACCGAATGCTTGGAATAAGATCCGCCGTTCCAACGATGCGGTATCTGGCATCGTCAACACCACACGGTAACCCCGATGCACTGCCACCATGGCCATCCCAATGCCAGTATTGCCTGAGGTGGGCTCGACGATAGTACTGCCCTTTGCAATCAGTCCGCGCCTTTCAGCATCCAGCACAAGCGCCAACCCCAGGCGATCTTTGACGCTGCCGCCTGGATTAAAGGACTCCAATTTGCCGCAACAGAGAACCCCAAATTCATCCGAAAGGTGTCGAAGGCGCACGAGTGGCGTATGGCCAATTAATGCGTCGATACACTCAAACACTCGTATGGTCCTCACCATCCCATTGCTATCGCATATACCCTATAAGATTACTTGGGATTATTGTAACACACAAAACGGGCATACTCGGTTCAGGAGGTGTTGGCCTATGGCTCGACGAAAAAAACCATTGGTGGATGGTGCCGAATCCGGTCTCGAAGCGCTCCGTCGTGAAATACAGAAAAACGCTACGACTGGCTCCACATCGCATCGGGATCGATTCCGCGAATTGGCGCGGAAGGTCGCTAACGACATCGATGAGCAGGATCCGGCGCACTAAACCCAAAAACCGGCTAAATATTGTCAAGGTCGTAGTTTTTTAACAAGCGGGAGGCTATTACGATTCGCATCATTTCAGATGTGCCTTCGTAGATTTCTGTGACCTTCGCATCACGCAGTAGTCTCTCTACTCCGTATTCCCGCATATAGCCGTACCCGCCGAAGATTTGAATCGCGTCGGCAGCATGGAGCACCGCTTTTTCCGACGCAAAAAGCTTCGCCATGGCAAATAGCGGACGTTGCGCCGGACCTTCTTCGCGCCTCCGTGCTGCCTCATAGGTCATCATCCGCGCCGCATGCAAATCCGTTGCCATGTCCGCCAGTCGCCACTGTACGCCTTGGTAGTGACCGATCGTGGAACCAAACTGCTCGCGATCTCGGGCATAGGCTAAGGAACGGTCGAGTGCGGTGGACATAATCCCCACACTCTGTGCCGCAATTCCAATCCGTCCCCCATCCAGGAGGAAAAGAGCCATCTCATATCCCTGACCTTCCTCACCAAGACGTTGGTCGATCGGCACTTTCACACCATCGAGTATCAATTCTGAAGTTCTCGAAGCGCGGATTCCCATCTTATCTTCCGGGAGCCCGAAGGAGAGGCCGGGCGTACCTTTTTCCACAATAAATGCCGTAATCCCCTTAGACCCCAATTCGGGATTCACCGTGGCGAACACGATATAGGTATCCGCTTCTCCAGCACTAGTGATAAAGATCTTCTGTCCGTCCAAGACGTAATGGTCGTCTACCAGACGGGCCCGAGTCCTTAACGCGGCCGCGTTAGATCCGGCGTGCGTTTCAGTCAAAGCAAAAGCCCCGATTCCGGTGCCGCGACACAGCGCGGGTAGGTAGCGCGCTTTCTGGACATCGGTACCGTAGCGCCAGATTCCCTCAATATGTAACGAGTTATGGACTTCATAAATCACCGCAGTGGCGGGATCCGCCGCAGCAATAGCTTCCACCACGAGCGTTTGCGCGAGGTAACTCGCGCCCGCGCCACCCCAGCGTGGTTCCACTACCATCCCTAAATAGCCTTGCGCCCCAAGCAACTCCAGGTTTGCCCTGGGAAAGGTTTGGGTGCGATCATACTCGGCAGAGGTCTTCGCAATCGTATCTTGGACCAGCGCATGGATCGCATCACGAATGGCATTTTCTTCATCAGTTAATAGACTCAGTCCCATTCCTATTCCTCCTGCAATTCTTGGCGCCACAGCTCCTCGGCTACATGCTCGGCATCCCGAGACCCTTCGCCCACTTCAGTCACCCAATGACTCCACTCCGGGCCGGCACGAGCACGCCGTATCAAATGTTCTCCCACGTCGGCAACAGCCTGTTCAATTAAATGTTCGGTCTGGTTCCATCGAAACCTATCTAAGAGTCCCTTATCGGTGAGATGCTGCCAATGGTGCTCAAGTGCTTCGGTGAGTTCCTCCATCCCTCGGCCGTCCTCCGCTACGGTCTTCAAGATCGGAGGCATCCAAGCGGGATGTTCGGGGGCCAAGGCCAGCATACTGCGGATCGACCGCACGGTATGGTCAGCGCCGTCCCGGTCAGCCTTATTCACCACAAATACCTGACCAATTTCCAAAATGCCCGCCTTAATAGCTTGGATGTCATCACCCATACCCGGAGCCAACACCACCATCGTGGTGTGCGCCAATTGCATGATCTCCACTTCAGACTGGCCAGCACCCACGGTCTCAATTAGAATTTTGTCAAACCCGGCGGCATCTAGGATTGTAAGGGCACCGAACGTCGCCCGGGAAAGCCCTCCTAAGTGGCCACGACTGGCAAAACTTCGCATGTAGACGCCCGCATCCATCACGGAGTCCTGCATGCGGATCCGATCCCCGAGGATGGCACCGCCAGTAAAGGGGCTCGAGGGGTCCACAGCGAGAATACCGACCTTGAATCCTTGGCTTCGAAGGGTTAACGTCAAGGCATTAACCAAGGTCGATTTCCCCACGCCCGGTGATCCAGTGATTCCAATAACTTGTGCGTGACCTGCATGCGCGAACAACTTCTGGGCCAATTGTTTGCCATCGTTACGCCCTTGTTCGATCCACGTAAGTCCCCGTGCGATAGCCCGTTTTTGTCCCTTCAAGATGCCCTGGGCTATTTCATCCCAATCTTTCATACGACCTCGACCCGGTCACGGATAAACGCGATGATATCGTTAGTGTCGGTTCCCGGGCCAAAGACTTTGGCCACGCCTAAATGAAGCATGGCGTCCACATCATCTTCGGGTATAATGCCCCCGAGCAGAACCAGTACGTCGTCCATATGATGCTCTTTAACCAATTCCATGATCCGCGGAACCAGCGTCGGGTGTGCTCCCGACAGGATCGAAAGCGCTAGCACATCGACGTCCTCAGACAACGCCGCATCAACCACCTGCTCCGGCGTCTGGTGTAGACCCGTATAGACAACCTCCATACCCGCATCCCGTAACGCTCGCGCAATCACTTTGGCGCCCCGATCGTGACCATCGAGACCAGGTTTAGCAACCAATACACGAATCACACAATTTTCCTCCTAGCCTTCGGGCTGATGACCCGTTGGTCCTCATATTATGCCACTTTTTCTCCATTGCTAAAGTACCTACGATTAAGTGTACCACGTCATAAAGTGAGGGGGCCTCCCCCCTCACTCCTCTGAACCCTTCGATTAAGAACCTACGCGCCCCGGGCTTCTTGGGTCAAAGAGTTGGGACGACTTTGATTACTGGGCCGCGAGTACACATAACCGAGAAAGATAAGAACTAAGCCAACAATATTGAAAATAGGGAAACTTGCCATGCCAATCCCCTGGGAAGCCATGGTTCCGGCTGAACTCGGGATCAGGGCTCCTAGCGCAATCAAGAGATTGTAGTAGCGACGAGATTTCCACCATGACCATAGGGCTCCTATCACCACAATCGGTCCCCCTACCGCCGCAAGCAACAAATAAAACACGTCCGTAGGCCCAACAATAGTATTCTTTCCACTGTTTAGTGCTTGCCAGGTGCCGTGGAGCACCGGAGGATTGAGGAACGTAAACACAATTAAGAGGCACTCCACGAAAACGAAATAGACTGTATAGCCGATCGCGATTTTAGATTTAGGCAAAGCCAAGTAGGTGGTCCCCACCGACATCGCCCCCACCAAACCCGCGGATCCAATAATGTACAGTTGGTATTCAAACACCAGATTCCAATTGCTCCTAACAGTCAGGGCTTCCATCGCAAATGCAATCACGTACAATCCAAAGGATATTGTCCACCAAAGATAAAACGGAGACTTCTTATCACGATACCGGCTCAATAAATTTCCCGCAAAGATAAGGGCCAGAATTGCTGCCGCCCAAAATAATATCTCGGCCATGGTTAGATCCCTTCCTTCCCTGATAATATGGGTTTTTCGTTACACTTCCGCAACGTTCCCATTCCACACCCTCCGACCCCATTCAGCATACACTGAAACAAATCTCATGATCCCAAATCCATCTGGAGGAGACCGATGCCCATGCTTCGTGCTGGCGACTACATCCTACTCGAAGACCCCATCACCGTGTGCCAAGTGCTGAAGGTCCACGGCGACGCTCTTTACCTCGAGGAAATTATGAGCCGTCGCCGCTTCATTATGGATTTCTCAAGTGTCGTCCGTCTGACCCCCCAAGAAACCGCCGACCTCTTGTTGCGTCAGTGGGGGTTAGGCGTCTTGCATCCCTTGCCCCCGGACCGTGGGCACTACCGGTGAAGTAACTTCCGCGTTCTGAGGGGGTTGACCCAGCAATTCCTCTTTCAAGAGCTGAACGTCCTGATCTAATTTGCGACTTTTTTGCAACATCCGATACATAAAACCAAACATGATGACAAAGAGCGCCGTATAGGCGGCAAACAGATACACCAGATATTCGTGTTGCAATGGACTCATGGCAAGGATCCTCCCTTTCCTATTCTATTACTGTCCTTCAATCCGGGCCCGAATCGCGTTTTTCAGGTCACCGACACCAAGCTCGGCACGCATCAGGCGCATGCGCACCGCCATCCACACGATGAACACCAACGTCATGGCCCCCATCGAGATAAACATCGGGATCTGCATCGAAATCGGCATGTTAATTCCTTGGTTAGTGAAAATCACCGGATGGATGGACCGCCACCACCGAATAGTCATGTAGTCAATAGGGACATCAATATAAGCAATCAGTGCGATGACGGCAGACACCGTAGCGCGACGCGCCCGATTATCCGACCACTCGCGCAAGAGGAGATAGGCGGCGAAAATTACCCAAAGAATCAGGGTAGCCGTCAGTCGGGGATCCCAGGTCCACCACGCTCCCCACGCGATCCGACCCCAGATGGTGCCGCTGACCAAAAGCATCGTCGTGAATACCAAGCCAATTTCCGCCGATGCTGCAGCCCAGATGTCCCACGTTAAGGTTCGTTGGATCAGATACCCAATACTGGCGATGGCGGTAATCGTGAAGGCTACCCCGGCAACCGTCGCCGACCCAATATGAAAGTAAAGAATCCGTGCACTAGCGCCCAGTGTCACATCATTAGGGCTCCCTACGAAGTCAAAGTAGAGGGCCACCACCATCACCGGCAACACTGCCCAGATCCACCAATCGCGCGCCAACAAGCGTTTCATTGCTACACCTCCCACAAATATTCATACAACAACAATGGCAGAGCCAGAAAGATCGCATCATACGCCAGAAGTCCATGTAACCACAGCCACGGGTTTCCTACGGGATTCGATAAAATCGCCGTAGTGGCCTCTACAGTGGTAATCAGTACGGGAATCTCAAGAGGAAACAGGAGCAACATAAAAACCATTTCCGCCGATTTGAGATTCACGCTGACCGCCGACAACAAGGTTGCCAGTTCCACGATACCGAGCCCTCCCAGTGCCAAAGTCATCCCCAGCAAGATCCATTCCCCATTCCACGGCTCGCTAAAAAAAACGAAAAAAAGCGGGGTTGTAAGGAGTTCCATGACTGCCATAAACAGAAATGCAGAGGTCAACTTAGCAAGAAATATGGCCATGCGATCACCGGGCGCCAGCACGAGTCCGGTTAAGGTATCTTCAGGGATTTCATGCGCATAGGTCCGACTCATCCCTATCATTCCCGCTAATAGAAAAGACATCCATAAGATTCCCGGGAAGACGGAGGCCAACCGTACCCGATTCGTGTCAAGGGCAAAGGCGAAGAGGAAAACCACCATGACCACAAACGCCGTCATCGCCACCCACATGTCTTTCGTTCGAAACTCCACTAAAACATCTTTTTGGACAATAAACCAGTACTTACGGATGACCGTTGCCCCCTCGAAGCCACTGTTGGTAGCATGACGTCAATCGCTCCGGCGTCCAACCTTTCGTGGGAGCCCACCACACCAACTTGCCTCTCACCAAAACGGTCACGGCATCAGATATTCGAAGCGCCTCGTGAACGTTATGTGTAATAAGAACAATCGAACCTCCCGCTTCGCGATAGGCCATTAAAGTACGGTCCAAAAACAGTTGGGCCTCGACGTCAAGACCTGTATAAGGCTCGTCCAACAGTAACAACTGGGGATCCGGCAAGAGAACCCGCGCAATCGCCGCCCGTTGCAGCATCCCCCTAGAGTACGTCTTCACCCGATCGCTCTGAGACCACATCAATCCCACCTGCTGAAGCATCTCCCGGGCTCTCACCGTGGGGCTCGGGAGACCCCACAAGCGGGCATAGAACGTAAGGTTCTCCATGGCTGTCAACGTCGGATACAAGAATGACTGATGACCGAGGTACCCTACCCGTGGGTCAGTCCGTCCTTCGGTCTTCACCAGCTGGTTAAAGCGCCAGAGCTCACCGCTAGAAGGGCCCCACACGCCGGACAAGATACGTAAGAGCGTGGTCTTGCCAGCCCCGTTGGGCCCCAGGACCGCCAACGCCGCATGGGACCCTAATTCCAAGGAAATGTCACGTAAGACCTCTTTTTCCCCGATTTTCTTTTCAAGGTGCGCCGCCCGGACCACGATCTGGGACACGTCGCCGTTAGCCGACACGTGGTTCACCGGGCTCCCAGACTTCGACTAAGCCCCCAACCAATTCGGCTCGTTGTTTCAGATAAGCTTCTTCCGCCATCTCGCCCCGGTGATAGCTCGCATCTAAAGCGGCTAACTCCCCCAACAGTTGGGTCCGCAGGATCGCCCTGCGCGAATAACGGCTTAACGGCTTCCAGTTGATCCCAAGTGCCACCGCTCCCAGCCCTAGAACAATCAAGAGCGCTTCAAAGAGCGAGCCGACGACGGGGAAAGCCCCTCCCCCTGGGAGCAATAGCGAAGACCCGGTTTGGGCTATCACTTTCGACTCCACCACGGCTTGGAAACCTTGTCCGGCCGCTAGATTTGATGTGGCGTATTCAGAAAAGGTCGGGCTATTAGTAATTCCCGGCAACTTGCCGTGACCGGCTGGCACAAGGGATGGGTTCAAAACTTCAGGTAGGGTCAAGTTGGTCGGGGCTAACAATACCAGGGCGTTAGTCGCCAGGTAAGACGGGAACAGGAGGCTTATGGACCGCCCATTCCAAGGCACATCATACTTCAAAGCGAATCGCTTGGGCGTGCCACTCATTACGACATAGTTGCTGGCCGTCTTCAGAATGGTTCCGCCCACCCCGACTATCCCAATCGCATGGGGAATGACTCCGATAACCGGATCCGTTACGGTGGTCGACATGTCGACCTGCTCAAACACGGCTAACTGATGGTGCTGGATCGGGAGCAGCACCACCATCTCCATCCCAATTTTACCTGGCGCGGACGCCGCGTAGCTTAAAGGGGACCACCCGAGCACCGTTGCCAGCATCGCTACCATTGACGTCACCCACTTTGTCCGGGTCATGAGCCACCCCCGTCCCCAACCACCGTGCCGCAATGGCTGCAAACCTTCTGATCGAGACGTTCCAAGCGTCCTCCGCACATCGCACAATACCAAAGCCGTAACACGTGTTCCACGTTAGCCTCGACGGCTCGGGTATCCCATGGAGCCCCGACCAGGACGGTTGGGGTCATGGTCTTAGCGGAGCGGTAGGGCAAGTACACCACAGCCACCATGCCGAGCGTCAGTACGAGTGCCAGCGACCACACTATCATACCTGGTCCCTCCCTTCGATCGGCAACATCTGTCGACGCGCTTCGCGGGGGGCCGTATTAAACTCCCAACTCCTTGCTGGAGCAGAATCCCCTCCAATGGGAGCACCCATGGCAATCAGTGTGGCGAAGGCCAATATGTACATCCCAATCCAAATCCAGGCCACCATGGGGTTTACAAAGATTTGGACAATGGCCTGGTTATGACCAGGACTCCCTTCCAACACCATATAGAGATCCTTCATGAGTCCACCCCGAATTGCCACTGTCGCCACCGGTTGCGCCGATCCCGGGAAGAACGATAAGCCTGGAGCCTCCGTAAACGTCGTGCCTCCTTGCTTTACCACGAAATGGGCTTGGGTCATCTGATAGCCAGGATGGGTCGTCCCCCGGAGGCCCTGGTAACGAATCCGGTACCCACGCACCGCGATGGTTTGTCCAGGAGTCATGGTGCGGGTCACCGTCAGATTGTTCGTGTGGGACCCCACGACCCCCAACACAATGATAAGAAATGCAATATGCGCGAGATATCCACCATAGCGGCGACGATTACCTAAGATTGCACTCAAAAGTGACCTAAACCAGCCAGCTTTGGTCGCTACATGTTTCAATCGGGCTGCCCGATAAAACTCCTGTACCATTGAGCCCAGCGAGAACACCGCGATGGTCACACCAAAGAACTGGAGAAGCGAGTGATAACCATGCAGATAGGCAAAAACCCCTACTAAAACGCCTATCACCCATGGTTTCCACAGCCTCTTGGCCACTGTCTGCCATTTGGCACTACGCCACCCGACCACCGGAGCCACCCCTAACAAGACGATAAGCCCCAGGAACATCGGCGCCGTCATGGCGTTAAAGAAGTGAACTGTCAAGACGACAGACGTCCCTAAAAAGGCCTTGGAAATAATCGGGTAGAACGTTCCAAACAACACGACCGCTGCGATAGCCGTGAGAAAGGCATTAAGGAGCAGGTAAATCCCCTCTTTGGATAGTGTGCTATCCATCGCCATTCGGTCCCGTAAGGTATCCCGTCTCTTAATAAAGACAAACGCACTAGCCGCCAACGCCACCCAAAACAAAGTGACAAAGTATGGTCCCACGCCCGTACCGGTAAAGGAGTGAACCGAGTTTTTTAATACCCCACTCCGGGTAATATAGGTGCCCACCAGCGTCAAAAGAAAACTCCCTACACCAAGAAATGCGGTCCACCAACGAAACATCCCACGTTTCTCTTCAATTTGAATGGAGTGCAGAAATGCCGTAGCCACTAACCACGGGAGTAACGACGCATTCTCCACCGGATCCCACTCCCAGTATCCACCCCACCCAAGTTCCATGTAAGCCCACATTCCCCCTAAGACAATGGCCACTGAGAGAAACATCCACGCAAATAGCATCCAACGGCGAACGACCGGTACCCATTCACGGGATGGAACTTTTGTCCACACTGCCGATAAAATATAGGCAGCGGGAACCGCCATCCCAATGAGGCCGGTATACATGGCAGGCGGATGAATGGTCATGACGAGGTTTTGTAACAGAGGATCTAGCCCGTTGCCGTTCGTAGGATTTCCCGCCACCAGGTGGAACGGATCAACCACCAGGTTAGACATGCCGGTAAAGAAGATGAGTAGGGTGCCTAATAACGGCACCGCCATCGGCGTCATTTGGCCTTCACGAGGCCATCCGCGCCATGCCACAAACGCGGTATATAGGGAGAGGATCCACCCCCAAAACAATACTGACCCCGAATCCCCACCCCACAGCGCCCCCATTTTATATAAAAGGGGTAAAGCGCGGTCAGTGTGGTTGTAAACAGCCTGCACCGAGTAATCACCAGTCACTAAAAGGTATTCCAACACGAACACGGCCGCGGTCATGGCAATCGCAATACCCACAGCGGCTCCTCTAACCGATTCTCGTAACGAAACATTGTGGGTTCGGTTGGTCCACCAACCCATCCCTACCGTGTACACGGCAGCCAACAAAGCGAGTAAGAGCGCATAACGTCCTAACAACGGCATGGTCAACCCGCACGCACCTCTTTTCTACCCGTTGGTGGAAGACTTTGCCGCAGCATAGTGGTCTGGGCATTGCACCATGAGCTTTTTGGCATCAAACACCCCATTAACAAGCCGCCCTTGCACAATGGCACTGGCATTCTTGAACTGCTCATTAGGCATAGGACCCTGATACAAAATGGGCATGCTGACGCCCTTGGACTCCAAGGTAAATCTAAGAGTACTGTGAGCCGCATTAAATTTGACACTACTACTCAAGAGCGTGCCCTGAACCCGAACGATTTGATTCGCATACTTGCTGTATTGGTGCCGATACTGATTGACCGGAATAAAGTAGCTGGATAAGTTCGACCCTTGAAGCACGATATAGACTAATGCGGCCAGAACGACCAGCGTCCCAATCTGTAATCGTAATTTCTTTGTCATCACACACCCCATCTCGTCCGACGACAAACCTTGCGCAGAAAAACTCGCGTTTGAATTGTACCACAAAGTGACACGGTTGCCTGAAATTTCACACCAACACAATATAATTTAACCAAAAATCTCGGAATTACTAAACTATTAGGCGTGGCTACCGCCGAGCACCGTTAGCAACGAATCCGCTATTGCCTTAGACCCATAAAACTGATACACTGTGTTCTGCGCTTAACCACAGTATTCTTCGCCGAAGTGGTGGAATAGGCAGACACGCGGTGTTCAGGGCGCCGTGGGCAATAGCTCGTGTGGGTTCAAGTCCCACCTTCGGCACCAACTATTTTAAGACCATCGTCTCAATTTATCCTTTGGACAACCAGACACAAAAATGATGGACCCGATACCATACGACCATGGTTTTCGGGACTTGTTTGTTCCTTGAACTAGGTTATTCTTTCGATCCGGCGTCCGATCAATGCTACAGCAACCAGTCATCCTTCACGTTTTCGAAATCCTTGCTTCTGACTTCAACGTAACATAACATACGGGCGACGTCCGGCAACGGGCCTTGGCTTTCAGACTCAACAACAGGTTTTGGTCAGTTAATTCCCACTGTCCCTGAGTTGATCGTAACCCCAAGCGACGCATCGGTAACCTCGAAGACATGGATGTCGTTATCCCTCAAGGAATCGCAGTGGGACGGAACGGATTGTTAGGAGGGGTTGGAATATGCGTCAACACTTTGTGCTCATTAGTGGCGGAATCTTAGGCAGCCTTGTTTTAGCGGGATGTGGGTTGAACGGGAACCTTAATGCAACACCGGCGGGGCATGGCACGGTGCATATCAGTGGAACGGTTCAAACGAGTGGGGTACCTACCTCTTCGAGTCCATCGAACACGACACCGACATCAAATACCTCGGGATCCTCTTCCACTGCCACTTCTAGTTCAATCGGGACCTCTCAGTCATCTACGGCATCCTCGTTGTCCTCATCTAATAATGAATCGTCATCGTTTAATCCAGTGGTGCTCCAAGCATTGCAGGCCATTCAGGGGCATACTACGGTGAGTATTGGCGGACCGACGATTCTCCCTACCGCCCGCCAGGGTTATTTAACCGCGCAAACCCATGCATCGGCGACAAGTTGGCGCGTTCAACTTGTAGAAACTTCTCAGCCTTATGCGATAAATAGTCCTTTGATCAACGGGAATGATGTTGTCGGAGGCACCGCTGCGTGGGGCGCGACAATGCTTGCGTCTACCCCAACCCATGCCGTTCAAGCGCTAGAGGCTGCCAATGGGCAATGGACCACCCACACCGCCATTATTTCAAGCACACCCCATCAATCAACCCAAGTTGGCACCGCGCAATACGGACGACCAGCCACTTTGTATCCGGTGACGGGAAATCAATGGTCCAATACGAAACTCGTGTTTACGGAAGGCGAATGGACGATTGAGCTCATCGGTAGTAACGCTACAAGTGAAGAACAAGCCGCCTATACAATCGCCAACACATTGCATTTCCACGCCTTGCCACCGTATCCCGGATTGATGATTGTCGACATGGCGGTTCCCGCATCCTCGCGCACAGTATCTTTAGCCGCTGCTGTCACAACATTGGATTGGATAAAAGGGTCGACCGTTTCTTGGGTGTCTGCCTCCCGAGTCTCTAGTATTAATCCCGAACAAGCGATTCAATTAGCAACATCGTGGACATTATGGAATAAATAGCCAAAGGAAAGACCCGAGGCCGAGTCCTCGGATTTTCATCAGAATGCGACGGCATCACGACATCTGATCTATCTGCGCACCACGCCATCGTCACGTGTACGGGAAGACTGCCAACGGTGGTATTGACCGCCACCATCATAGGCGCACTCGGCTCCAACTCGACGGACTGCCACCCGCGGTCCCCGGATCGCGAAAAGTACTTAATGTTACTGGAAGAGTTGCCTATGGTGCGTGTCGGTGGTCAAAACGGGCACCTATCGATAAGTTCTAGGTATTTCGAGAATCATTTCGACTCCCCTTAGGCAGTATCGATAAGTTCTTGAAACGACTAGGTCCTGTGGATACGGTGTGTGTCCCACCTTCGGCACCATAAACTTTTTAGAGCACATTGTTGCAACCTATCCTGTGGATAACGAGACGCAAAACCGAGAGACCCGACACCCTATGGCGATGGTTTTCGGGGTTTTTTTGTTTTGTTCTTGAATTGGCTCAAACTTTTCGATTCCGGTGTCCGGTCGATGGTGCGTGTCGGGTATCGCGTTTTCCGCTCATTGTGACCCATTTTCAGCGGATTATGACGAGGGTGTTTCACCCCGACACCATATAATCTCGGTTTCCCACACGGTCTAGCTAGATGTCGCTGTCTGTGCGATGCCTTGCCCACTCGATGACATTAAACCACCCCAATTCCGATTTCCACTATATGGCGCCAAACCCAACCAGGTCGCGCCACATCTCAAAGGGCAATTGAAGAGACCCGGGCCCCATATGGGATGATGGGGGATGGAGTTCAACGATCCTGGGGTGTCCACACTAAGACTTCAGGATCTTCCCTAAATCCCAAACGGCGATACCACGCCACCGACTTCTCACTCGGCCACAAAATGAGGAACTCGAACCCCTGCTCCGTTGCCCACTCTTGCAGGAGCTTCATCAGTCGAGTACCAATGCCTAGACCCCGATGCGTTGGTCGGCTATAGACATTCGTAACATAGGCCCATCGCGCATTAAACGGATCGGGCCACGGCACCTTCACCATAATCTTCACCCATGTTATCGACACCAGCAAGCCATTATCTTCAGCGATCCAAACCACCGAGTCGCCGGACTCGATGGATTTCCGGACAACATTGGTCATGCGTGGGACAAAATCTTGAATATCCGGCCTCCGGCCTACTTCCTCGACAAAATACTCCATGCGCTGTTCGGCGATGGCTACGGCGTCATCTATGGTCGCCTCACGGATAGTTATTGATGGATTCATATGATTTCCTCCTTCCTAGTTTGACCCCACATATTCCTCCAACAACGGGTCAAAGGCCCGTTCCATAAGTCGCAAACGGTCGACTCTCCACTGCAGGAGTTTTGACCAGCGATCACGTTCCGTCACGTCTCCATCGGTATATACCGCAATCCGGCAAGCAGTCCGACCGTCAAGGGGTTCCCATTGCAAGGATTCGTGGAATGGCATTTGGACTCCCCTGCACTCTCAGTTGCAACCAGTCCAACAGGCGTGAGTTCCAATCAGAATCGGTGTTCCTAAGGTATACCTCGGCTCTGAGACCGGTCTTCGAGAAGGATAGCGAGTATAAGACACCCGACGCTGGAGCGCCAAATTCAATCCAGTTTTTTGGGTCGTGCTCTGACCATGCCCTTGAATCCTGATTTCCGCACTTCATCCACCACAGGCTGGAAAAACTCGCGATACGATTCCAGTAGCTCCGACGTGCCAACCGTGTTTCCTCGGCGTCGGGTCTCTCGATAGCTAATAATCACCCGGTTCCTGTGTCTTTTGCCAAAATGTCGAGAAAGTATCGGCCTACCGGGGCCTCGGTCTGAACCTATTCGAGATCCATTTGGAGCGCCTCGCTCAGCGCGCTCAAGTTATCCGCCATCCCCGATCCCGAATCAACCGCTTCCGACTGCTGCGTTCGAGAGCCTCGTTACCACGCTTCTCTTGGGGTAGTGAGGGCATCATGTCCCCTAATGACTTCCAGTTTTCACTGTACACCCTCGGCTGGCCAAGTTCCATTTTTCTGGCATAATTGACGCTGAGCGATAAGTTCCTGAAATTGCTAGAACAGTGGCCCATGGTGTGTGTCTGTGGTAAAAGAGGACTGCTGTCGAAAAGTTTTAGGTATTTCTAGCATCTTTTCAGCACACACTAGACACCATCGAAAAATTTGAAACGACTAGTTCCTGTGGTTATGGTGTGGCGTTAGAGCTTGCGCTGTACTCCCGAAATACGCGACTCCATAGGCATATCCGTGCGCTAAATCTATTCTAAAACCATCCTGATGGCCATCGGTGGGCCATCACCCACATTAAAACTTCCCATAACTTCCGCGGGTACTCGATAGGGAGCAATGAAGAGCGTGTGCGCAATGCGATGATGTCACAAGTCCTGAGCACCAATGCCAAATAAAATTTTTCCTTAAAAAGATCGTGGTCGACCGATTGCAACAAAAGCAAGATACGTGGCAGCGGTTACCCGGATTATCTGCACGGAGAATGGGATCGACCGAAGGCCGAATGCTAGAATCAACCAACGCATGATGCCTTTAAAGCCTCTCACTTTCCAGGCCCCAATCCATCCCTTGTTCTTCAGTACTCCATGCTCCCCTGCGAGAAACATGACTTCGCGAATTCTCACGGAGTCACGTGAATCTTTTATACTGTCTCTATGAATGAATGACACGTAAAATTGTATACAAAAAAACTCACCAAAATATTAGTGAGCCGCTATACACTATAAAATTGGTGACGAGGGCGGGACTTGAACCCGCACGGGTTACCCCATACGCCCCTCAAACGTACGCGTCTGCCAGTTCCGCCACCCCGTCACAGCAGTGCTATTCTATCAGGTTTCTATGTGCGTTACAAGCAAAAGATCCTGACTCCGTTACGTCCTTCAATGGCTCATCAAAGGGATAACGACCAACACCCGTTCGATTTTAGAGGGAGTTTGGTGCTTCTTTGTATCTATGGAGATTATTCTACCGGGTTCGGAGCATAACGGGATATGATCTGTTTACCTGAACCCATCGACTTGACCCCACACTCCGGGATCGTACGCCCACCTTAGGGCCTCTAAATATCCTGAACCACGCACCAAAGTCTTTGTCGCTTTCATAACACCACTGGACCACTTCTTCCCCCTCTCTCCCACACAAGAGATGGTCGATTCACAGTGGATATCCGTATGCACGATCGACCCGAGCCACTCGGACCGAAAACGCATCATACCACACCGTGCGGCCCGTTAATTGCACCTCTCGATGCCGAGTCTGCTCGCGCCACTTCTGGATGGATTCCAATGACGTCCAGTACGACACAGTAATTCCCAGGCCGTCTATGGAACGCACACTCTCTAGGCCCAAAAAGCCTGGTTGGTTCCGTGCTAGCGTTTCCATGTCTCTTGCCGCCTGAACATAACCCTCCTGGTCATTGGCACTCAGGGATGAACTAAAAATGACGGCATAATATGGCGGCGGCTCCGCGATCCTTAATACGGTAGAACAAGGCTCTTCCTGAGCCGATTTAGGGGCCACCCTGAGGACAAATCTCACCCGGCTATTACCGCGGCCATCATAATTTCGCGTCACTGGGATGCCCTCCACAATCGCATCACCCTCTTGGCACTGAAAACCCATGTGAAGATGAAAAGCAATGGATCCGCGGTTCCCAGGAGATGTCACGCAATGGACCTCGCGACAACCCCGGTTGCGCACCGTGGCAATAAACTCTTCATAGAGCTTTCGAGCTAAACCCCGTTGGCGATACTCAGGATGCACGCCGACAAAATGTATGTAGGCTTCTAACGGATGGACTGCGGACACCAATCCAACCAAAAATGCCACCACGGTGTCGCCATCAACGATGGCAAAGCTCGTGTCGACAAAGTGCTGGAAAAACAATTTAGGGAGCATGGCGGCCATGGGGCGGCCATCCCACCACTGATCGATGACAGCCATTATGGTTGGATAATCTTCTTCCTCAAGATGCCGGATTAACATGCCCCCCGTCCTTTCCTACATCCATTTGTGCTGACATCTCAGGCGATATCTGCGGGTTTCTAGAATCGATTGACCGTAGCCAAAGAGGCAAAGGCCCCAAGGTGTGGGTACTCATACGGATCCCCCAAACAGCGCTAATACCTCTTCAGCCGTATGGCGGTTTTGGGTGTCACGACTTATAAAACGCTGCACCGCAAAGGATTCGAGCCGGGCGCCCTGATAGGCATGACGGATATCCTCGGTAGCATGGTTAGAAATCAGCACCGGAATTCCTCGGGCGCCCAGATCCCTAGCCATTTGCACCAAATCGTCTTGGTCTCCCTGCCCAAACCCTCCGGCGGCGTAATCGGTGAAATTAGCGGTCGCCGAGAGCGGGACATAGGGCGGATCGCAATACACCACGTCGCCCGGCTCTAGATTCGCCATCACTGCGCGAAAATCTCGATGTATAAAGGTAGCCGTTTGAGACCTTTGGAAAAAACAGTCCATTTCTCTCTGAGGGAAGTAAGGGATCCGATAACGACCGAACGGAACGTTAAATCCACCGCCCGCATTGTAGCGACAGAGCCCATTGTATCCATGCCGGTTTAGATATAAGAATAGAGCGGATTTTTCCCAAGAATCTTGGCTCGTATTAAATCGCTCGCGCAAAGCGTAGTAGCGCTCCGGCGTATTGTTTTCCGGGACAAAGAATTCTTTACAGAAATCAATAAACCCTTCTCCGTGACGTTGGAGCGTACGGTACAGGGTTATTAGATCTAAGTTTGCGTCGGCTAGTAAGGCCGCCGAATAGGTGGTATTGAGCCATACCGCTGCGGACCCCACAAAAGGTTCTACCAAGCGATGGCCATGGGGTAAGAGGGCTTGGATTCGCGAAACCAGTCGATATTTGCCCCCTGCCCATTTTATAAAAGGTTTCACTAATATTTCGCCTCCGTCTCCATTGAACCACAGTAACGAACACTTAGGATACGCCATCCGCGATCCCAGTACTGCTTTGAGACGGATATCCTCCGCCCATTGCGACCTGGCGAGTTCAGGAATGATCTATACGATGCCGTGAGAGCATCTTGGTCACCAAAGTTCCTCCCAACGTCAAGAGCATCGACCATAAAGTCCTATGCACCAACGATTCAATCCGGGTACTGCCCAACATCCAAATGATCCAAAGCAGTGTCCCTCCTGCCGCCGGAATTACCGACCACCAGTCGCCCACGGCAACCCCAAATGTCGTGAGGACAATCACCAAGGATAGCGCGACCATTGCAACTCCGTATTGGGAGAGCAACGTCGCAATCGATAGGAAGTGAACGCCTAAGAATAGCTTTACCACCAAACCGGGTCGCCCATAAAGGATGATAAGGAACCCGGCTCCCAACCCCCCGGTAAGCGCGAGGCTTCGAAATAAGTAGCGCCTCGGATGCCCCGGATCATCCAAAATAGCCGTCAACATGACAATCGCTACACTCGACACGATAAACGGCAAGGCTTGGCCAATGGTGGCGATCCCGGTATAAAGCCCGGCGCGGAAGGTAGATAGATGCGCCTTGGCCAAAAGCGAATCGCTCATTCCCCATAGTGCTTGAAGCGTGCCAATCCCTATCGTCGTCACGAGGATTCGAGGAGCCAACGGCGTCGGTTTTACATCGGGTAGGTGCCGGCTCTGGCTCGCCGCTAAAAGCCACATCGCCCCCACCAAGCCGCCTTGTAAGACTCCTGCCCACCATAAGGGATGATGGTGTCCCAAGGTGACAGCAATGACCACGACGCCCACTCCCAGCCCACTAGATACCGCTAATAGAGCACCCACCACGAGGTAACGACGGGCCCGTTCTAAAAATCCGATATAAAGGGCATAGCCGAAATTGGGAACCACGCTGACCGCGTACAAGACGATCAGAGCCTGGGATAGATGAAAAATCCGCCCTAAGGCACCGCTCCATAGCACACTCAAGATAAATACGCCAAGACCGGCACCAACTACGAGGTAGCCCAGTCCCCGACGCTGGACCCGCTTCCCGAGCCGAATGGCCACAAGCCCAATTAAGGGCAACGGCAACAAAAACAAACCCACAAGGTTATTCAACGTCGCAATCCGACCATAATCTCTTGGACCTAAGGTGTGTGCCAAGACCACCGCATAGAGCATATTGAATAGGCCTGCCAGCAGCGTAGCAATGCCCAAAACGAGATTATCGGACCAGAACTTCCTGCCTTGTAACGAAGATTCCATGGGCACCTCGATGACTCATACTACAACGAACTGCAGCCTCGCCACTAGTCGTGGCGATTGCACAGGCAGGGACGCGTGACATTCCCGAGAAAAACGCGTCGACCGTCGGTGCAATCACCCTATAGAAATCGGTTTGAGGGATGTTGTGCCCTGTATTCCGCACCGTTGGTGGAATTGTAGCATACCTTTATATGGTAACTATTTCCAATCCAGGGAGCTGTTTGGAGTGAACCTTACGAAAATCTTTGGGGACTTCGCTACCATTGGAGCTTGGGGCACAGCCGTCGTTGGGCTGTTGCAAATCCGCAACGAACGACACCTGCGACGTGCCAACGATCGATTACGCCAAGCCAGTAAGATCTCAGGATGGCTCATCGACGCCAGTTCGGTTCCTGCGGTGGCGTCCTTAAATAACGCCTCGGATACTCCCGTGTTCGCGGCTGTAGTGTCCATGATTGCCCTTCAAGGCAAAGTGCCCTCCAGTTGTCCAGAAGCCGTCGTGTCCCCTCGGCCCTTTCGCACTTATCTGTCCGTCCTACCACCAGGATGTTTTCAGGTCAATCTCCCTTCCAGCGGACGGGCTCCCGGGATTCAGTTCGAACTGGAACTCGGATTTACCGACGCAGCAGGCCGATTTTGGATCCGTCGCGGCAATGGCGCGTTGGGAGAAATCCCGACATCACCCATCGCTTACTATCGGATACCCCACCCGATAGATTGGGATTATCCCGACACACCGTGTTGGTCGTCCGCCCTAGCAGACACTGAAACCACTGCGGCATCCCACGCTGGGTGAACCGTTTTATCTAGACTCCACACGGCCCGCATAAGCGTTTTCCCAAGGTTAGGGCGCTTAACCCGAAAAATTTCACCCATCAGTACCCCGCCGGCCTGACTCCTCTCGAGGAAAAGCAGGAGAATGCTCTGTCCGCCCCGAAAGAAATGGAAAGAGTTCGGGAGATGTAGCTCCACATCAGGCCCATACTAGGGAGGAATCGACACATGTCCTCGTTTCATATTGCCCGCGATCGCTCACAATTCACCTGGAATCGTGCCATCCCACCTGTGATCGAGGTCGAGTCTGGAAGCACCGTGACGTTAGAGGTGGCCAACGCGTCGGGGGGCCAACTGACTAAAACATCCACCGTCGCAGATGTACAAACCCTCGACTTTTCGCGAGTCAACCCCGTCACAGGACCTATTGCGGTCGCCCATGCGGAACCCGGCGACGTACTAATCATCGAAATTCTGGCCATCCATCTTGACGAGTGGGGTTGGACCGCAAACATTCCTGGATTTGGTCTCTTGGCCGACTACTTCCCCAACGCACACTTGAGAATTTCTGAGGTCAATGCCCACTACGCCGAGATCTTACACGGATTCCGGATTCCTACCGTACCGTTTATCGGAACCATCGGCCTCGCGCTCGCCGCCCCCGGAGACCATCCCCTGGTGCCCCCGAGCCAACAAGGCGGAAATCTGGACATTCGCCACGTGACAGTCGGTTCACGCTTATGGCTTCCGATCGCCGTACCTGGCGGACTTCTCTCGATCGGAGATACCCATGCCGCTCAAGGCGATGGTGAAGTCGCTGGCACCGCCATCGAAACCAGTTCTACAGTGACCGTGCGATTACATCTAAAAAAGGGGATGCGTCTCCGCTATCCACGACTTGAAACCCATCCCGTTGCAGCGCGATCTGGTCGAGCATGGGCCACAACCGGTATTGCCCCTGATCTGATGGTCGCAACACGGGATGCGACCTTGGGCATGATTGAACTCATTAGCCAGATGACGGGACTCGATCCGATTGATGCATATCTTCTGACCAGTGTCGCGGCCGACCTCAAAATCTCCGAAGTCGTTGACATGCCGAACTGGGTCGTCTCCATGCATATCGAAAAGGATATTCTCGAGGGCGCCACCCCATAGCCCATGTTCCTCCTCATTTGGGCCATTTCTACGCGTAGAGTCCTTTTACCGCATGCGCAACGAGGATAGAATTTCATAGCAATGGAGACGCTCCGCATGATTAAAAATCTCGGATTGAATAATCAATTCATCGGCCTGAGTCGTCTCTAGCAATCGGGAAAGTTTTTCCTGCACGGTCCGGGGTCCTCCCACCACGGCCGTTGCAAACCGCTTTTCTAAGGCAGCCTGCTCCTGTTCATCCCAGTAGAGACCAGCCATATTCTCCACGGGTGGCATCATCTGCGCGGAATTGATTCGCCCACGGATTATCTGGAGATATTTTTGCATGGGGGTCGTCGCCAAATATTGCGCTTTTTCGTCGGTATCGGCGGCGATTACGGTGACCCCCAGCATCGCGTAGGGTCGCTCCAAGATCGGCCCCGGTTTAAAATGGGCCCGGTAAAGCCCTAATGCAAGTTGGGTGTTTTCTGCTGCAAAGTGTCCCGCGAAGGCAAACGGCAATCCGAGATGAGCGGCCAGTTGCGCACTAAAGTCGCTGGACCCCAGGAGCCAAATTGGGACCGTCAGTCCCCAGCCGGGAGTCGCGCGGACGCGGGGCACAGGGCTTCCTCCATCCGTTTCGCTTAGATAATCCCGCAGCTCGTCCATCAACGTGGGAAAATCTCGCTCCTGGTTACGGCTGTCTCGGCGCAGGGCACGCATCGTCATCGGATCGGTTCCTGGGGCCCGACCAATCCCGAGGTCAATCCGACCTGGATACAAAGATTCCAGGGTACCAAACTGCTCGGCGATCACTAGTGGGGAATGGTTCGGTAGCATGACCCCACCGGATCCCACACGAATCGTGGAGGTGCCTTGTGCTAAAAAGCCAATCACAACCGCTGTAGCGGCGCTGGCGATGCCGTCCATATTGTGGTGTTCGGCGACCCAATAGCGACTAAATCCCCAGTGCTCGGCGTGGCGCGCGAGATCAAGACTCCGATGCAGCGCATCGGCGGCCGTGCCACCTACGGCTATGGGCGACAGATCTAACACCGACAACGGAACGTTTAATAAGGTTTTTTCATCGTGTAAAGCCCATGCTTGTTCCTCCAACGTCTGCCCCTCCCCTGAGTCACCACTTTGTAGGCGACCACGATATATTCACCTATCATAGCGCTTAGTTGGGAGACAGCGAAGCACTCGCTGCACCAACCACCGTGACGGACTCCCGATTAAAGCGGTGGCCACGCCAGAGGTTCGCCGTGAGCCGGACAAATCCATCCGGCAAAGTCCCCCAAGAGCCGCGCGCGGCTCGTCTTTTCGAGATCCCGGTCCCAAGCCAGGAAACGTGGACTGGGAATCACCTGGTCGCCTCGGGTACGAAATGCGTCGCCGACAAATAACACCTGGTCGGCGCGGTAAGCCAAGTGCCCCGGCGTATGGCCGGGGCTCGCCACGGCATATAGGCCCCCTACCTCGTGGCCGGCACCTAGGGTGGACCAGGCTTTTGGCATATCGACCTTGATCATGGCGCCAATCATTCGTTTAATGCCAGGACGCGCCTTTTCTCCTGTTACATAAGGGGCGTCCTCCTGGGGAATCCAGACTTCAGCCGAGTAGTGCTCCGATAGCATTGCCATGTTCCCGATATGGTCAACATCGTAATGGGTGATCAAGATTTTTTGGGGATGCACCCCCGCCGCATCCAACTCAGCAATCATCGAAGGTCCTTTGCCTGGCAGCGAGCTATCCACCAGGATCGTGTTGCTGCCCTGACGCCACAGGTAAACATAACTACCCCGCGTAGATTCTAATTGGTACACCGCATGCGTGATCGCTTTCGTGATGCCCACACCTTTCAAATTTTTTACCCGCCGATGGTCTAGGCCATGACTGGGCAGGCATTATATCTGCCAACGATACGATCTCTATGACACTATGAGCATTGTCCCCGAACACGATGGCAATTGTCACGGTTTTGGGTCCCAAACGAAGGGTCCCCATGCACACGGTAACCTTCCAATCGTGAACCGGCAATCGGCATCGGCCAAAGTAAAATGCCGGCCCAATCTAGCACCACGGAGGTTGAAGTGCGGCACCGCAAGGTTCTATTGCAGATGGCAACCTGATTCCCAAGTCCAAGGTCCGCTATCGTTCTTCTCTACCAAGAACACCATGAAAGGCTTGGACTCCGTGTGCCAATGGCAGGCACTTAATCACCGGATAGAGACCGGGATAAACCGTGTCATCTAATGTGCTTAATGGAGCCCCTACTGGCAGTAGTATTTGCCGCCAGGCCCTGCTACACCGCCGCCCTCACTAATGCCAGAAAGTCCCCAGGTCGGCTCCAATCACCGATCACGATCATGCCACCCCGACGCCGACAATCCGAAAGGTGAAGGCTTTTATAGCCAAATCGGCGTCACAACTAGCCACAATCGCCATTCGGTGTGGCCCCGCTGGTCAATAGAGACCCGAATCCCTACATCCTCCCACTGCATGTTAGAAGACACCGCGAGACGCTCGGCCAAGGCACCAAGAACGTGTCGGAGGTTATTCCACACGGCCTCGGCTCCAACCAGACCAAGATCCTCCAACACCATCTTTAGGGGACACAGCCGGCTCCACATGATGGCACCCCACCCTAAAGGCACTGACTTCGCGTGGCTCCATCTTCACCAACTGTTCATGAATCCGGTCTCCGTACTCGGCGGCCACGCCTAAGAGTTCCCGCGCTACCCACTGGTTATCGTGGCCTTCAAATCGATGGTTGTGAAAAAGGATTGTGGACCTTAACAAGCCAAAATACGGAGGAAAATCTCCCTAGGGCAGGGAGGTTCCCACTCACGCTGCCTGAGGGGTTCTCTCGGGACCTCTCCTCTTTTGACCAATTCTTAGCAGGACACGTAAAGTCAACATAAGCCAACACGCTGACTCTCCAATCACTAGGGAACTATTCCTAAAAGCGAGAATCTTAAGCAAGGCTCGAAATGGGGGACCCATTCTTTCCACCCGATGGAATCCTTAGGTATTCCATGGCGGTCCCAAAAGATTCGTGCGGAAGGCTTAACGTTAGTGAGCGACTAGGGCACCGGGATTAGGGCATGGGATGACACAGGGCCAATGGCGGATGCTGACGTCGACGGTGTGAGACCCGGCATTGGTACTATGTCAGTGATGCAAAATGCTTCAAGAAAATGTCTTACTTTTACAAGAACATGCAATTCGCGTGGTTTTTGGAACTGCCCCGGTGGCTATGAGCATGTTTAAGGCTCCACGAATCCCCTAATCAGGAAAAATGACTAGGGCGGCATCCCAACTATCCAAAATTACGGATCTTACTAAGGAGGACTGACAATCCATGCAATATCGGATGATGACTGCAAAAATTCATCGAGCGAGAGTGACCGAGGCGAATTTGAACTATATTGGATCCGTTACTATCGACCAAAATCTCTTAGACGTCACCGGACTTCTGCCTTATGAGATGGTCCAGATCACGAACCTTTCCAACGGAGCTCTATGGCAAACCTACATCATCCCCGGGCCCAAGGGCGCAGGGGACATTTGCTTAAATGGCCCCCCCGCCCGTCTCTTTCAACCGGATGACCTCGTCGTGATTCTGGGTTGGCGAATGGTGGAGGAAGATGCCCTACCGGAGCATCAACCTACCGTAGTATTCGTCGATGATAAAAACCACATCACCGAAGTGGTTCGTGACGAAAAAGCTTTTACGATCGTGCGTTAACATAGGCGTCATACCGCTAAAGGACTCCGCGTGGGTGACCACAGGGTACCCAGAACCCTCACATCAGTTGCCATCTTTGTTAAGACCCTGGCCGGTCGTCGCAGGGATGGCACGTCCCCTCACGGGGAGTCGAGATGTTTCGCATACAGCACCTCAGTGGTCCCCTTCAGCACCCAATCCGGCAACCGCCCAATTTCAGAAAATCCCATCCGTTCGTAAAACCGGCGAGCCCCATGATTCCACGCAGTGCAGAGTAAGAGGAGCCGAAAGACACTATTTTGACGGAGGTCATGCTCCACACACTGGAGCAGCCGCGGACCAATCCCCAGCCCGGTCGCTCCTGCGGCGACGCCAACCCACCGCACATACCCGCTGCCACCAAAACTACTACGATTAAATAGAACGAAGCCGAGGATCTTCCCCGGCTCCGGTTCCCATACGAACCCCGACTCATCTTCCCGCCACAATTGGTGGAGCCGGGTTTCGGCAGTCGCCCGATCCAGCCCATAATGCTGCCACAAAGCATGGACGCTCATCAGTTGCGCAATCTCTGGGATGTCACAAAATTCCCATCGGCGGCAGCCAGGGCCCATCAGACGAACCCCCTTCTTGAATCCGGACTATGCCTTGGCTTGAATCGCCTGTTGTAGCTTAGCCCGGTCAAAGCCGATCACAATTGTTCGTTCCCCACCATTCTCTACCACCGTGGTCGGTGTAGATTGTGAGCCCAACGCGACCAATTCCTCCACCCAACGAGGATTCTGTCGGATGTTTCGCTCTTCAAACGGGATCCCTTCGTGAGAAAGCCACGCTTTCTCAGTATCACAAGGGTTTCAGCCAGGTTGTGAATAGACAATAATCTGCAAAACATCGCCTCCTCAAATTGTTTCCTACGCCTAAGATTTTCCTCTTATATCCTGTCCTGCCCACCCCACAAAGAAGAGCAACTGACCTCAATCCAGTGGACTCTTCGACACATTCACGAGGCCTTGCACGCCGTGCCCCTTCGACTTACACAGGTAGGGCACGACGAGTTCCAGGATTTGTCCCTTCTTGCATGCACGGCACCAACGTCTTAAGACTGCTCCTCACTCTGCGCAAATTCGTAGCCGTAGCGTCCCTTAACACACAACATTCCGTGGGTCACCGGATGATCCATCGGAGATGTCACTTTAATGATCTGATTGTCCATGACGTGAAGGTTCAATTCACATCCGACCCCACAGAACGAGCAAATCGTTTCCGTCTGGGTAATCTGACTCTCATCCCATTGACCCGTCTGGCGCAAATCCCACTCCTTTTTGCCAATAAGCGCACCAGTCGGGCACACCGCAACACAGTTACCACAATAGACACAGTCGGACTCTGGTAGGTCGCGACCGAATCCTGCGTCAATATGCGCATTAAATCCACGTCCCGCGACCGCAATGGCAAAGGTATTCTGGGCGTCGTCTCCGCACGCCTCCACGCATCGATAGCACAAGATGCATTTTGACAGGTCCCGGACATAAAGGTTGTTGTCCTCAAGTGCCGGCTGTGCCCATGTCGCTCCACCCGCAAAGCGGTCCGCTTGAGCTCCGGAATTTTGGGCTAAGGCGATAAGGTCGGGCGCCAAATTGCTATCCGAGGTGGACAATAACAGCTCCGCGACCACTTTCCTCGCGTTCATCACACGCTCACTGCCAGTCTGGACCTCCATGCCGTTCTCAGCAATCCGCGAGCAGGACGCCACCAGCGTTCGTGATCCTTTAACCTCCACCACACAGGCCCGACAAGCATTGGCGGGTGTAAGGTTTTCATGCCAACAGAGCGTCGGCACCGTATGATGAGCGACATCACACGCTGCGCGCAAGGTTGTTCCTTCTGCCACCGTGATCGACTGTCCGTCAATCGCGAGGGTTACGGAATTTTCCATGTTGAATTC
Source organism: Sulfobacillus sp. (assembly GCA_027343695.1). Lineage (GTDB taxonomy): Bacteria > Bacillota > Sulfobacillia > Sulfobacillales > Sulfobacillaceae > JAKADJ01. The sequence continues at coordinate 44,517 of DAHWKJ010000056.1, read as the reverse complement.
GCTCCCCTTTCTCGATTACGCATGTTGCCTCAACTCGGGCCGGTCCAACAGGGACAAGAGCGCCAAGGGTGCCGTCTGCCCGAGCCCACAAATTGAGGCATCGCGCATGGCTAATCCTAACTCCCGCAAGTCCTGGGGTCTGGATTGGATTCCATCGTTTTCAATTAGTTCGACCACTCGTTGCGTCCCCACCCGGCACGGCACGCATTGCCCACAAGACTCTTCGGCGAAAAATCGTGCTAGTCGCGTAGTAACCCCTACCAAATCGACGGTATCATCGAATACCATCACGGCACCCGATCCGATGTTGGCTCCTACGGCACCCAAGGAAGCATAATCTAAACTGCTTTTCGCAATTTCCTCAGGAGTTAGAAAGGTTCCGGCTGCGCCACCCAAGAGCATCGCGCCGAGACGGCCACTGCCCGCAATTCCGCCTCCCAAGTCCGGTGCATTCAAAATGTCCGTCAAGGACATCCCAAACGGAACTTCGTAAACTCCAGGTTGTTTGACGTGGCCACTTATCGCGACCAACTTGGTTCCTATCGTTTCTTTCGTACCGTACTGCTTGAACCATTCGGTATCATGGGCGAACAACACCGCAACGTTGGCTAGGGTCTCGACATTTTGGATGAGCGTAGGAGATGCCCATAATCCTTTAATAGTCGGGAATGGCGGTTTGACTCGAGGTTCCGGTCGCTTGCCCTCAATACTGTTGAACAATGCGGTCTCTTCCCCCGCGATGTAAGCGCCGGCTCCACGGCGAATTTGCACGTCCACCCGGTCCGGTCCCACCCAGCCCTGAGACCGTAAAGTATCCAAAGCCTCAGCCATCCGATTTTCCACGTCGCGATACTCGCCACGAATGTAGCAAAATGCTTTTTTGGCCCCCACCGCATGAGCCGCAATTAACACCCCCACTAATGCTCCTAGGGGATCTTCTTCCAGTAACACGCGGTCTTTAAAAGTGCCTAATTCGCTTTCATCGGCGTTCATGACGACATACTTGGTCTCGCCCGGCGCTTTATAGACACTCGACCACTTAAGACCGGTAGGGAAGGCGGCGCCACCTCGGCCCTTAATCCCACTTTCCGTGATTTGGCTAATGATGTCCTCGCCGCTCATCGCAAAGACCTTTCGCAAGGCCTCTGCAAATCCGCGTTCCTTCAAACGTTCAACGGAGGTCGGAGAGGATGTGGTGCCAAAGTCAGGCAATAATCGACGCACCTGATTCACTGGCCCGCCTCCTTCACCACAGAAACAATTTCTTCCGGCGTTGCCCGGCGCAGCACACGAGCCCCACTCCATGCGGCCGGGGCGTAGTCGCACTGACCCAAGCAAGCCGATTCTCGAATTGTGACGGGCCCATTCTCCGCCGCACTCTCGGCCGCATGCTTTAAGTTCTCCGACCCCTGCAACATGCACATCACATCGGTACAGACGTAAACCGGCATTTTTCCTCCGGGATTATCAAATAAGGAATAAAAGGACGCCACCCCATAGACTTCGGCATAGGGAATATTAAGACTTTCTGACACCGCCCCAATTAGTTCAGGCGTAATCTCCCGATATTGCTCCACAACTCTCCACAGAGCGGGTAACAATTGACCCCGCTCGCGAGGTATATCATGCAGGAGGACCTTCACGGCGTCAGAGACTGTCCCGTTCTCGCTGTCCATCCATCCACCTCTTCTCTAGTCATTAATACAGATTTGGGCCGGGTTCACAGTCGCTCAATTCGTACCGCAGCGGCCTTAAACTCGGCGGTGCCGGACTTCGGATCCGTCGCATCAATCGTCAAATTATTCGTCATGACGTGTTCTGGAAAATGTAGGGTCATAAATACGGTCCCCGGCATCACCGCATCCGAATAATGTACCGGCACTTCTACGCGTCCTCGGCGAGAGACCACAGCCACAGTTTCACCGTCGCGAATTCCTAATGGTTTGGCGTCGTCACGGTGCATTTCCATCCATTCCCCGATCTTATGCGGATGGTCGTAAACGTTGGACTGTACTCCAGTGTTAAAGAATGCCAGTCGGCGTCCGGTCGTTAGCAACAGCGGGAACTCAGGGGTTGGCATTTCTGATGGCGGCGACCAATCTACCGGGATAAAAGGTGCTTTTTTCTCAACGGTCGCTTCCCACAATCGATCATGCAAGACCTTACTGCCCGGGTGTCCCTCATAGGGTACCGGCCACTGCATTCCTTGCGCTTGTTCCAATCGTTCGTAGGTCATTCCCCGGTAATTTGTGGTTAACTTCCGCATTTCGTCGAAGACGGCTTCCGCTCCCTGCACCGGCCACGGATGGCCCATCGCCTGGGCTAATGAGGCAACCACCCACAAATCATCCTGGGCTTGGCCCGGGGCTTTACGCGCAGCGCGTACGCGCTGAACGCGTCGTTCACTATTGGTATAGGTCCCATCGCTTTCGGCAAAGGAGACATTGGCGGGCAGTACCACGTCCGCCATCTCCCCGGTCGCGGTTAAGAAGATATCCTGGACCACTAAGGCGTCCAACTTATTAAACAAATGCCGCATATGCTCGGCGTTAGCTTCCGATTGAATAGGATTCTCCCCAATAATATAGAGGCCACGCAACTTGTCGTTCTCGATGGCTTCGAACATCTGCGTTTGGTCCCAACCGGGTTCGGCGCTAATCGGTACCCCCCACGCCGCTTCAAACTTGCTGCGCACTTCCGGGTCCAACACGTCTTGAAACCCAGGCAGGCGGCCCGGTAGCGCACCCATATCGCCCCCACCCTGCACGTTGTTCTGCCCGCGTAGTGGGTTCAGACCCGCCCCGGGTCTTCCCACATTACCGCATAACAGGGACAGATTTATGAGGGCCAAGACGTTATCCACTGCATTGTGGTGCTCAGTAATTCCTAACGTCCAACCAATCATGGCCGTAGGTGCTTTCGCGTAACGTCGCGCCAACGACTCAATGCGTTCGGCCGATATTCCAGTGGGGACGGACGCACGTTCAGGTGTCCAAGCCTTGACGCTCTCGGCGAACGCCGCAAAGCCCTCGGTTGCCCTATCAATGAAGTCTGTTCGATACAGCCCATCTCGGATAATGACGTGGGCCATCGCATTCAAGAGCGCAATGTCTGAACCGACCGCGATCTGAAGATGTTCATGAGCACGTTTGGTGGTTAGAGTTTTACGCGGATCCACAACCACTAATTCAGCGCCATTGTGAACACCTTTCATAATGTGGTGAAAAATAATCGGGTGCGCTTCCGCCGCGTTAGATCCTACCAACAAAATGAATGCCGTGTGATGAAAATCATCATAAGAACTCGTTCCCGCGCCACTCCCAAACACAGTCGTGAGACCCACGACTGAAGGGGCGTGTCAGGTCCGGTTACAGGAGTCGATATTATGCGTGCCAAAAACGACCCGTGAGAATTTTGATGCCAAATAATTGAGCTCATTCGTGGATTTCGAACAGCTAAATACGCCAAGCCCGTTCGGGCCATACTGGGACTTGACGGCGCCGAACAACTCCGCCGCCCGGGATAACGCCTCCTCCCACGTCGCGACTCGTAGTTCTCCCGCTTCTCGTATGAGCGGGGTGGTTAAGCGCGTTCGCGCGCTCTTCGTATACGCAACAGCCATTTCTAACTCCCCCTTTCCATGCAGTCACCCGATTACCGGGTTTCCGCTGCAAGACTCTGGGCCACTTTTTTGCGAAGCGACCGCATTTCTTCGAATTGCTTCGTAACATCCCGCATCACCGCCGCAATTCCCGCCATTTCTCCACTTTCTTCGCGAAACGGTAGAATGGTGAATTCCACCGAGATCCTGGTCCCATCCTTACGAATAGCAGGCACTGCAAGCAAGGCCCCTGCCTCATAACGACTCTCACCAGTGCTCATAGTCTTATCGTAGCCTTCCCAGTGACGTTTTTGAAGATTTTCCGGAATAATTATATCGAGCGACTGCCCCAACGCCTCAGAAGGTCCGAATCCAAAAATACGCTCTGCACCAGCGTTCCAAAATTGAATGATACCTTTGGCATCTGCATAGATCACCGCATCCGGCATGGTGTGTAACAACACCCGGGCAAATCGCTCGACATCAAAGCTCATCGACGTTGTCTCCTTTTCGCTCCAGTAGGTTAGACATCGTCCTGATTAAGGGATTCGCCACAAAATCAGTCCGACCCGATCTCCGGTCTTTTCTCCATCGGCTCACCCCAAACCACCGCTGTGGCACGCACACCTGGTTTTGGGGATGAGGCCTCTCCTTTTGTCGAGAGGCCTCTTTCCTCTTATTTCTGCAACGCACTCTTCGGGTTTAGACTCTGGATATGACCACTCTCAGTCCCGGCGGTTGGGTCGATGACACAGTTGATCAATGCCGGAGTTCCCGCTTCGATAGCCTCTTTAAGGGCCTTCTCAAGGCTGGCGCTGGTTTGCACATGATAGCCCTTGCCACCAAATGCTTCAATCAGCTTATCGTAGCGTGAGTCATGCACAAACCCGGTCGGAGAGGGCTTACTACCCGCCGGATCTCCTCGATAAATACCTCCATTGTTCAAGACCACGATAACGATCGGAAGGCGATATCGACAGATGGTTTCCAGTTCCATTCCACTAAACCCAAAGGCACTATCTCCTTCGATGGCAACCACGGGTTTCCCGCTCTCGACCGCAGCGCCGATGGCATACCCCATGCCAATGCCCATAATGCCCCAGGTGCCGCTGTCCAACCGCTTACGCGGCTCACTCATGTCAATAATGTTTCGGGCAAAGTCGAGGCTATTGGCGCCTTCATTGACCACGTAGATGTCGGGCCGATCTGCGAGAGCATCGCGCACCACGCGCAAGGCGCTCGAAAAATTCATCGGATTGGGATCCGCATTCAGACGTTCCGCCATGCGTTGCACATTCTTTTGTTTTCGTTCTGCAATCCCGTTAGTCCAGTCAGCACTCGGCCGAATCTGATTCGGCTTGATCTCGGCCAAAATAGCCGATACCGCGGACTTGATGTCGCCAACAACAGGAGCCGCAATCAGGCGATTGCTGTCCATCTCGGTCGGCGAGATATCAATTTGTACGTACTGGGTGGTTTCCGACCACAACGGGCCCTTACCATGAGATAGTAGCCAATTCAAGCGCGCACCCAACAGCACCACAACGTCTGCCTGCCCAATCGCATACGAACGGGCAGCCGCGGCGGATTGTGGATGATTGTCAGGAAGGAGTCCCTTGGCCATCGACATCGGTAAAAACGGGATCCCGGTTGACTCGACAAACGTGCGGATTTCTTGGTCCGCTTGCGCGTACGCCGCGCCTTTTCCAAGAATGATCAGAGGCCGCTTGGCTTCGGACAATAACGCAACCGCCCGCTTGACCGATTCCGGGGATGGAATTTGACTTGGCGCGGGATCGACGGGCTTCACCAGAGACTTCTTCGCGGTCTCGACGTCAAGCGTGGATCCCAACACATCGGCCGGCAAGTCGAGATATACTCCACCCGGCCGCCCCGATACGGCGGCGTGAATAGCACGTGCCAATCCAATTCCGATATCTTGCGGCCGGTTGACCCGGAACGAGGCTTTCGCGTAGGGCCTCGCTGCATTCAACTGATCTAATTCTTCGTAATCTCCTTGTTCCAGGTCGATGATCGCGCGGTCACTGGACCCGCTAATTAGAATCATCGGAAAACAGTTGGTGGTCGCGTTGGCCAGTGCCACCATCCCGTTCAGGAACCCGGGGCCAGACACCGTCATACAGACACCCGGCTTCTTGGTCAAATATCCCGCAATCGCTGCCGCATTGGCCGCACTTTGTTCATGGCGAAATCCAATGTATCGAATCCCCTCTTCGTGGGCCAAACGCAACAAATCTGTGATGGGAATGCCCGCCACCCCATATATCGTATCAATACCGTTCAGTTTGAACGCATCGACGACAATATGGAATCCGTCCGTCATTGCTACCGAATCCATCAGTACCCCTCCCAACCTTTGCTAATCACCCTAACCACGCGTCGTAAAGTTTTTACACTTATCATCGCTCAACATACCCGGTCCCTACCAAGCCTCTACTAAAATTCAGAAGTCTCACAAGAATGACCGGTCCTGTGAGACTTCTTCGGACTAAACGACCTTTGCCTCATGTAAGGCAGCAATCTGATCAGCACTATACCCAAGACCAGCCAAAACTTCGTCAGTGTGCTCGCCGAGCAGCGGCGATCCCACAATCTCCGGCTTAAATCCCGAGAATTTAATCGGACTTCCCACGGTCAGATACCGCCCGCGAGTTTTGTGCTCGACTTCGACAATACTCCCACTGGCCCGCAAATCCGGATCTTCTTCAATTTCCTTCATGTTCATCACCGGGGCACAAGGGACATCAAACTTCCGTAAAATGTCCACCGCTTCATACTTGGTCTTATCGGCCAACCACTTCTCAATATCTGCAAAGATGTCAAAAATATGCGTCTGCCGCGCTTTTGTGGTCTTATACGCCGGGTCATCAATCCACTCAGGTTTTCCAATGGCTTGACAGGTGCGGGCCCAATTCTGCTCTTGCAACGTAAAGTAAATATAGGCGTCCGGATCGGTTTCCCAACCTTTACATTTCAAAACCCAACCGGGTTGGCCACCGCCTCCAGCGTTGCCACCCCGAGGTACGGCCTCGCCAAACGTACCGTTCGGGTATTGCGGATATTCTTCGAGGTACCCTAAACGGTCGAGTCGCTGTTGGTCGCGGAGTTTAACCCGACAGAGGTTCAGCACGGCGTCTTGCATGGCAACACTTACCTTTTGGCCCTTCCCGGTCTTTTCCCGCCCGATCAATGCGGTCAGAATGCCAATGGCCAAGTGCATCCCGCTGTTGCTATCACCTAAGGCACCGCCACTAATGGTGGGCGGGCCATCCCAAAACCCCGTGGTCGACGCGGCGCCGCCGGCACATTGCGCGACGTTCTCGTACACCTTGAGGTCCGAATATCTGGAGTTTTCGCCGAATCCCTTAACCGATCCGAAGATGATCCGGGGATTCAGTTCCTGAATCCGTTCCCAACTAAACCCCATCCGGTCCAATGCCCCCGGCGCAAAGTTTTCGACCATTACGTCCGCTTCCCGAATCAGCTTTTCCAGGATTTCTTTACCCTGAGGAGTCTTGGTGTCCAACTCCAGCGATTTTTTGTTGCTATTCAGTGTTGTAAAATATAACGCGTCGGCATCGGGAATGTCCCGCAACTGATTGCGCGTGACATCACCGACGCCCGGCCGCTCAATTTTCAGCACATCGGCACCAAACCAGGCTAATAGCTGGGTGCAAGCAGGGCCCGCTTGCACTCCTGTAAAGTCAAGAATCTTGATGCCCTCTAGTGGTAAACTCATGAAGTATCACTCCTCAATTTTGTCCTTCAGTGACGCGAATAATCGGTTAACACACCAACCTCACATCTTATCCCTGGCATGATATCACCGCGAAAACCAAGGGAAGTTCAAAGCATGTTAATACGCGGGCCTCTACCCGCTCTCCAACGACAAGGCGAGGCACGATCATGTCGCTTTACGCGAGATCACTCTTTGGTGGACCCTGTTATTCCATTTCATTCTATATTTCATACTGGAGTAGTTCAATCATTGTCAATTATGGGTGATTATAAGAATCAATAATGGAACAGAAGGGCGCGATGCCCGTGATTACCCCTCCAAATCCAGGACAGCAATCCTTTCTATATTCTGCAACAAAGCATTTCCATGTTTTTAATCCCGGTGTCGAGCGTTGAACCAACCACACCGCACCAAAACCCAGTCAGAGTCGCCGCCCACCCATGCAGGTCCTAAGAATCTTTGATATACTGAGGAATAAGAATTCCTTATAGGTGACAGGGGGCATCATCATGACTTTACGCCAACTAGAATTTCTCATCGGTATTGCCGATTTGGGTAGTATTTCGGCGTGTGCGGAATATTTTGGCGTGACCCAACCTGCTGTCACGAATCAAATTCATCAGTTAGAAGAGGAACTTGCCACAGCACTCCTGGTTCGCGCTCCGCGGGGTGCAACCCTAACCGAGAACGGACAAAAGACGGTGCTACAGGCTAAAAAGGTTTTACAGGAAGTGAAACGCATTCCGATCAGGATTCAAGAAGCCCAGCAATCCATTACTGGCAAGGTAGTTCTCGGCGTAAGCCCTTTGACCCCGGTCTCGATCCAACACTTCCCTAAGATTTACCGCCCCTTTCATCAAGCTTTCCCGGAGATTCGCATCGAGGTGCTCGAAATCGAAGCGCTCCATCTGGCCGATTTGATACGAAGTAACCGTGTAGATTTGGCACTGACCCCGCTCCCGCTTTTTACCACCAAGGCTCAATACGAGTCGTTGTGGTCTGAAGAACTCGTCGTGATCTCGAGTCCTGAAGAACCGTTGGAAGATCCGGTGGTTATGACCTCACTCCGAGATCGTCCATTTGTGTTCATGAAACCGGGATATAGCTTAAACCTTACAGCCTCGCGTTTGATCCAACAGGCAGGCTTTGAGCCACGAGTCGTCAATGAAGCCGCCAGCATCCATGCTCTTTTGGGCTTTGTCGCCGCGGGTATTGGTATTGCCATTGTCCCCCGCGACACGGTATCACTCGAGGCGAAGGCAGGATTCATCAATATTTCTCGTCTATCGCCTAAAGCGCATCGCCGAATCGCGATGGTATTTCGAAATCGAGAAGAAATTACGCCAGCTGTCGAAGTCTTTATGCACTATATTCGTTCCTATTCTGAAGACGTCCCTCATCATCGGTTTCATCACCGCCTCTTAACCCTAGACAGCGCGCATAAGCACCCGTTACCGATGCAGCCCATGGAACCTCAGTAATATGCCCTGTTTCCCCGTCGGCTCTGAAGTGTTCGCCGATTCCTAGACCTATCCGCCTCTTTCCGAAAATCACCGGGTTCCCACTCGCGTGCCGCATCGTATGCAAAGAGCCAGTCAATTCCCCGTTCATAGGGGTTGGGACTCCCCAAAAGATGCAAAAATCCAAAGCGTCCCAGAACAATGTGCCGAGCCTGATCCTCGGGCTGAACTCCCGCCGCCCTATATGTTGTCCCATCCCCGTATTGACTCATTATTATGTGCATTTCAGCCATTAGAGGTCTGCATTCGGAATCTAATCCATATCTCGCTTCTATCCATAATTTATGCTGTTTCGATGGATAACAAATTTCGGGAGGTCGATGCTAAACTTCTACCCTCTCCACTCACCGAAAAATACTAAAAAACACCCCAGAAGGATTTGGGAGCGTCCCTGTGAAGCTCCACTAAAATGATAGTTCTGCCTCCGATGTGGCTAGGCGAGATGGTACAAACCCGGACTATGCAATATGCCATCAAAGGGCCCTCTCAAATGAAAATCAATGAGCGGATAACGTCGCATTTTTGGTCATTCCCCTGATCACCATCACTCATGTGAATGGCCGAGCAAAAGGGGACCACGGTCGGACGGCCGTTTACAACTTAACGCTGGAAAACTTTCGGCACCATTCCGTATCAGTTCCGCCGTATACGTCGCACACCGCATGGAACAGAGCTGCCCACCAAAGGCTCCCATCAGAATGAGATGCTAGGCCCAGAATGGGTGCTAATTTTTTATAAGTACGCTCAAAGTCTCGATAAGGATCATGCCGAACGCTCCATTCTTGGCTTGAATAAATTTCCTCAAATACTGGTTGATATTCCGCGTGGTCTCTCAGAAATTGGCGAGTATTGCGCCCGATGCTTCCAAACGGTGAATCCATTAAGGCTCGCATGGCAGTGTCGGTCATGGTAGGCCATTCTTTGGAGGTTAGGGTACCCGTCGCAATGTCTAGAGCGGCTAGATAATCCTCAAAGCTCCCTCCACCAGTGAAATCTGGCGGCCAACTGTTTGACGACACGAAGGCGGCGTTGGGATCCGTCAAGACCACCACGGACGTTTTGGGGTGCTGAGGATTTCGTTGTAGGATGGGTAACCAATAGTCATCAAATCGCAAGACAAGCACTAAAGCGCCACGCGCCATGGCACGTGCGACCAGGTATTCGCTATAGACCTGAGACGGCATGTTCAATGCATCGCCTCTTAATAAAGCTTGGGCGTGATAGGCACACGAGTTCACCACAAAGACATTCTGGGCGATGGCCCGTTGAACCGTTTGAGCCCGTAGAGTGCCCTCGGCAATCCGATAAGGTTGTAACAAGGGACGAACCACATGGTTATACCACCAGCGATATTCAGAGGTCTCCATGCCCGTTAACAGCTTCATGATGCCATTGGGTACTGGATCTAACCAAAACAATGGATACGGCAAGGGGGAATGGCGCAGATTGTCAAAACTCAAAGACCGATAATCCGGTTCCTGGTGGGCCTGTTCCTCAGAGTCGTAACCCGGATTGCTATTTAACAACACCACCGGAGCATCAGGATTGCCAAGGTACGGCTCGGCCAAGAATTCTTTGTGAATTCGGGCTGCCTCCTGGCGCTTTTCTCGCATTTCTTGATTCCACCGCTGAATGGCAATTTCGTCACCAGGTGCCACGTAGGGCTGCTCGTCCCGAATATTCTCCCATGGATTATTCATAGCTGTGACAAAGCCTCCTTGGCCCCATCGCCTCGTGGTTAGTCACTCCCAGCGCATTTACCTTTATGACATCATAACTGTCCACACATGTCCCCGCTAGGGGGGCCCTTCGCCGTCCATCCACTACCTCAGCTTTGCGTATACCATGCCCGACTCGTAACAAACGACTCAGCAGGCGCGACGACGGGTAGATCGCATCATCACATCCTCATGATCCGCGGCGTTCCGCGGTAGCTCTAAGCCATGCTTCGTGATGTGGGATGCGATAGCGCTAATGCTTATTGACATCACTCCAACTAACCCCACTGCCTCCAAGATTGATAGAATCGTGGCCCAAGCAGCGCCGAAGAATCAGTCCAATGAGATTCGCATGGGGTATGCGGCAACAACACGGCCTACACCACAGCGTGTATTGCACCGGATATCCTGAGTTGGCCTTTTCGTTGTCCAGTGAGGCATTACCGAATCTCATCCCTCCTAAATTTGGACCATGTGGTCCATTTTCAAGATTTGTAGCTTTCTGAAGGCGTGTATCGCGGAATCTGGCCATGCAAACCCCATCACAACGGAAACCTTAGCTTCCTAACTATTTTCAATCTGCTATACTACAATCAATATCCAAAACAAACTTAATATTGCCTCTATGGTTAGGAGGTCATTACCCTGCAAGTTTTTTCTCCAAAAATCGGGACAAAAGGCGAGGCCACTTGGATCGTAGGCCCAGAACACTTGGCAACCACTTTGGGAAACGAAGGGGTACCGGTCTTAGCAACCCCTATGCTCCTCGATCTGATGGAAATTGCCGCGGCTAATGCGCTGAAACCATCATTGCCCCCGGATTGGGTATCACTTGGAGTAGAGGTGGCCATGAAGCATCGCAGGCCTACGCCGTTGGGATTCCGGGTCCATGCCTATGCCACCATCGTTGCGGTCGACCGACATAAGGTCTATTTTCAGATTCAAGTGTACGACAACGTCGACCTCGTCGGCGAAGCCACACACGCCCGCTTCTGCACGCCCCACAACCAATTCCAGCAACAGCTTAACGTCAAAGTTAAAACATTTAGTGAATAGCGCACGGACCTTCCAAACGACCATGTCCGCAAATACTTGGCGTCAGTTGCCGGTCGGCATCCCCCACCCGCCATTTATGAACTAGTTACCGCATAGGGATGTTTCAGGACATCGACCCCTACCCCATGACCGAAGGCCTCCCCATACCCGGCGCGCTCAATGAATGACGGACTGCGACACCCACATCGCGACTGGTCGCACCGCGCCGAGCCGCTCCAACCCGGCTTTTGCCACAATGTCATAGATTATCCGCATCGAGTCGGGTGGCATGCCTATGCCCATGATCAGCGGTTTATGTAATTTATAGCCCTAACCCTGGGCTCCACAGTCGATGGTCACCATTTCTGCGGACTCCTCACTCCTCCCCTCCATCAACAGATTTGACTGGCTCTACTAGGTATGGCTCAAACGCACCACGAAGTTCCATAGGCAATAACGTCGGTTGCTCCGTAGTCGGATCCAATACGACGATGACCATCCGTGCCGCCATGGCCTTAGCACGAGTCGTCATATTTATCACGTCAATAACCAAAGAAAAAGAGGTGCGGCCAAGATGTCCCACCTGAACATCTAACCGCACATTATCAGCAAAGTGCAACGGTGCCGTGTAGTCCACTTCTAGCTTTACTCGCGGGAACAAATAGCGCTTCATAAACCATTCGTGAGGATCAATGCCGACATGACTCATAAATTGAAATTCAGCGCGTTCAAGCAACCTAACCTGATGCGCGAAATGTCCCAATCCCGAGGCATCCACGTCCCCAAACATCATTGTTTCATTCCCGTGAAACACCATCAAGCAACCTCCTAGCCATTTTTCCTGCCGTCAATCCCATCACCAGGGGCCAGACTAACCTGCCGCGATGGGGCTTCCCTTTCCCAGCGCCATTCCCAAGGTCAAGGCAATCGCCGGCAATTGGGTGCTGTCGATCCCTGTCCAATAGCCATGGCTCTCCACATGTGGAATGAGCATTTCAGCCTTAAGATTCCCCTCCGCCCCGGGAGCAAACGGACATCCCCCAAGACCTCCTAATGCGGCATCAAAAGTCCTAATCCCATAGACCAACGCATGGTCCACCAGGCGAAGGATGGGTGACCCTGATCCCTCATGAAGATGTATCGCTAACCGACTCGAATCCACGTAGGATAATACCGTCTCGAGAAGGATATCAAAAATCTCTGTGGTTGCCATCCCCACGGTGTCCGCCAAACAAATTTGGTTCACTCCCGCGTTGACATAGGTATCGACCACCGAAAGTACTGCACGAGGGGCTACGGTCCCCTGAAGGGTGCACCCAAACGCCGTAGATATGGTTCCACGCACGAATCGCCCAGCCTCTTTGGCGGCATTAATAAGGGGGGTCACGCGCGCCAAACTTTCCTCGGTAGTGCAGTTCAAATTTCTTTGATTATGCTGGGTACTGGCTGAAATGACAAACGTGATCACCTCGGAATCCGTGGCCAAAGCCCGTTCCAGTCCTCGCCGATTTGGAACCAGCACGTGACGCCGTAAACCTGACTGCGCGCCAACACCCCGAATCACTGCCTCTGCATCAGACGTTTGGGGAATCCAATCAGGCCGCACCATAGAAGTCAATTCGAGCTCCTGATATCCCGCCTGAATCAAGAGTCGCGCCAGTTGCACCTTATCGTCCGTGGCCACCCGCTGCGGCTGGTCTTGCAATCCGTCCCGCAACGTTACATCCACAATTGTCACCTGGTCCACATGCGACACCTCCGTGCCCATTCTTTTCTTTCCGCTCAGATAACCTGTTGCTCTTGCAACAGAAGCATTTCCTCAGTAGTCAAGCCCAGCCATTCTGCGTATACCTTCACATTATCTGACCCTATATCATGCCGTCCGAGATGCCTAACCTCACCGGGGGTATCCGAAAACTTCGGCACTACGCCTGGGATGGGAACGGACCCCCATTGCGGATCTTCAACCGTAACAATCATGTCCCTGGATTGAAAATGAGGATCCGAAAAAATGTCCTCGATGGAAAAAATGGGCCCCGCCGGAATTCCTGCTTGATTCAAACGTTGCGCTATGTCTGTCAGATCGTATTGTATGGTCCACGATTCCACTACGGCATCTAGAGACGCTTGATTCTCCCCGCGGGCCACATGAGTCGAATAACGCGGATCTTCCGCTAATTGAGGTTGACCCATTACCTCGGACAGCCGTCGGAACACGCGATCTTGATTCGCCCCAATCACAATAAACTGGCCGTCTCGCGTAGAATACGTATTAGATGGGGCTATCCCTGGTAAAATATTTCCTTGCCGCTCGCGAATGTGGCCCGTAAGCCCATACTCCGGAACCGCACTTTCCAAAAGGCTAAACGCGGCTTCAGTAATGGCACAGTCAACCATTTGCCCTTGCCCTGTAAGGTGCCTCGCTTGAATCGCCGCAAGCCCTCCGATCACCGCATACAGAGAGCCTAAAGCGTCTCCGAGCGAAATTCCGAACCGAGTGGGAGGACGATCTGCAAAACCATTAAGATAACGAATCCCCCCCATCGCCTCAGCCACCGATCCAAATCCTGCCCGATCATGATAAGGCCCCGTTTGACCAAAACCAGACACCCGAACCATGACCAATCCCGGATGGATTTGGTGCAGGTCATCGTACCCCAATCCCCATTTTTCCATGGTGCCGGGGCGAAAATTTTCAATCAGAATATCTACGTGAGAAATGAGTCGCCGAAAGAGCTCTTGTCCTTTGGGATGGCGCAAGTTTAGGGTAATGAGCTCTTTATTCCGAGATTGTACCGCCCACCAAAGATGCCAATCTTCCTCACTAAACGTTACCTGGCCCCAATCCCGCATCGGGTCGGGTGCGTCCGGGGCTTCGATTTTAATGACGTGGGCTCCGTAATCCGCTAACAAGCGCGATGCGAAAGGTCCCGCGATTAAGGTACCGAGTTCCACCACTCGTAGACCAGCTAAAGGCCCACGCCGCTGCTTCGATTCAGCCGCACTCATTTTTGAGGACCTCTTTCCTCGCGATATAGACCCATGGCCCTCAACATCGGTTCATCGGTGATTGCGAACAGAAAAGCCTCGTGTTGGTTACTGAGGTTACGATGGGCATGCCATGACCACGGTGGGACAATCAACACATCCCCTTCGTTCCAGTCATATGCTGTTCCATCGATAAAGGTACGACCCTGCCCGCGATAGACATAATAGGCCGCACTGGACGTGTGGCGATGAGATTGGGTCTCTTCGTCCGGCAACAACGACTGCATCGTGGCACCCAACGTGGGGAGCACGGATCCTCCGGTTCTCGGGTTACGGTACTCGACAATCGCCCCTTCAAAGGGATCGGTAACCGTTTCCCGAGCATTTCTCAACGCCTCGAGCGTGTTTGCCCAAGGATATGCCATCAAGGATTCATTGGCGGGCGTCAGCGAATCTATCTGTTTAGGATAAATTCCTGCTATACCAAAGAGCTTTCTAGATTCGTTATCGGCGACTGTAACGGCTTGCATCGCTTCTCTATAGGATTCCACGAACACGCCATTGAGAAATCGGGTAATCGGAATGTCGAGTCCATCCATCCAAATCATGGGTCCATCGCCATCGTGGCGATGATCATGCCATGCCCACCGCGGGGTAACCAAAAAGTCTCCAGACTCCATGGCCATGCGCTCTCCGTTGACGGTTGTCGACGCACCGCTACCACTAATGATAAACCGGATCGCAAGCGGCGTGTGGCGATGTGCAGGAGCTTTTTCTCCCGGTAATATCATTTGCATGGCAACATTGAGAGTGTGAGTCGTTCCGAGCGATTGTCGTAGCTCTGGGTGGGCATACACTAATACCCGACGAGATCCTGCTAGACCCGGAACCATATGCTCGCCGGCGCCTAAGAGTCGGGGGTACACGTCTTGCCACTTCCACTGATATGGACCGTAGGTTTTTAGTGGTTCTGCGGATAAAAACCAGTCGGGAATGGTCCATAAAGGTTCTAAATTTTGTTTCCTGACATCTTCGTAATATTCCTTTTTCGCCACTATGACAGAGCCTCCCCTAAGGAATTTTGATCGAGTGTGTTGAGAGACTGTCGAAGAATTTTGCCACTGGGATTTCGGGGAATGTCGGCAACAAATTGATAGGAACGGGGCCGCATATAAGGGTCTAGTGTCGACCTGGTTTTAACCCATTGATCCAAATCGCTCACCGCGAGACCCGCGTTACGCGTTACCACATAGGCCTTCACTTTCTGCCCCCAGTGTTCATCCGGAATCCCCGCCACCGCCACATCCAATACATCGGGATGACCCAATAACGCGTTTTCTACCGTCACGGGCTGGATATTTTCTCCCCCGCTAATGATCATATCGTCCACGCGGCCCGTTACCCGATAAGTGTTTTCTCCTTCCCAGCGGCAACTATCTCCAGAAAAATACCATCCTTCCTTAACCTTTTCCCCTGTCTTTTCCGGCAAGTTCCAATAGCCTTTAAAGGACTCCGGTGAACGCACGTCAATGATGAGTTCTCCTTCGTGGCCACGATCCACCAATTGGTCCGGTGTGCCCCCAATCTCTACCACTCGAACGCGATGGTAAATCCCACCAACTGATTGCTCCAAGGTCCGTGCCGCTTCTCGGTGATATAGCGCGTTATACGTCTCGGTATTCCCGTAAACATAAGTGATGCGAGAGCACAAACGTTCGGCACAGCCTTGAATCACGTAAGGACTCATCGGCGCCCCGCCGTACAGTATGTGGGTCAGAGAAGACGTGTCGATTTGTCCAAGAGTGGGCTCTGTCACTAAAGCGTACAAATGGGTCGGGGTCCCAAAAACATGGGTAATACGCTCCGACTCGATTAACTTGAGAGTTGAGGCTGGAGAAAATTGCGCGACAGGGTAATAGGTGTGATTTTGCAATATCCCATACAGCAAACAGGCTTGCAGTCCAATAGTGTGATAGAGCGGCATAATCCCCAGCACCCGTTCTTGAGCGTCATGAGGACAGTCCCAATTGAGTGACGGACCGAGGGTACGAGCTAGCACATTGCCATGCGTCAGTGGAACCCCCTTAGGCTTGCCGGTCGTACCCGACGTAAAGAGAATCATAGAAAGGTTTCCGTCATCCACCTGGGGTTGGATGAATAGTCGGTCCGTGCCGTGGGTGCGTTCCCATAAGCGCGAATCGCCAATCCATAAATTGTCCGCCGCCTGGGCGCCGACCCAGAACGGATCAGCCTGCAACAATCCTTCGATAAGATCCGACTCCAGAATTCCTAACGAGGCCCCCGAATACTGCCAAAAATACTGAACCGAACTTGCATGAACTCTGTAATTTATTGGTACGTAGACCAGTCCGTTCATTTGTGTAGCAAAAAATACCGCCACGTTTTCCGGGGTGTTTCGCAACCCCACCAAAACCCGATCACCGACTACAAGTCCCTTTTCGGTAAAGACTCGGGCAAGCTTGCTAGCATGCTCCCAAAGATCGCCAAATGACCAGCGGATGGATCCTTGTACAACCGCCAGACGGCTCGGGGTCCGCTCACAGGCCACTTCAAACGCCCACTGCACTGCCATCGGAAATCATTCCCTTCATGTGGTGTCATACGCGATCGTGAAGCGGAAACTAGATGTGTAATTAGATATCTAAGCCGCGTCGAGAATCAGGGTGCCCTTGACTGACCCGCACGACCAACTCGCCGATTCCTTCGACCGTTAACCGCACCGTATTACCAGCCCTAATGGGCCCGACTCCTTCCGGTGTCCCAGTGGAAATGATGTCCCCGGGATACAATGTGGTTTGAAATGAGGCCGCTTCAATGAGACGCGGAATGTCAAAGATGAGGTCCTCGGTGTTACCAACTTGGCGAACTTCCCCATCGACCGTCAACTCTAACCCGATATGTTGGGGATCGCTCATCTCATCTTTGGTCACCACATACGGGCCCATGGGAGTAAATCCGTCGAACCCCTTGCGGTATGTGCGATCTTCGTGTCCCCGCACCGTAATGTCCATCAAACCGGTATACCCAAAGACGTAGTCGTAGGCCTCTTCACGACGGATATTACGTCCTCGACGTCCGATTACAACCGCTAATTCCGCTTCGTGATCGGTTCGCCGGTCAGAAAATGGCAGTTCGATTACACTGTCGCTACCCACTAAGGAAGAAGAAGGTTTAAGGAACACGCCATACTGGGCCACAGTGTGAAGCACCATCCCTTCATAAACGGCCCCTTTCGCCGTCATCTCTTTTTGGTGCCGCTGATAGTTCACGGGGGCCGCCAAGATTTTGGTCGGCATGGGTACAGGAGGCCGAAGGCGGACGTCTCGAAGCGCCACCATCCGGCTTCGCCTCCGTATTAAATCCTCAATCTTGGGCCGTATGTTGGTGAACTCTTCAATGAATGGCAACATAAAAACAGGAGGCCACGTATTAGAATAAGACGGACAGGCCTCGGTCACATCAATCAGGTCTGAACCGTCAACAATCCCAATCCGATATTCATCGAACACGGCAATTTTCATTCTCCCATCCTCCCTTGGCCAAACTGAGCCTGGCGGCGTTCCCTAAATGCATCGACCCCTTCGAAACAATCGGGAGTTTGAACCAGCGGTCCATGCATGACCCGCTCAAAGTCGAAGGCACCGGCTAGAGTCATTTCCTGCCCACGCCATACGGCTTGTTTTAACGCCTTGATGGGCACTGCTGGGGCATCGTTAATGGATGTGACAAATTGCTCCACCCGCTCGGAAAATTCTTTCTGGGCAATGAGTTCATCGGCCAGCCCCCACGCATACGCTTCGCCGACGGAAATCGGCTGGCCGGACAATGCCATGAAAAATGCTTTTTGGGAACCAATGAGGCGACTCATCATAGCTACCGCGCCACCGCCGGGGAAGAGCCCGAGATTAATTTCTGGAAGCCCCCATTTGGCGGGACCGTCCGACGCCAGGCGAAAATCGGCGGCCAAGGCAAGCTCTAACCCTCCACCTAGGCAATGTCCATTGACAGCGGCGACGATAATGGGCCCCATCGAGCGCATCAGTAGGAAGGTGTCCTTCAGTGTCTTCCCCAGATGATCCATCAACGCCACATCGTGCGCTTCGACCGTAGAGACATCGGCACCCGCACAAAATATCTTGGGCGATGCGCTTTGGATTAGGATCACCTTCACATTGTGGTCCTGGGATAATTCCCACATCGTGGAATACAGTAGTCGGCTCGTTGCGACATCTAGAGCATTCGCGGGAGCCCGGTTAAGGGTCACCGTGACCCGAGATCCTGCAGAGTCGACTAGAATGGATGACTCGTTTTGGTTTTGACTCATTCGTTCTCGCTCCTTTGGTACCGAATATGGTTCGCGCGGATAACAGATCTCCGAGACTGAGATGTCCGACGTGTCACATCATCGTGAGTCCCCCACTCGCGCTCACCGTCTGACCGGTCAAATAACTAGCAGTACGGGATATAAACATCAAAACAGGCGGCACTATCTCATCCGGCTCGGCAAAGCGCTTCATGGGGATCGATCGTTCGAGCGCCTGATACAGTCTTGGATGGGGCTTGGCCAAAATGTCATCGACCAGCGGAGTATTGGTGGGTCCGGGACACACCGTATTGATGGTAATGCCAAAAGACACTACCTCGCGAGCGAGGGCCTTGCTAAACCCAATCAGACCAGCTTTGGCGGCGGAATATACAACTTGCCCGCTCGTCCCTACCCGTCCCGCGTCCGATCCGATATTCACAATCCGACCATATTGTTTCGCCTGCATGTGCGGAATGACCGCATGACTGCAACGCATCGCTCCCATCAGATTGACGTCGAGGGTACTCCACCATTCGGATTCCACCGTGTCCATGAACGGTTTAATCGTGTCAGCTCCCGCATTATTGACTAAGATGGTCGGCATTCCCACTCGATGCACGACCTCGTCCACCATTTGTCCCACTGAGGCTTGGCTCGTCACGTCAAGTTCCACTGCCCGCACTCGATAGCCCATCCGGCACAATTCATCGGCCTTTTGCTTTTGGAGGTCAGGCATGTTGCCCGCTAATACCACCTCAATGCCTTGCAGGGCCATGGCCCTTCCGATGGCATAACCGATCCCCCGAGCGGCACCCGTCACGATAGCGACTTCTTGGTTCATATCGCACCGTCTTTTTCGAGGCGTGGCTCCGGCACCCAGTCAAAAGCCGAGTGGCATGCCTCACACCACCACTGTTCGCCTAATAAGCGCGATGCCCAATGCGCCAATCGTTGGGTTTGCGGATCCCCACAAAACGGACACAACACTTGAATCTCAGGCATCACGCCACACCTTCCATCTGCTTCATCCACAACCGATGGAATGCCGGCAGTGCCGAGGGTGCCCAGGAACCAATGAGAGGGGCCAGTCTTTCCGCCAGGTGACGGGCCAGCTCGCGTACCAGGTCACGAATCGGAGGCGTCTCATTCAGGAAAACACCCACCCATTCGCTCGTAAACACTAGGGTTTGCCTCAGTTCTTGACGCAGTTTCTTCAATTGTCCATCTAGCGTCGGGTCTTCATGAATCCACTCCGCCAACACCACCAGAATCGCCTGGTCCACCATCCACATCACCGTAATCAGATGAACCCACGTCGGCCATGCCTGAAACGACAGCAGCTCGGTTTCGAGAGCCCAGGTGCTTGCCTCCGCCAACTCCTCATCAGCAGCACGGCTCTCGCCTGCCTGCCAGTTATAGAGAAATCGTGCCTGCCCCATCACACTTTGGGCGACTGCGACACTAGATAGGGAAGCGATTAGGTCTGGGGCCACCGGCCCGACAGTCACCAACTGTTCTCCAATTAAATACTTAAGACGCGCCAAGGTTATCAGTGCAGGCTGTAACGCCACGGGAGCCTTTTCCATGAACAATCCCTCCTTTTTCGAACACCGCCTCCCCACTTACCACGACCGGCACTGTATCCGCACGATCCACCACGTAGAGTGTGTGCCAGCGTTGCTCGTCATAGGTCACGGACGCATAAAACGCTGCCAGACGGCGTGACGGTGCCCAAATACTGCCGACATGCCGAATCGAGTCTCCTCGTCGTTGCTGCGCCATCACATCAAACTCGTGTTGTTCCCAAAGCGTCATGCCTGAATCCCCCACTTCCCCAGCTGGTTTCGTGCCGCCACGGTCATCCGCTCCTTTGTCCATGGGTCATTCCACACCACATCCACGTGAACCGATGAGATCTCTTGAAGGGCACCGACCGCTGCTTTGATATCATCAACAATCCAATCCATACAGGCACAACCTAGCGACGTAAAGGTGACCTGAATCGCGACCTCGCTACCTTCCAGTGCAATGCCATTAATCAAACCCAATGCCACGATACTCACCGGGACTTCCGGATCCTTAACCGTCTCAAGTGCTGACCAGACTAGGTCTTCGGTCACCATGTTAGGCGACACCTCCTCCGCGCAATGCCAGGTAGGACTCACGCCCCCGACGCAAGATTTCGACATATTCCCGCCTATATGGGCCATGCGTTCTAAACCGCCCCAGCACGTCTTGCCAAGTTACCGGCCGGTCTAGTTGCCACCTGCGCTGATCTGTATCCCATTCACAGGGATAGGGAAAATCGGTAACATACGAATCACTCTCGGAGTCCCAATGTACCGGCGCCTGAATCTGAATAGAATCCAAAAACCCTACCGCTGACTTCATCCATCGTTGCCGCATCTGGTCATTGGTTTCGCCCTTGAGTCGGAAGTCGAGTTGTAGCGAACGCTTCTTTAAATGATCCGGCATGCCAAAAAAATCAAGCCCCATGATAAACATCCAATCCACCGCTGCTTGCACTTGTTGCCGTCCGGCTGCGGTTTTGACCATTGCCCTCAGACCCGATTCCCCATTACGGACATGAAATCCCTCTTCGGCATCCACTTTTGTCAAGGCGCGTTTCCACGGCCCGTATGAAGTATGGTGAAACACGTCGCCTAACAGTACGTAACCAGCTCGATCCAACAGCGCGTGCAAGGTCAAGAGCTCCGCATAATTATTCAGCTTTAGATCCATCAGATAGGGATTACGAAAGTCCTTCGCTTCTCGCTCATAGATAAGATAGTCAGTGTCTACCCCCAATAGCCGTAATAAGCGATAGGCAATGTGCGCATGTCCTAGCTCATCTTGAATGATGGCCAACTCGGTAATCCGTCGATTCAACGTGGGTACATACTGAAGCGCATCTAAAATGCTAAAAATACTAATGAGTTCCGTATCTGCCGTGATGGTCAAGGTTTGCACCAAGAGCTTACGATAGTCTTCCGACATATCATCTTCAGTTTCCACCACGAATCCGTTGGCCAACTTCTCAAGTAATTCTTCATTCGAAATCATCAATGCACCTCCTTACTAACCGTGCAGTAACTTTGAGTCAAATCATTAATCTGCCATAAACCCTTGGCTTAGAATCTTGTAATAGGTGTCGGCAATCTCATCGACGCTCAAGGCCCCATCCGGAACGATCCATCGATAGGACCAAGCGGTCATGCCCACCAGTCCATACGCGATAACTTTAGCCGACATGGGTTTCATGACCCCGAGTTCCACCCCTTGGGAAACGATTGCGGCAATGATATCGACGACCTCGCGCTCTTTGACAGAAATCGCCTGAAAATGGTGGTCCGAAAGATAAGCTTTCTCACTGAAAAAGACGGCCATCTCGTCGCGGTCCACACAAAGATGGGTGAATTGCCGCACCACTTCACGGATTTTCTGATCCGGTGACATGGTGGAATTGTCATTAATGGCCTTTATGACCCCTAACCATTCGTCAATGGTCTTATCGTAAATTTCGTACAAGAGCGCTTCTTTGGAATCAACATAGTAGTACAGAGCGGGCTTCGTAAAATTAAACTCTTTCGCTAGGTCCTCTAGAGAGGTTTCTCGGTATCCATTGCGACGGATCACCGCCACAGCTTTCGATAATAAATCGACACGGTCCAGTCGGTTGTGACGCGGCATTCTGTTTGGCCCCCTGAGTCACAGCATGAGATGTTTAATACTCAATTGTTCAAAGACGTCTTGGCCCTGACAATAGGATTGCAAGATGGCCCGAAACATCTGGCCATAGCGATCATACCAAATCTCCCCGTAGCGGGTCGATGCAAGTCGCGGATATCCGGTATACCCCAGACCATTCCCTACCTGCCGAAATGATCGCGATTGGGCTAATTCGTGAAATCCAATCGGTTGATCTTCTAAAGATTGGGCGCGGTCCCAGCGGACTAAGTCGGAATGTGCGATAGATAGCGACGAAGTTTCCAAGATTCCCGCATGCACGTCTCCCTCGAGTCCGTAGCCAAAAATGTCAGGAGCCCGCCCAGACATAACATCCTCCATTGGAAATCGTTCATAGCCGTGGATGAAGCGGCTTTTGTATTGCGCATTGACTCCCTCTAGCACGAGTTGGGTCGTCAAGACGAAGGGTGGGTCAATATGGGTGGAAATTAAGACGCCATTTTTGAATCCATTGGCCGCATAACTCGCCACCACATCCTCCAAATATGCACGATAATGCTCCTTGCGCACCGTCACCGACCCCGGGTACTGTCGGGACAAAACGGCCGGCACGTAGTAGATGGGAGGGGCTTCAACCACGGTCCAGCCACATTCTTCTTCCAACACCCGTTGCATGCGCCGTGCCATTTCTTGAGCCACCAAGAAATCGGTGCCCAAGGGGAGGTGAGGACCATGTTGCTCGGTCGGCCCGATGACCATCATCAGGACGGTGGTCTCTTTATCAAGGGCTTCCACATCGACCCAAGGAGTATCCACTAACCGGATCATGATCGGCCTGTCCCCGGATTCGGTAAATTAGGCTCCGACAACCCTAATGGCACAAACCCTTCCTCGACCCCTTGCAACCAAAGCGCCCAATGGAGATTTTCTATCACGATGCCCAGGCATCGTGCGATGGCTGGCGTTTCCATAGTAGCCCGTAACTCCACGGCCTCGTGGTACAGCAATTCTAGTTTGGTAATCTGCTCCGCTTTCACCGCACTCATGGTTGACCTCCCTGCTGACGATCGAGTTCACGCCGGAATTCATCTCCCCGGAGATCCACAATCCGTTTAGCCTTGAGTTCAGTCCGTGGAAGGCTTCCGGGCTCAGCTACTTCCGCCCCGAGTCGCACCCCGACCACCTCTTTGATCCGGCGTATCACCTCTGCACCAACCCCCTCCCATTTGTCACGGGGCACCTGCAAATCGGGTTCGAACCGAATCAATAAATCATCAAACGCACCGCGACGACTCAAGATCAGTTGAAAATGCGGGCTCACTCCCGACACGTCACTAATCAGGTTCTCCACCGCAGAAGGATACACGTTGGTGCCTTTGACCGTAATCATATAGTCACTTCGCCCCAGCACTACCCCGTCGAGGTATCGCCATGTACACCCACATCCGCATACAGGAAGGTTAAAAGCTCTGACCAAGTCATGGGTCCGGTAGTTAATGAGGGGCTGCGCACTATTGGCGTAGGTCGTGACGACATTTTCCCCGATAGTACCTTCGGCGACCTCTTGCCCATCCGCACCCATAGACCAAGAAAAATTCGACATCTCGGACATATGCACTCCTTGACGAATCCGACACCCAGGAGCGACTGCATCCACCTCTGCAATGCCTAAAAGCTCGCCGCTGATAGCACCAAACCCCGCGTCCAGTTTCCGGCGCACCGAAGAGAGCGAACACGGACCCGGTTCGCCTGCATGGTAGGTGTATTGTATCGACGAGGTCGAGAGATCGATGCCCAAGTTCTGCGCAGCTTCCAAAATCCGCAACGCAAAGCTCGGCGTGCTCAGAAGCACGGTGGGCTTAAGTCGTAAAATGTTCCGAACATGATCTTCGGTGGTCTGACCGCCGCCAGAATAGACCTTGGCACCCAGCCTCCGGACACCCCAATACGCGCTCCAAAAACCCGCGTAATTCCCCCAATTGAAAGCGAAATAAAAACTATCTGTCGGACGTATTCCTAAAGCCCACCACCCGTAAACCCACGACTCGCCATAACGTTCCGTGTCGTAGTCGGTAAAGGGAATCCGTAATGGAATTCCCGTCGAACCCGAAGTTTCAGCGTGATGCGCGACATCAAACTCCCCCACTGCAAGCGTCTTGCCGTAAGGCGGAAAGTCTTCTTGAAATTGGAGAAAATCTGACTTGTCGGTGAGAGGCACGCGAGTCTTGAAATCTTCGAGATTTTGAATGGAATCTGGGTGAAATCCGACACGCTGCCAATATTCTTTATAAAAGGCACTCCGAGCGTACGCGTACTCTAACACCAACTTCAACCTGCGCATGTGTAACGCATCGAGCGCTTCGCGATTCAACGTTTCCGCCCAAAGATTCCAATGAGAAGACTCAGCAGATGCCAATCTATCACTTCCAATCTATTTACTGATCGGTAAGTCAATTTAATTATATGAGAATAGTAACTTTTTTGTCAATAATCCGGGTCCGCGGAATTCAATAGGCAACATAGGTTTTGAAAAACATATTACACTCTCTCATCAACCGACGGAGACGATGCGCAATGGGTTTTGGTTCATACAATCCGGCTAATCACGCACCGTCCGCCACTTGATTCCTTCGTGAGGAAACAAAAACGGTCAGACAGGCACGGTTTGCCTCTCCATCTGTTGAGGCCACTCACGGGCAACGGTCCTCATCCGGACTACCCACAAAGCATAAACGCAGTGCGGAAGAATCGCGCTCACCCTGAAGGACTCAATGGGTTGTGACGAACCCAACGATTTCTTTTTTGTCCTCCGGTTCCTATGGGTCTCAAACCCCCAGGAGACTGTGAGCGAAGAAAACTGCCCCAGGTTGGACCAACACCCCTCTGGAACGGTCATCGCGCTCGCCAACAACGATTCCCAATCCCATAGAGGGCGGGCCTTGCCATCAAAGTCGTGGCAGGGCCCCTTAGCCAAGCATTCGGAGTCGCTGGATCCTTAGTGCCAAAGCAGTGGTGCCCTGGTTGTTTTTGGCACCCCGTCAACGCGCCAAACTCTTGCCAACTGATTCCCAGTGGCTTAGCATAACCTCACTAAGACCGTGCGTTTTGTGCGTTCATCCCCAGCCTAGAGGGAAGCCGGACCGCCCTCGGGTCCTGGCATATACTATGAAGCATCATGAAAGGGAAGAGAACTCATGTCGCCATTAACTCCTCGCGAAACCCTGATAACGAACCCACTCACCACCGATTCCCAAGCCTATCCGCATCCCTCTCGCCGCACCGTGGTTTACGGACGTCACGGAATGGTCGCGACCGCAGAACCTCAAGCCGCTGCGGCGGGGCTGCGTATTTTACAGCAGGGCGGCAATGCCATCGACGCCGCTATCGCGACTGCTGCGGCGCTCACCGTAGTGGAGCCAACCTCAAATGGACTCGGCAGTGATGCCTTTGCCATCGTGTGGTCGCAGGGAAAAATTTATGGGCTCAATTCCAGTGGTCCAGCCCCGCGTGGCTTGACGCGCGAGTGGGTCCGAGCCCAGGGGCATGACACCATGCCCGCCAAGGGATGGTGTACCGTGACAGTCCCAGGGGCTCCAGCCGCATGGGCCACTTTGACCGAACGGTTCGGAAATCTTAGCCTCGCCGAGAACCTAAACCCTGCGGTGCAATTAGCCCGTGATGGTTATCCCGTGGCGCCTACCGTCGCATATTTTTGGAACCGCGGCTTTCAGCAATATAAAGAAACCCTAACGGATCCAGAGTATAACGAATGGTTTAGGATTTTTGCGCCAAACGGCCGAGCTCCCCACGCCGGAGAAATCTGGCGATCTCCGGGCCACGCAGATTCCCTGCAACAGATTGGGGAAACCAACGCCAATGCCTACTACCATGGTGCACTCGCCGCGCAGATCGCGCAATTTGCCCGTGAAACCGGGGGCGTGATTACGCAAGAAGATCTCGCTCGATATCAGCCCGAATGGGTGGATCCCTTGTCCGTAGACTATCATGGATATCAAGTCTGGGAACTGCCACCAAACGGTCAGGGGCTCATCGCCCTCATGGCGTTAAAAATGCTCGAGGGATTAAATCCAGCCACCGAGGCCGAACGTATTCACTATCAGATTGAAGCCATCAAACTAGGATTTGCAGATGCTTTGCAATACTTGACCGACCCACGTCATATGCCCTACCCAGCAAAAGACTTCCTCAGCGACTCGTATATCGCCCAACGCCGGAGCCTTATCGGTCCCGAAGCTCAAATACGCAACGCCGGAGTCCCGAAGCCCGGGGGCACCGTATACATCGCCACCGCTGATGGTGAAGGCAACATGGTGTCTTATATCCAAAGCAACTATGCAGGGTTTGGATCCGGCTTGGTGGTGCCGGAAACCGGCATTTCCTTACAAAACCGCGGAAGCCTTTTCTCCCTTGATGAAAGCCATCCGAATGCCCTAGAACCGGGGAAACGTCCTTTTCACACCATCATCCCTGGATTCTTAACCCACAACGGCGTCCCCATTGGCCCATTCGGCGTCATGGGAGGGTTTATGCAGCCCCAGGGTCATGTCCAAATCATGAGTCGCGTATTGGAGGACCACATGAATCCCCAAGCTGCGTTGGACGCTCCCCGTTTCCATTGGCAAGAAGGTAATCAGGTAGTGGTTGAGCACACCATGCCGGCCGCCATCATCGAGGATCTCATTAGCCGTGGCCATGAGGTGACTATCACCGAAGAACACGGTCCATTCGGTCGCGGCGAGATCATCTGGAAAGATCCGGAGGGCGTCTTAGTGGGCGGTACCGAACCCCGGGCCGATGGCACTATCGCGGCGTATTAAGCGATCTAAGCTTTTGTTAGCATGTCAGCCTTGAAGGGAGCACCGTTGCTTCCGACGGCTTCCCGTTTTAGCTTTCTTCTTTACTCCATGCACTCTCCCCGAAATCCGACTACCTGTCGGATTTCGGGGAGAGTGCTTACCTGCTAGCATTATGGAATTCTGGGCGAGCCTATGACGCTCCCTGCCTCGAGTCGATCATCGCCATAACTGGGAACCGTCCAAAACTACAGTATCTACGAAAATATTTTAGACTTAATCGGGTGTAGAGTGGCCTTGACATATAAACCTGTGGCTGAATGATATAGATAGACAGTTGCCTTGGGGCGGCCTTGTAAGCACGGAACAAGGCCACGGTGTTAGTTTACCGACCATCAAAAGTGTAAGTGCAGCTACCTCAATTACTCAGGATATCTCAGCGGTGTCAAAGACTGTGCATGAGCTCCAACGCGGCCACTCACCATAGTAACCCTACGAGAATCAGGCGTGTTGGTAAAACAACCCAACGCTCTAGACCCATATTGCAAGTACTCCGCAATAGGTATCCAAGCCTTACCAGAGGTGGGTTTCCAGAATCACGTGCCCCGACAAACTTGTTGTCTCGTAGCGGTTACGTCTTGTTGCTATTTAAATTTAGACCGTTCGAAGCAGCTCCCGCGCAGCCAAATACCCCGAAGCGGCATTAAGACCCGCTCCGGGCCAAGTGGATGCTCCCACCATCCAGAGGCCTGCTATCGGTGTCCGATACCGAGACCATCCGGGAATCGGTCGAAAGAGATAGAATTGGTCCAAATGATGACTTCCAGAGACACTGTCACCCCCAACCAGATTTGGGTTGTCGCGTTCCAGATCCGTCGGCGAGAACACCACGCGTGCCAGGATCTTCGAACGAAGCCCTGGCGCATAGCGTTCAATCTTCTCGATGACTCGATCTGCATAGGCGTCTTTAATGTCGTCCCATGACCCTCTCGGAACAATTTGTTGCAAGGCGTCACCCACCGGCTTCGCCGGTACCGTGCGCACTTGAACCCATAAAGTCTCACTGCCTTCGGGAACCCGCGTCCGATCCCACACAGATTGCTGTCCTACCACTAGTAAAGGACTCTTGGGTAAAAGTCCGGACTGCGAATCTCGGTCCGCCATTGCCACATCATCGACATAGGGCGCGATATGTACATAGAGCGACCTTTCGAGACCCCCTGCAGTCCACGGCACCGGAGCCGACAACGCGAGATGAACCATCATGGTGCCGGGCCCATACCGAAACTGTTTCGATTTAGCTAGGAAACGGGTGGGAAATAGATTTGCATCAACGAGTTTCCCAAACAGAAGACGTGGGGTCACATTGGCAATCACGGCTCGTTTGGCTCGAATCTCGTCGCCTGAAACCGTTCGAACGCCCACCGCGCGCCCCTGATTAACCATGACCGATGACACCTCGGTATTTAAGAGCAGCTTTCCCCCATACGAGTTCAAAACCGAGACCATACTGTCGACAAGACGGCTAATACCGCCATGAGCAATTGCCATCCCGTTAACATAATCGGCCATGGATTCCAAAAACGGAAAGGTGGCGCCTCCTGCTGTGTCTGGGGCAAAATCCAGGTGATAACCCCAGGGAATTAGTAGTGCCTGCATCTCCTTGGACTCAAATCGTGATTCCACAAATTGCCGGGGAGACTTCAGCAGTGTGGAAAATAACTCTTGCGTGCGAACCCAACCCAATTTTCGTCCCATTCGGAACAGCGCCCGGCCAAATGCCCATGAAGGAATCGGCAACTGTAACAGGGGAAAGAGATAGGGTGACACCTCTTGGAATTCTTGCACCAGGCTTTTCCATGTTGCCACATCACGTTCCGAAAAAGAGCGAATAGATTCCTCGGTGGCTTCCGCCATCGTATAAATCGGTAAGCCTCGCCCATCGGGAAAAGCACTGCCATAGGCCTGGTCCGCTACATCAATGGCAAATCCGGCCTTCATGAATTCTGAACCGAACTCACGATACAGTGCCGACCCGAGAAAAAGTCCAATGTTACTGGCGTAGTAATCGTGAATGAACCCCGGCCGAGTCAACTCCCCGGACTTAGCAGCACCCCCGGCGGCCGCCTGTGATTCCAGAACCAAGACCTTCAATCCTGATTTGGCCAGCACCAAGGCCGCCGCGAGTCCGTTATGACCAGCCCCGACCACCACCACATCATATTCAGCCATTTAAAGGCACCCCTTGCCACCACTGCATGACTTCCGATAGAACAGACGAATACCCATCCCGGTTCTCCCAAATTTCATCCGAAAAGATTTCTAAATCATAAAATCCTCGGTAGCCCGTTGCTTCAACCGCTCTAATGAGACGCGAGAGATCAGCGACACCTGTGCCCGGTACTGCACGATCCGTAAAGCTTCGGGTAGGGTTCCTCCAATCCGCCATTTGCACCGCGAGAATGCGTTCCCCGGCTCGTTGAATGGCTCCCTCAAGCCGAGGATCCCACCAACTGTTGTAGAGGTCTAACATTAAGCCGACTGACGGGTGACTGACTTCGTCAATGATATCTAGGGCCATATCCACGGTCGGAATGATCGTCCACGCGGTCATATCCATGGGGTGTAGTGCTTCCAACGCCAGATGGATTCCATAGTGGTCTGCCAATTCGGCCAACCTCCCGAGTCCCTCCACTACCATGCTGTGGGCACGCGCCAAATTCGTGTCACCCAGAGCACCGCTGATCACTAATACCGTGGATGCACCCAGTTTCGTGGCCTCTTCTAGTGCATGCCTTCCATCTTGGATAGCCTGCTCGACACCGTGGGTAAACTGACCTGCAAAGCAGAGGTTCGTGACCACCATGCCGTGTTCATCAAGAGCCTTTCGGTATTCCCGGAGGTCCACCTCACGAAGTTTGTCTCGCCAGAGGCCGATGCCATGGATGCCTAAAGCTCGATATCGGATTAAGTCCTCCCATGCTGTCCAGTTTTGGGTGGATATGGTACTGACGGCTAGGCGCCCCGGTTCCATGAGAATCCACCTCCTTCCGAGTTAAATGGCTTGCTCAATGGCTTGTTGAATCGCACTCACAATGGCGTCAAAATTTCTCTTGGCTAATGGTCGCAGTAATCCAGAACCCACACTGGCTAGGACTCCACTGACTGTCGCCATACTTGTCCAAGCCAGTTGCGTGGAATGCCCCAAATCCTGGATATCAAATCCGAGTTCCATATCCACTCGACTCCCTAAGCCTTGTGCCCCCACGCGGATGATGAGGGGAGTGCCAGGCTGGTGCGGCTGTACCGTCAGAGTAGTCGGCATGACGCCTTTGATGTGGGATACTCCCACCTTCATATCCACCACGCAAGACGCCGGGCCCGTGACCCGGTAGCCTTTGGAATCGGGTAGAGTCTTTCCTAAGAAGTCGGGGTCAGTCACTAACTGCAACACATGGTCCGGCGAAGCGCTGACCACAAATTGACCTTGTTCAGTAACCTTCATGAGACATCCTCCTCATTTACAGTACGCCCGTTTTAGGTAGCTCGGTGGGCAACTGTTGTTGAATGAACCCTTGGTAAGCCTGGACGATACTGGAGCTTTCGAGAAATGGAGCAATGACTTCGACGTGGGCATCAGGCCGAATCAATATGAAATGCTCTTCGTCAATACCTAACTTTTTTTGTAGATGCCCTCCCGGATCCAGGAGTGCGCGTTCACGTAGACCGGTATCAAAAGCCGCGTCAAACCGATGCATGACATACTGGTGTAATCCCGGGACATCGGGATCCACCGCCATACGCTTTCTCGGGTCCATCAACAGTAGCGCAACAAATTCTTTCTCCAGTAAGCTATGGAGATGATGACGCTTCCCGTCCGATCCCATGACCGCGCCATCAGGGACTCGGTCTCCCACCTCAATCGGCGGGCGCACAAAGTGTCGGGCGGTGCCTATTTGGGTTAGTAAGGAGGGCGGTTTTCTTGCCGGTTTATAACTCGTTCCCAGCAAGGACCGGGCATGGGATGCTTGCCATTGCAGCCCATCAGCGCGGTCCATCCACCCCAGGATTAGATTCCGTCCCACACGCTTAATCGGACTTTTCATCCGCATCACATCACGATTACGGTCTGCCTGGTTGCGAGCGTTAAATCGGGCAATTGGGGCGCGCTCGCTTTCGTAGGTTTCGAGCAATGCCCTATCCGCGTGGTGATTCAGTACCCAGGCGATTTTCCACGCCAAGTTATTGGCATCCTGAATTCCCGTGTTCATCCCTAGCCCTCCGACCGGAGTGATGAGGTGAGCCGCATCACCGAGAAGAAAAATCCTGTCCTTTTGCCAGGTCTTTGCCGTACGATGGTGCACGTGATAGACACCCATATCAAGAAAGTCAATCGGGAGCATTGAATTCTTGACGACTCGGCGGACCTTATCTATTACCTCGACTTGGCTCGGTTCCGACGCCCCTTGTGGAATAGGGATCAAGAATCTCCAAAAACGTGGCTGTCGGACAAAAATAACCCACTCCTCAGGGTCAAAAATATAGGAGAGATACGTCAGTGGGCGACCAGTCCGGCGGTCCAGATCTACTTTAAAATCCGCCACTAAAAACCGTTCGGGATGGGTTACCCCTGCCATCTCAATTCCCAGTTGATGACGAATGATACTGCGGCCCCCGTCACAAGCCAATACGAATTGAGCAGCAACCTCCATAGGGCCCTCGGGAGTCTCGAACCAGAGGTGACAACCCCCGGCATCTTGGGAGATCGTCTTCAGTTGATGCTGAAACCTTATGGAATGCCCGCCTTGACATAGTGCGGCTTGCATTAAAGCCTCTAAGTCGTTCTGCGGTAAGTTAACGATGAATGGATAGCGGGTTTCATCGCCCATGGGGCTCATCAGCATCCGCATCAAGACTTTATCCGTCGGCCGATCGACAAAGTGCACCTCGTCAAATCGCAGACCCTCTCGAAGCACTCCGTCGATGATTCCCTCACCTGCAAAAATCTCAAGCGATCGCGGGAGAATGGTCCCTGCCTTAGGTTTGCTGGACAGTGTATCGTCCTCTTCAAATATCTGAAAGGGAATGCCAAAGCGCATCAACTCGAGACCGGCGGCCAGACCTACCGGCCCGGCACCGACGATGGCTACCGGCACCGCTATTGGTTCCTTCACCCCATCCCCTCCCTTCACATCTGATCCTTCAAGTCCGCTGTCTCCGGCGGATGAATAATTAGGTCGCGACTCAACAAAGCGCCGGTCAAGCTACGGGAGGCATCTGAGATTAAAAACATCAATAAGGGAACCACCTCCGCCACGGTACCGACCCCACCCCCTCGAACCCGAAAGAACTCCTGTTCTTGCTCATTATTGGGTCCGGTAAATAAATCAGTGTCTGTTATTCCTGGGGCGATGATGTTGGCCCGTACTCCGTAAGCGAGACCCTCTTTGGCCATAGACTTAATAAAAGCAATGAGGGCCGCCTTGGTTGTGGCGTACCCGGATGCTTTAGCCCATCCGGTTTGTGCTAAGCCCGACGCAAACGCCACAATAGCACCAGCTCGTCGTGATTTCATATGGGGCATGAGTACCTGACCCGCATAAAAGAGGCTATTCAGGTTGACGTCCATGACACGAAGCCACGTTTCTTGGGACATTTCCTCAATCTCTTGCCGTGGTTGAATCGCCGCCGCTTGAACAAAGGCATCAATCTTACCATATCGCCCTATCGTCTCCTGCAAGAGGCCTTGGATGCCTTGCGCATTACCAACATCGACCGACGCTACTTCGATACGACCCGGCGCTTGAATCTCACTTAATGCGCTATTGGGGGCGATGTCTGCCGACACCGCCACCCCTCCAGCCTTGGCGACTGCTCGACAAAGGCCCGCGCCGATTCCGTGGCCTCCGCCGGTTACCACGACGACACTATCGCGAAAATCATAGGAAACCCGCACCAAAATCCCTCCTCTAGGCTCGATTCTCGATCACGTGAACGCCCCTATTAGCGGTCTCGCTTTGACGCAACAAACGATAGACCCGTTCCGCCGGATTATACGAGTCACTCACGATGGCCCGGGTTCTTTGGTACATCACGTCCTGTAGGGCACTACATATCGCGTGCAGGGGAGCCCCCCCGCCTTCACCCATACCTTTGGCCCCATTGGGGCTAAAAGGCGAGGGAGATTCAATGGCCGCCGTCTTAATCATCGGCACATCCACTGCAGTGACGGCTTTATAGGCGTAGAAATTCGGACTTATCATCTGACCTTCAGCGTCGTACTCCAACGCTTCATAGAGTGCGGCGCCTATCCCGAGCCCCGCTGCCCCATGAACCTGCCCTTCCACTATTTGCGGATGAATCAAAGTTCCCGAATCATCTGCGGCGCCATACTCCAATATTTTGGTTTCCCCGGTAGCCTCATCCACTTCGATAACACAGGCATGAATCTGCGTCGCATAGGTTAAAGTGAGATTCCCAAACTTCCGTTCAACATCCGGAATCTTAAATGAAGGTCGATAGGTATAAGTACAATTCAACGAGACATCAAGTCCGTCCGGTATAGTCGCATTGTTCGCAAATACAATATTGGCAAGACCGATAAATGGGATTGCCATCTCCGCCTTCCCCTTGACGCGAGCCGTGCCGTCCACCAGCTCAATGGCGTCAGGTGCGGCCCCAAAGATACCAGCTGCTAAGAGTTCTATCTCGTTTTTGAGCTTTAATGCCGCGCCTCGGACCGCGCCGAGACCTGTCACCGCAAACTGGCTGGCGTAGGTCCCGGAGAATCCGGTATACACATTCCGTCCATTATCGTGCCCGATCAGGACCCGCACCTGATCTGGATGAAGTCCCAACAGATCCGCCACCACTTGCGCAGCGGTAGTCTCGTGACCCTGACCCTGGGGCGTGGTTCCGATGGTAACTACCACCTCCCCATAAAGGTCAAGCTTTACATTGGACACCTCACCATTGCCCGAAAACGGCAAATCGTGGTTAATAATCCGCGCTTGGCCAAAGTTATTGGTGCCCGAGTCCA
This sequence comes from Sulfobacillus sp., assembly GCA_027343695.1. GTDB lineage: Bacteria > Bacillota > Sulfobacillia > Sulfobacillales > Sulfobacillaceae > JAKADJ01. Next base: position 10,028 of record DAHWKJ010000056.1, on the reverse strand, counting down.
GCGTTGAACCAATCCCAATCCCAATCAATTTTCCCGTTCCCGAAAGCTCCCGTTGGCGCTGACGCCAGTGGTCATAATGGATAAGATCGAGTGCTAGATCCAGACAGCGCGGATAGTCACCAGAATCATAGACGCACCCATTGGGTGTTTCGTACGGCATTTGCTCAGGTTGGATATAGTTTTGTTTACGAATTGCCACCGCATCCAAGTTCAATTCGTGAGCGACGATATCAATCACCCGTTCCAACATCCAGAGGTGTTGCAGCCGCGAGTAGCCACGATTGGGCCCCACTGGACACTTATTGGTGACCACTTGGGTGTAGTCCACCCGGACGTTACGAAATTGATACGCTCCCGGAACCACTTGCGACCAAATCACCGAGCCCAATGGTTCGTAGCGAGGATACGCGCCACAATCATCGATAGCACGCGCGTCGATTCCAAGAATCGTGCCATCATTCTTCACCGGGACTTCAATGTCCAAAAACGTGCGCTCGTTGCCATGCGATCCGCCCAAAATGTGGTCGGTCCTATACTCGGTCCACCGCACTGGGCGCCCGGATTTCTTGGCCAAGATGGCGCAGATCGCAATATACACATAATTCGTGATTTTATTACCGAAGGACCCCCCAATATCTTGGGTAATAAAGTGCATCCGGTCGGTTGGAATGCCAAGAGCCGGGCCCATGAACATGGCAGCAAATTGTGGCATCGTATTGTTACACCAGATGGTGTACTCCTCAGATCCCGGGTAATACTCCACCACCGCCGCGTTACATTCAATAGGGGTACTGGTAAATCGATGAAAATGTAGCCGATCGATTTTCACTATTTTGTCCGCTTTTCGCTTGGCTTCATCGATCGAACCCCAATCGTAAAGACCGTGCCATACCACGTTCGATCCCACCTTGCCATGCAACACGGGTCCGTCATCTTTTAAGGCGTCTTCCCCGGTAATCAAGGCTGGCAGTGGCTCGTAATCCACCTCGACCAAGTCCGCCGCATCTCTTGCTGCTTCTGCAGTCTCAGCTAGGACCGCGACGACAGGCTCCCCCATAAAACGGACCTTGTCGACGGCGAGACAATAATCTTCAATGTAACCACCGGGCAACGGGGCAATTTGCATAAAAGGTTTCTGAAGAAAATGCACCTCAGCTCCTGTGAGAGTCGCAATCACCCCAGGTGCCGCTTCCGCGGCGCTCACATCCACCGCGCGAATTCGAGCATGTCCGTAGGGCGAACGCAACAGATACACATGTGCTTCGTGATGCCGCCGAATGTCGTCCGCAAAACGCCCTTGCCCTTTAACCAAGCGGCCATCTTCTTTGCGGGGAATACTCTGTCCCGACCAGGTCTTAATGCTCACCTTGTCTTCTGTTAGGGTCTGACTCATACCCTCACCTCCTCTTCATTAGCGAGCGACTGAATGGCGCGGACGATATTGACATAGCCGGTGCATCGACAAAGATTACCTTTAATGCCGCGGCGGATTTCTTCTTCGTTGGGATGGGGATTGGTTTCAAGTAGATATTTAGCGGCCATTAAAACACCTGGCGTGCAAAATCCACATTGTAGGGCATGGTATTGCGAAAAAGCTTGTTGAATCGGATGCAGAGAACCGTCCGGGTTCGCTAACCCCTCCACGGTTTCGATGTCCGCTCCATCGGCTTGCACCGCCAGCACCATGCACGATTTCACCACTTTGCCATCCACAATAACCGAACAGGATCCACAGTGTCCGGTATCACAACCGAAATGAGTCCCCGTATGATTCAATGCTTCTCGGATAAACCGTACCAACAAGGTGCGTGCTTCAACATCGCGGGTATACTCGATCCCGTCTACGGTGACGCGAATGGTTTTTGACTTCGCTGGCTCAGTCATGAATACCCCTCCTTGCATTCTTCATTGCCTGTTCTAGGGCCCGACGCGTAAAAACAGGAACCATATCTCGCCGGTATTCAGCCGAGGCATGAACATCGTCCGGCGGATCTAAGAGTGCTAGGTCTAGGAGACTAAAAGCACGGTCCGCATCATCCGGTTGTCCCGCGGTCCCTTTGAGACCTTCTTCAACGGATTCTAACCGGATCGGACGCTCCGAGGCACCCGTGACCACGATCACCACTTCCTCGATCCCACCTTCTTCTGCCAGGGTCACCGTGGCGGCACCTGCAATGATGTTTAAGACATCGGTGCCACCGACCGAAAGTGGCACAAATCCATCGCCAGAGCGGGATTTCAATTTCGGTACATGCAGCGCCACCAGCATTTCTCCAGGTCCCAGTGAAGTCTGGTAATAGCTTACAAAGAACTCTGAAGCTGGAATCATACGGGTGCCGTGGGACCCCCTCGCTTCAAACACCGTCCCGATGGCCGTGAGAATTGGTGGGAGATGACACGTGGGGTCGTTGTAACAACAATTGCCGCCTAGAGTCCCCCTGTTTCTCACCTGGGGATCCGCAATTCGCCCCACCACGTCGACCAACGTCGGACGATGTAAGGAAACCTCCATAGAATGCATAAGTTCGTCATAGGTTACCCCGGCCCCGACACGGAGAGATTTTTCTCCTACCTCAATCGCCTTCAGTTCCCGCAGCCGTGAAATATCTATCAGTGTGCTATACCCGCCAATACGCATCTTCAACACATTGATAAGGCTCTGGCCGCCGGCCAAGAGGCCGGCATCAGGAAGCTCGCTTAATAGCCTAACGGCGTCTTCCAATGAATCGGGCCTGACATACTCCAACTCGCGCAATAACAATGCCATCACCTCGTTTCGTGAGCATCGAGACCCACCGTATTTTCGAGACGTCCTAAGAGATCACTGGCAACTATCAATCGATCACCAGGTCGAAGAAACTGGGGGGGCGTCATCGCAAATCCTACGCCATCGGGTGTTCCGGTTAACAGCACATCCCCCGGGATCAGGGTCATCCCACGTGACAATTCAGCTATCAACCGCGGAATGGAGAAAATCAGTTGGCTCAATCGGGCCTCCTGGCGCACCTCTCCGTTGACGAACCCACGAATGTTTAAGTCTTCAATACGGGGCACCTCGTCCCGCGTCACAATGGCCGGGCCTAAGGGGCAAGACCCATCCATGGCCTTCCCTTTTAACCACTGCCCACCGTGCCGTCGTTGAACATCACGAGCCGACACGTCATTGGCCAGCGTATATCCAAACACATAATCTATCGCATCCGATTCCGTAATGTTCTTGCCCTCACGCCCGATAATGACGGCAATCTCCGCTTCGTAATCTAACTTCTCGGTAAATGCGTGGTCATAGGGTACCTCGGCATGCGGGCCGATCACGGATCGCGTTGCTTTACTAAAGAACGTGGGATATTCCGGGAGTTCTGTCTCTTGCTTTCCGCGCTTACCGACGCCCTCATTGAAATGCTTCAAATAGTTCCATCCTACGCAATAAACATCCCGCTGCGGACGCGGTATGGGCGCCAGAATTGTCAGTGTGTCATCGACCTCAACCGGCTCCAATGTCTTGGTGAGTGCGCGAATTGCGTCTATAACGTCCGCACCCTCTTGAATCACATGCAACATGGAGGGAAAACGTTCCGTCACGTCATACCAGGCACCGGTATCCAATTCTGCCATGACGCGTTCTTCGCCTTCGGGTAATCGAACGGTATAGAGTCTCATTAAGTGGATCGTCCTTTCCTAACGCTCTGGATTAGGCGCTGCCCATTGGCCTCTAATGCTCGAAAGATATGGGCCGGAACCGAACCGTCGCTCAATTGATGCTGGGTCCCCATGGGAAAAGGGTAGTCCGTGCCGAATACCACGCGGCCCGGGGCTCGGTCCATCAACAACGCCAGCGAGCGATCATCGTGCACCACGCTGTCAAACCATAAAACCCCAAACGTCTCCATGGGCGACGGCAACGCCGTGTCTATGCCAGGGCGTTTGGTTTCGTACCCACGCTGCCAACGTCCTACTAGAAATGCGGCGCTTCCCCCCCCATGACTGAGGCACCATTGAATATCCGGATAGCGCACCGGGAGTCCGGAAAAAACTAACGCCGCCGCCGCTAAGGTATCTTCCGCGGGATAGCCTACTAAATTATCCAAATAGTAGTCCCCTAACCGTGGGTCTTGGCCCGGTCCGCCATGAATGAATGCCATCCCGCCACCAGATGCAGCGAAGCCATCCCAAAATGGTCGGAAACGGCCTTTCGTAAAAATCTCCTGTTGAATCCCAGTACCCAACGTCAGTCCCCATGCTACGCCCTGAACCCGGTCCCATTCTTTCAAGGCCAGTCCGGACTCGGCAAGAGGTAAAGCTGCCAACATGGCCGATTCCACGGTCAGGGCTTGGCAAAGTTGGCTTAAGGCATCATTCAAAAATCTAAACCAATCGCCGCGTGAACTCTCTACATCCCGTATCAGGAGCGGGGGCACCGACAGTAGGAGGGACAAGTGGAAATCGGTCGCATACCGAGTGAGGCTCCCGATATTAGACATATTCCGCACCAAAATCCGCCCGCCGTCGACCAAGAGCCAATCGCCCTCAAGAGCCAACCCATAAAGCCCAGCACGTGCCGCTTCCAACACTGCAGGAGGAATTACATGGGCGTGAACATCCCACATTGCCAACACCCCCTTTTTTCTTATTGCTTCGGAATAACGGCAATCGCCTCGATTTCAATCAGGAGTTCGGGGCTTACTAACATCGATACCTCGACCATCGTCGAGGCGGGCAAGGGTGGCTTGAAGTAGCGACGCCGGACCTCGTGAATGGCGTCAAAATCTTTCATGTTTCGAATGTAGACGGTGACTTTGGTTACGTCCTCAAGGGTCCCATTGGCATCCGCTAAAATCGTCTGCATATTTTCCAAAATAGTTTCGGTCTGTTTCTTGACGTCACCGACCCCCACCACGTGTCCCTCAGGATCGCGAGAGGTTAATCCGGAGATAAAGACCAAGGTCCCCGATGCTTCGATTTTTGTTGCCTGAGAAAACACACCTAGCGGAGTATTCAGTTTTCGGTTGCGAAGTTCTTCTTTAGCCACGTAATATTCCTCCTATATTTTGTGTGGAGTTGGGGTACCCTTACTTAGCGTCTTGATCATCCCGGTACCACGAAGGTTTTTCGGGGTAGTGTTGCCCGTCATAGATCTCCACTAAGACCGAGTCTTGGTGCGCTGTGGTAGGGCCATGCACATTGCCTTTGGGGTTCCAGTAAAAACTGCCCGGCCTAAGAACAACTCCGGTGCTGGTATATTCATATTCTCCCGACAGGCAGTACATAAACTGATTTGAGGCATGCTTATGTTGATCAGGGATGCCACTCCCTTTCAGAAACTTCACTAAACTTATCGACGCCCCGGTTTCCTCGTTATTCCAGAGGCGAATCTCGGATAGTCCGGGTAACGATTTCTGCCTCCAAGCTTCTTCAGGGGTATTCAATAACACTTCGGGAGGCAATTCCTGTGGAAGATCCGGCAACGGATAGGAGGGGACTTTTAGTTCGACCAGCCGATTCCAGTAATGTTTCGACTCGTCCGTATTGTAAAGCCGATGAATCCCGCCCGGTTCTCGAAATAACACAAACCCCGGGGCTTCATAGGACCGGGTAATCCGTCCATCTTCCCACTTCATCTGGTTATGCCCCCCTTCCACCGAGAGAATCACATAAGGGAGGAGGTGATGGTGGGTAGGATGGCCATCGCCGGGCTGCAGCGAGATTTCCCAGAGCCGAATCAGATCGTTCTCAAACAGTACGGTCTGCGCTACGTGTGCGTAATTATCGTCGTAGAAGGTGGCCTCGGGGTTAATTAAGTGCCGGTAGCGTGCGGTTTTCAATTCGATAATCCGACTCCAATAACGCTGATCACTGTTGTTCTTAAGCGTGTGAGTATCCCCGCCCTCGTGGTAGGAATATGACCCGGGAGGCTCCACATTCTTTGTGGTGCGACCATCTTCCCAAGCCCACGTCGAGCTTTCTCCTTCCAACACCACCGACAAATACGGTAGTACGTGGTGATGCATAGGATGTTCCTCACCCGGATAAAGAATTACCTCCCACACCCGGACCAGCGGGTTTTCGAAGATCATTTTTTGTCCTACGGTTGCGTATCTATCATCGTAGTAGTCCATGCGCTCACTCCTTTGCATCTAACAGCGATTTTGCCGCCTGATATACCAAATCCGCCGTACGGCGCAGATGGTGTTCGAGCTCACTGGCCGCCAACTCAGCGTTGTGGTCACGGCACGCCTCTAACACCGCATTATGCTCGCGGCGACGATCTCTCACGGTTCCTCGCTGGGTTAGGGATAACCGACGATATCGCTCGGAGTTATCCCAGAGCATACTGATCAGCTGAAGAATCCACGGTGACCCCCCAACCGCGTACATCCCAAAGTGAAAGGCTTTATGAAGACTACGACCCTCGGCATCATGACCCGCCGCATAAGCCTCTTCGTAGCGTCCCAAAATCCCGACCAGACGCGCATAGTCGGTTTCCGCAAAAAGTTCGGCACTCCGGCGAATCACCCGAGTCTCGAGCAAAATGCGGGTCGCGTAAGTGTCATCTAAATCCACTGACGAGAGCATGGTGACGCGCGCCTCTTTTTGGGGGGGTTGTTCCACCAAACCCTCGGACTGTAATCGTTTTAACGCTTCACGTACCGGCATAATGCTTACGTCGAGGCGTTTAGCGAGATCCGCCAACAAGAGCGATTCCCCGGGAGCTAGTTCTCCTTGAATGATGGCGTCTCGCAGTTCTTGGGTCACGTGCTCCGCTAAGGTAGGGGGCTTTCGACCACGCGTCAGCATATCTAAGGTGTTGTCCGGCACGACATAATCCTCCTTTAATGTGGTGTGTTCTCAGTGTACCGGGTTTAGTGTGCGAAAGCCCACCTGTCTTACGGTTTAACCTCCCTCAACTTCTCTGAGAGCTAATGACGCGTCTACCATCCCCGTCATGGATCCCACTTTAAAGACGTTGCGGCGTAAGATGGGATAGGCTACAAGCACGACGACCAAGGATGTTAAAAATCCCAATGGAAAGACATGGGTGCTTTCTAGAACCACTGCGAGTACGACGCCAAGCACCACGCTCACGACACCCGCCACGTTGATGGCTTCCACTTGAGCATGGTCCGCCAGAGTCTTTTTCCGGACAATGTAATAGTCCGCAATCATCACCGCCACGAAGGCCATCGTCATGATCCCGAGGATGTTGAGCCAACTCGCAATCAGACCCAGAATCCCCCCAGCCGCCATTAACAATGCGATCACATTGCCGAGGACGACCATCCAAAACCGACCCGGTCGCCACTTACCCAAGGCATCGAACAAATTGGTCAGTGCCAGCGACCCGGAATACGTATTGAGGGTCTGTGCCTTCACCTGTGCAGCATACATCAAAATGAATCCGACAATCGCCGAGAGTACAATGAAGAACGCACCAGTATTATTCTGAGCCAACGCGTTAGCTGCTGTCGCAGCATTGGTCGACGTAGCCATATGATGCGCAACAAGGTAATGAATCGCCGGGCCCATGCCCCCAAACACAATCACGGCACCAGCAATCATGATGACAATGTCCATCATGAAACTGCCAACGTAGGCCATAATAATGACGTCTTTAGGCGTCTTGGCGTATCGAGCGTAATCGGCATCACAGAGGGCCAGTGCTCCGGCCGAGCCTGCCAGTGTCACCAACACATCGGCAAACCGCTGCCAAGCACCCCCGAGTCCTGGAATCAGTGACCCATGAGTAAAAATCGTCATGAATGCGACCCCGGAAGTGAAGCCACTGCGATAAAACATATAGGCCAATAGGATGAGAAAGGCAATCATCAAGTACGAAGCCACTTTTAATACTAAGTTGACTCCGAACGTCGTCAGTAAAATCCAACCGATGGTCAGAATGCCGAAAATCACGATGCGAAGCAGTAGCGTATTATGCCATCCAAAAGCAAACAGAGTGCCATAGTACAAGAGGGAATTTTCGAGCGCTAAGAACCCCAAAATCATAAATCCGAAGATCACCGAGGCAATAATCGATCCGCGAGCACCCAAACCATAAAACCGCGAGGTCACCGTGCTGGAAAGACCTTCCTGACGACTAATGAGCGCCACCATCCAACCCAAAGTCCCTCCAAAGAGAGCGACTAGTACGTCAGCGGTAATTGCCCATCCCATCCCGGCCACCGCTGCGACGTAACTCCCAATCAGCAGTTGCACTAATGTCGTTGCAATGCCCATGGCCATCCAGGACAGTGCCCACCCACTTTTACGCTGCGCGTCGGGTACCCGTCCTAACGCGTGGTCTTCAATGACATCAGCCAACTGATTTCTTGCTGCCATCTTGAACCCCCTTTCTGAAAAAACATGTCGGTTTAAAAGCCGTAAGTTGGGTATATCGGGAATCCCTTCCTGATATCATTGATAAATGATATCATCTGATTTGTCAATTAGTTCCCTATATTGGATATTCGCGAACAAGCCAAATATTCTACGTGGGAGGTGGGTCTGGCGGCGCGACGATTATTTTCTTGGGTTTTGCCTTTAGCCCTCGTATGGTTCACCGCGTTTTCTTGCCGTACCACGATCGTTACGATCGGTCCGATGCTCCCGTTGTTTTTGCATAAACTTCATCTAGGAGCCTTCTGGGCGGGTAGTCTTACCGCATTACCGCTGGCTATTATTGCCGTAGTTTCCATGCCTTCTGGCCGGATTGCCGACCGATTTGGCCACCGCACCACATTACTTGTAGCTCTCCTATTGCTCTCCATAGGCGCGTTCGTCCCCGTAGCAGATCCTTCACGCATCGGCCTCTTTATCGATGTGTCAACGACCGGTGTAGCCATCGGACTGGCGCAGCCCACTTTGGCAAAGCTGGCCAGAAGTATGAACCCCATGAATCCGACGTTGCCGACTAGCCTCTATGCCAACGCCCTCGTGATGGGTGGATTTATCGCAAGCCTCATCACGACATCCGTACTCCTACCGCTAATGGGACGACTAAGTTGGACCGGTGTGTTTATGTTTTGGGGATGCATTTGCCTCTTAACGAGCGTAGGCTGGTTGATCGTATTTCGCGGGGAGCGCAGGCAAGGTATTGACGTTCAAGTCTCCGCACCTACGCCGTTTTCGATTCGTGAGCCCGGATTCATTCCGATTGCCGTGGCTTTTGCCGCCCAAGGTGGCGTATTCTATGCCCTAGTCACATGGCTACCGGATTATTTCGTCCGCCATGGCTGGCCTCTCTCAACCGCCTCCTACCCACTCGCGGCAGTCTCGTTCGGATCTATACTCGGAAGTATCGTCTCTCCATGGATGCTGAAACTGGGTCGAGGCTTTCGCCGACCCTTTGTCACAGCCTCGTTGTTGATGGCGCTATCTCTCGGCGGGTTATTATGCATTCCTAGCTGGGCCTATCTGTGGTCGATTTTCATTGGATTCACTACAGCGCTGATTTTTACTCTAGGAATGGCCGCTCCCGCAGAAATAGTGCCGAACCTCTACGTCGGTCGCGCCTCAGGAATCCTCCTCACCATCGGGTATATCGGTGCGGTATTGGGTCCATTAGGTTACGGCTTCCTGCTCCCGTTGGGAGAAGCCTTTCCCATGGGATACCTCATCCTGATAAGCCTGACCATCGCCGCGGCAGCCATGGCCATCCCAACAACGCTTCATTACCAATCTGGCTCCCGAGACACCCGCACTGCATAAGATCCTGCAATACCAACCACGAAACAACTTGAAGAGTCCTTAGTAAGGCCCCGAACCCCGGGATAGTTCCAGCCAGCGTCTGCTCAATCGAGTATCCATGCCCAACACCTGAAACCTTTCGACTACTTCCCACTCTCAGGTAGGGCCATGAAGACAATCTCAGTAGAAGAGCCGCTGTAATCAGTGGCCCCTCCATGATCCCTAAGCATTGGCAAATCGATGCGAATCGACTTATTTTACCCCGTCAGGATACGCTACCCGGTACTCCCGAAGCGATCGTGTGATCTGATCCACATCCTCGAGGTTATTGTAGTAATGTAAACTCA
>DAHWKJ010000049.1 GCA_027343695.1 Sulfobacillus sp. | reverse complement strand
GTCGCAATGTCGACGGGGTGACCCCCAAAAACTCGGCCGCTTCCCTAATGCCCACAAGTTTTCGATTCATACCATAATTATACAACGATGGATAACCATAGGTAAAGTTTTAAGAAACTGTTAAAACCCCCTATGGGTATCGACTCGCCCTAGGTCGTTAACGCATCGATCCATAACGACCCTACTCGCTCCCGGTCTAAGGCACGCGCCCGTTGCTTGGCTAGCACCGCAAAAGCTCCGCGAATGCGATCGTTGTCGAGCCAACGCTCGATGCCTTCAGCCAAAGCCATGGGCTCCCCAATACTGACGATCTTGCCCATGGTCCCTTTGGCCAAGACTTCCCGAGAGGCATGTGGGGCGTTGGTGGCAATTACCGGCACCCCTACACTCATCGCCCACTGAATATCCCAACCCGTTCCGTCAAAATACTGAGGAGCGACAAAGATCCGTGCGCGCTGGATCCACGCAGCGGGCGCCTCAACCCACCCCGCAAAGTATGCGGGGACCCCAAGCGAGCGACACAGTTGTTCTTGGTTAGCTCGCTCAGGCCCATCTCCGATTACCAAGAGGCGAATGGGATAGCCGTGATCCTGTACCACCTTGACCGCGTTGATGAGTACTTCCATCCCCTTAAGCACCTCAAGGCGCCCCATCACAGCAATAATCGGATCCTCGGTCTCGAGAAAAGGATGGGGTGGACTCATGGGGGCTTCCTCCTGCCAGGCACGAAACGGCAGCGGCAACGAGGCCCGTCGAATCCGACCAGAGCTGACCCCGTGGTATTCCATGAGATCGGACCCGGCCGCATCGGTCACCGTGACGATCCGATCAATCTTGGGATAGAGGCCGTCGATAAGCCGACGCAATCGCGCTATCTGGTTTTCGCCACGTGCCGCAAGATATTCTGTCAAGGGAATATGAGAAATGACGATGAGCGGTGTCTTTTTGGCAACCGATGCCCGTGCCGTCACCGCTTTGAGTTCAGTATCTAAATCCTGGACGACGATGACCCGATCATACAATTTAAAGGCACGCCTCAGGACACCGGACGCCTGAATATTGCGGGCAAATCTTCCCTGAATCGGCGCGGGGAGAACCTCTACCCCCGCACCCTCTATCTCGAGAGGCGCCTCATCCCCGCTAATCGGATACAGCGGAAGAATATCCACCGTGATACCGGCTTCGGTCAAGATCGGCACCACCCATTTCATCATCACCGTACCGGTATCCCAGGCCATCGACGAGACCGTCCACACCACCCGCATCGCCATCACTCTACCGTCCTGACTCAGAAAAATTTCGCGGGCCCATAAGTCCCCCGCGGGCCTTACTTAACACCGTCATCGGGTAAGAACTCTCCCCCGATCGTCCACCACCCGCGTATAAAGATCTCGGTACAAAGTGGCCACGCGTTCCCACTGAAAATCTTCGGCACGGACCCGACCCCGTGCCACCATGGCCTGTGTCAGAGCCGGACTTTCGAGCGCCTTTTGGAGCGCATCAATCCAGTCTTCGATCATCTTAGGCCGCACTAAAATACCCTCGGCGCCAACCACTTCCCGTACCGCTGGCGTATCTCCCGCCACAATCGGAATGCCGGCCGCCAATGCCTGGGCTGGGCCCAGCCCAAACCCCTCAAAAGTACTGGGCGACGCAAAGATATCCGCCGCGTGATAGAGCGCGACCAAGACCTCGCGGCTAACCCGAGGGGTCATCACGGTGCGGTCTTGCATCCCGAGCTCTTCGACGGTCCGATGTACCGCAGGATTGGTCTGGGCCCCTACTAAAATGAGCTCCCCATCATGCCACCGTGCAAACAGTTCTCGTGCCGCTGCGATCAGGGTCGCTACATTTTTTCGCTCGTCATAGCCCCCCACATAAAGAATCCGGGGGCGCCTGACCAATTGAAACCGTTCCGAGGCTTCTTGTAATTGTTCCGCGGTTACCGCTTGGAAAAATGCCGGATGGACACCGTTCGGAATCACGGTCACCTTGTGCGCCAAGGCCGGAAAAAAATCTTCGATGTCACGCCGCGTCGCCTCAGAGATCGCGACTAAAGCGGTCGCGTACGGGAGGCGTTGGCGAACCATGTTGAAGTAAGCACGTTCTTTGAACTGCCGCCGATAGGCGTCGAGCCGAAACGGGATCAGATCATGGACAGTGACCACAATCGGGGTTTTCAGCGCGCGTGGTGGGTGTGCCATATAGGGAATTTGTAACAGGTCCGCTTCTTTCGGGATCTTCGTTATCCCGACGTTTTCCCACCACCATTTCTCCCACCAGGGACGCTGACTCCGAGAAGCCAACCCTAATCCCGGTTGATCCGGGAGAATGGCCGCTCCAGGCCGCCCCATACCGACGACCGAAATCCCAATCCGATTCAGTCCCCATACCAAACCCTCGGTATATTCCTCCGTCCCGGTTTGGCCCATTTGCATGGTAGAAAGGTCTATCGCAATTCTCATGCGCCTTGTATTAGTCTCCTTTAACAAGTTTGTGGTCTAGCTGGCCCTAAAAATCTGCTCACTTAGGTAAGCCCCAACCCTTCCTGGTGAAGGGTCAGGGCCTGATTGATGACGGGGAGAAATTGCGCCCGAAATCGATCCGGATTAAACTGCTGCGCATGCTCTCGGATCGCCACGCTGTCCCAGATCATGGTACGAAACTGCTCAATCGCCCCCACCAAATCTTCTACCGTCTGCTCGGGAAATAAAATCCCCGTGTGATCGGGAATTACGGTGTCTCTAACCCCACCTCGGTGAAAGGCGATAACGGGACGGCCCGATGCCTGCATCTCCACCGGCACGATCCCAAAATCTTCTTCACCGGGGAATAACAGCGCCTGGGCCTGGCCCATGAGCGTTCCGAGGCTCGATTCCGGGACCGGACCCAAGAAGCGAATGGTGGGTCCCGCCCGGCGCTCCAGGCGTGCTCGTTCGGGGCCATCCCCCGCCACCCAAAGCGGCAGTTTTAGTGCATTACAGGCGTCAATGGCCAGATCAATCCGTTTATAAGAGACGAGGCGTGACAACACGAGGTAATAGTCCTGAATCGGTTCCATGAGCGAATACCGCGCCACCGAGACCGGCGGATGAATCACCACCGCCGGTCGTCGGTAGTGTTTTTGAATCCGGCTTCGAACGGTGGTAGAGTTGGCGATGAGCACATCGACACGGTCGGTGGCCACGCGATCCCAAAGTCGCATGTAGTGAAACACGGGGCCCATCAGTTTTCGAGAGATCCCTCGAGCTTCAAGCCGTTGATACTCATGATAAAGGTCCCAAGCGTATCGCATCGGGGTATGCACGTATGACACGTGCAGAGTTTCCGCACGCGTAATGACCCCCTTGGCCACCGCTGCCGACGACGAGATCACCAAGTCATAATGAGACAAATCCAGCTGCTCGAATCCATACATCAAAAGGGGTAAGTAGCGGTTATAGAACCGGGTAGCTTTCGGCCAGTTTTGAACCAAGGTCGGGATAATCTGACGTGTTTTGAGGTATGGACTGAGCCTTTTGTGATCCACCACGCCGGTATAAATGGGCGCATCCGGATACATCTTGGCGATTTCCTCCAAGACCCGTTCAGCCCCTCCCATCGTTACCAACCAATCATGTACCAATGCAACCCGCATGGGTCCCCCTTAAGCTCTCTCGGCGCGAATTTCGGTAGCAATGGCGGCCACGATGCCAAGGACCAATAGTAATGGCACGATAACCCCATGGTCTATCATGAAGTCTACCCAGTTGTGCACGATGAACGCCACGAAGGTCCCAAATCCCCCCAGCACCCACGCATAGGTCTCTCCCGACAGGGCTTGGGCCCGTTGCCTCATAAGGTTCCACACGGTTTTGATCCAGGTCCACTGGTACCAGAGCCCTGCAATGATCCCTCCGATACCAAGGTCAGCTCCCCACTCCAAGTAGAAGTTGTGCGCCATGGGCGGTACGGCGGCCAAGCCCTTGGGTGGATGTGCCGCAATAAAGAGGTGGAAATTGCCTAAACCCACACCCAGCAACGGGTGGGTTTTAATGGCCTCAAACGCCGATTTCCAAATCAAGAGCCGCTGGTTGGTATCAAAGTGGGTCGCGGGATGAAAGATGGCGGTCACCGAGGTGCGTATGCGTTCCAGGGTATTTTTGTGATAAGCCGACGCGACGGCGGTGTGACTCAAATCAATTTTACCCAGTCCCATAGTGACCAAGAACATCGCCACCGGGATCGCGATCCCGTAGAGCGCAAATTTACCCAAGAAGGCCTTCCCTTTGGTTCCCCATACTACCAATCCCATAAAAAACACCGCCGCCGCATCGGCAACCCAAGAACCCCGCGAATACGAGATGACAACGCCGAGTGCTTCAATCACCAAAGCCGCCGTTAACCAGCGCTTGGGAAGTTCTGGGGCGCCAAACACAATAAGTGCCAACAAGAGCGGAAACGTCATATCGTTAAAGGCCCCAAACACATTCGGCTGCCCAAAGAAGGCCACCGCGCGGACGTGATGCACGTCCACGATGTTGACGGCCGGTCCCAACTGAAACATAAACTGATAGAGCCCATCCAGGGTAACCAGCGATACCGTAAAGGCAAGCACTTTCACATAAAAGTTGCGGACTTGCGGGGCCTTAAACGTTGTATATCGAACCAACGCCACCATCACCACGAAAAACTCGATATATTCAAGAATTTTCACGGTGGTTCCAATCCGACTCAAGGTGACCGCCAACGACAGCACGGATAAAGCTAACACCAGAATCAGGGGATTACGATACTCCTTAACCATAAACGTGTTCCAAGCGGAGCGTAATCCGCCGCCGCGCCAGCTACGGACCAAGAGCCAAATCGCTAAGAGAATCGCCATGAGGTCCGAGACGTAAAACTTATGGTGATGAAATATGATGCCGAGCGGAAATGGGGCTAATAAGATATAAAGGGCAATGCCCACAGGCGCAGACACCGCTACCACCCCTATAAATCCCACGGTAAACACTAAGAGTCCCACGAGCGGTTGGACCAGCGCCACGATCCCCCCCACGGCCACTATCGCGAGATACCACCAAATTTTCACAGGAAATAAGACCGGGTTCGAGTTCTCCATCATGACTCCTTCCCTGAAACTTTTTCGTAGACTTGACGCGTCTTCATGGCCGCCAACTCCCAGGTCATCGCTTGCATCCGAAAAGAGCCCTGATGGGCCCGATGCTGCCAGGACTCAATATCTCGCCACAACGCATCAAGCCCCTCTGTAATGGATTCCACCCGGTAAGGGTCTATGAGTAGCGCATCCTGCCCTGCCACTTCCTCCAATGCGCCGCCTGTGGAACACAAAAGGGGCTTCGAGCGAATCAGCGCCTCTGCCGCTGGAAATCCGAATCCTTCGTAGAGACTGGGATAGACCACGGCCGCGGTGTCTCGGTATAACAGTTGCAGATCCGACTCCTGAACAAACCCCAAAAATTTAACCCGAGTGGAAATCCCATAGCGTTCCGGTGCATTCATAGTACTACCATATAGCCAACCTGGTTTTCCGGCAATAACTAAATCCGGTCCATCGGGTTGATCGCGAAACCTTTCAGCAAATGCCGCAATCAATCGCTCAAAGTTTTTTCGCGGTTCAATGGTCCCCACCGCTAAAAAGTAGGGGCGCGGGTAAAGCCGCGCTCCTTGTAGATTATCGTCTAGAGGACTGGATATGCCGTGCGGTATCACGGAGATTTTGTTCCGATCCACTCGCAAGATGGTTTGGAGATCGTCTGCCGTAGCCTGACTCGGCACGATGACGTGCGAGGCCCGCGCGACACTGTGCCGCATCAAAAAGCGTTTAACCCGGCCCGTGTTTTTAGGAAACAGCTGGGGAAATTTAAAAGCCACCAAATCATGCACCGTCACCACGGATCGCGCGAGCGGTCTCATGATGGGCATTTGGTAATCCCCAAAATGTATCACGTCATACGTTTCAAGCCGTGCCAAGGTACCCAAATGGATCTGTTCAAACCAGAGCCGTTGGCGGCTACCTTGAACCGAGGCGCCGGGCACTAGATTTCGGGCCCCGGCGAGACGCTGTCCGTCCCTAACCAAGGCGGTCATCTCATCATGGGGAAATGCCACCCCATAGGCGCCTATTATTTCTTGGATATAACGGCCGACACCGGCCGCTTGCGAATCATATAAGAGCGCATCCCAGAAAATTTTCATCGGTCAAAACCTCCCGGGTCGTTCCATTCGCCCTCGGCCCGGACAATATCGAGGCTTTGCCGATAGGCTCCGTGGCGTTCTTTCCAGCGCCCGCCGTAAAGGCTCGCCTTGATCACTCGAGAGCCATAAATCCGAGCCAGCCAAGCGACTTGCTGCCACTGAGAAAGATTTCGCCGGGCAAAACGCACATCGTTCAAGATGAGGTCCTCAAACACCGGAATACTGCGATCACGAGTGCCCCCTTCCACCGCACTCAAGTGATAAAGCCACGCATCGTGCGCAAACCACAATTGATAGTGATGGCGACGTAGTCGGTAGGAAATATCGGTATCTTCCCGAAACGCCGAACGTGTATACCGCTCATCAAAGCCCCCCATCGCTTGCAAGACCTCCCGACGAAAGGACATATTGCAACCACGCACGGTGGCAGTTGGCCCGCTCCAGTCACTGCCGAAACCGGGCTCGCGGGTCCCAAAAAATCCGAGGTCTCCAATATTGCGGGTCACCGTCAGTAAGGGCTCGTCCGGCACGATAATCCTCCCCGCGACCCCACCAATACCAGGCCGACTCAAGGCCTGCACATGAGCATTTAGAAAAGATGGCGTCTCAATGCGGACGTCATCATCGATAAAAATTAAAAACTCTCCGCGGGCTTGACGAATCCCCAGGTTGCGTGCTCGAGTCAGCCCGGGCGGTGACGTCTTGATCCAGCGGATCGCTCCTGACTGATGCCAGGTCTCTAGTTGCTTTTCGGTAGAGGGTCCATGCGACTCAGACTGGTCCACCACAAGCACCTCAAACGAGGACGCATCTGGCGGATCCAAGCCCAAGACATCGCCCACGCTGGCACATAAGAGGTCCTCCCGGTTGTACGTGGCAATCACGACACTGACTAAAGGGGTTTGCACTGGCCCACCTCAAACTAATCCCTGGGCCTTATGCCGCGCTCTAAAACGAAAAGCGCCCCATAGGGCCCACGGGTCTCGAATTCCCTGTCCCAAGGATTGTACCACGAGGCCCCATTGATGGTCCCGTAGGCCTTCTACCAGACCATCAAAGGCCACTCGTCCGTAAAAGCGACGTTGATCCCACCGAGAAAATCCGAGTCGCAAAAACCACTCATCCACCACTTTGCGTTCACTATGAACCATCCGATCACGATCGTTGTGAGCCCCCTTAGCATGGACCCGATACTCTAAGAGCACCTCAGGAACATATCGAGCCGAATGCCCTCCAGAAAGCATCGAGAGCCACAGTAGCCAATCATCTGCCCCCCCATAGAGAGTTCCTGACCACGGAACTTCTTGCCAACGGGACATCCGCATCAGGACTTGACTCGGCGATACAATCTGATTCGCCACCTTCAGGTCATCCAGACAAAGACTCGGAATCCGATCGGTATATAGCCGTTGCCCTTGCCCTTGATCGGTCAGGCGGGCATTGGAGACCGCGAAAACCAAAGACGGATCGTCTTCTAACTGGCGTACCATCTCCACCAGGAAATGTGGATGCCAGATGTCATCTTGATCTAAAAATGCTAGGTAGTCGACCTCGCTCAAACATTCTGCGCCCGCGCGACGGCACGCCATCACCCCCCGATTTTGAGACTCCGCCACATACTGCATCGGGAACGCGTCACAGATATCTCGGCAAGCCTCGTCGGGCGGTGTCCCATCTTCTATGCCGATCACAAGAATCGGTCCCGCATAGGTCTGGCGAAACACGCTCTCCAATGTCGACCGTAAGTAAGTGCGTCCATAATAAATCGGGATCACCACGCCCACTTTAGGAGTCTTCATGGTCGAGACGGGAGCGGATCGCGTAAGGCGGTTAAGGTCTCCGACATTTTTTGATAGACGCGATCCCAAGTGTACTCTCGAGACTCTTCAAACGCGCCATGACTCATCGCCCACGTGTGTTCCCTATCTTTGAGAAGACGTGCCATCGCCTCGGCAATTTGTGAGGGATCGTCACGTTCATAGAGATACCCATTATGCCGATCGACAAGAAATTCTCCTATGGCCATCCGGTTGGGACCAATCCCTGGAACCCCACACGAGAAAGCTTCCAAAAACGCGATACCGTAAGGTTCCCATAGGGTGGGCAACACGAACCCTGTGCTATGAAGAAATAAATCAACCACAGAAGCTGCCGGCAAATCTCCCAGACTGGTGATATGTTGTGCGGGATTGGAGAGGGCGGGATCGGGTCCCACCAACACCAACTGGGCATCGGGAATCCATCGATGGACCTGGTCCCAGGCCTCCAATAATAAAGGCCCTCCTTTACGCTCAAAATCTCGACCCACAAACACCAGGCGTTTGGCGTCAAGGTTCGCCTCGGTGTACGGATTACTGGTAAATTGGACCCCAAGGTTGGATCCGGCCCCGACCACCTGGACCCGCTGTGCAGGAATCGAACCGGTAGCCACAATCGCTTCCTTGATCCAGTGACTCATCACGAACACCGTCTTGGCCCGAGCATAGCGCTCCGCCTGCACCCGCGCCTGCGTGCGCAGAATACTCAATGGCACCTGATCATACATAAAGGTCCGAATCCCTCCGACACGATGATCGATGATGGTCTGGAAATTTAAATCCTGGTAAAAAAAGTGTGGGGCATCAGACAAGATCATATCCCCAAAAACTAATACGGGGATTTCGGCTAGAGTCTTTGGAACCCGTAAGTGGCGATAGGTCCAGGGATGAATCGACGAATATCCCCGCAATCGTCCGTCTTGCCACCGTGCACTCATCATCATAGCCGGCAGTTTTCGCCATCGTGGCACCACCATGGAGAATCGCTCCAAGGCATACCCATGGTCTTCAAAGACACTCCCTAAATTAGCGATAGTGCGATTTACATGCCGGCCGTAAGCCCATACCAGCCTCTCCAACCGCAAGTCCCCCCGTAGCATCTGGTGTTTAACATGTCTCAGTATATCGGCATGACGTT
The DNA here is from genome assembly GCA_027343695.1 of Sulfobacillus sp. Lineage (GTDB taxonomy): Bacteria > Bacillota > Sulfobacillia > Sulfobacillales > Sulfobacillaceae > JAKADJ01. The sequence goes on along the minus strand of DAHWKJ010000049.1, from coordinate 58,347 downwards.
CCTTCCTCGTCAAACCTTCCAAAGTTTTAAGCAACTTTTCAGCCTGGGCACCCAGAATTTAAATCTTTTTCCATATAAATTTATTCGAGAAAAAAAGAGGAATTCCGACGGGCTTCGGCTAATTATGACAAAGACACCGAAAACGCTGAACAACCCATCATCACCTGGTGTCGGTATTTGTTGCCCTTCGGTCCCGGTTGTCTGCTATTTAGGAGGATTCTAATGATATCCCGTATTTCTCGCTCATCCCGTAAATTCCGTATGCCTCGGACGCATCGGCCAGCCCTTTCCACTCTTGCCATCACGTCAGCGACACTTTTGTGGAACCTGATGTCAGGTGCGCCCGCTCTGGCCGCTACCGGCCCGATCATCAACACCTATGCCACCTCTAACGCGAGTGGCACCACCCTCATAACCATCACCGGTCAAAATTTTGGGACCACCGACCAAGGCGCTTCAGTCACCATCGGAAGCATCTCAGCCCCGATCGACTCGTGGTCGAACACCAGCATTCAAGTTACCTTGCCACAAAATGCCGGTCCGGGGGCGCTCGCGGTGTCTACTCCGTTCGGGACGTCCAACAGTGTAGCGTTTGCCGGGGTGCAGCGTGGCTATTACGTGCTGTCCAGCAGTGGCGTAGTTACCGCACAGGGCGATGTACAATTTTATGGCGATCTCGCGACGCTTGGCGCTCCAACCACATCGGCCGCGATTCAATTAATCCCTACACCTTCGTACCAAGGATATTGGATCTTAACGCAAAACGGTGGGGTCTATGCCTTTGGCAATGCGACGGCATTTACCAATGCTCCGTCAGGGATCACCGCGGTCTCGATGGCTACCACTCCCTCGGGACAAGGGGCCTATGTACTCGCCAATAACGGTACGGTGTATGCTCTGGGTAACGCCACCAATTATGGTAATGCACCATCAGGCGTCACCGTATCCTCGATTGCCAGCACACCGGATGGACTCGGCTACTGGATCTTGAGTGTTAGCGGGACCGTCTACGCCTTTGGAGATGCCCAAAGCTATGGCAATGCGCCCAGCACCACGACCCAAGCGAGTTCTACGTCCACTCCGACCAATCAAACCAGCTACGCCAACGGGAGCCTATTACGCGCTGCCGGAACCTCGCCAGTTTTCTATGTGGAAAACGGAACCCTGCACCATATTCCAGACGCCCCACTGTTTTTGAACCTGGGCCTGTCGTGGAACCAAGTGCAAGTGGTGTCAAGCCTCGCCAACGCAACGCTCGGAGCCCCTTTAGTGGCGCCTTTCCCGTCCGGGTCGTTAATCCAACCGGCTGGTCACAGCGCCATTTATCTGGTTATTCACGGTGTCTTGCGACATGTGGGCAGCCCTAGCGTCCTATACCAAATGGGTTACAATTTCGGCGAAGTTCAACAGGTCGCCAGTCTAAGCGCGAACTGGCCGGTAGGTCCGGCTCTCAATAGCCTCGTTCCTTATGCTCCGGATGGCAGTTTATTCCAACAAACGGGACATGCCTCCGTGTACGTAGCGATCAATGGACAACTCTCCCACGTTATGTCAGGCAGTGTATTTCTGGCGATGGGGTACCAATGGAGCCAAATTCAGCACGTAACCACCCTACCCAACCTCCCCATTGGCCCTGCACTCACGAGTCCGGATCGCGTCTATCCGACGGGTACGCTCATCAAGCTTAACGGAGCATCCGCCGTCTATTTGGTGCAAAACGGGGTCCTGCGCCATGTTGGAAGTCCGAGTATTCTATACGCCCTGGGATATACGTTCGCCGATGTGCAGAATGTGTCAACCTTGGGAAGTCTTCCGATTGGATCTGCCGTCGGCAGCACGACCTTACCCGGTTCCAGCGGCTCGACAACCTCGCCCAGTAATCCCACACCCGCTGTTTCCGCGGTGTCTCTGGTTCCTACACTGGACGGCCATGGCTATTGGATCTTGGAATCTAACGGCCAGGTTCTTCCCATGGGTGACGCCAGTAGCTACGGCAGTCCCACCACCAGCCAAATGTCAGGGCAAACCGCGATTGGGATCGCCATGACGCCTGACTTACAAGGCTATGAGGTTCTGACCAGTAGCGGCCAAGCTTTACCATTTGGTGACGCCACGACCATGACGAGTCCCACCAATGCAACCTCTGTGGTCATTAGTCCGGATCCCGCAGGCAAGGTCCTGTCAATGGGTTATGGATTCTTTAATATCCCTTCGGCCGGATTTAGTTCCGCATCAGCCCAGGTCAATTCGAGCTACGGTGACCTACAGCAAAACGGTTCTCAGCTTTCGGTGATTCAACCCGCGTGGTTTAATGTCTCGCAAACCGCTAGCGGCTCTTGGAATGTCGGCATGTGGGCCAGCGCCAGTACCATCTCCACCGTGACGAACCAGGCGCACCAAGAAAATGTCGCGATCATGCCGTCAATTGGTTCCTATTACAACCCGGCCGGGGGCCCCATCTCAACCCCCCAGGATATCCAATCGATGGTGTCCCAAATCACCAACTTGGTCATACAAAACAACTGGGACGGCATCACCATCGACTTTGAAGCCTCGGGGGCCTACACGGCATCTGGCATGACTAAAGCTCAAGCGTCCCAACAATACACGAGCTTCATTGCGGCACTAGGGCCTGCGTTGCATGCCATCGGAAAGAAATTAATGGTCGCGGTGTATCCGACACCCTACCCCAACACCATTTATAACTATTCCGCAATTGCCCCTTACGTCGACTGGATCAACATCATGGCCTATCCGGAACACAATTCGGGGACCTGGCCAGGGCCGACTGCGGGATATCCGTGGGTGCAAAGCTTCGTGAGTCAGGCATTGGCTACCGGAGTCAATCCGCAGCAGTTTATCTTAGGGGTCGCGCCTTATGGACATTACTGGGTGCTAAACAACCAGGGCCTCAATGCCGGCCTTTCCAATCCTCCGGGGTACCAAACCAATCGGGGCATCCAAGCGTTTCTTAAGACCAATAACATCACGCCCCTTTGGGACCCGGTAGAAAAAGAAATCGTGTTTACCAGTGGAGCGGCCGCTGTAGCGCCGACCGAGACCCTGTCGGTATCGAATTACTCCACCTACAATCCGCAAGTGCAAAACTTGCAGGGCCTATTAAACTATATCTTATTACGCTATGCGTTGCAGAGTAACCAACCACCACGGCCACTACTGTGGACGGATGGGTATTACGGCACCGCTACCGAGAGTGCTGTACAGGCCTTTCAGCAAGACTTCAACGTCACCGGCGATCCCATTGGGACCTATGGGCCTGCAACCCAGGCCGCACTAACCCAAGTCATTAGTAATTGGAATATTGGGCAGGACCAATGGTGGGACGAGACCTCCCGATCGTTTAAGGACCGCTTGAACCTCGCCATTCAAAGCGGAATGGGGGGCGTGGCGTCGTGGCGTATGCCCTTTGAATCACAAGGATATTGGAATGCCTTGGCCACAGACACCACGGTCATCCATTACCCTAGCACTACCAATTAAAGAAACGAGGTGATGGGAACCATGCCTAGTCGTCAAGCCTTACGGGCCATTCCATTCCTGGTCGTTGCCAGTCTCATCTTAGCGGGCTGTGGAACCCAGGCCCTGCCAAAGACCTCTGCGACGCCCAATGGCACCACGTCGCGGAGTAGTTCAACACCCCAAACCAGTGCGGCACCCAGTCCGAGTCCGAGCACGAACTCGAGTTCCTCCAGCCCGAGTGCCTCGCCGACGATTACCACCAGTGCTCCTGCGAGCACGACGGAAACCGCCCCGGTCCCCCCTGGAGCCGGCGCCTATACCTCGCTCGGGATTCACGTGACGAGCGTGACCAATGAAGGGACCGCAACGTCTTCAGGGCGGAGTCTTACCGTGTACCGGATCGGGATTTCTGTCTATAATCCCACCAGTTCGGTGGTCACTCTGGCCCTAAACGACTTCACGGTCGATCCTTTTGGATCCACGGCCTATTCGTGGAACGACTACGTGACCACCGGAATCAGCTCGGGAACCTCTTTGTTCCCTTACCCACTCGATCCAGACCGTCCTGGAGCGACTACCATCAACGTCTTCCCGGATGCCACCGATAAGGGGTATGTCACGATTCAAGTGGCTCCGGCCAGTCAGTATCAGTTAATTTGGAACACCGGTTCGACCTCACCCCGGCCGGAAGCCTCGTTTAAAGCTTAACGCTCCGTGGGAGCATCCGGATTGAGCGCCTTCAGTACGACGCTTGCCCGATGCTCCCATAGATTTTGGCGGACCACGGCACGGGCCGCCTCCGCCATCCGTACACGTTCTTGCTCATGGGAGAGAATCCACACTAAACCCGATGCAAGTCCTTCCTCAGAATCATCGACACCCATCCCGGCCCCGGCCGATTCGACAAATGCCGCGGCCTCGGAGTCTTGGGTCACCACCACGGGCAACCCTTCCGAAAGATAATCCATCAACTTAACGGGAAACGCGAGACGATTGTAGACGGTGTCAATTCGGGGAATCACTGCAACGTGCGCTCTTTGCATGAGATCCCGCAAGGCGGGGCCCGAGGCCTGCCACACTGTAACCCGTGGGCCCAGCACGAGGCCGTGCGTCTCCTCGGCACGCATCACCAGCCAAAGCTCTACCTGAGGCATTTCCATTTGGACCCGAGCAAAGGCTCCGATTAAACGTGATACCCCATCATGCGGCCCGCCTGCGCCCACATAAATGATTACCGGGTTATCTACCGGACTCGATTCTCGTAGGGCGGTGAGATACCCTCCTGGCGGCAATAAGGCCTGATGTTGCTTGCCCGGGACCACCGCGCCTAATCCTGCCGTGGGAACGAAAATCACAGAGGCCCAGCGCGCGTAAAGCGCCAAGGTTACGCGATACAGCTTCGCTAAAATTCGTCCCCGAAACCCTTTAGGAGGATATAAGTCGGGAAACATTTGATAGGCATCACGCACAAAGACAGCAATCGGGATCCCCCGTCGGTGAGCCTGATAAAGAAACCACAGGTCGCTCGGCGTCGCGGTAGAACTCCCGCTTTCCAGATAGATGGCCTCCACCTGATGCAAGATGGGTCGCGCTTTTCGTAAGCTTCGGCTCCGCTGACGCCGGGTTCCGGTAATGACCGTCACCCAAGCTTGACGGGCTAAGGCTTCAATCATATGGTAAGTACGCACCTTTGGCGCCCGGTCCAATACCTCCAGCGAATAATGTCCGAGGACGAGAATATGCCGTTTCATAATACACTCCGGGCCGAGTGCATCAGGCGTCGCCAACTTCGAGGATTTGGCCAAAATAATCTTCGACACGTGTTGTCCATTTGATGCACTTTATGAAACCCTACCACGACCACCGCTGTCGCCCCCAGGTACGATAGACTCTGGGCACCGGCCATCACCAACATGTTGTGTTCCCTAACGGCAATCCACCCGCCAACGCCCAAGATCAACAGTCCAATCCCCGAGGAGGTGGCACCCCAGCTCGGGTGACCAGACCCCGCCAAGTCTCCCGTAAGGACTTTGGACCAGGCAAAGCTCACAGCGCCGGGTAAGAGTATCCACAAAACCGGCACGGCTCCCCGAAAACTTGGCCCCCACAGTGCGGGCAGCACCCATGGACTCAACATGGCCATTAAAAGTCCGATCGCCACCATTCCCCACCCCAGGCTGTTCGCCAAGTCCGCCGACTCTGACCCGCCCTTTTCTCCACGGGCCACGCGTGGCAACAGCACCCCCGCCAAGGCAGCCGGAGCGTACCAGAGTAGTTCACTCACGGTCACCCCGAGCCAGTATAGGCCAGCAGCCTTGGCCACTAACATCAACCCGACAAAATATAGACCGACTCGGTAATTTAAGAATTGAGCCACATTGCCCCAATGTCCCCGTACGGCATAACGCCAAGCGGTACGAAACACACCGGGCTGCCACCGTGGGATGAGGGCACTCCGTAAGGCCCACCCGACGATAACGACCCCCAAAAGCGGCATCCACACGTAGACCAGCGACGCTGACCATACCGTCAATCGATGGGTCACAAGTAGTCCTAAAAGGCACAAAATTTGTAAGAGACGCGGGGCCAACCCCGCGCCGAGCACCCCACGCATGCGGTCCTGCGCAAGGAGAATCTGAGTACCGCCGCTTGCAATGGTTTGAAGCGGTACATAGACCAATAACATCAGGCGTACCGCGCCCGGTAGTGCCTGGCGCACCACTTCGGGCCAAACTTCTGGCACGAGCCAGAGTAGTACCCCCGTAGCCGTCACGGCCGCAGCGGCCACCACCATGACCCAGCCCATCACGGAAGCGGGTAGCGCTCCGCGTCCTATCAAATAGCTCGGGGTAGCCCCGGCGCCCACAGCAAAGATTAACGTCAGTGCTACCGGAACCAAAATGGCCAATTGGTAGAGCCCTTGACCGTGGGCTCCCAACGTGCGACCGAGTAGAATGCCAACCGCCAATGCCACGATGACGCCCGACAACTGCGTCGCCAAAAGCCACAACATCGACCTAACCATTTCTGTGGAGGCCACCAAGCCACTGGTCCGCAATGCGATCCCAGGTATAGTGATCGAGGACATAATTGCGCCCGGCCTGACCCATCGCCTGCCACTCGAACTCCTTAATCCGTGATAAAAATTCGACCGCCATGGCAAGTCCGGCGCCTTCTTCAGGCGGCACCACTAGGCCACCCCCGGCCTCTTCAATCAGGTTGGCCATCTCGCCCTCGCCCGCAAAAATTACCGGAACTCCGGCCGCCCACGCAGGGAACACCTTACTCGGTCGCGCTCCAGTAAAAAGCTTATGCCGACGCAAGGGAACCACCACGCCGCGAGCCATCGCAAAGTAGTCGGACATGCGCTCGACCGGTTGAAGCGGTTCGAACAAAAGATTCGTCAAGCCCCGGGCTTGGGCTTCTAATTGCAAACCCGCTTTGACGGGTCCTTCTCCAACCAAGAGGAAAACAATATCGGGAGAGTCGGCCAAAATCTCGGCAGCATCCAGAATAATTTCTAACCCCTGCGCATATCCCATGGTGCCAGGATAAAGAAACACGCTTTTATTCTCAACACCGAGTCTCTGGATTAAATCTTTAGAGGCATCCTGGGGTCGAAACAGATCGACGTCCACACCATTGGGGAAAAACAACACGCGCTCCGGTTTAATCGTCCCGGTGTCTTGGATCGTCCGACAGATCCCTTCGGTCACCCCAGACACATACGCCGCGTGTCGATACAAAAAATGTTCTAATCGCCGGGTGATACGAATCAGGGAACGATTTTTCACCAGGCCTAATGCAATGGCTGATTCCGGCCAGAGGTCAGACACCGACAAAATATAGGGCACCCGCTTTAACCAGCCGTAAACGTATGCCGTGATGCCCAAAAACAAGGGGGGCGATTCGATAATCACGTAGTCAGGTCGTCGGCTTTTCAGCAGGCCGAAAAAGCTCGTAAACACGAACGAGAAGTAGTTCAACAGCCGAAACCAAAAACGACCGGGTGACACCGCCCAAATCCAGGTGCGAACGACCGGGATTCCGCTTACCTCTTCGGTCAACAGCCACTGCCACCGCCGCCCTCCTCGACGTTTGGCGCCTAAATGATGCGGAAAAGCCGTCACCACTTCAACTTCGTGGCCATGGCGCTGTAGCTGATGAGCCATGGCCTGTAAACGGAGGGAAGCCGCGCCCGGTTCAGGGGGATAATATTGGGTCAAGAACAGAAATCGCATGCTCTTCATTAGCGTCTATGATACCTGATTTTCGCCAGCCTGTGGAATCCTGACCTAGACTCCAGGGGGAGGAATGTCTAAGATCACACTATTACCAAGGAGGATTCCTGTTTATGCATGTGTCGATTGAGGATATTAGAGACGCTCAGACGTTGCTCCGGGGAAAGATTATCAGAACCCCCTTGATTCCGTCGCCACGCTTATCGAAAGAGCTTGGCGCCGATGTCTGGTTCAAGCCTGAGAACTGGCAGATCACCGGGTCCTTTAAGATCCGTGGAGCCTACACCAAGATGGCGCCACTCAGTGAGGCTGACCGGCGGCGGGGGGTTATCACCGCGTCGGCGGGCAACCATGCCCAAGGCGTCGCCTTAGCCGGGCAACTCTTAGACATTTCTACGCTCATCGTGGCCCCTGAGACGACGCCCGAAACGAAGCTAGAGGGCATTCGGCAATTTGGCGCCGAAGTCATTCTTCACGGAACTCACTACGATGAGTCAGAAATCTATGCATGGGAACTGGCCAGAACAACTGGACGGGTTTTTATCCACGCCTTTGAAGACGCCGCGGTAGTAGCCGGGCAAGGCACGGTCGGGCTCGAGATCTTCGAGGATTTACGTAATGTGGACGCGATTCTGACGCCGGCCGGTGGTGGCGGGCTTCTCTCCGGGATTGCGATTGCAGCCCGAGACCTCTCCCCTACCACTAAAATTATCGGCGTCCAAAGCCACGCCTCGCCAGCTTGGCGTGCGGCTTTCGAGGCGGGCCAAGTGGTCCCCGTGTTGTACCAAGAAACCTGGGCCGAGGGACTTTTGGGCGGCATCGGCGGCGAAAATTTCGCCCTCGCAGAACCCCTGGTGGATAGCATTGAACTGGTGACAGAGGAGGACATCAAGTCGGCTCTCTATTGGGCACTAGATTCCCACCACATGGTCCTGGAGGGGTCGGCTGCGGTCTCCTTAGCCTATGCCTTATATCATACCGACGATAAATTTAGAGGGCAAACGCTCGTCATCGTCTTAACCGGATCCAACATCGATCTCCGTCGCATTCGTCAACTCCTGTAATTTTCCTCAAGCAGGTATCCCATTTCCGCCCCTAATTCGGACATCGTTTCCCCACCGAATTCTTAACATCCACCCAGGACTCCTCCCCGGCACCGGTTGCTACGCTGTAGTGTTTCATGAAAATCCTACGGGATGGATACCGCATTCGTTATGGTGGCCCGTAACGGCCAGACCTCTTACACGAAAAGACTCGTCGGGTCCTTGATCGCGCCCCGGGGCATGCGATCGACAGCGGTCGTCCCTGGGTTCGATCATCCACGCCTCGTACTCGGCATGAGGGCACGCGCACGACGCACCACCCCCATATAATAGACAATCCAATAAGCCACAAAGAGATAGTAGAGGACCAGTGTTAACGGAGATTCGGTGACTAAAATCGATGATCCCCCGGCGGAAAACGTTGCCATGTCCATCACGATGCGAATGACCACCAGTGCCACCACAATTGACCCGATGTAGGGGTTCGCCTTATAGCGCACTTCCGGTCCCGTGGTGTCCCACTGCGTATAGTAAAGACTCAAAAACGCCCCGCCGACCCCGACCACAAGCCCCACCACGATAGATACGATGATAAGGCCGTTGGGCACCAAGCCTCCCCCGACTAGGGCTCCTAAGACGGCGAGCATGATAATGCGAGAAATGAGCATGGGAGTTCGTACCGGTTGAGCCGTCATCGTACGACGAATCCTAAACAACAACACGGCCAAGACGACCAACAAAATAGGTAGCACCGTGACGAGATGATGCATCAATGATTCCTCCTCATAAGACCTATTGGGCACCTTCGTGCCTTACCACAATGCCAACCGTCCACCATAAAATCTTGATATCGAGCCAAAGGTTCCAATGATCTACATAATCGAGGTCCCAGCGGATACTTTCTCCGGTGCTCAGATCCCCGCGTCCTGACACTTGCGCCAGGCCGGTTAGACCCGGTTTCATGAGATGCCGCCGATGCATGTCGCCGGTGTAAAGTGCTACCATTTCCGGAATCTCGGGCCGCGGTCCCACCAAGGACATGTCCCCGACCATGACGTTATAAAGTTGGGGCAGTTCATCCAGGGAAGTCCGCCGGAGCCAGCGCCCAATCTTCGTAATGCGCGGGTCCCCAGTGTCCTGAAATCGATAGGTGTCGATATCGCCCGCCGATGGTGCCACCCATTCCCGTTCGGCCCCTAATCTCATCGTCCGAAATTTCCACATCACAAATGGTTTCCCGGCTTGTCCAATTCGCGTCTGCTTAAAAAATACGGGACCTGGCGAATCCTTATGAACTACCCAGGCAATGCCCCCCATCAAAGGCAGGGTGAGGATCCCAAGCATCACCGCGATCACCACATCAAAAATCTCTTTCACGACCAAAGCAGGGCGTTTGACGAGGATCACCGAAGTCGCCGGGCCAGTGTCACCGACACGGCCTCTAACACGTCATCCACATCCTTATCCGTCATCGTCGGGTAAAGAGGTAGGGAGATTTCACTCTCATAAAACCGTTCCGCTTGGGGAAAATCTCCGATCTGGTACCCCCATTGCTTTTGATAATAGGGATGCAGATGAATCGGGATAAAATGCACGGACGTACCAATGTTCATGGCTTTCAAGTCTCGGATCACATCAGCGCGGTCCCCGTGGATAGCATCCAGTTGAATCCGAAGCGGATACAGATGCCAAGCATGATCCACATGAGGTTGGATGTGAGGCGGGATCACTGGCAATCCTTCGAGTCCGGCGGTGAGACGGGCCGCAATGTGTTGGCGACGACGTTGCATCGCATCGAGTTTTTTCAATTGGACGCGACCCATGGCGGCTTGAATGTCGGTCATATTGTATTTGAAGCCAGGCACTTCAATCGTGTAAAACCATGACCCCTGATCGTCATACCGGTTCCACGCATTACGAGACATTCCATGCAACGACAGCATTCGCACCTTCTCCATTACCTCCGGATCTGGCACCACCAAAGCCCCACCCTCGCCGGTGGTCAAATTCTTCGTGGCATAAAACGAGAATGCCGTAATATTGCCATGCGTTCCAATCTTTTTTGAATGATAGCCGCTAGCCATAGCATGCGCGGCATCCTCGATGACCGTAAGCCGGTAGCGATCCCGAAGCGTATTAATCGCATCCAGGTCTGCCGGATGGCCCGCATAGTGTACCGGTAAGATCGCCTTCGTGTTCGGGTTAATCCGATCTTCAATACGGTTGGGATCGATATTGCCCGTATCGGGATCAATATCCACCAGAACGGGTGTTGCCCCGGCATGAAGAATCACATTCACAGATGCCGCAAAGGTATACGGCGTGGTGATGACTTCGTCGCCCGGACCGATGCCGCTGGCTAGCAATGCGACGTGCATGCCCGCGGTACAAGAAGCCAATGCCAAAACCGGTACCCCGTCGAGGTACTCGGATAGTTCAGTTTCAAATTGTGTCGTGATCCCCGCCCGGGTGATCCAATGCGATTGAATCGCATGGCTTACCGCCTCAACCTCTTCCACTCCAAGATCTGGCTGATTGTATGGCAAAAAGGTCTCTCGCATGCCCTCACCTCATAAGTCATTGTCATAGATTAATAGTGGCGATGCAAATCCTCTACAATAATTTCTGAGGGCCTGCGATCTAAGTGCAATGCCCGGGGCTTCATGGGAGACCGCATCACAGCATCCAGGATCCGTCCCAGATCGGCCCCCACCAGCATGGCTCGACCCTCGTCCACCAAGTCGGTCCACTCGGTCTCGTTTCGTAACACATAGACGGGTACCCCGAGAGCCGCCGCCTCGCGCTGAACTCCTCCCGAATCCGTTAAAACCCCCTTGGCTTGGGATTCTAATGTGATCATCTCGCGATATCCCACGGGATCTATCCGCCGGACTGAGGGGCCTAACCGATCCATAAGTCGCGCCTCTTGTAAGCGCTTTGCGGTCCGCGGATGCATCGGCCACACAATGGGACCGGGAAGTGCCGCGAGCGCGCCCACAATCCCCTGTAAGCGGTCCAGATCGTCGGTATTCTCTTGGCGGTGCACGGTGACGAGATAATACGCTTGGGGCTCCAACTGCAACGACGGGAGGAGCTCTGGTATTCTCCGGGTCTGAAGCAGCAATTCATCCATCACATCCCCCGATCGTATCACGCCGTTGACTATCCCTTCCTGCTGAAGTTGGAGAGCTGCGCCTTCGGTCGGACAATAGAGACGATCTGCGACATGATCGGTCAGCACCCGATTTATTTCCTCGGGCATCGCCCGATTAAAACTCCGTAATCCGGCTTCGACATGGGCTACGGGAATAGTGAGCTTGGCCGCAACCAGAGCCCCTGACAGCGTCGAATTGGTATCGCCATAAAGGAGTACCACATCCGGTGCTTCGTGCATAAAAATCGGTTCGAGTCCTGACATCATGCGTGCCGTTTGCTCACCGTGGGAGGCTGAGCCGACGTTAAGCTGATAGTTAGGTGCGGGCACGTTGAGTTCGGCAAAGAACACATCGGACATCAAGGCATCATAATGTTGCCCGGTGTGCACTAGCACCTCGTCTACGCCTTGGCGCAGACGCGGGGAAATTACGGCCGCCTTAATGAACTGCGGACGTGCCCCAACCACGGTCAAGACTTTCATTAGTGTCCATACCCATAAAATCTCGCAATGGATTCAACGACCTGATCCACTTCGTCGTCTTCGAGTTCCGGAAACATCGGCAACGATAATACGGTAGCCTCGGCCTCTTCACTATGGGGAAAAGCGCCCGAACCGTAACCGAGATCCGCAAATATCGGTTGCAAGTGTAAAGACGTCGGATAATAGACCGTCGATCCAATCCCCTCTTCTTTTAAGGCTTGGGCTAGCGCATCACGCTTGTCCGCGCGAATCGTGTATTGATGAAACACATGGCGGTATCCCTCCGGTACCGATGGAGGCACCACTTCGCTAATACCGATGTCGACTAATCCTTTGGTGTAGCGGGCAGCCACCGCAATCCGCCGCTCGGTCCACGCGGCCAAATACGGTAGCTTGACCGACAAAATCGCAGCTTGCAACGCATCGAGCCGAGAATTGATTCCGAGATGCTCATGGTAATATTTCTTCGAAGCCCCATGGACCCGTAACACCTTGAGATTCGAGGCCAATCCGTCATCGTTCGTGGTCACCAGTCCGGCATCTCCAAAGGCTCCAAGATTCTTGGTGGGAAAAAAGCTGAAGCACCCCATGGCCCCTACGGTTCCCGCCGGCTGTCCATTTACGGTAGCCCCAATAGCCTGAGCCGCATCTTCCACCACGGGTCCAGAAAAGCGACTAAGTGGCGACATGTCAGCCATCAGGCCAAACAAATGGACCGGCAGCATTGCCCGCGTTCGAGGGGTAACACGAGCCAATGCTAGGTCCGGGTCCATATTAAAAGTATCCAATTGTATGTCACTAAAGACCGGTTTTGCCCCGGTTCGCAAAATACTTCCAGCAGTGGCAAAGAAGGTGAACGGCGTGGTGATGACCTCATCGCCCGGCCCAATGCCCAAGGCCATTAAGGCCAGATACAAGGCATCGGACCCATTGGCAACCCCGATGGCGTGCGACGCTCCGATGACTCTAGCCACTTCTGTCTCAAATTGCTGCACCTTCGGTCCCAACACAAATTGACCAGAGGCTATCACCTTAGCGATGGCCGCTTCAATTTCCGGCCCTAGCGCCTCCACTTGTCGAGATAAAGTAAATGATGGAATGTTCATAAGTCCTCCTAGATGTCCGTCTCACGGGGAAATAGCCACTGTTCTTCGGGGGTAGGGCGAATCACCCGGGCCGGAACCCCCATCACGACTTGATAAGCTGGCACGTCTTTAGTCACTACCGCCCCGGCTCCCACCACCGCTTCTTGCCCCACTTCAATCCCTGGCAACAAAACCGCCGCAGCGGCGATGCGTGCCCCCCGTCGAATACGAGGGCCTGCGGTAGCGGCATGGCGGGCTTCCGTTCGGGCAATATAGGGATCGTTGGTGGTCGTCACCATGGGGGCCAAAAACACATGGTCTTCAACCGTGCTTTTAGCCGTTAAGTAAACCCCGGTTTGGAGTTTAGTGTAATCCCCCACCGTGGTGTCATTCTCAACAGTGCTGTTGTGGCCCACGATGACGTGATGGCCAATATGACAACGCTCTCGAATCTGAGCCTGATCTGCAATAAAGCAATCGGCTCCGATGACCGTGCCTGCATAAAGGATGGCGTAGGCACCCACTTGGGTACCATGGCCAATCACGAGCGGATCCAAGTCTCCGGTCACCAAGGTACTGGTTTTGGCCCGTGACGGCTCTCGTCCCAAGATCGCCCCATCGGCTATGCTGACATCCTCTTCAATCACGGTGTTTCGTCTCACTATCACGCGGTGCCCGAGTCGTACATTTTCTCCGATTTGGGCGCCGTCTTCGATAATACAATCGATCCCTTGGGTGAGTGGTGTCAAGAGGACGTCACCTCTTCTAATCGCACCGGCCGATGCAAAGACGCCGAGAGCATGAGCGCTTGTACAACGGCCACGCTCATTATCGCACTTTGACCCGATAGCTCGGGATCCGTGTGTTGACGAATAGCATGGGCGAAATCCAGTAAGGCATCCCCATGGCTCTTCCAACTCGGACGGGCAGGCAAATCTGCTAACTCCCGTTGCACCGCTTGTTCATCATCGTCGCCCACTCGCCACACTTCAATTTCGGAGGTCGAAGGGCCGATAACCACCACGCCCTCTTCGCCGATGAGGGTAATCCGTTCTTCGAGGTTCGTATTCGGGACAGAGGTCGTCGCCGCGATGGACGCAAGCGCGCCGGAGACGAAACGCATCGTGCCCGCCACCGTGTCTTCCGCTTCGATTTGATGCGTGAGCGTCTCGGCGTGCGCAAAAACCTCTTCGACCGGACCCATCGCCTGCAACAACACATCCAGCGCATGAATGGCCTGATTGAACAGCACCCCACCATCCATGATCCGAGTCCCGCGCCACGGGGCCTCGTCGTAATAGGACTGCGGGCGCGCCCATCTCACGGAGATGCCGCCGTTAATAATCCGGCCCAAACGGTCTTGAGTCACCGCCTCCAGCATCCGGGACACCGAAGGGAGAAGCCGATTGAACTGCGTCACCGACACGCGTAGGTCCTTCGCTTGTGCCCGATTTAACACCTGTCGCGCATCGTGATAATTCAGTGTTAATGGTTTTTCGATCAGCACGTTGCACTCATGCTCTAGCGCTAAAAGCGCCATCTCTTTATGGATTCCCGAAGGCGTCGCGATAATCACAGCCTGGAGCTCGGCGTGACTTAGCATGTCCTCGGCGCTGGCGTAGGCCTCCGCGTCGAATGCCACCGCGGCCGCTTCGGCACGCGCTATGTCGGTGTCGGCGGTTGCCATCAGCACAAATTCTTTTTGATGCACCAAAGCCTGCAGGTGCTTTTGACCAATTTTTCCACATCCGATGAGCCCTAACTTCAAAGGTTCCGGCATCTGTCATTTTCCTTCCTGGTTCTGCCTTGACAACGCTCTTGAGGGCTCTTTAGGTTACAACAAGACAATCCGGTCTCGATGCGCTCGCACCTCTTTGGTCGCATTTCGAGAGTCTACCACCAGCCGACTCTGCTCGACCACCCACTCGTAGTCAAGATGTGAGTGGTCGGTCGTAATCACGACGCAATCTTGGTGACGCAAAGTCTCCGCGGTGAGTGGCACGGAACGAATTTCCCGGGAAAAGAAGGTGTGCGGCTTCACTCGTGCCACAAATGGGTCGTGATAGATGACTTCGGCCCCAGCCTCTTCCAACAATTCAAAGACCTTTAACGCCGGTGATTCGCGTTCGTCATTGATGTCTTTTTTATAAGCAATCCCCAGCAACAAAATACGCGAGCCTTTGATCGACTGCTCACGATTGTTAAGGGCTCGTCCGATTTTGTCCAAGACGAAATACGGCATCCGGAGATTAATCTCTCCAGCCAGTTCAATAAACCGGGTAGAAAAATCGTATTCGCGCGCTTTCCAACTTAAATAAAAGGGATCTAAAGGAATACAGTGCCCCCCCACCCCAGGTCCTGGCTCAAAGATCTGGATGCCAAACGGCTTGGTCTTGGCCGCCTCCAAGACTTCCCAAACGCTTAACCGCATCCGATCGCAGAGCAAGGCGAGTTCGTTGACCAACGCAATGTTCACCGCTCGGTATGTGTTCTCAAAAACCTTGGATAGCTCCGCCACCCGCGGTGACGACACCGCGATGACCTCAGAAATCGAGGTGGTGTAGAGCGCTTGGGCTGCGCTAAGACAATTCGGCGTCACCCCGCCCACAAGTTTAGGGGTGTTGTGAGTCTTAAACACCGCATCACTGGGGTTCACCCGCTCAGGGGAAAATGCCAAGAAAAACTCTGAGCCCACCGTGAGACCGCTGGTTTCCAAAATGGGTTCCAAGACTTCTTCCGTCGTTCCTGGATAGGTCGTACTCTCTAAGACTACCAGTTGTCCCGGTCGCATGATCGTCCGGACTTTGTCTGCCACGCTAAGAATATAGGACAAATCCGGCTCCTTATTCACGGTGAGCGGGGTTGGCACACAGATAATAATGACGTCGGCCTGCGTGAGATCATGATAGTCGCCAGTCGCGGTGAGCCGCCCTTCATCCACCAAGCGTTTCAAATCGACGTCACTCACATCAGCGATGTAGTTCTCGCCTCGGTTAAGCTTATCGACTTTCACGGGATTATCATCGAGGCCGATCACCCGAAACCCCGCTAGGCCATGCTCAACCACTAACGGGAGGCCAACATAACCGAGTCCGACCACGGCCACTAATGCCGTACGATTTTGGATTCGATCCATGAGTTGTTGAAAATAGTTCACGACACTACGGGTGACTGACACGTCGTCTTCCTCCTTGCGTGAGATCCTTATCCCGTACCATAGGAACCACCTGCATCGGGCGGTATTCCGGCACAATGGCCTTTAACAAATAAAGAATTCGGGCTTCGTCATCCCGAATCGAGGCGTCTACCAATTCTTCCAGTTGGGGCACCACCGCATCGTACTCATAAGCTTGTCCGTTGTGGACAAAAATCCGCTCATGTTTGGTCGCTTGGGTTTGGTCTTCTGGGGTTAAAAGTTCCTCGTAAAGTTTTTCTCCGGGCCGCAACCCCGTCACAACAATGTCAATATCTTGCCCCGGCTTTAGTCCTGACAATCGAATCAAATTGGTCGCCAGTTCCATAATCTTGATCGGTTCCCCCATATCCAATACAAAGGTCTCACCCCCTGATCCCATGGCACCGGCTTGAATCACCAACTGACACGCTTCAGCGACGGTCATGAAGTACCGCACCATATCCGGATGGGTAATGGTAACCGGTCCCCCTTGCATGATTTGTTGTTGAAAAATCGGAATCACGCTCCCACGAGATCCCAACACATTGCCGAAACGCACGGTGACAAACCGCGTCTTCGATCGGGGTGCATAGATACCGAGTAAAATTTCTCCGATCCGCTTTGTCGCCCCATACACGCTGGTTGGATTGACGGCTTTATCGGTAGAAATAAACACAAAGGTCTCCACTTTCATCCGATGACTCATATCGATTAATTGCCAAAGCCCTTTCACATTGTTGTGCACGGCTTCCGCAGGCTGAATCTCCATCAAGGGGACGTGTTTATGGGCGGCGGCGTGGAATACCACTTGCGGGCGATGCTTCAAAAGCACTTGTTCGAGACGCCTAGCGTCTCGTAAATCCGCCACAATCGGCGTGACACTGAGTTCGGGGAATCGAACGCGAATTTCTCGATCGATTTCAAAAATAGAGGTTTCGTCCAATCCCAATAAGAGCAAGCTTTGGGGTGCGAAGCTGGCAACTTGGCGTGCCAGTTCGGACCCAATCGATCCTCCTGCCCCGGTTACCAACACCGTACGGCCTGTAATATACCCCGCGATCCCCCCTAAATCAATGACTGCCGGTTCCCGTTGCAATAGGTCCTCAATTTGTACATCCCGAATTTGACTGACTAAAACCTGCCCGCCAATCATCTGATTAATTGCCGGCAAGGTCCGGACTTTCACGTCCAAGTGACGACACTCGTCCACCATCGGCCGTAAAATCCGACCCGAAGCGGATGGGATCGCAAATAGCACCTGGTCCACGCGTTCATCTCGCACCACCTGGCGGAGTTGCAAAGATGTGCCTAACACTTTTAAAGCACCAATCTGCATGCCCCGCTTTAACGTATCATCATCCAAAAAACCGACGGCAATTCCGACTTCAGGATGTCGAGAAAGCTCTTGCGCCACAAGTTGTCCCGCTTTGCCCGCACCCACAATGAGAATCCGCGGGGCGTTAAGCGATCGGGGGATCCAGGTAAAGTCGTAGTAGGAGCGCAACAAAAATCGCCATCCGCCCACTAGCGCCATGGCAAACAGCGCGTACAGCAGGTATACCCCTCGCGGATAATGCGAAGCCCCCACGATAAACAATCCGGCACCCAGGAGGACCGCGCTTCCTAAGATCGCGGCAATGAGGACTTGGGCATCTCGGGATCCCGCATACTGCCACATTCGATGGTAAATACGCATCGTCCAGAATAGTAGAATGCTCGTAACGGTAAAGATCACCGCAATATGCTGATACGGAGTAAGATACTCGGACGGGATACGAGGCACGTCAAATCGAAGATACATTGCCAGATACATTGAAACGTTAATCAAACTTGCATCCATGACCATGGCAAATAAAATTTTTAGATAGACCTGAGCACGTTGACTCAAAAAATTCCCTCCCTCCCTTGAAGATCATCCAAGCGAAGAAATTATACCATGCCACAACCCACGGTAGACGAGCCATAACCTGGACAATTGGGGATTCGGATCCGTTATTTCCCATAATTCATGCTTTACAATGGCTGAAACTTTCACTATAGTAACGCCGGTGCCCTACAAAACGTTATATCATAGAGACGCAATGGGAAAAGGCGCATGCGTAAAGTACATTGCATATGGTACCCAGTAGAAACCTACAGATGGGAGATACCCGAGAATGGCCATTACGGTGGATGCATCCTCAGATATACGGTGGATCCGAGTTGTCGTGCCCGATTCTACTCACCCTGAACAGCCCAGCGCCACGATTGCCATCGATCGTGAAGCTCTAGACGAAATCTTTCAAGAAGATCCGAGACCACCCGAAATCCTTCTAGACCTCATTGCCCAACGGGCTATAAAACGTATGCCGATGGCGAATACGGCGGATGGTTCGCGACTCATTACCCCCTATAATATTGCACTCGTATGGCCTAAATGACGCTTTAGGGAGTGCGGTCTCTATCGTGTACCCAAAGTAGGCCACACCGCATTCCCGAGCGATTGGCAAAAATTAGCCCCGTGGCTCAATTCTCGAGGCTTACTTCCCATCGCTGCCGTCGCACATCATCGACACCAGGATCCGGACTCCGGCCTTGGTCCCTGACATCGCTCACCCCCTATTCACCCCGGGTTGCTACGGCGTCGACTCAGCCCAATCCTTTCTCAAAAGCTCTAGATTGAGGCATCTTGCGACAGGGTACCCACTGCCGCGATAACACGGATCGCAACGGTTCCGTAGATTCCATAAAAAAGCCCCCCAATCTTCGCTGGAGGGCTTTTATGCGTTGAAATGTTAGGTCGTAGCCTGCAAAATGCTCCGTAAGTCTTCGGCCGATAAGGTTTCCTTATCCATTAACGCTAGGGCAATTTGGTTCAGCGTCACGCGATGCTGCAATAACAAGTTCTTGGCGCGTTCATATTGCACCATAACGTTATGACGAATCGCCTGATCGATCTTCGATGCGACTTCCTCGCTATAGTTCCGTGCCCGCATCAAATCTCTTCCCAAAAATACCTGGTCCTGCCGACTTCCATAAGTCATCGGCCCGAGTTCATCAGACATCCCGTACTCGGTAATCATCTGGCGTACCATGCTGGTGGATTTCTCCAAGTCGTCACTGGCCCCGGTGGAAATTTCTCCGAAGACAATCGATTCGGCCGCACGGCCCCCAAGCGACATGGCCACTTTATCGAGGATTTGTTCTCTGGTAATTAAATACCGATCCTCTTCGGGCACTGGCATGGTATATCCCATGGCCATCCCCCGCGGGATAATCGTGACCTTGTGAATCGGGTCGCCATGGGTGACCAACATCCCGACCAAAGTGTGGCCGCCTTCATGAAAGGCGACAACCCGTTTTTCGAATTCCGTCAGCACTCGGCTCTTTTTTTGCGGGCCGGCCATGACCCGTTCTGCCGCTTCTTCAAAGTTGCGCATGAAAATCTTCTTCTCACGTTCTCGCGCAGCCAAAAGAGCCGCTTCGTTGGCAAGGTTCGCGAGATCAGCTCCTGTAAATCCCGGAGTCCGTTTGGCAATCACCTCGAGGTTCACATCGTCCGCTAAGGGTTTGGACCGGGTATGCACATCGAGAATTTTCTTACGGCCAACCTGGTCAGGACGATGTACGACAATCTGCCGGTCAAAACGCCCCGGACGAAGTAGAGCCGGGTCCAGCACATCGGGGCGGTTGGTGGCGGCCATCATGATGATTCCTTCATTAATCCCGAACCCGTCCATTTCCACCAAGAGCTGGTTGAGGGTCTGCTCGCGTTCATCATTACCCCCGCCATAGCCAGCGCCTCGCATCCGTCCCACCGCATCGAGTTCATCGATAAATACGATACACGGTGCGTTCTTCTTAGCCTGGTCAAAGAGGTCTCGAACCCGTGACGCTCCCACCCCAACAAACATCTCCACAAATCCCGAACCACTTTCCGTAAAAAAGGGCACGCCCGCTTCCCCAGCCACCGCCCGTGCCAATAACGTCTTACCTGTTCCGGGAGGCCCAAACAACAGTACGCCCTTGGGAATCCGGGCACCCATTTCCAAATACCGTTTGGGATTTTTCAAAAAGTCCACAATTTCTTCAAGTTCTTGTTTTTCTTCTTCCACCCCGGCCACATCAGCAAAGGTTACCTGTCCCTGGGTATCAGGCTGCAACTTTGCCTGGCTACGGCCGAATGACATCATCCGGTTCCCGCCACCTTGACTTTGTCTAAAGAAGAAGAACAAGAATCCGGCCACAATGGCCAAGGGTAATAAGTCTCCTAAAATGGCGATCCATATCCCTGAACTCGCCGGTTTCGCCACCGATACGTCGGCTCCGTGGTTGTTGAGAGCCATCGACAAATCGTTGGTATACCCTAAGGCATACACCGTTTGATATTGTTTGCCGTGCGCACTCCAGGTGACCTCGTGGGTCGCAGGGTCCACCCTTGCGGCGGTAATTTGGCGCCCATTCATTGCCGTCACCATCGTGCTATAGGGTGCGGTTTTAACCGTGGTGGATGGAGTATTTAAAAGATCCATCAGGGTCGACACAAACAGCACGACCAACACGATCGTGATAACGCCACGTAACCAACGATTCTGCATCGTAAGAACTCGCCCTCCCGAATCACACTTCCCTACAGTTTACCTGAGTTAACCGCAATAGAGCACGTTTAATCCGGGACTTGTGTGAAATCTTCTCCCCTTAGTATACCAATCTTGGCAAGCGACTCGAATCTGAATGAAAATTTCCCACTTGGGGCATCTTAAAACAAAGGATAAAAGGGGATGGTCCCATGCGGGGATGGCGGATCCCATGGCTTTTAGTCATCATCATATGGATGTTGGCCGGTTTGTATTGGCCACATTTGCCCCACTATATCCGAGACCCCATTTGGCCCGGAACCCAATTGTGGCAAAGGCACTGGGCGATCGTATTCCCCGGGCTTGTGGCTACCCTCGGAGTCATGATCACGGGACTAGTTCAAGAGTCGTTTGTGGCGGTTTCACCCGCCAATCGGCTATGGCCCATCATAGGGTGGATCGGGGCAGGTCTCGGTTTTGCTGTCTTAATTCGGACCTGGCTTTTCTTTACCCATCATCTCGTGAGCGGGCGGCCCGCCCCTTTGGACTTTCACAGTCTAGCCCTGGTGCTCGCGCTGGTGGTCGTATATTGGGCGATAGAACTGATTCGCGATCCCTCCACGAATGCCGGCCCGATTCTCGCGCTCGCGTCGTCAGGCCTCATTTTTGTGGATTACGTTTGGCACGGAATCGACAGCTTCAGCCTCACGGTGTTCGCCGTGATTGGTACCGCGTGGATCCGCCGTCGATTTCTGCACCACCAAGACCCTTAAGCGCCGGACGCTAACCACTGACTATAGGTATTGTACATGGATTCGATGTTGTTGACGTATCCCCAGGTGGCAGGGACCACACGATCCCCATAGTTCTGTACACTGCCGGGGCCCGCGTTATAGGCCGACAACGCCAAAGACAGGTTCTGGCCAAAGAGTCCCAACATGTCATGTAAGTAAAGGCATCCGGCAATAAGGTTGGTCTGCGGGTTCGTTAAGTCACTCGGATTAACGCCTAAATAGGCAGCCGTGGCAGGTTCCAACTGCATTAATCCAACCGCTCCGGCAGGGCTCACGATCGAGGCATTGCCCCCCGATTCTTCCGTAATCACCGCAATCACCAACGCCGGCGACAATCCATAGCGTGAGGCGATGGGTTGCACCAATGGCAACATGGCGTTAAAGAGGGCCTTACGCGATAAGAACCCTTGGTTATAGCGGCCTACCAGCGCCTGAATCTGACTGGCAATCGCCGCGATTTGGCTCCCCAAGGCAGCCATCGCTTGAGATAGCTGGCCTTTTTGCGCTTGCAGCTGGTTGGCTAAACTCTGTCTTTGATGCAGTGAGGTCGACATTTGCTGCGCTTCCGCGACGGCTTGTCCGTGCAAGAACACCGATCGTTGTTGTTCTTGAGCAAACATGGCTCGAGCTTGTTGTAGCATCGCTTCATGTTGGTTCAATGAGGCTTGGGTCGCCGACAACAACCGCGTCTCATTGGCCAAGTCTCGCTTCTCCAACGCTTCTTGCTGCTCTTCCCCATGGATCACATGGACTTCATGGGCGGCGGCCGAGGCAATCTGTCCCAAAAGCGTGAGCCGACTGACAAAATCCGCAAACGAATGCGCCCCTAATAGGACATCAAGGTATCCGATGGAACCATGTTCCTCAATTAAGCGCAATTGGCCATTAAATAAGTGGCCTTCCCGTATCAAGTTCTTTTGAGTTTGTGCCAACAATATCGTGGTTCTGTGGTATGTGGCCTCGGTCGTCGACAACTGTTGCTGCGTCGCGTTCAATTGGGCCTGGGTGGTATTAAGAAGCGCCTGGGTCTGATTCAGTTGCTGTGTGGTTACGGCAATCTGTTGGTTGGTGGATCCAATTTGATTTTGGGCGGCTCCCAACGACTGGTTCAGGCTCGATATTTCAGACATCGTCTGATTAATTTGGCTCTGAGTCTGATTATACGCGTTTTGTTCGCTCGCTAACTGGGACTGTGCTTGAGATTCTTCCTGTTGCAGTTGCTGTAGACTAGCGGCATACACCGCGGGCCCCGCCATTAATATTAAGCTCGCGGCGCCGGCTGCCCATAATGCCTTTCGACGCAATTCGTTTCCTCCCTTTATCATCTGTCGACAGGAATGCTTCACAAAAAGGAGTGACTGGGATTCCTCCAGACAGATCTACGGTTCATAAGTGGTTTGCTACCAGATTCGCTATAAAATGACAACCATAGATACATTCGCCATGCATGTGTCAATTCCTGCTTGCTAGGCACTTCAATATAAATTTTTGAACCCCATTACGTCGGGAGTCCCCGGCGCAATTTGTCGACCCCTGAAGATCCCCCCTAAAGCATCGGGGATACCCAAAATCTTCCTCTCAATGCTGAACAATACCTGAAACTCGAGGGTTCCTGAGAGTTTGTAAAGATTTCGCAACAATTTTTAGGTTTCATAAGAGTAAAGATACTAAAGGACGTGATGAGATGGCATCCATACAGTCCGTACTCCGGTTACTAGGTCTAGCGGCGTTTGGGGTCGCCGCATTTGAAGTAGGGCATAATGTGGGGCCTGGTATCAGTGTGATTTCAAATCCCCTGGCGGTGAAGCCCGTTTCGGTAAAGGTTTCATCCAGCCCGAGTTCACCGAAACCCGAGCCCGTCGCCTCGTTGCAACCGACCACTTCTAGTATTCCTACCACGCTTAACTCGACTTCCTATAATTGGGCTGGACTCGATCAAATTGGCACCAATCTCACCAGCGTCGAAGCCACCTGGAAAGCCCCTCGCTTTACCCACCCCGCCTCGCCTAACCGGTCGATTGCCGAGTGGGTGGGACTGGGCGGGATTCAGTCTCGGGCTCTGATTCAGGTGGGAACTATCACCTCACCTAACGCCAACGGCACGGCCAGCACCACCGTGTTTTGGGAGAAACTGCCCCGGCCCGCGATTCAGACCGTGACTATCCCGACCGGCGCCACGGTCACCGCTAAAATAAGTCCCGTCGCCACGGACCAATGGCGGCTGACCTTGACTATCCAGGGGAAGTCGTCCCCACTCATCAATAAATTGGTGACCCTATCCCCACGTGCCGCAGCCTCCGTCGAAACCTCCGCCGATTGGATTACCGAAGCGCCGTCAACTCAAAACGGAGTCTCTCCCTTAGCACCCGTCGCCTCGACCACCATGACCCAGGTGAGTGCCAATGGCATCCCCTTGTCGGCAATGGACCCCCAGAGCCTCGAGACAGTGGGCCTCTTTGGCCCCCGTGGTCGGCTTCTGGCGGCGCCTAGTAGCACCACGGGAACTTCCAACCAGTTAGTCGTCAATACCATCTTCGGATCCTTGCCCAAATCGGGGTCCACGACCCCCAATCCATCCGGGTTGGGATACAGTAATGGCAACGGATTGGGTGCAGGAGAAGGATATTCCACAAATCCAGGGTATGGCACTCAGCCCGGCGACGGCAGCATGACGTCGGGATCGGGCACCATTTATGTACCCGTCTGGCAGCAATAACGGCTCGGGGACGAGTGTGTCAGGTTCGCTGGCCCGCACCCGGCCGGCCTCGACTCACCGTCATGACCGTCGCGCACAATAAGAGCCCTGAGAGCGCCCACCACCCCGTCGCGAAATGATGGGTCTGGTCGACTAACAGACCAAACAAGGGGGGAAAGACCGAAGAACCTAAAAACACGATGGTGCCGGTCAGACTCATCGCAAACCCACTATGGGATATGGGCACCGATTCTCCCGCCCAAGTTAACGCTAAGGCATTCCATCCTACGGCTCCAAACCCAAAGAGGGTCCAAATCAGAAACAGTGTCCACACCGGTGCGGTACGGGGCAGGATCCCAATAACAAAGGCCAGCGAGGTCGCCAAGCCCCCGGCTAAAGCCAGGACCGGTGGGCGACGGCCACCAATCCGGTCGCTCAATTGACCTAACACAACGCGCCCCACGCCACCGCCCACCTGGCTCAAAGCCAGCACGGCACCGGCCACCGCCACGGATAGGTGGTGAACCTGGCTGAGATCCGCAATAGAGTATGTCAGCAAAATATACTGCCCGGACACCATCAAGAAGGCGATCGAAATCGGGCGTACGAGTTGCTTCCAATGGGTGCCGGTGAGCCGAATGCGCTCCGGTTTCGAGGCCCCCTTTTGGCGCCAATCGCGCATCACTGCAGAAAATGCCCATCCCGTCACCAACAATTCCAAAGAAAATAACAAATAGACCGGATCCAGGTGCCACTGGGGTACCAGCCGCGGTAATAACCATGCGGCCAACGCGGCGCCGAGCGGGACCCCGGTTTGACGAATTCCCATGACGAGTCCCCGCGGACGACCGACAAACGCCGTAAACACGGCCTTGGTGCCCGACGAAGGCACTACCGCTAAAGAGATGCCCACACAAAACAGCACCACGAGTAACATCGTATAGCTGTTCACTGCCAGTAATAGGGAACTCAATCCCGCCGCCAAGATAGCGCCCCAAAACAGGACAATCCGCGGACCCACTCGGTCTACGGTGATTCCGACAAACACCATACTCGTCATGACCCCCAG
This sequence comes from Sulfobacillus sp., assembly GCA_027343695.1. Classification (GTDB taxonomy): domain Bacteria; phylum Bacillota; class Sulfobacillia; order Sulfobacillales; family Sulfobacillaceae; genus JAKADJ01. The sequence goes on along the minus strand of DAHWKJ010000049.1, from coordinate 32,572 downwards.
CGAGAGGGCCGTCGTAATCAATCCGAGTTGAGTCAAGCTCAGGTGATAGGCTGCTAGGAAAAATACACCCATCACCACGAGACCTTGCTGTACGAAAGACATCCCAGTCTGCGACACCAATGCCAGACCGAGGAAGGATCGGGGCCCAACCCGGGCCGGGAAATTATCCGGAGCAAAAGCTTTTTGCATCGATGCCTAACCTCCTGACATGAAACCACGAAGTGGGGCGTAAGTTCGAATAGCTGGTACGTAGTCCAGCATCTTACGCACTAAAGGAGGTGTACACATTGCGATCTTCGAATACTCCATGGAGGCGAGCGATATTCGCCGGCATATTGGCTACCCTAGTCTTTAGTCTACTCCTTCGGCTCGCCCCCGTAGTCGGCTCGCCGCGCATCGATGTACCGCTCTGGGACGGAACCCTAATCACCCTCAATCTCAAGGCTGCGGTAATCGTCGGATATGTATTGGAATTCAGCGTAGGCATCCTACTGGCTCGGCTTTACGAAAAGATGGCTCCGCGCGTCAAGTCCCCCCGATTGGCACGCGGTGCCATCTACGGGCTCGCGCTTTGGGCCAGCCTGATGGTTGCAGGACTCCCCTTATTTAGTGTGGTGAGTCCCCTGGTCACCCACGGACTTTTGCTCAGCCCCGGATTCTTTGCATGGCACTTTGGTCTAGCAACCACCTTACTTTTCATGGTGTCTCTCCTGCTGTATGGGATGACCGTCAGCTATTTCCTAGAGTCCCCCATATTGAGACCGAGTCCCCGGTAATTTTTTTGGGGCCTATGGAATTTATCCGATGCTCCGTAGAGCTTCAACGTTCAGGGCAGAGATATCCGGCAATAATCCCGGTTACGTCAATCCGGGGATTCCTGACCAATTCAGCCTAGCCATTTTTGTGCTGAAGGGGCGCTCTGGATCGACGCAGAGCGCCCTCAAAACCGCTCCCGCCGCGTCCTCATGGCATCTTCTTCTAACGGCCCCTGACTCGCGAGCTTTCGCGACTGGGTCCAAAACCTAAACACCGACCCGCCCCCTAAGCCTCGCAGATACCGTTCGGCTTCTAAAGCTTGTCCTTTGCGCACGGCCTGCGGACTAAAAATAAAACCTCTCACCGTTCCTGAATGAGCAATTACCACGCCCCACTGCCGTTCTTTGGATTGATGTAATACCGCCTCTAAGATCTCGTCGTCCGATCCACGTTCCCATTGAACTTCAGCCGAGAACCGTCCCGCTTCCCCAATCAGGGTGAAGTCGCGTCGAATCACACCCTCTCGGGCTCGATTCAAGGCCAGCGACAATTTTTTTTGGTGTTCTTCGGTATATGGGATGCGATCTCGGTGATGCGCTTCGGTGTTGACGCGACCTTGCCCTACGAGCCCCACAATGAGGCCGGTAGGCATCGGTCCCCAGCGCTCCAGAATGACCCCTTGTCGGGGATTGAATGCCACGACCCCGTCATACATGACGCCATCCGAGGGCTCGATGCGAGCAGCAATGTAGGCCATCCGACTTGCGGGTATCGGTTTCCCTAGGGCTGCCGACACGGCTCGCATGCTAGCCACCACGTCCGCCGAACTCGATGCCATTCCTTTGCCGATCGGAATGACCGACGAGACGCTCAAAAGCCCGCCCTGCGTCTTCCCTAAATATTTTAAAACTTGCTGGGCTGCCACTTGCGCTTTTTTACGATGGGGAGGATAGACTTCCACACCAGGTGCGGGGCGCGGAATAAAAATGGCACGGGTCCCCCATCGTATGGGCAATGTCACCAAAAACGGTGTGCCATTAAGTTCTCCTTGCACTAATTCTCCGAACGTTCCGGATGCAAAGCCCCATCCGCCACGAACCATGGCTTCGCCCCCTCAACCCGTTGCCCATTCGCATTTAACACAATATTTTACCTTATTTTGTCGGAGACCAACAGGGTCTGTCCACAAAAATGACGAATTTATCCGACGCTCGACGATGAACTGGTGCTATGAGTCACCATCAGGCCTGCCGCATTCCATAAATTCACCACAGCTCCCACATCTTGCGATCGCCCTTCAACCAAAATCTCGGTTTTCTTCACCGCAAGCATGGCCAATTCCTGTCCCGAAGGGAGCGTCGCGATGGTCACCACGGTGGTCCCGATAGTTTCCGTCGTGGTCGTCGTCCCTGACGGCATGGTTATGGGATTTTTGGTCTGCGCACGCTCGGTGAGAACCAACGGATCCCCCTGAGGTGTGGTATAGGACAAAATCAAAACGGATGCGCCTGACTTCGTCGGCCCAATATCAACCCCGGTAAGAGATTCTGCGGCTCCTGCCGGAGGCAGAATCACCGGAAACGGCAAACTCGCCATTGTCAGATCGAGGGCGGTTCCGGACCCTCCAAGCGCCACGGTAGGAGTTACTCCCGATGGGGGTACAAAGCTAAACGCCGAGTTGTTCACGGTGGGATTCACCACAAAGTGGCGAACCGTCTCGGTGACGGTTCCTGCTGACCACTCTGCCACCAGGCGCGTCGGGGTATTGCTGGTAAAGTTGAAGGTTAAATACACCGTCGCCTTCTGACCCGTTGGTAACACCGACTGCATTGTGATCCGCGCTCTATTTCCGCTCTCCAGATGAACCTGGGTCAAGCGGCTATTGGTCACCAGCCCCACCAGTTCCGTACCCATCAACCGCAAATATGCGGGAGACGTCGGGGACGATGCCATCACGGCATAATGGCTGCGCCCAGTCTCAAACCACAAGGTTTCTTTAGGCGTTGAGATGATTTGGATGGGGGCGCTCCCTCCCGTGACTTTAAGCGAGTACTGTGAGGGGTTGGTTTGTGCGACGAGGGAAACGCCTAATTGCTGGGTGGGTCGGCCCACTAAGCTTACCGTATCCTGTACTTGACACGACACCGCGCGCCAACTACTAATGCGCGCTAATAACTGATGTTTCACCTGGTTCAGAGAAAGGCCTCGAGCCAACGGCACCGGGCTCGAAAACCATCCACAACCAGTCAGACTTAACATTAGCATGGCTCCCATAGCCAGCCCAACTCGCCCGCGTTTTTTCATAGTGTTATGGTACCGTCTTTGAAGCCCTAGCACAATGGTTTCAGTTCCCACTCTAGAGAGAGCGAACGTCCCTTAAGACTTAATCACCGGTGTCCCGCATCAGAGAATAGGACCGCAGTGGATGGCGCCATCGGGCCGCATTTTGGCCGCCGGTGACTGCGGCTAGAAGTGCCGCACCCGCCACCGGAGCTAAATCTGGAGGGTGGGGATCAGAGAGGGGCAACTCCAACCGAAGAACCTCACGAAATGCGTTCACCATATCCGGCGCTTCGCCGAGCCAAAGCGACCCGGCCATGACCACTTCAATAGGCGTCTGGTCTAATCCGAGTATTTTAGCGCAACCCACCACACTGTCGCCCAAGGCTTGACCCATCCGCCGCAGGATGGTTTGAGCCACGGCGTCGCCATCCGCCGCCACGCGAAAGCAAAGCGGCGCCAACGCCATAAACCGGATCGGCTGGGGATCGAAGTACAAGGCGCGACTCACGGCATCATAATCTTTCAGACCGAGGGCTTCTAAGACACGCTTTTGGAGTGCTGTTTTGGGCCCACGTTGTTCGTCACTGCGAAAAGCACTATGCAGTACCTCTCGAACCAGATCCAGTCCGCCTCCGAAATCCCCAAACTCGTAGCCGAGCCCCCCCACATGGCGCGAGCGGCCCTCTTCGGATAAACCCCACACGTTGGTTCCGGTTCCACAAACGGCCACAATCCCATGCCCTGTTCGAGCCCCTCCGACCAATGCAATTTCCGCATCGTTCACCACCTTGAACGGGATGGCATCAAAATATGGCATCAGCCCCTCACGCAACCGCAAGAAATCCTCGGGGAAGTCGGCACCGGTCAGCCCCAATACCGCGCCGTCGATCTGCCCCTTGTCCACCCCCGCCGCGCCGAGCGCCCGATTCATGGCCTCGGTGATATTGGACAAGGCATTGGTCATCCCTTCTCCTTGGTGGCTACCGGAGCCAGTGAGGCCTTGCCCGAGCACTTGTCCCTCGCGCACTACCACCGCGAGCGTCTTGGTTCCGCCCCCGTCTACCCCAAGATAAATTGGTGCTGTCATCTACGCCTCCACTTCGAACTGCGGCAGATATCCCGAATTTTCTCGTAAGATGTCCAAAAGAATCTTTTCCGCGACATCTACGGACGGTACCAATGGATTATTGACCAACGCCGCCAGCGCCACAGAGCGATCTCCGCTGACCGCCGCCTCGACGGTGAGATCTTCATACGCCTTAACCTGTTGAATCAGGCCACGCACCGATGCCGGCATGAGACCGCTATATAAGGGCCGAGCACCTCGGCCATCAATCAACGCCGAAACCTCCACGGATGCGTTCTCGGGAAGTTCTGGCAGGGCGTGTCCATTGCGGATATTGACCACCATCTCACGAGGACGATTGGCATAAATTGAGCTCATCACCGATACGGCGACTTCACTATAGTAGGCTCCCCCACGTTTTTGGAGCTCTGGGGGCTTTTCCTTGAGTTCGGGGTTTTGATAGGTCTTGAAAAGCTCTGCCTCGATGGCCATCACACGAATCGCTCGGGTCCCTTTGCCCGCATCCAAGTCCGCAGTCTGTTGGCGATACATCTCGTCACCAAACCAGTAATACCGTAAGTAGCTATTCGGGAGCATATTGATGGCCTCTAGTAGATCGTCTCCCCACTCTTGGGCCGGAATATTCGCCATCGTCTGATTGTCGTCAGAGGCTATATGCAACACCTGTTGGGTCACATCACGACCTTTAATGAAAATGCGTCGGGCAAACGATAGATGATTGAGCCCAAAGAAGTCCATCCCGACATCATCGGGCTCAACCCCGAAGGCCTCGGCGATCCCCATTTGCATAGTAATCGGCACATTACAAAGACCGATCGCACGGACCGTAGAATGATTTAAAAGAGCTTGGGTCACCATGCTGGCTGGATTAGTGAAATTTAAAAGCCAGGCGGAAGACCCTAATTCTTCCATATCCCGGGCAATTTCCAAGGCGACCGGAATGGTACGTAAAGCCTTCGCAAAGCCTCCCGCTCCCACCGTTTCTTGCCCAATCGCGCCATAACGCATGGGAATACTTTCGTCGCGAGCGCGGGCCTTTAAGCCGCCCACACGAAATTGGTTACACACAAAATCGCGATCCTTTAGTGCAGCGCGACGATCGAGCGTGGTGTCGAGGGTGATCTTCCGACCACGCTTTTCAATCATGCGACGACTCAACTCCGAAACAATCCGCATCTTTTCGGCACCGTCGGATATGTCGACCAAAGTAATCTGTTCTACCGGCATTTCTTCATAGTGATTTAACAATCCGTCCACGAGCTCAGGCGTATATGAACTCCCGCCCCCAATCACCGCAATTCGCGCTCCAGTCTTCATCTGCGCCTCCTCGACCGCTTACTATTTCGGATACCCGTTATTGAACTAGGGACTTGGCGTCTCGACGCTTATCTCCGGGCCCATGTCGTCTTCTTGGCCTTCGAGGCCCACATGCTTCCAAAGACCCCGATCGAGATAGACCGAAACGTCGCGGTGCAACCTCAGCGCGGAGGCCGGACACTGTGGGCCCACCGGGCCGACCAAAGTCTCGTAGAGAGCCTCCGCCTTAGACACCCCGGTCGCTACCAATATAATACGCTTGGCTGACAAAATGGTCTCTATTCCCATAGTTAGTGCCTGGCTAGGAGGCTTGCGATGAGCAAAATCGTGTTGATTTTGCTCTAACGTCGCCTGAGACAACGTGACCACGTGAGTCCGCGCAGTAAACAGCGTGCCGGGCTCATTAAACCCAATGTGTCCATTGGTACCCAGTCCGAGCAACTGCACATCCAGTCCCTTTTGGCGCACCAAGGTCTCATATCGCTCACACTCTTGATCCAAGTCTTTCGTGAGTCCATCCGGTAGGTACGTCTGCCTCATGGGTAGTGGCACCTGGGAAAACAGGTGGGACTCCATAAAAGAGTGAAAGCTCTCTTTATCTTTGGGTCCTAATCCTACGTACTCGTCCAAGTTAAAGGTCTCTATGGTGCTCCAATCCCAGTCACGGTAGCGGTCCCGAGCCAATGCCACAAACTCTCGATAAATCTCCACCATGGTTCGACCCGTCGCCAGTCCCAGACGCCGCGCTCCGCCCTCAAGATCTTGCCAAAGTCTTCCCGCCACCAAGCGCGCGACCCCCTCGGAGGTCTCGAGGATCCGTATTTTCATTGCCAAGCCTCCTAGATGTCTAGACCAATTATGTCAACTCTGGTGGACTCTAATGCCCCAATTCTACATAAAATTGGTAACGGTCTCCACGGTACACGGCCCGCACGAATTCCGCCGGACGCGCCTCTTGGTCGTACGAAAGTCGCTCCAATAAAAGCAACGGGGCTCCCGCAGGCACTGCCAGCAATTCTGCTTGTTCCTCGTCGGCCAGAATTGCTTCCAAGGTTTGATGCGCTCCGGTCAATTCCACGTTGCGCGACTTAAGATAGGCGTAAAGGGACCCGCGCGTTAAATCGTAGCCTTCGATCCCTTCCACCACAGACTGAGGCAAAAAAGCCTCTTCAATGGCCATTGGTCGACCGTCGCCAAGACGCAGTCGCCGAATCCGCACCATCAGTTGACCTAGAGGCAACCCGAGTCTTTCGCGTTCTGGCATCGTGGGGATTTCCGAGCGCAAACTCAAGAGTATAGACGTCGGTACCACCCCGCGATTGTGCATATCTTCCGTAAACGAGGTCACGGTTAAAAGACCCTGACTCACCTTACGGACCGCCACAAAGGTTCCCCGGCCCTGTTCCCGATACAACAATCCCTCGCGCACTAATTCAATGAGTGCCTGTCTAGCCGTCATGCGGCTCATCCCATATTGATCGGATAATTCGCGTTCGCTCGGGACACGATCCCCCGGCGTTAGCCGTCCTTCTTGAATTTGAGTCTTTATAAGTCTTTTGAGCTGAAGATATAAGGGTATTCCGCGTTCCGGTTCTACCGCCAAGTATCGTCCCTCCGTCTGCCCCCATCATACATGCACGCACATCGATATAAAATACGGCATAGATAGATAAAATCCCTGCTTGACCCCCAGAATTCGGTGCAACTTCAGCGAATCATTAGACGGGCACCAGGAAAGACTTGGACTCGAAGAAACAAAACCTGGTACAATGTGTGTACCCTTAAGCGCGTCTCTCTAGACACTTTGGGCGCTGCAGGAAGAATCGAGTCTCCAATAGTCCACAATGAACACCCAAAGGTTCAAAACAAACAATGCAGGAGGGTATCGTGGATTCCCGTCATGAGAGGGTCGCCATCTTTGTGGATGGCGCCAACATGTTTTATGCACAACGCGTGCTCGGCTGGCACCTTGATTTCGCACGAGTGATTGATCATTTTACTCGTGGACGTGAGATTTACAATGCGTTTTATTACACGGGAGTTCAAGTGCCTCCCGATAATTCGCAAAGGGATTTCCTTACCGCGTTACGACATCTCGGATTTACCATTCGCGAGAAGTCGATCAAGGAAACCCTGGATCAAAATTCTAATGCCGTCATCCGACGAGCCAACCTCGATATCGAGATTGTGATCGACATGTTTAGCACCGTCGATCGCTATGATATCGCGGTTCTGATGAGCGGCGATGGAGACTTTGAACGAGCTGTGGAATTAATCCGATCGCGTGGTAAAGAGATTATTGGGGTCGGTACCCGCGGTATGATATCGTCCGAATTGGAAAACGCCTGCGACCGCTATGTAAAGCTCGAGGATATCCGATCCGAGGTCGAAAAAATTCGATAGCCGTGAAACATTTCGAGAGGCGTAGGCGTTAATCCTGATAGAGGGATTCGCGGCGCCTCTTGGGTGTTTTTTGCCCAAGGCTGATCCATGATCGTACTGAAAAAGAGGATCACATCGGATGGCGGCCAGTGATTCTGGTAATCAACGGGAACGGAGCGTAGCGCATGATGAAGCGAGCATGGTCGACCATCTTGTTAGGCTTAGTCCTTTTACTGTGGCTCTCTCCCTTGGCCAGTGCATCGCATCGGAGTCAGCCCAGGTTGTCTTCCACCGATGCCGTCACGACGTTGCCGGCCTACTATCGATTTACGAAAACGGTTACCATCACCAATAAAAGCCATGTCCTAGCGTTGAATGTCAACGCCCATGTGGTACTCTTAGCGCCCCAGACTAGTTATTCCACCGTGAGTCTCGCGAGTGCGTCGGTGAATCCCAGCAGTACCCATTATGACCAATTCGGCAACCTGATCGGCGTATATACTTGGGCTGAAATCAAGCCCGGGCAAACCGAGACCATTGTGCTACATTATGTGGCGACCTCATCGAACATCAGTTATAAGCTGCCCACAACCTATCCAGCTTATAACACCAAGAGTGCGACGTACCAAACCTATACCAATCCTAAGCTTGAATACAGCCAGGGAGTAAATACCGATGCGCCGCCCTTGGTTGCCCTAGATCGCCAAATCACGAACTCGAGTCAAAATCCGTACCAAAAAGCTGACGCAATTTTCCAATGGATTGTGCACAATATTAATTATAATTACACGCTTAAGCCATCGGGCAGCGCGATTGCAACGTTACAAACCCATCTCGGTATCTGTAGCGACTTTGCAGACCTCTATGTCGCGCTTCTACGGACCGATCATATTCCGGCACAATTGGTGGGTGGCTATGTGACCAATAATGGGGCTGGCCAAGGAGGCTTTCACCAATGGGTGGAGTTCTACCTGCCTTCCGTAGGCTGGGTGGTCGCGGATCCGACGTGGGGTCGTCTCGGTTATTTTGCCGCATTGCAAGATAATTGGCATATCCCGCTCTATGACGGGATCCGTCAAGATATCTCGGTGCATTGGTACTACTCCACAGCAGGCCTCAGTACGGCTCAATCAAAAAACCTCTCCAAACAAATTCAAATTGGGTATCACTATAGCTTTCATACGACCCAAGCTCCGAAGGCGCCCCCAGTGACAACCCGTCCGATCCTATCCGTGAAATCTAAGCCTCAAGTCACGGCACACCCACTACCGCGCTGGGAAGGCATTTGGGTAGCGTTTGCTCACTGGGTGTCGGGTCTCGTACACCACACCGCCATTTGGCTCGGTCTAGCTCGACCCAAACCGTCCTCCTCACCTGATTATTGGCCCCACGCTCAAGAAAGTTAGCAGCAGACGGTGCCTATTCTTCGTATATCGGGAGGTTTCTGTCACACCCTATGAAGTGGGGGGTTTTAACAGTTTCTTAAAACTTTACCTATGGTTATCCATCGTTGTATAATTATGGTATGAATCGAAAACTTGTTGGCATTAGGGAAGCGGCCGAGTTTTTGGGGGTCACCCCGTCGACATTGCGACGATGGGAACACGAAGGAACGTTGGTGCCCGATGAACGGACACCGGGTGGCTATCGGCGTTATGACTGAGCGCGGATACGACCCGAACAGTTTCATCGTCACGCCGCCTTGCGCAAAACCATCGCCTATGCGCGCGTATCGAGTCCTGACCAGAAAGACGATCTCGAACGGCAAAAGCAGGTGCTGGAACTCTACTGTGCCCGCCAAGGCTGGACCTTTGAGGTGATCGCCGACCTCGGGTCGGGGATGAACTACCACAAGAAGGGCCTGAAACGCCTCTTAAATGACATCCTCGCCGACCGGATCGGTCGGCTGGTCGTGACGCACCAGGATCGACTCCTGCGCTTTGGCGCGGAACTGGTGTTCGCCATGTGTGAAGCGAAGCACGTCGAGGTCGTGATCCTTAACCAAGGCGAAGACACGACCTTTGAGGAAGAGTTGGCGCAGGATGTCCTGGAGATCATCACGGTATTTTCGGCGCGGCTCTATGGAAGTCGCTCGCGGAAGAACCAAAAATTGTTGGACGGCGTGAAACACGCCGTGGAGGAGGCATCGTCATGATGCTCGCCCACAAGATTGCCCTCGATCCCCACGATGTGCAGGAGACGTACTGTCGCAAAGCCGCCGGGACGGCGCGGTTTGCCTACCATTGGGCGTTAGCCGAATGGCAACGACAATACGAGGCCTGGAAAGCGGATCCGACCGGGTCAAAGCCCTCCGATCCGGCATTGCGCAAGCAACTCAACGCGATCAAAGGCGATCAGTTTCCCTGGATGCTGGAGGTCACCAAGAACGCACCCCAGATGGCGATTATGCACTTGGGTCAAGCGTTCAAGAATTTCTTTGCGGGGACCGCCGAGTATCCGACCTTCAAGAAGAAAGGCCGTCACGACAGCTTTACCCTCACGAATGATCAGTTTGTCATGAAAGACCGGAAGGTGCATATCCCCAAACTCGGTTGGGTGCGCCTGCACGAAGCCTTGCGCTTCGTGGGCAAAGTCGTGGAAGGCACGATCTCCCGGACTGCCGACCGCTGGTTCTTGAGTGTCACCGTCGAGATTCCCGATCCGCCCCGTATCTGCCGTGAAAACCAAACGGTCGTTGGCGTGGACTTGGGGGTGTCGGCGTTGGCAACGCTTTCGACCGAAGCGAAGATCGTGGGACCCAAAGCCTATGCTGCCGCACAGAAAAAGCTCCAGGACCTGTCGAAGCGCTTTAGTCGCCAGATGGAGGTCGCCACAGTGCGTGCCGGGCTTCAGCCCGGCCAGCCCATCCCCAAAGGGATGCCTATCCCGTGGTCAAAGAATATGGTCAAAACCCAACGGCGCATGGCACGGCTCCATGCGCGGATTGCGGATATCCGGGCAGAGGCCCTGCATCAACTCACGACGATGCTCGTCGAACGCTTCGATGTCATTGCCATCGAGGATCTCAACGTCAAGGGGATGATCAAAAATCATCATTTAGCCCGATCCATCGCGGATATGGGATTTGGCGAATTTCGCCGCCAAATCGAATACAAGGCGGCTCAGCGGGGAAAGACCGTCATCGCGGTGGATCGATGGTATCCGAGCAGCAAAACGTGTTCCGCCTGTGGATACAAAATGCCGAAAATGCCGCTCTCGGTGCGGGAGTGGACATGCGTAGAGTGTCACACACACCATGACCGAGACGTGAATGCGGCGATCAATTTACGTACAGTGGCCGAGAGTTCGGTGAGCGGCTGCTCACCCGTTCCTGACTAACGCAGGACTGCTCGGTGACAAGCCTGTGGAGCGCCCTCTGGTGGACGACCGGTCCTGGAGACCCTAAGAAGCCATGACGCCATGAAGCAGGAAGGTGGCGAAAAGTTTGATCATTTACTTAACGATGATCAGTCTTGGATAAGTCCATCAGAACGGTGCTATCCATCATGGCTTCAGAAAGACAATTGCCACGGAGTGTGGAAGAAGTCTGGAAATTTACCAAAGATAAATTCGAGGCCGGTGACGCCGCCCATCTCGACGGCATCCTGGTGCAAATCGGCAACGATGTAGTAGCCACCTCCAAGTCACGTCCCCGCGACGCGAGCTCCGGGGACCAAATGGTGTGGGACGCGTGGAAAGACGCCTCCCCGAGGGAGCAGCAACGACTCGCCGAGCTCTTCATGCGCAGCGTGGGGCACCGCGAATTCTTGGATCAGGAGAACGACTAAGGAATATAGCCCTAACGATTCAGCAGGACTCTCTCAAGGAGTCCCCTGATCGTTAGGATTATGAATCCCGTTAGAATTTCTTGGTTCAGGACGCGGAGAAAAATTTTGGCAGGAGGTATCTCGCTCTTCTGGCACCTCATTGGCTAACGCATACTTCACATCATTCCACCAGGCATGCCGGCTCCCGACTTGAATCGTATCGAGTCCGCATTGACCGCCATCGTCCCAGTTCATGCAGGTCTCGACGAAGCATTGAATCCATTGGTTAGGCATCTCACACCACCTCGACAATAGTGTGAGATACCTCCCAACGGCTTATTCTCCTGGGCTAATGACCATGCTGATGATGTTTGGATTGATGCCCAGGATGGGTAGGACCCCGACCCCACCGATTCTGCTTACCATGACCTTTGTCGCCATGGCCTTTGTCACTCTTACCGGACTTCTCGGACGCCTTAGAAGTAGAGGATGCTTCTACTAGTGGCGCGGTCGTGGCCACCGTGCTGCTAGGCATCGTCGTCACGGTCGTCACAGTGGGTGCCGGCAGAACGGTGGAATAAGAGGTCGTACCCAAACTTTTGACACCAGAGATCCGTAAGAGGCTGGCCCCTGTGCTCCAAGATGCGGTTAAAGAGCGCACGAGGGATCCGGTTCCCACCCATCCAACCGTCTCTAGATCTTGCTTTAGACCCAGCACGGTGTTCATGGTCGTGCTCAAATCTTCTGTCATGAGCGTGGTAGCCGGCACATGATCCTGTCGCCAAGTGGTTTTCACCCGTACCATGTCCCGAACCAATTGATGGGCCTCACTGAAAGCCGCCTTCTGTTTGCCTTGGACCACGGCAGTTTCGGCTAAGATACCCGCCTGATTCGCCGCGCCTAGTTCTTTTTCGACGCGTTGAGATAGGGACGGCGAAGACGTCACTCCAATTTGATTCAAGAAGTGGCCCGCCGATGTTCCCATCGCAGAACTCATTCCACTGAGTGGTATGCCGAGAGCCACCAATCCGGCACTGGCAATAACCAAAAGACCTCGGGTCATCGTTGCATCCGTCCCTTCTATACGTTGTTGATACATGATTCGCAGCGGGGGCTCTAAAGGTGGCTGTAGTCACGCACCCCACAACCAAAAAAGGGCAGGGGCGCCTTAACGTTCGCGCCCCTGCCCTTTTCTCTCAAGCCATTTATTCGGTACGAAGCGCCTCGGCAGGCATCAGGCGAGAAGCTCGTAACGCGGGCAACACGCCGAACACAATTCCCACCCCAACCGAAAATCCGATAGCCAGTACGATCGAGCCCACGGTTACCCCAGCGGGAAATCCTGCTAATTTTCCAATCACGTGACTTGCAATGGCCGATAGTCCCACGCCAATCGCACCGCCTAATAGGGCTAAAAGAACCGATTCCGCGAGAAATTGCACCAGGATATCGCCATCCCGAGCACCAAGCGCCTTACGAATCCCGATTTCTCGAAAGCGTTCGGTGACAGTGACCAGCATAATATTCATGATGCCGATCCCCCCCACCAACAGTGAAATCGCGGCTAGTCCACTGAGAAAGATCGTAATGGTAGACAGCGTTTTATTTATGGTGGTAAGAAATTGGGTGTCCTTAGTGACCGAAAAATCGTGAACCGGGTGCCGATGATTCAAGACTCCTGTCACGGCCGATACGGCCTGATTAACCGACTGATCACTGGTTGCTTGCACCACGATTTGCGAAATATTTTTTAACCCGACCGCGTTTAAGCCCGTAGTAACCGGTACGAACACCATGTTGTTCTCTGCACTGGTAATGCCGGTGGAAGCCTTAAGGATTCCGCTCACCACCAGTGGCGTTTTACCGAGGTAGACGGTGCGTCCTTCTAAGTGTTTTTGATGGCCAAATAACGCCACCGCAGCCTTACTACCCAACACCACACCGGTCCCATTAAAGCGTCCGCCACTAAACTTCATCTGTTCGGCTAGAAAATAGGCGGCATTCGTCCCGATTACGGAAAGACCCGAAGACTGACCGAGCGAAGTCCCAATCGGAGCCGGAATCACGGCCATCGGGGCCACCCGGGCAATAGCCGGCGAGTGCAAGGCAGAAATCGCTGAGACATCCCCTAACGTCAGGGTACTCGGTACGTTGCCTCCCGGACTAAATCCTGGGTGGGGATGCCTTGCGGTCTGGCCGGGGGTGGCTGGGGAAACGGTGACCAGCGTGGCCCCAAACACTTTGAATTGCCCACTGACATACGAGCTCACTCCAGCCCCCAAAGAGGTTAAAGTCACCACGGCAAACACGCCAATCACAATACCCAAAGCCGTCAAGGCACTGCGCAGACGGTGACTCCAAATCGAATCTAAGGCAATGGTAAACGCGTTCATGCTCCCACCTCCGATGTGTTCTGGGCCAAGATGCGGTCCTCAACGGGACGATCCCCAATGATGCGCCCATCCTCAAGTTCGACAATGCGCTTGGTATGCCGCCCGACCAAGGGATCGTGGGTTACAATCACAATTGTGAGACCCAACTCTTGATTAAGTTGCTGAAAGAGCGCTAAGACGTCTCGTCCAGACGCCCGATCCAGTGCACCGGTGGGTTCGTCTGCGAGTAATAGGTCCGGTCCCGGAGCGACGGCACGGGCGATCGCAATTCTTTGCGCCTGTCCCCCCGATAACTGATTGGGTCTACGACCCGCAAAGGTGCCTAGCCCCACGCGGTCCAAACTGTCTTCGGCTCGACGGCGACGCTCTGCCGAGGAGAATCGCGCGTAGACCATCGGCAGTTCAACGTTGCGGATGGCAGTCAATCGCGGTAATAGATGAATCCCTTGAAACACGAACCCAATCCGACGGCCCCGAAGGGCTGCTGACTCACCTTTGCTAAGACGGCTCACATCTTTTCCCGCCAGATGGTAGGAACCTTGGCTTGGCCGGTCCAACAGTCCAAGAATTTGCATCAGGGTCGACTTGCCGCTCCCTGACGGACCCATTAAAGCCACCATTTCTCCCGATTGCACGACCAGATCAATTCCATTAATTGCTTTGACAGCAGATTGGCCGTTACCATGCTGCCGAATGAGACCTTTAGCATCGATCACGACACCGCCTTGCACGTTATTCAACATCGAGTGGCCTCCTTAGAAGTTCCGGTTCAGATGCGACGATTTCGGCCACATGTTGGGCGATGGAGACCAACTGGGTCCGTTCTTCTCCGCTAAGATGCTCCAAAATACGTTCCATACGAAGTCGCCGCCCGTCCAGTGTGCGTTCGGCAACGGCTTTACCGACCGGGGTGGCCCGTACTAGATGCCTGCGACGGTCCTCGGGGTCCAAATATCGTTCCAGCCATCCTCGTGATTCTAATGCCGACACAAATTGACTGACGGTGGCCGGACCCACTTCTAACAGGTGCGCCAAGTCGGCCATCGGCATGCTTTGGCGATCGGCCACGGCCAGCAATAAAAACCCTTGAAGCCGTGTCATACTCCCTTCGGGTCGCCGAGGGCGTCGGTCCATCGTCATGCGTAACAGCCCACCCAATGATGAAATCTTGTCCGCCGCGTCATGTGCCGAAAGATAATCGATTGCAATCACCAACCCTTCGTATATCCATAGTATTTGTGTTACCAACGCATGTCAATAGCTGTTGAGGATGACCCAAACGTCTCCCAGCGGCTATACTACCAATAGGGTCTGGTGTATATCGGCCAGCCCGTTGACGAAGGGAGCTTGATTGGATGTCTCATACCATTCTCATCACCGGAGCTTCGCGCGGCATTGGCCGGGCCATTGCCATCGGTCTCGCTACCAATGACACGCATCTCCTGTTGCACTATGCCCATAATCGAACCGCGGTAGAATCCACAGCCGCTAAGATTAGAAGCCTGGGTGGCCAAGCCACCATCTTACAGGCCAATCTAGCCGAGGATGAAGGCCCCGCGATGCTCGCCCAAGCGGTCGCTGGTATCGCCGATTTGACCCACCTAGACGGTCTAGTCAACAATGCCGGGATTTATCAGGGGTTTGACTTGAAGGAGACGACGACCCACGACTGGCAAACCGTCATGATGACCAATTTGCAATCCCCATTTTTCCTCATTCAAGCACTGTTGCCATGGCTTGAAAAAGCGCCGAATCCATCGGTCGTCAATATTGTGTCAATCATGGCGCTGTCTTCTAGCAGCGGGGCCCATCCTTACCAAGCCAGCAAAGCCGGCCTCATGCATCTGACGCGTTCATTAGCCATTGAACTGGCCCCACACATTCGCGTTAATGCGGTCGCCCCAGGATTCGTTCGCACCGAAATGAACCAGGGCGGCTGGGAGGACCGAGACTTCTTTCAGCAAGTGATCGGCGAGACCCCGCTCGGGCGTTGGGGTGAACCCGAGGATATCGCTCCGGTCGTCGCGTTTTTCCTGTCCAGCCAGGCCCGGTTCGTCACCGGTCAAACTCTTTTAGTCGACGGGGGCAAGGGACTCATTTCTTAGCGACCGGCTCCTGTTCGATGACACTAAGCCATGACGATGGCACCCCATGAGGCGGCTCTGCGGCAAACAAGTGGACCGCCCTACGAGCGCGCGTCATGGCGGTATAGAGGTTCCTAGCGCCTCTTGCGGTCTTCGGATAAGCCTGGTCGTCCACCTCGAGCAACAGGACGCCATCAAATTCGAGGCCTCGCACCGCGTCTAACGTGGTCAGTACTAGTCCCCCCCGGTACCCATCTCCGGCCGTTAAGACTTGACTCGTGAATCCCGCATCGCGTAAGAGGGTGTCCCAAACCGGAATCCGATCCGGACCGGGTACTAAAATCGCGGTCGCGACAATTCCCTTTTGGGCCCATCCGTTCAATACCATCTTCACCGCTTGGGCGTATTGATCTTTGGAGACCAGACTCACCCCAACTTCCCCGGCATGGGAATGCCACGAGACGCTCTCACTACCCCGAGCATCGGGTCGAACCGCCATGCGTAGGCGTTCGGCCGCCATATGAATTTTTGGCGGAATCCGATAACTGAACCGCAGCCATAAGTGTGCCACCTGCTTCGGCCCAATCTTCAACGCCTGTTGAATCGCATCCCATTCACCCAGTTCATGTTGGTTTCCTTGCTGCATCAGATCACCGGCCAAGATCCACGACACGGATGGACTCATCCACTCCGCGATGGCTTCATAGGCAAGTTTTGGAATCGCTTGCGCTTCATCAATGATGATCCATTCGGGATCCGGTTGGGGTCGGGGACGGCGCGCCCACGCTCCCATCCACAGTAGCGGCGCCACATCCAGCATGCCAAACTGACCTTCTGGAATATACCCCAGGTCCCTGGCTGCTTGTCGATAGGTGCCTATCCAGTCTCGTGTCGATGATCCGCCCCGGTGGGTGGTAAACGCTTGGGTCCAAGCCGCCTTATCCCATGGAGAATCCGGCACCATGCTGTTGAGACCGGAAGACCACGGAAATTCAGGCCACATCATAGTCGCCAGGTCCACCAGGCTCAACGCCCGCGCCCGTTGGCGCTCTAATCCCAGCCGCGGTAGTACGGGCTGAACATAATCGCGCAACGTCGACGTGGGGGTGAGGTAGATACCAGGGCTATCCGGTGGAGCGGCTACAGCGATTCGGTGGGCAGCCACCACCGTCTTACCGGTCCCGGCTGGCCCATCCAAAATAATGAGGCGAATGCTGGGATCTCGATGATTGATAATCGCGTTTTGCTCCCGGTCCAACACATCGGCTAACACATCAAGCGCCGGTTCGGCTGATTGTTGCAATCGGCGCCGGACCCGATCCTCAAAAATTACGCCGTAACGCGGAGCCATGCGGACCACTCGATTGTCTTCCAGTTCAATATCTTCGACCACACAGTCTAGGACTCGAACCTTAGAGACGTTGCGATCCTCAGGCCACTGGTAAAAATCTTTATCGCGGACAGTAATCGTCAGGTCTTTTTGAGCAGGATTCCGCACCAAATCCGCCAACGGCGCCAAGTGACTGATGTCCACCATTTCTTCACGGTTGTCTAGAGGGAACACTTCCGAGCGGTGGTATCGGTGGACCCGGAGATCGACCTCAAAGATCTCTCCGTCTCCATCCTGCATCTGCCCCCGGACCCGGGCGAAGTAGGGATCCCGCCGTCCCCACATATCGTGTAATTGCTGGTGACTCCGTTCCATTATTTCTGCATGCTGCCAGAGCACTTCATCTTTTCTTGCCTGCACCGCTCTTTTATACGCACGGTCAGCACTATCACGACGACGCGGCAACTCTCGTTGGGCCCATGCAATCCACGCATCAAAAATATTCTGCTCGATAGCAGAATCACCGGATTGATCCGACACCGAAGGATAACCCCCTTCACATTTTTGTCGAAGCAAAATATATTACCAAAACTGTAGGGGATTGCCAAGGGCAGAAATCCTGGTAGTTATCCCCTGGGCGCAATACAACTCCCCCTCACCGGTATCCAGACCCTTTTCCAGGAGGAGTCGAGTGAAAGACCCGATCCCTAAACGTTTCCCAAGGCCCGAAATCCGGTTAATGGCAGTTGGCCTTAGAGGCCTTGATCAAGTCGACGCCTGCTGCCGTTCTCCAGACGGTGGGTCATCCATTGGGACCGAATGCCAGTGGTTATCGCATCGACCGTAGCCTTCATGGCAAATCCCTCCATTCGCGATGACCTCCTCGAGTTTTTTTGGCAGGGGTGATTACCACTCACCCCTGCCCCGCGTTTGGTCTATATACGAGTACAACGATGGTAGGAGGAACCGATCGTGGCGATGAGCATCAACACATCCTTTGACGATAGGCGTCTTAACCCTCAGCACTGGCTTTGGCTGGGATTGGCCGCGATGGCTTGGCTTATAGAAGCCTATGATATCGGCATCATGGGGGCCGCTTTGGTTCCCCTGCATCATGTATGGCAACTCACAGCCCAAGAAACCGGGCTCTTGGCTATTTCTTCCACCATCGGCATTGTCATCGGCGTGATTCCAGCCGGCTTTCTGATTGATCGTTATGGGAGAAAACGGGTCATGATTGTCTCTCTCATCTTTTATTCCATCGTCACCGTCGTGACGGGGTTAGCCGGGTCGTGGCAGATCTTAGCCCTTTTGCGTGGAATCGCCGGAATTGGTTTGGGTGCCATGTTTCCCATCCCGTACACGCTGTTGTCAGAACTGAGTCCAAAGCGGCGCCGTGGAATGGTGGCCGGAATCCTCGACGCGTTTTTGTCCGTCGGATACTTTGTCCCCCCGTTAGTGGCTTCGTGGGCCCTCCCCGCATTAGGCTATTCTGTCGGCTGGCGCATCCTCTTTTTCGGCGCCGGCTTAGGACTGATTTTTGCATGGGCCCTAGCCAAGTGGCTTCCTGAGTCACCGCGCTGGCTGATGACCAAAGGGCGTGTCGCCGAAGCCGAAAAGATTATGGGCGGCCTTCACGTATCGAAGGCCATTCCGGGACACCAAGAGCCTTTTCAACAAATCTTTACAACACCCTATTTAAAGCGCACCGTGATGTTGTGGATCTCTTTTCCGTCGATTCTTTTCATGTTTTATGCGATCATGAGTTACATGCCCTCGATTTTAGTACGCGAAGGATTTTCTAGCCACAACGCAGAACTCTTTGCGAGTGTTATTATGGCCGCTTCCATCCCCGGTAAGTTTCTTGAAGCGTACTTGGTGGAACGTTGGGGTCGCAAAATCGTCATTGTGGCGTTCAGTGTTTTAGGAGGTCTTTCGGCCTTGGCATTTCCGTTCGTCCAGGGATTTTCGGTGATTGTCTTGTTAGGGGTCAGTCTAGCGTTCTTTGGCATTTCAGTGGACCCCGCCATCAAAGTCTTCACCGCAGAGCAATACCCCACTACGCTCCGTGGCAAGGGCGTCGCTTTTACTGAAGGCGTGGGGCGCCTCATCGGTGGGGCTCTAGCCCCCTATTTGATGGCATTAATTTTGGCCGACGCCGGCGCATCCCGGAGCTTTGAACTCATCGCTGCGATTGCGGGGCTTGGCGCCCTCGCCGTCGGCCTCATGGGACAAGAAACGCAGGGGCTGCCGTTAGAAGAGTATGCCGTTGCACCACGGCCGTTATCGGCCCTGACCTCATGATTTACGGCCGTAGGACCACATTATCGATTAAGGAGTGCACCATGTGAGTTGGTTGAACACTAAATTGGATAGCTGGGATTCCAGAAGACGTCAAACGCCGTGGATCACCATCGGCAAAACGGACGAGACGATCAGTGTCGACGAGTTGCTATCCACCGTCGAGCGTTATCGTGCGTGCCTTAACCGAGCGCGGTTAGTCCCTGGTCAACGCGTGCTATTGGCGCTCTCTAATCCCATACACTTCATTACGGCCTGGTTCACGATTATGGACCTGGGCGCAGTCGCGGTACCGGTATCCCCACTAGCACCGGCCGCCGAGTGGGACCGGATTCACGCCACCGTCGCGATTTCTGCAGCCATTTTGGATGCCGACCTAGCCCCTTTGGCGAAGGATCGACCCTTTACACCGATCCTGGTCCACCCAAACGGGATGATCGAAGCAACCGATCTAGTACGGCCCAGTTCTCATCACTACGCATCCGCTGGGGTTGTCCTCTTCACTTCGGGCAGCACCGGTGACCCGAAACCGGTCGGTCTCAGTCTTGACGTGCTGATGGGGGCCGCACAGCATGTGGTCGACGCGCATCAGTTGAAGCCCTCCGACATTGGCTATTGCCCGCTACCGCTCTTTCATGTGAATGCGGAGGTCGTAGGCGTTCTGAGTAGCCTCGTGGCCCACGCCCCCCTTGTGGTGGATAACGGCTTATCTCGAGTCGGGTTCTGGGACCTCATTGAGCGGGTGGATGCCACCTGGATTAATCTGGTGCCGACCCTCATTACGTTGTTGATTAAGGATCCGGATGCCACGCCCCCCGCAACCCACCGCATTCGATTCATTCGTTCGGCCTCGGCTCCGCTCCCAGAGAGTGTTCGCATCACCGCGGAGACACGATTTGGGATCCCGATCGTGCAAAGTTATGGGATCTCCGAAGCGGCCGGACCCGTCACCGTAGAATCCACCCATCATAGGCTCGGCGCCCGTGGTGGCGTCGGTCGCCCGTGGGGCGTCGCCGTCAAAATTCTGCCACATCCATCGGGACTCGGGGAAATCGGAGTCCAAGGTCCGCGCGTGATGGACCCGGAGTGGGGACCTAACACCTGGATTAAGACCAGAATCACCGCAGGCTGGTACCGTACCGGAGATTTAGGGCACTTTGACGAGCACGGTCTCTTACATGTCGACGGGCGCGTCAAAGATGTAATAAACCGCGGTGGGGAGCAGATTTTTCCCGGCGAAATTGAAGATATTCTTTTAACGCATCCCAAGGTTCGTGAATGCGCGGTTATCGGTCATCCCAATCCGGTGCTTGGTGAAGAGGTCATCGCGATCATCGCAACCGACGATCTGGGCGCCATCGAAGAGGAGTTACGCCAATTGTCCACGAGCTATCTCAGTCCTTTCAAGAGGCCCGTGCGCTATATCGCGATGGATGTATTGCCGAAAAACCGAACCGGAAAAATCCTGCGAGAAGTACTGCGGGAAGCGTGGCAAAGCGCATGACGACCCAAACGCATTCTTTGAGGCGGGATATCCCGACACTGCCCATTAGTGCTACCATAAAAACAATGACAGGACTGGGTCAAACCGCCGGTTCCAGGTCTTGGGGGCACTTCAGGACCTCGGCCGTGCGGGCCTGGGTAGAGAGGACCGCCCATGACGATGCGACCGGATGCGACTACGGCCAATCCATATCACGTCGAGGCTCCCCATGATGACGTGTTGCGGGAAACCATCGATCGGATGGGACCCCCTTTATATCGATTCGCCGCGGCGATGTTATCCAGCCGGGATGCCGTCGATGATGTGGTCCAAGAATGTTTTGTGCGGTACTGGCGGGAACTCCAAAAGAATCCGGAGTGCTTCATGTCACCCGGCTGGTTTTACAAGGTGACCGCGCGTCTTTGCATTGACGAGAGCCGCCGCCAAAAACGGCAAAGCGAGGCCTTAGACCAAATGTGGAACCTCGAACGCACTGCGGCATGGATGAACCCGATGGCTCACCGAGAAGATCTCCGAGATGAGCTATGGTATCGGATCCAAGCCTTGAATCCCAAAGATCGTCTTGCCGTGGTATTGGTCTATTATCAGGACTTGCCGCTCAAAGAAGCAGCAGATATTTTGGGGACTACGGCCACCTTTCTCAAAACCAAGCTGGCTCGAATCCGAAAAAAATTGGCGAGAGAGGAGGAGAGACATTCATGAAAAGGTCTCCTCGAGAGTTCAGTGGCGATCTCATCCGTGACAGTTTACATCGCCACCTCGACCCTATCGACGTCCCAGACTTATCCGGGCTAGCCTCTCGGGTCATGCAATCCCACCAGCCCTTACGACCTTTAGCGTCCCCGCCACGCCTGCGCTATGCCTCTTGGGCCCTAGCGGTCGGAGTCGTCGCGGCCGGAGTCGGTTATAGTTTGAGTCCGACCAATACCACGCCCAGCGCCGGCCCTCTCTTTATTGGCACTGCGAGTGCTCTTAATCTCGCTGTCCCCTATCTCACCCAGCACCATGTCCGCTCGATTCACGTGCCGACCTTTCTGCCCTTTAGCCAGGTCGCCTCGTTCAAAACCGCAGGCCCGCGAGTAGTCCCCATCGTGCGGGCAGGTACCGGACCCGTGCCCCAAGGTTTAATCCCCCGGCCAACCACCTCCCACACGGTGTATTGGATTGCCATCAGTAGTCAGGATGCTCCGGTCCGGGTGGCATCCGATATTAGTCAACGTGCGACCATTGCCACCATTGATGCCTCGCCACACCCATGGCTGGTCATTGCGGCCAGTCGCCATCCTTTTTTGGTGGGAGGAACCGCTGTCACACAACGCAGTCTACACTTTCAACTGTGGAACGCGTTACAACTAAAACGACAAGATGGATTAACCCATGCCGGAAGCGCTATCACCTGGAAAACAGGGGCCTTGACCTACACCATCCTCATCCAAGACAAGACGATTCCCCCAAGTGAACTCGTGTGGCTTGCCCGCACCATGACGCACACGACGCTCACCAAGCCCGAAGCTTTTTCCTTGGTCTACCATGCCTTGCAAAAGAATGCCCGTGGGACCCCGACGCTCAGCACCTGGGTATTTACTGCCCACCCTGACGCACTGACGCATAAGCCTCGTTATCTCACGAAGGTTCGGTGGTCCACGGTTCCCGTCAGACCCATTCGTGGCACACCGAAACAACCGGGTGTTGCCGTAATCTTACCGGAGCCCGCGCTCAGGGTTAGCATTCCAGTGTTATTGCCTAGGGTCTGGCATTCCCCGTATACCGGGTTTTATGCCACGGTTTCCAGCCAGTTTAACCCAGGCGGGTACTCTGTAAGTTGGACTCGGACCGTCGCGCCGATTGGTACCACAACCGTCGACCCGATGAGTACGCCCTTTTTGACGGTAACCGGTGGTGACTTGGTATCCACCGCGTTACCCAGCGAGACCGTTCCTGCCGAAACGCCTGCTGCCTACTGGGCCCAAGTCGACAAAGCCGCCCAGTCGAGCACATCCGTCGCTGATTGGGTCACGCTCCAGGGAGAAGCTATCTATGCGCAAACGAATTTTACAAAAAGTGGACCGCGCACCGTCCTCGAAATCCGGTACCGCGGCCAACTGTATCAAATTGAAACCCGTGGAATCGGCAACGCTTTCCCGATCCTCTTACAAATGCTGAAACATGCCCATTAAAACGACAGGCTCGTGCCGTTCTCGGCGACCCATGCCAGTGCAGCCACGGCTCCGGTCAAAGTAATACGCGGATCCATATCTTTTTCTAGACCTCGTTTAACGACACAGGGAGAACAAGCCCACACCTGACCGCCGGACTCTAAGTACTGTTCGAGCAATTCGCGTAAACTGGGAAACCCGCTCTCGTGGATTGCATCCACGACCTCCCCCACTCCGAGCCGCGCGCCCTCACTGACCAGCAATAGGACGGCTTCTTTCCCGAGCGTCAAGGCGGCGTTAGCCATCACGAGGGCTATCGTGGCACGGTCCGGGTCGTCTATCCCATGCGTCGCGTTAATAAGAAATCTTTCCGTCATCGCTCAAAACTCCTCAATAATTTATAGGCCATTCCGCTGCCACAGCCCCCTCCTCCGGTTGAAAAAATCTCCCGAAATTAGGACACCGCGCCACGCCATGTGCTCTCGGTGGGGACGCCCGCCCGACGCAACAAGGTCTGAACCGGGCAACGACGCTCCACTTCGCTCGCCAACAGGGTGACTTCATGGGCACTTAAGGTGCCCTTCACACTCACCTCGGTCACAATGCGTTCAAACGTCGTGCCCTCATTGGTTTCACCCATCACAGCCCGGGGATCGAAAGATCCCCGACTCCGTATTTGGATCTCTTGAAGTCCCCAGCCATGCTGGCGCGCGACCATCGAGGCGACCACCCCGATGCAGCCATTAAGGGCTGCGAGAATGGTTTCCATCGGATTTAAAGCCTCGGTCGGGTTCCCGGGCATGCGCTCGGTGGTCGTAGTCTCCAGCCCATCGGCTACCCTATGTTGAGTCGTTACGCCCACACCGTGGGAACTCACCGTCAATGTCATCATATCACCGACCTCCTCGTCGTTCTAATCCATCGCCTGTTCTAATGGTTCTAGACCTCGTTCCGTTGCCCCTGGAATCGCGGTTCGCGATAAAATCCAACTGTACCCCATCAGCAATAGCCCCGAGAGCAACACCATGACCCCTAAGAGGCCCGGTCCGAGGATTTTTCCGGTATCACGAATGAGCCAAACCAGAAGGATCCCAAAACCACCCAGTCCTAAAGCCGCTGACACCCAGCGCCGCATTTGACATAACCGCCACACCGCAATGACCAAAAAGGTGGTAGTAGCCGCGCTCCACATCGGATTCACGTTCCAAACAAAATGCGTTGCAGAAAAGCCGGTCATGGCATTTAAACCAAGCCCTACAGCAATTCCTGCAAGCATCGAGGACACCACAGCCGGACTCGGCAGATCTTCCCATAAGAAGAGTGCCAGCGTCGGACCCACCACCGCCGCATTGCGTAGCGTTAATCCAAAAACACGCCACCAAGCCACTTCTTCCGGACGCCATAGTCCATAGAGGATCATCGCAATACCCTCAATGACGAGCGCAATCCGGGTCCAACGCACGACCTCCTTGTGCGCTAAGACGTCGCCCCCTAAACTAATGGCTCCAGAAAACAGGAGCGGACCACACCACGTGAGCGCCAGTGCCCAAATTCCGATCCCCACGATGGTCGTGAACCAAAGGGGACTCTTGTGGTTTAAGATGTGAGCAAACGCAATGAGCCCGTCTACCTTAGCATGGCCAAATATGAGCCGGGTCTCTATCCCAATCCAAGTACTGCCCGCAATAATGACTAGCAATAAAACGGTCGACCACCAAACCGCACGCTGGGCCTTACCAACATCCCTAGCCGATGCCACCGCCTGAATCTCAGCTTGGGCGGCCAACACATTCAAGGTGTTCATCCCAAACCAGACCCACACCAGTCCATGACCGATTCCAAACCATTGCCAAAATACCGGCGGTACCGTGGATGGACGCGCGTGGGCGATGGTCAAAAGCTTGCCGCCGGCAAGCATTAGACCGATCATTACCATGGCAAAATTTAAACCCTGAGTCCGTGCCAACGAAAGAA
The DNA here is from genome assembly GCA_027343695.1 of Sulfobacillus sp. GTDB lineage: Bacteria > Bacillota > Sulfobacillia > Sulfobacillales > Sulfobacillaceae > JAKADJ01. The sequence goes on along the minus strand of DAHWKJ010000049.1, from coordinate 7,238 downwards.
TCCCAGCACACTGAATGTAAAGAATTAAGGCTGCCGTGGTCGCCGTCATACTAACCCATAGCGGCCACCCTAATGCCACGTGAAGAAACGCGCCCGCTGCCAACGCGTTTGACAACGCAAAAATCGGAAACGTGGCCCCAATCACGAGGCCTGAAATCCTTTTCACGGTGGAACCGAATGCGGATCCCAAGAGCGCACTATTGGACACATAGTGTCTTCTCCGAAACCAGGGTATCAAGAGCGCCACCAATACCGACATCATTGCCACGCTCACGCCATACCACAGGGCGCTGAGTCCAGAGGTGTAGGCGGTGTCGATTTCCACCACAATTAAGGATGAACTCCAGAGCGCCGTGACCATAAAGAAGATGGCAGCAGGGGAAATTTGATGGTTCCCATCGCGAAACCCGTTGCTCCCAGAGCCTCCAGGGCGCCGTCCAAGCCACACTAAAAGCCCGGTATAGGCCCCGAACCCCAGAATCAAGACCATAACCTATCCTCCCCATGCCACAATGTATCTAATACCCTATCATGTTTGTTGCATATTAAAATCATCTATACGAAACGTGAATAATCCGCCTCATTTACGACACCCCCAGTATTCTCTAGGAGGTGTTATCAGAGTGGTGGTTCCAGGGATTGCCGAATGATGGAGATCGACGGAGCCAAATATGGCACATTGGGCGTACTACTCAGGACCTGGCGGACAAAATAACCGCTGGCGAGGAAAGGATCTGTGGGCGACTCCGTGTTGTGCTTGGGACTCGGAATTGCCGAGTTGGTGGTTTGCGTGCACACGCCTTCATCTACTGCATAATTTGGCCTGGATCGTGTAAAAAAGCCGCCCTCTGGTCTGAAAGGGCGGGATCCTTGATGTAGATTCCGGACACGACGTATTGAAGGCCCAGGGGCAACTGGGCAGGTTGGGCTTGCCCGGTTAGGGACCCATTAGAATACCATTGACCATGACTAGCTGTGTTTTGGATAAACGGGCCTTTGGGATCACTGGTGTCCATACTTTGCCGCCGTCTTGGGACTCATAATAAGACGCTTGCCCATTAAGGTACCACGTGGAAAATCCGATCTGGGGACTTACGAATCGGTAGGAGCCAAAGCCTTGCGAAGCCGTATTATGGGCGGGTACACCCCTCGGCACGCCTTGGTTGTGCCAGCTTTGCCCCCCATTGATGGAGGACCAGATCACCTCTTTGGAATGGCTGCTCGGCGCATACGAGACAGCCCAGAGCCACAGATCCTTTTGATTCAACCGAAAGAGCGTCAAGGGCGAAGAGGTGGCAATAGGAGTGGTCGGCTGCCAACTGAGACCCCCGTTACGGGTGGTGTACACGATGATCTTGGTGCCTACGCGAACTGCCACGGCTCCATGAGTCCCTCCCGCATTGAACTCCGGGACTCCCAGTGTGGAGACGGCGGCTCCCTGACCGAATCGCTCACGATGCCAATTCGACCCCGCGTTCACTGAATGCCAAAGAGTGCTACCAATCAGAAGCCAGACTTGGTGCCCTTGAGATAGGGACAAGAGCCCGTATCCCGGTAGCGTTTTCCCCGCTTGGGCCCGAAGTGCCCAGGATTTACCGCCGTTATTGCTCATGTAAAGTCGCGCTCCGGTTATCCCAGGACGTGGGGGGCCTCCATCCAGCAATACTGCCCCTATCGAGGGATTCAGCCAAGCCGTGGCTAGGGCGCCGGAAAATAATTTTTTGGTTCCGAAATATTCGGGGACGCGAAAGGTGGTATGCGACCAACGACGACCGCCATCGGTGGTGCGGTCGACGGTCACTGCGGACGGGAAATTATGGATTGAGACATAAAACGCATCACGGAGATTAAGCACACTGATCACAATATCGCCGGTTTTAGAAAGACCCGTCGCGCCAATCGCCTTCCAGTAACCGGGCCCGTTAAGCGAACGATAGACGGTCGTGCCCGAACTGGCGAAACCCCATCCTGCTGTCGGCGATATCATATGCATGTCGACGAATCCGAGGCGGCGCCACGGGTAGATGCGAGACGGAATCGACTTTGGATGCGTCGGCGTAACCGGCGCTTGGGACAAGCTTTTCAGAGCGACGGGGGTGCCGATCAGGGACGCCGCTAAGATGGCCGCCGCACCAAGAAATCCATACCGGCCTAATTTATGGGGACCGGCTAACAAAGACCGTCGTTGGTGCTGCGTAATCTGGTTCCAACGCGTCCGGTCAAAGTAAAGATTGGCGTCCGATGGCATCTCTAGGTTTTCAAAGTCTTGTCGTAACTCGTTATCCTTTGGGGAATTCGTGCCCATCCTGATCCACCTCCCATAGTTGTTGGAGTCGGCGCCGTGCCCGAAGCAGTCGCCCGCGTACGGCGCCCGGCGAAACTTTTAGGTAGTGCGCGATGTCTTTCGTGGGCCAATCCGCGTAATAAAAGAGCCAAAGACATTCCCGATCCAGCACCGAAAGCTCAGATAGCATCTGTCGCAAGAGGATGGGAAGCCAGATCGGCCCATCATCCCGAAATCGGGCGAGGGTCGATGGGTCGGGCACTGGATTTTGTTTCAACATGTCGAAGGCCTGGTTTCTAGCGACCTTAAAGAGCCACGCGGGGGATACGGTTTCGGCTGGGCGGCGACGATGAAACAGCATTAATTTGAGAAAGCTTTCTTGTGCCACGTCTTGCGCCAGTTCTGGATCTCTGGTAATGACAAAGGCGTAGCGGACGAGACGGTCGCCATAGAGATTCATCCAGTGCTCCATCCATAGGTCTTGACAATCTTCACTATCCTGCACGATGTTTCCCCCTTCAATAGAGAAGACCTCAACTTGACGTAAGATGTTAGAGGGTATCGCATGATGAATTTTTTCAGGCCGAGGGTTTCATTATATCGTTCACGAAATTACGGAGGGCCGAACCTCTGAGTTCCCTTCGGCCACCGCGACCCGATTTGGCGCCAGACCAAGCCCAGGATGCCGGAGCGCAGGAATTCTTTGCCTACCAACGCGGGGTGATTCTCGTCGGCTCGGGAATCATTGAGAGGGCGTGCAAGTCGTTGCTTAAGCAACGTGAAAGCGGCAGGGGTTGTATTTTCGGCGGCGTCACCGAGACCCGGAATCCCGGCCCGCAGGGCTGTTTTTCCTGTACACGCGACGCACCGCCCTGGCCGAAAAAAGTCTTTGAGGTAAAACCTAACCGCCTTGACGAGATTTTCCATGATGGGAGTTTTTCACTGCGGGCACACTACTGCCAGGAGGTGAGCCAATGCCGCGCGCATTCGGATGGTTTAAGGATCCGCACGCCCTCATGCGGTGCGTGACCGATGTCAAACGTAGAGCTGCTGTGTCGGTTATTATTGCTAACCCCAACACCCGAAATTCGGAAGCTTTAGTATATGGTCCCCTGTCGCGAGATCTGGCGTGTTACCCATTTTTAGATCTTCTCCATCACATCCGCCGTCTTGGCATGGAACGTGCCATGGCGCGCCGATATACCGAGGTGGTCGCCTCGGGAGGAGTGGTCATCTGTGTCGAGGCGGATCGGGCCAATCCAGCCAACTGGTTGTATCCTCATCGCGCCCGCGATTTGGCCCTCGTGCCCTAGCGGATCGGGATTTATCCCGCTCCGCTTGCTAGAATATCGCGCGTCTCAAAATGCTATGTCCGGCTAAAATATAGGCAACCCAAATCACGTAGATGCCCCCTAAAAACAATACCAAGCTGATGGCTTGGACAAATCCTTTGCCATATCGACTCGGGTACCGCCACAACCACACGCCAATCGCAATGATAATGATCCCAAAAATCCATCCTGCAATCACCATCGACCAGGGCTCCTCTAAGAGCAAATTCTCACGACACCCGCTTGGTGACTCAGCGTCTCACAACAGGCACCGAGGCATCCCACAGAAACTTGAAATATTCCGGTTGACGTCGAATGGCACGATACACACTTTCATTCCCAAAGGGTCTCGCGTATAGACGGGACGCCACGAACTGTTTCAGTTCGGGCACTTCTTCATAACTCTTGTTGATCCAGTGCCCTTCAGGGCCGAACCAATATCCGGCACCGCGGTGCCGGGCCATCTCCTCATACTCCAGATGCACCGCTCGACTCCGAACATGGGTCAATATGAGGGGTTTGGGCCCGCTATTGATGCTAACATGGCCATAGCCCGGAGGGATGACGACCCAATCTCCACGCGCCACACTTAGCGTCACGATTTCCGCAACCCGATCCGGCGTTCGCATTAATTGCAAGATGATGGTTCCTTGACCATGGGCCACCTCGACCAATTCAGGCAACTCACGACGTTGAACCGGACGATGAAAGTGTCCGGCCGTCTTGATCCATTCCGACCCTAAGACGCCGGGAAGAATGACAGCAATAGAGACCTCTATTCCCATTTGTAGCACCCAAGCCTGGTCCGGGCGACTCAATACATCCTCATAGACATGATAGGGGAATCGGGGGCCCTCCGCGTCGGGATCGGCTAAGAAAGGCCGCAGTACCTCTAAACTGCGTGCAATATGCCTTCCCACCGATACGTCGGTTGGCATCACCAATGGGTTGTCCGGGGACTCGATCAAGTTCATCGCCAACCCGATCGATGGCAACAAGTCCACCATTGCGCAATCCCTTCTTCCCTATGCCGACCTATCCGCCAACAGAGCTCCCTTCTATAGTACACATTGGTCAGTGGAGCGCCAATGCCATCCAGGCCCAAGCCAAAAGTTCCATCAATTCTACAACTCCCCCGATATTAGCCCGGCGTTCGCGAAACCAGGTCGTCACCGTCCACACCGCTCCAATCACGAAGCCCAAAGCCGCGATCGGACTTTGGAAGAGTCCGAAGTATAAAAGTTCTCCGACCAAAGCAAGAATCCGTGGCAAAAATACCCGCCACGGCCATGCCATCTGTCTCGCACGGATAACGACCCCGAGCAGCGCTACGGTACCAAACAACAACCCCATCGCTTGCATCGCACGGCCCCCTTTGCCGTACGCTATGCAATTCCAGACTCAAACGTCCCGGCGGCAGGATGCAACATCACACTTACCGCCAGGAAAGCCAACCACGGCGTAGGATCCGAAGTGCCCCGACACTGAGGGCTCCGAGCGCTAATCCCATCATGGACACCCCAACCAGAAGCAATGACCAATGAAATGCCTCGCCCATCATGGGGCCGACTAGAGTGGGCCCCATATACCCAGCCGTGCTGAAAACCGGGAATGTCCCCTGTCCCACTAGAGCCTCAACTGGCCGAAAGAATACGATGGTCATCACCCCGGCATAAACCGCGTGCAAGGCTCGAGCCACGAAGTATGGTTTCATTGAAATGTCGGTGTCAGCCAACACGGAAGCGACCTGACCATGGACCGACAAGCCCGACCACGCAATAATCCCGGATACTACCACTAAGGATTGCAAAATCGGTGCCCCTGCTTGGGCTGCAGCCGCACTCCCCAAATCAATTTCAAAAAACCCTTTCACGGCCGCGGGTACCAACCGGGGCGATAGTCCTACCACATGGAATAACGCGGCAAACGGCATCGACACAACGGCTAAAAGTCCGGTGACCGACAAGACTTTTAGTAGTACCGCGAACAATACGATAAAGCTCATAATCATAAATAGCGTCCCAATTGACTCCGAGATGGCCTCATTAACGACTTTGCCGAATCGGCGGCCATCTTCTTGTCGTCCCCGCATCATCGCCTCTAATGCCCTTTTATGGATACCGCGCACGACAATTCCCGGCTCCCCACCATGCTTTGGCTCTTTTTTCCGCGCGTAAAATCGGAAGGTCAACCCCACCATGAGTACCGACGCATAATGCGCCATGGCGAGAATAGCGCCCAATGCCGGTTGTCCAAACATCCCCACCGCCACCGCGCCGTAAATAAATAAGGGATCTGCGGAATTAGAGAACGCCAAGAGTCGCTCGCCTTCGTACTTAGAGCAGAGTCCTTGTTTACGAAATTTAGCCGTCAAAACAGCATCCATCGGATATCCCGCGGCCAGTCCCATCGTAAACACGAAGGACCCCACGCCGGGAACATTGAAGAGGGGGCGCATCAACGGCTCAAAATACACTCCCAAATAATGGACCATCCCGGTCGATAACAAAATATCGGACAAGATAAAGAATGGGAGTAACGACGGGAGTACGACTTCGAAAAAGAGCTTTAAGGCCCCAACCGTCGCATGATACCCATGTTCCGAAAAGACAATCAAGGCAATCGTCAGCAGCAACATGGTAAATCCCGTCATCACCACGGCAATCCGATTTGGTTCGTGCTCTGCCATTGGACACCTCACCCCTGGGACTTCCCTTCATGCTATGTCCTAGGACGGGCGGGTATGACGAGACCCCCAGTGGTTGCGGCCGTCACTGTCCCGAATCCGTCACCCCTTACCAAGGGTGATCTCAACCTGTCTTCTGGATTACCCGGCACCCACTTCGAGTGCTTCACTACTCCGCAAACGCACGACTTCCGGGATGAGAAGGCCCAAGAAAGCCATGCTCATCCCGATCGTGGCAACCCATAACGTTGCGGGCACGCCGAAACCCCACGCGAGGACGGTAGCCAATAATGCCCCGACAGGCGTCATCCCCACTCCCACAATAGAGAAGGCCGCCATAACGCGGGCTCGCACGGAATCAGAGATGGCCGCCGCTTGAATGGTGGCGACGCCGATGCCGCGGATCATAGACCCGGCACCGGACAGTCCTTCTGCGACAAAAAGCACGCCTACCACCAACGCATGTGGCCCCTGAACCACAGGGATTGCTAGAAGCGGCATAGAAAATAGGATGGTGCCGACAATGACGGAGGGACCAAGCCCAATTTTTTGCGTGATGCGGCTTGTCAACGACGAGCCAACAAGCGCAAACACTGAACTCGGCCCTAAAATCAGCCCCCACTCGGCGGGGGTCACACCGAGATGACGCGTCACATACAAAATGTACACCGTCATGAATGTTGCGCGAAAGAGACTCTGGACTAATTGGACGGTCAAGAGACTTAACAAGACTGGAGAGCGCCGGATAAATCGCATTCCGTCCCAAACGTTACGGTTGAGCCGGTCCGAAACCGGAGGCTCTGGGGGATGAATACCGTGCAAAGAAGCCGCAGATGCCAAAAACGAGAAGGCATCCGCCAGCAAAGCGACAGGTGCCGTCAACACTTGAATCAGCCAGCCTCCGATGCTGGGGCCGACTAGAAAAGCCATAGCGTGG
>DAHWKJ010000044.1 GCA_027343695.1 Sulfobacillus sp. | reverse complement strand
ACGATATCTGTCCCTTGACAATTATCGAGCGACTGTTAATTCAGTGTCAAATGGGAAGGCAAATGTCCGGTCAACACTACTATTAACTCAACTTTCGCACGCCAAGATGAACGGGTTCGCGCGTCCCTACGCGGCCTTGCGGGATTTTTTGCGAGGGCTTGACGGGCTCGTTCCGACGATGCGTTCGCGGAGAGCCGCTGGAAGTTTACTCAGGAATGCTTGGTAGAGCGCTTCGACTTGATCCGATGTTAAATCCAGCTGGTCCCGCAGGGTCGCCTGAAAGGCGGCCATGATTTGATCCCAGACCACCGCCCAGGTGAGATCCGCCAATTCGTCAACCATCACAAAAAACAAGGATCCCACGCTGCGGAGGTCCTGGTCGGACCGAATTTCCTCCGCTAAAAAGAGATACCGCCAGCACACTAAGGTGGTATGCGCAATCAGCGCATCATAGGAGCGACTTTGGAACTCTTTGGCTAACCCTAAAAACGACTTGCAGACCTTAAAGAGGGTTTCAATGTCCCATCGCTTGCCGTAGAGGCACACGACTTCCGCATCGGGCAGACTGATGTCGGTACAAAGAATCGCCAGCCATTCGCGCGAATGGCTCCGGCGGTCTCGAATGAAGATCAGTTTGACGGGGATGGAGCCCGTCGAAGTCGGCATCTGTACGACGACCGATCCTTGCAAATCATGACGACTCCACGTGCCGCGCAGGGCCCGATAGATTTGGGCTAAGGTCATGGGACGGCCCTTCCATTCATACCGTAGAGCTCCATGTTTCAACATACCAATGACGTCACAGCCGGTTTCTCGCACGATTTGACTGACGAACGTCGGGGTTGTGAACCACCGATCGCAGACGACGTACGCGGCTTGCAACCCGTTCTTGAGGGCTTCTTGGATGAGCGCGACCGCAACGGTCGGGGCGGGCAAAATGGCTTCCCGGCGCCGCGCGGCGCCGGGACTACGCGGGGGGATCCCTGGTCGAGCCGGTTGCCGATTCTCCACCTTTTGCGTAGTGAGTAAGCCGAAATCCGCGGGAATGCTGGTCTGCCCATCGGTCCAAATCACCATCAACCAACGAAATCCCCGGCGCATCCGCCGGGCAGTGTGATCAAAGACGGGCCCCATTAACTCCACGACTTTACTCCGGGAACGATCATACAGGCTATCGTCCAACGCGAAAACGGCTTCGTGCTGGGACAGGGGCCGCACGTGTTGGTACACGTTGCGGGCCACCTGATTCAACACACGCCGCCAGTGCCAACGAGGATCATTCAGGAACCGATACACCACGTCTTTCCGAAAAGGGAGGTCATCATCGGACCGCGTGTCTAACCATCGCCAAAAATTACGTTGCGAGAAAATCAGGCCGAGGAGAAATTGCACCACGATCTGCGGGGCCACGCCAAGGGCGGCTTTACGAATGCCGGCCCCTTTCAAGATCGACCCGAGACCGAGTCGCAAGAGAAACTGAGAAAGTCTTGAATCGGGATGATTTTGTGGTATCATAGAAAATGCCTCTTTCTGTATAGTTTTGATTGCCTATCTAAATTATACCAGACAAGAGGCGCTTCTTATTGTCAACCCCTATATAAATAAACTAGAAAATGGCTTCCTGTAACGGATTCGAGGCATTATGCATCTGCGAAAGTTGAGGTTAAGTAGTGCTTAATTTTCATATTTCTTTTTAGTCTTTCCGTGGAATATCCTGACATTTATGCTGAAAGGAATAGAACTGTCCCCACAAGCCATTTTCTTCTGGGACTTAGTCTATGAATATCCTACGCATCTGCAAAAGCGGTGCAATGCTTTCACCCGTTCTTCGGTGAAGATCCGCGCTAGGTGGTCCCGTGATTGGCGGTGGTTAAACAGCCTAGAGGATATCTCCATGTGGACCACAAGCAGTTATTCGCCAGGATGCCAGAGAATCCTGCCATACCATAACATTCAGATTTTGCGGATCCATTGCAAACTCACCTAAGT
>DAHWKJ010000069.1 GCA_027343695.1 Sulfobacillus sp. | reverse complement strand
TCGACGAATCGCTATAGCGGGAATCATCCAAACTCATGGGCAGTAATTCAAGGAATTACGTGAAGTCTGTCGAATGATCTGGTATTGAGAAGTAATCTGAAGGGGTCATTAAAGATGCGGTGGGCAGGCATTCTATTCATTGGACTAGTTTTAGGGTTGAGTGGTTGTGGTACGGTGGGATCTTCCCATGGGTTGACGACGCGTTCCTCGAATGCGATCCCACCATCCACTGCGGCGAATGTATCAGGAGCCACCACCATTTCCGGTAGCGCCTCGAATTCGAGTGCCGACACCGTCACGATCCCCGCAGGGTTGACAAGCACGTCAGTGGCGATCACGATCCGCGCTACGGGATCCAATCATACTGAGGCTCAAGCATTGAGCTCCGAGGTCAATCGTTTAAATCAACTGCTTCAGACACTAGAACATCCTTAACGATAAGAGAGGTGTCGATATGACTCATAAACTCATCATCCCCATTGCGAGCTCGCTCGTATTGCTGGCAAGCATTCCAGCACTTGCCGCCAGCCATGGAAATTCTCACCATGGGAACTCGGCGCACACGGTCGTGCTCCCGAGTCAAGCGGCCACCACCGCACAGTCAGCGGTCAGTGGCAATGTCCCGATCGGAAACGGATCGAACCAGGCCTCGATCTCGACAACGTCGTCAACCACGACCACGACCGGATCTAACCACAGTAAGCAAGGTCAGCATGTTTCAGGACAACCCGCGTCGGTCAAAGCCGCGGTTGCAGAGGTGCATACCCTAAGGACCGCCATTCACACTGCGCGTCTCCAATATGTGGGTGCCATCAAGACGTATATCCAAGCGCTCTCAGCGACACTGGCAACCGGGCAAACAACATCCCTACAAACCGCCCTGAGCCAGTTGAAGACCATTAACACCACGCTCGCACAAACGGTCCAAACCGAGATGAAGGCCAAGGCAGCCTCGACTTCCGGAGTGGGTGCCCCAGGCCTTACCAAAGTGGTCGCGATGTTCAAAGCAGAACTGGCGGCTTTACAGGCCGCAATCAAAGGGGTACAAGGTCTAACCGTTACCTTAACCAGTACCACCACGTCGACGTCGACAACAACCTCGACCTCGACATCCACGTCCTCGAGCACCACCACGAATTAGACCCTGCGGTAAATGAAGAGAAGGAGGCCGATAGCCGTGCCTCCTTCTCTTCCCTGGGTTCACCGTCATCTATCCCTGCTATGACCCGCGGCCGAAGCCTTGGCGCTCTCAGAGTGTTTCTGGGGGTAGCTTCCCATCGACGCCGTACCTGGCACATCCTGGGGGCCCTTTCTCTTTACACCGTTCACCGCATTAGAGACATCCTCCCCGAGCTACTGGATTAAGATCACCAATCCAATCACGAAAAAAATGGCGGAAGCTCCTCGAGCTATCCAGGTCGAGGCAATCCAACGCGTGAGTTGTTTGCCCGCATACGTGGATATCCCGTTGGCCAAAACCAGAGCCAATCCAGCGGCCACCCCAACCAGGATAATCTGATGCGGGAGGCGCGATGCCCATAAAGCGGTGGCCATTTGGGTCAAGTCGCCAAATTCCGCGATAAATACCAAAAGAAATGCTCGGCCTAGTACGGCACCACGAGAAGTCACCAGGGACCCAGAGCCTTCTGGCTCTCGGTCGCGCTTTAACATCCAGAGCGCAAACACCCAAAATAAGGTCACTTCGATAATCTTTAGGATCGGATGCGGCATCAACCCCAGTAGACGTCCTGCCACCAGCGCAATCACGGTCTGAGCCAAGAGGGCCAAGCTTCCTCCAATCCACACGGGTAAAGCGCGATAACGACTGCCCAGCGTCATCGTGGCCAACGAGGTCTTATCGGGCAGTTCAGCAAGAAATACGGTGCCAAAAATTACTACAAAAATCCCCACGAGATCCCGTCCTCTGATTCGCTACGCGAACAATTCTGGGACCAGGATAGCCTACACCCCCCAAATGGACAAGTCGTCTTGCATCCCTTTGGGGGGCACGTTGACGATATGTGTATTTGTGCATATATTGTAACCAGTTGCTTTCCAGGAAGGGGACTTGGCATGCCCATCGAGCGTCCCGACATCGTATCGGATTTAACGACACAGGATGCCCTGCATTTAGCAGAATTCTTTAAGGTCCTCGCAGACCCCACTCGAATCCGCCTTCTCCACGCCATGGCGTACCAAGAGCGTAGCGTGTATGACTTAGCGTCTCTGGTCGGGCTCACACAATCAGCCGTTTCGCATCAACTCCGAGCGCTTCGTCTCCATCATGTGGTCACGACGCGTCGTTCGGGCTCGATGATTTATTATCGGCTATCCGATACGCATATCTTGACCCTGTTGCACTCGACTCTAGCCCATCACGAGGAGCACTAATCCTCTATGGAACACGGACATTCTCATTCAAATGCCAACTCGTCCGCCTTTAAAATCGCCTTTATCGTCACGATCCTTCTCGTGATCTTGAAGGCTTTCGGCGGCATTTGGGCTGACAGTCTCGCCTTACAGGCCGATGCCGTGCATTCCCTGAGCGACGTGGCCGCGCTCGGTCTTGCATGGTACGCGGATCGGATTCAGCGTCGTCCGCCCAGTCCCGGCATGTCGTTTGGGTGGGGCCGCACCGAAGTCCTCATAGGCCTCTTAAATGCGGTTGTGTTGTGGATTTTGGCCGCCGTGTTTCTGTGGCAAGCTTGGTTCCAATGGCGACACCCCGTCTTTGCCAACGCGGCCCTCATGGCCGTCACCGCAATCTTAGCCCTGATCACCAACGCCCTCTTGGCTGCGGCCTTTTCCCATGCCGACGACTTTAATCGGCGCAGTACATTTTGGCACCTCTTGACTGATGCTGCCGGCTCGGCCGGAGTGTTAATCGCCGCCCTCGTCTTAGGACTCTTGGGATGGGCGCGGATTAACTCGGTCATGACGGTCGTGATTGCGGTGCTGATGGTCTGGGGAAGTTGGGGCATTATCCGCGATACCCTCCGGGTTCTCTTAGAATCCACCCCCGCGGGGGTGTCCCTTGAGTCCATTACGCAAAGTTTAGAAGCCGTACCCGGTGTCGACCGCATTCACGATTTACACGTCTGGACCGTCGGGAGCCACCAACTGGCACTGGCGTGCCACGCGACGATGACGGCCTCGACCCCCGTGTCGGCCAGTCAAGATATTCTCTGCCAACTCCATGACATTTTGGGGACTTATGATATTCATCACACCACGATCCAAATGGAAACGGCCAATGAAGTCCATGATGAGCCGGACTGGTAATGTATCCGCAAAAGAACGCGATGACTATTTCAAGGGCCTTCCGTTGAATCATTACGGAAGGCCCTTGAAGTGTGACGCAAAGAAGTGATTCGGAATACTACTGCACCATGTTAACCAAAGAGGTCCTTAGCTGTTGAGCGATGGTAATCACCTTCGCATTGGCCTGATATCCTTGTTGCGCGATGATCATGTTGACAAATTCGTTGGCCAGGTTAACGTTTGAGCCTTCTAAGACGCCCGCTTGGAGACTCCCGAGACTTCCCGTCGCGGGGGTGCCCACTTGCGGTGTCCCCGAGTTCCCGGATTGCTGCCATTGGCCATTGCCCACATTTAACAATCCGGCCGGATTGCTAAAACCCGCCATCGCAATCTGTCCAATCTGTGCGGTCAGTCCATTACTGAAGGTCCCGACAATGGCACCGCTGGATCCGATGGAGAAATTATCCAACACGCCCGCCGGGGACCCGTCCGCCGTTCCCTGTACCTGACTTTGCGCGGCATATCCCGTCAGTCCCGAAAGGTTAACCTTAACCGGTTGAGCAGTCCCCGTCGGACTGGTCAACGACACCGTCACCGTCGAGGGCGTCGTCGTCAACTGCCCGTTGGATCCGAAGCTCGCAGTCCCTCCCGTTTGCGGACTACCAGAACCCACGGTGTAGGTCCAGGACCAGGTGGGGGGTGCTCCGGTGGTCGCTACGCTAGGGGTAAACGTAAACACGACATTCTCGGCCCCGCCTAGGGAGTTATAAACCGTCACCGGCACTGTAACCGCTTGGTTGTTGCCCGTGGTTGGCGCCGGAGTTTGACTGTTTAAATTTCCGCTCAGCGTTACATTGGCGGTGGCGGCGGGAGCAATACTCTGACCTTGAGAGATTTGAAGATTGCTTAAGGTGGTAGGCGTAAGATTCGGCATGGTTCCAGGGCTGGTGGCATTCCATCCTTGCACAAATTCTCCGCTCGGGTTGACGAGATTCCCGCTGGCATCCAAAGAAAAGTTCCCGGCACGGGTATAGGTGGTGCCCTGGGACGATTTCATAATAAACATCCCGTTACCCTGAATCGCCAGGTTCGTATTGACGCCCGTTGTTTGCAAGGTGCCCTGGCCCATATTGACCGCAATCGCCCCCACATTCACCGCGCCCCCCGCAGCCACCTGCTGTGGGTTAATTCCTCCCAAGGTGGCCGTAGGTGCCGAAGCACCCGCCAAGGTTTGTTGAAGTGCCTGACTAAACGATACCGAGCTAGACTTGTAGCCGACAGTGTTCACGTTGGCAATATTCTCCGAAACGGCGGACAATAACGCCTGCTCGGCATTGAGCCCCGATATGGAGGCATACATACTTCCCGACACGGCTAAATCCCTCCCTATAATTCTTGTGAGTTAATAAGGCTCCAATGCAAGGGCCCTGTTGTGCTTCCTCCGTCTGTCGGTCGGGAGGAGGGGGCTTCCGGGTTAAGCTTATCGGTCCGGCCCACCAGCACCAGGGCATCCACTTGAGACACCAGTTGCATCGGTTGATTCGTGCGATCTATTGCGGTAATCACGGTGCGTGTTGGCGGCGCCACGATAAAGATCGCGTTGGGCATCACGATGGCTGCCTGTTTGGCACCAGATTTACCTGCGGCTTCGGTGGCATCGGCCAGTTGTTTCCACTCGTTGGGAGTCAACTGTTGATGCCGTTGTTGCAAACGCGCCTCGGCATGGCGGCTCACCGTTAACTGTTGCTCGAGAAGCGGGCCAAAGGTCGAACTCGCATTTCCCGATTGAGGCCTGACGGCCGTCGTGACGGGTCGTGGTACTACTGGCCCGACATCGGATCCCATCATGCCGAGACGCCCGTTAACGCCGAAATCCCGACGGTCCCGAGCCCTTTAACATCCAGCGTCACCCCACTCGAACTGGTCGTCACCCCGGTTACCTGGCCTTGCCCGGTTGCGGTAGTTACGGTCTTCCCGATGAGTTGGGCGGCTGCCATGAGAGGGTTTTGCCCTTGCATCGCCGACAAGATCGACTTCAACGTGGTCTCTTCACTCGTGGTTGCCGACAGTGTGGAAAATTGCGCCAACTCACCAATGAAGGTCGTGTTGTTCATGGGGTGCAACGGATTCTGATACTTTAGTTCAGCACTCAGCAGGGTCAGAAAAGAAGATTCGTTGAGCCCCCCTGGAAGATTGGTGCCGCTACTGGTACTCGATCCAGAACTGGTAGTGGACGCCGTGTTCGTGGTGGTGCCGGAGAGACTCGCGAGACTATTAATTGGTACGCTCATCGTAGGATTACCTCCTGGTTATGCAGTATAGTCGATGCCGTCCTGCGGTCCGCCAGTCCATCGGGACTCCGACCGCACGCTAGCGGATCCATAGCCGCCATAATGTGGCTCGGGGGGAGAATGCCCCGATTGGCCAAAAAATTGGCCACTATTACCACTAGAACCCGGTTGGCCCAACCATAGCGACACCTGAGACAAGTCCCACCCATGTTGACCAAAGCTCTGAGTCAGTGGGGTTGTATTCGACAACGCTCCGGTCAACCACGCACCATCTTGATGGTGGGCTTTGACGTCTACCTGCCAGGTGTTGCCGGCATTCGACACCGCAATTTCCATGGTATGGCGGAGTCTTCCCGGCGGCGTAACCTTCCAACGTGTCGCGGTTTCCCCCACCTGATTCCGGATACTGGTCGGCTGGATCCGCCATCCACGCGGCACTACCGGCGCCTTAGAGCCTACGGGAGCTACGGCCGGTGATGCCATCGGAGCGCTTGGAGAGATCTGAGCCCCGCGAGTCGCCGAAGCCGTTACCGTAGCCGGTGATGCGACCAAGGTCGCATTGACTGGTGCCGTGTTCGGGCTCGTGGCGGGTGTTAAGCCGCCCGCTTTGCTCCCCACCTTAGACGGCAGCGGACGGATTCGGGTCTTAAGCCGCACACTGGCTGTTTTCAGAGGAGTAGCAGATTCTTGGCCTGGTGCTGCGACGACCTTGGGTCCCGAAGGGACGGGTCGAACCGGAGCCGACGGCCCTTTTTGGGGCACGTATGGGTGGGTCTCCCCCTGGTTTACCGGTGTCTCGGCCCCCCTTTGGCCGGGGTTGGGGACCGGAGTGCGCCCGACGGGATCCGGTGCCCCTGGTTTTCTCCCCTGTGGAGGCACGGCCGGCATGCCGGGTGTCATCAGGGACCCGGGAGGGATGCCAGTGCTCCCCTTACCGCGCGAAGCCCCAGATGATGGCTTCACACCCGCCGTCGATTTCTTCGCGACCGTCAGGTGCCGCCCTTTTAGGGCTTTTTTGAAGGCCGCCTGCTTCGAAGAGACGGTCTTCACCGTCCTAGGGGCAGGGGTTACAGCAGGGATCAGTTGAATGGGCATAGAGTTTGTTTCACCTCCTTTCACTCGGGGTGACGTCCCGTTGATGCAGAATCCGTGCGACGAATTCATCGATCGCACGGCGGTCACGGGGCACAATCTGTAAAAACTGCACGGCCGTCTCCCAGCTCTTCCGGCCCCGTATCTCCCGCGCTTTTTGGGACACCCACACCACTTTAGCAAGCACCTTAATCTCGCGCCCCTCGACGCGCAAGGACATGCGAAGTTGAAGTCCCGTCCACACTTGAACGGCGCACGGAAACCGGAGCCCTGAAGCCGACAAATCGTAGGTCGTGGTCAGAAACATTTCGGAATCTGGCCGGGGGAGCCCATATTCCAGCGGCACCGCAACTTTAGCCCGCAAGGACCCACGAAACTCGACCACGACCGGGTTCCCCCGCAATTGCACCACAATAATGGGTACCGGATCTAATACATCCAGCACCGCTCCTTGCTGGGCCCATAAAGTATCGTCGCTCACCCACCGGATGTCGATGATCCGTCCTGGCAAGGGCGTAAATTCCATCTCCATATCCCGGAGCGCATCGATATAAATCTCTTGGCGAACCCGACGAATCACCCGGGAGTCCAGTGCCCGACCATGCGACAGTAGTTGTACGGTTTGGTTGGCCTCCAACACACTCATCGTCCGGCTTACCCCTTCCCCCGCCATCGAGCCGAAGCCCCGACCATTTCGGTCAACATCCGTTCTTCTCTGCGCTGCTTTTCATGCCGAGCCCATTCTTCGCGTCGAGCCAACAGCGTTTCTATCGCTTTCATATTGCGACGAATTTCCACAATATTACTCCGACACCGATCAATTCGCGTTTGGTTCTGAGATTCCTGCTCTTGGAGTCGACTTATTTCGCGGTCAATCTTGTCGGGATAGCGAAGATACTCTTGAATCGCTGCGACTGTGCTCACGCCATCCCCCGACAAAACCGGCCGCCGTGCCCGCCATGCCTCTTGGCTCGCCCACAATTGCCGTCTTTCTTGGTCCAACTGTTCCAATTCCCTCAATAGCTCATCCACTTGATGGGCGAGATGTTGGCGCCATCCCTCAAGATGCATCGGCTTGGCCCTCCGTGGTGGGTTCTATGAGGGTGCGCAGAGCACTGAGCGCTCCAGCGGGCTCGATCCATGCATCATCGGATTGCTGCATCCATTCCCACAATAGCGGTTCTAATGCCAACAGTCGGTCTAGGGCCGGATCATTACCCGACTGATAGGCCCCAATGTCCACCATGTCCCGGGATCGCTCCAGCCGACTCAAGGCCTGGCGCACTTGAGATGCGGTCAGGAGCTGTGCCTCATTCACGATCATGGGCATGACCCGACTAAGACTTTTCTGAACGTCTATGGCAGGAAAATGGTGGCGTTCGGCCAACGCACGCGATAAATAAATATTCCCGTCAAGGATGCCACGCACGGCATCCCCAACCGGATCCGTGGGGTCATCCCCATCCAGCAATACGGTATAAATCCCGGTCACCGATCCGCTGCCCACACAACCCGCCCGTTCCAACAGCCTCGGGAGCAATTGAAATACCGACGGCGTATAGCCGCGAACCGAAGGAATTTCTCCGGCCTCAAGGCCTACCTCCCGTTGAGCCATGGCCACTCGCGTCAGCGAATCGACCACCAACACCACATTTTTACCCTGATTGCGAAATACTTCCGCGATAAAGTTTGCACTATGGACCGCGGAAAGCCTCATGATGGCTGGCATATCTGAGGTTGCCGCCACAATCACCGTGTGTTCCAGCGTGCTTTTCGGCAGGCTTTGGTAAAACTCCGCGACCTCACGACCCCGTTCACCGACCAGAGCCACGACCGCCACGTCCGCCTGAACACCCGAGAGCAGTTGTCGGAGTAAAGTCGTTTTTCCAATCCCGGCCCCGGCAAAAATACCAACCCGTTGACCCATTCCTAAGGTCAGTAGCGTATCAATCACCCGAATCCCCGTGACTAAAGGCTGGTCAATCGGTCTACGGAGCAAGGGAGGAATCGGACGGGTGTCCACCACCCGTCGCGGCCCTCGGATTTCTCCCAATTCATCTAAGGGCCTCCCCGTCCCATCAATAACGCGACCGAGGACCGATGGACCCCAAGGTACCATGCGGGGTCGCCCCGAAGCACGCACCAGTTGACCGGGTTGCAATCCGATAGGTTCTTCATAGGGAGTAAGCAAGACGCGACCTTCGGATTCAAATCCCACCACCTCCGCCATAATGGGATCCGAGTGGCTTTCAATCCAACACAATTCCCCCACCGGAACCTTGGGCCCCCGGGCCACCACGGTGGTCCCGCGAACCGATTCGATGCGTCCGATCGCCGGGAATCTTTTGGCTTTAGCGATCCGCGAATGGACGTTCTCCCAATCCATTAGTCACCTCATTAAGGAGTATCGATAGCGTCGTAATGGGCCCCGCCAACACGCCGCCCCGATCGGTCTCCAGTCGCCATTCGTCTTCTTGCAACATGCGATCCACGACCAATTTTAGGGATTGGATACCGGGGCGAACCTCTTGGATCACGGTCTTCAAGTAGGGCTCCCATTTTGGGGATATAAAGAGGCGCACCGCCTGATCATCCAGTTCCATCAGGGCAGCCTCCAAATAACTAGAAAAGACGGCCGGATCTTTTTCGGCAAGCAGGGGAAAACACCGGACGAGGATCGCTCCAGCCAGGCTCAGCATCTCTTCTTGGTGCAAGGTCTCGGCAAACTGACCGAGCTTGTCTAAACTCACGAGCGGGCTTGCCAATTGAGCCAATATGGTCTGCCATTGCGTACGGCTCTGAGCCAGACCCTGTTCCAGACCTTCTTGGTATCCCTTTTCCCGGGCATTGTGGGTCAGCCGCCGCGCCTCTTCATGAGCTTCCTCGAGAATCGCCTCGGCTTCCCGACGGGATCTGGCGATCATTTGGTCCACGCGCTCAGCCACGGCTTCATCTAATCCCGGCTGGTTCGGGCTAGATTTGGGCAGAATTCGCAGAGCCTCTTGCCCCATGGCCAGTCGGTCTGCTTTGACCACTCTAGACGACAAAGTCGTCACGCTCCCCTCGAGAAATGACCAGTTCTCCTTGATCTTCTAATTGGCGAATGATGTTAACAATTTCACGTTGGGCCTGTTCCACATCGCGAATCCGAACCGGACCCAAAACTTCGATATCATCTTTTAACAACTCCGCCGCCTTTTGCGATAGATTCCGCATCACTTTGGTAGCGACTTCGGCCGCCGTACCCTTTAAGGCCATGGCTAGGGTCTTGTTGTCCACCCGGCGCAGCACCTTTTGAACCGACTTATCCTCGATCTGGACGATATTCTCAAACACAAACATCCGATTGCGAATTTCATCCGCCAACTCGGGATCGAATTCATCGAGGCGTTCGAGAATCAGCCGTTCAGAGGCCCGATCCGCGTTGTTAAGGATCGGAACGATGGCATTAATCCCGCCCGCACCAGACACCTCTTCAGCCGCCATATTGGACAGTTTGGTCTCCAAGAGCGCCTCAATTTCCTTAATCACCTCGGGGGCGGCTCGTCCCATCAACGCAATCCGGCGGGCGACGTCACTTTGAATGTCGGCCGGCAGGGCTGACAAGACCTGGGAGGCTTGCATCGGATCCATGTACGCTAACATCACCGCCATCGTCTGAGGGTGCTCATTGAGGATGAGAGCAATGATTTGGTTGGCATCGGCCTTTCTGAGTACATCAAAAGGGCGCCGTTGCAAAAACGTGGTGAGGCGCCGTAAAATTTCGTTGGCACGCCCGGGGTCAAAGGCGCGTTCAAGCATGTCCCGCGCTAGTTCTATCCCCCCTTCGGTAATTTCGATTTCCGCCCGGGAAATTTGGTAAAATTCGTTCAAGACATCTTGTTGGATTTCTCGATCGACGCGTTTAATATTGGCGATCTCCACCGTAATTTGTTCGATTTCCGAATGACGCAAGTGCCGCATCAAATCGGCGGCGTCCTGCGCTCCTAAACTCATCAGCAAAATTGCAGCTTTTTTTGACCCAGGCAAACGCACCATTAGCCCTGTTCCTCCTGAATCCAGGCGCGTAACATCCGCGCCACCCCTTCGGGGTCCGATTTCACGAGTTGGTCCAGATGCATTTTCGCTGCGTCCGCCTTGGTGGGCTCTTTGGATTGACGCATTTCGTTCAGGAGGTCGGCCACCGACAGACGTGCCCCCTCATCGAGGCTAGGCACAGTATTACCCGCGGCAGACAGCATCGTACGGAGGCCGATCTTTCTTGCCATCCGTCGAATCCATAGCAGCAAGATGAGCCCCGCTACGACTGCCAGCCCCAAGAGGACATAACGGCGTAATGTCTCGGCCGCGGCCGCCTTATTCATCGCCTGCACCGCCGAGTTAACCGCGGCCCGATTGAAGGCTTGGCCCACCACGATTACTTGGTCTCCCCGAGCGGGATTCACGCCGGCCGCGGCAGACACTAAATTCTTGATAGATGTGGCTTGGGCCGCCGTCAGACGCTTATCCACCACCACCGCGATGGTCATTCGGGTAATGCTGCCGGGTGGCGTGGTTTGCTTGGTCTTTGTGGTGTTGACTAAGTAATGACTGATCGTGGTGGAACTGGATGACTTGGACGGCCCGGCCGCCCCTCCCGTGGGATACACCGGGGTATTCCCCCCTGCACCGGCTTGAGCAGCAGCCCCGGCCGCTTGGGATGAGGTTTGGGTTTGCACTTGTTGGGACGACAACGCGTTTTTCCCGTAGGTCGTGGTGTTGACCGTCGATTGGTTGAAGTTGAGGGCCGCATTGACGCGCACCACGGCAGCACCGGGCCCCAACATTTGTTGCAACATGGTCGTCACATTTTGACTAATTTGGTTGTCGACGGAGACCTGGTCCGCTAATTCCGCACCCGTCATCCCACTAATTTGACCCGCAGCCGAATTCGGCGAGATGCCGGCGGAGAGCACATTACCGGATTGGTCGACGACCGTCACTGATCCCACGGCCAACCCCGACACGGAGTGCGCTACCAAATTCATAATGCCACGCACTTGACCCGGATTTAAGGTATCGCCTGGAATCAAAGACACAAACACCGACGCGGTGGGCTGGTTTTGACTCTCCCCAAAAAGACTCGGAGACGGCTCATTAATCAACACCCGGGAGCTCTTCACCCCATTAATGGTGTTAATGGTCTCTTGCAGGGTCGCCTCGATATTGACCAACTGGGACAGCTGAATTTCCTGATTGGTTTCCCCGAGAGAAAAAGTCAACGGGGTGGGAAGGCCAACCGTCCCCGAAGAAGGAATATTTTGATCCGCCAGCGTGACCCGCACCTGGTTGACATCGGATTTGGGCACGGAAACGGTGCGACCTCCGCTACCCAATTGATAGGGGATTTTCATCTGCGTTAACTGTGCCGTAATTTGCCCAGCTGCCGCCGGGTTCAGATTGGTGTAGAGCGGCTGATAGTTCGGGTTGGCAATCATACCCCAGGCGACACCAATCACCGCCACCAGCAACGCTAAGACGACACCCAAACGGAGCTTTTGGCTGGTCGACGACATCTTCCACCAATTAGTCAGCCACTGTTGATACTTTTGTACCCGATCGTTCATTAGGATCCCCCGACTTAGTTGATCGGCATGTTCATGATGGACTGGTACGCCGAAATTACGTTGTTATTCACGGCCGTGGCCACATCGAGTGTAGATTGTGCTTGTACCATGGACACCATCGCCGACGTGACACTCCCCTGGCCGGCCATGGCTTGTTGAATCGATACATTGGCATTCTGTTGGCTTGACGCGACCGCATGGATCGCGTTCCCAATCAACTGCGTGAACGACGAGCCTTGGGTCGGACCGGTCGTGCCCGACGTGGTTAGTTGAATCGGATTCATCAATTTTAAACTGATCGGTGTCATGGTTTATGCTCCTAGGGTCAAGGCCTTGAGGGCCATGGTTTTATCCGCCGTGAACGCACTAGAATTCGCCTGATAGGCACTGGTGGCATCGATCATATCCACCATTTCGGTGGCCAGATGCACATTGGGATACAGCACATTACCCTGGGCATTCGCGAGCGGACTCGTCGGATCGTAGACCGTCTTGAAAGGACTCTGGTCTTGCAAGATGGCCGAGACGACCACCCCCTGCCCGATATTGGGGTTCGCGCCTTGAGGCGATCCCGGCACCGCGGTCAAAAGAACGAATTCCCGCCGATATGGTCCCCCTTGGGGCGTGGTCGTGGTGTCAATGTTGGCCAAGTTGTTAGCGATGACCCCGAGCCGGGTCGACTCCGCCGTCAGTCCACTGGCCGAAATTTTTAGGGCGTCGAACATTATTGAGGCCTCCCCGAAGTCACAATTTTAACTTCCGTCACCTTATTATTAAAGGCTTGCACCGCCGTTTGATAGGTCAATTGAGCCTGGGCCAAATCCGCCATTTGCCCGGTTAAGGATACCGAGTTCCCGTCGGGTCGCAAAGACCCCGTGACCGTGGTCACCGATCCGGTGACCGACGCCACCGCTTTGGTTCCTTGATTGAGCGCTTTCGCTAACTGTGATTGAAACGACAAGCCTTGAGCCTTATACCCCGGCGTATCGTAGTTCGCCAGATTGTTGGCAATCATGGTTTCTTGTTGCCGACTGAGTCCTAACGTGGTCAAGATCGCCTGATTCGTGACGTTGTCGAATAGTCCCATGGGAGAATGTGCCTCCTTCTCTCGTTCTAGTGCTAAGCCTCGCGTATTCCCGAGCTTAAGGGCCTTACGGTCCTTGGCCGATGGCCACCGTCGCGACGTTCTTTCGAAGCACTAAGATATTGACTCGCCGATTCTGCTGCCTTCCTTGAGCAGTCGCATTGGTGGCGATGGGGTGGTACTGTCCAAACCCGGCCAGTGAAAGACGACTCGGTACGATCCCCGGCACCCGTGACAGCACATAGACCACATTCGCCGCCCGAGAGGCCGACAGTTGCCAATTACTAGGGTACAGACTCGTTCGGATCGGGGTCGAATCGGTGTATCCTACCACCTCGACGTCATTCGGAACCGTTTTCAGTGCAGTCCCAATCAGTTGCAGTAAATGAACAGCCGAAGCAGATAAGACCGCCGATCCCGGCGTAAACAGCAAAGTCGCGTTGAGACTCACTTCCACACCGCGCACGTTCGTCGACACCGAGACTTGGTTTCCTACGTGGGCTGCGGTTAGAGCCGCTTGGATCTTCGATTGCAATTGACCTAAGCTTTTGACCTCGGCCGCCGAAGACTGCACTCCGCTCATCCCCGTGATAATCGAAGGCCCGGGCGAACTCCCGATAATACTGTTGGAGTCAAAGTTCTGTGCCAGGGCCTGAGATACCAACGAAAACTTGATTTGTTCGGTACGGCTCATGGCATAAAGCACAATGAAAAAGGCCAACAGCAACGTGATTAGGTCCGCGTAGGTGATGAGCCAACGCATCATCCCGCCGCCTTCTCCTCCGCCTTCATCCTCCGGCTCCAGACGATGCATCATACGGCTTGAGCCTCCCCATCACCCAGGTCAGGAGCATCAGCCACCGAAGGTGCGCCCGACGGTCGAATAAAGCTCATGAGCTTGTCCTTAAGCAAACTAGGCGGCATCCCCTGCTGAATCGACAACAACCCCTCAAGAGCGATTTCCCGCATCAATAAATCGTGCTTCGATTTGTTCTTAAGGTTGTTCGCCATGGGTAGCCATAAGAGATTGGCACTACCAACGCCATAGAGCGTGGCAATAAAAGCCAATCCAATTGCAGCCGCCAGCGAATTCGGATTCCCGGTTAATTCACCCAAGACATGCACCAAACCCATAATCGTCCCCACGATTCCCATCGTGGGCGCATAGCCCCCCGCACTTTCGAAGATACTGGCCCCCATCTTTTGCTGCGAAGAACGCGCGTAGATGTCCGCTTCCAACATTTGTCGCAACAACACCGGATCCGCATTGTCCACAATCAGTTGCAGACCTTTTTCCAAGAACTCATCGTGAGCCAACGGGATCTCGGATTCCAGAGCCAACACTTGCTGTTTTCGTGACACATCTGCGTAACGGGCTAACTGGTCGATCAGCCTAACCGGATCGAAACTGCTGCGAGTAAACGCCATTTTCATCAATCGCGGCACCTGTTTGAGTTCATCCACCGAATAGGCGATGGCGGTAGCCCCAATCGTTCCACCAATCACGATCAAAGCGGCGGTTCCTTGCAACAAGGCACCCGCTCGCCCACCTTCCAACATAAACCCCGAAACCAATGCCAAGAGGCCAAATATAATGCCTCCTAGCGCACTCGCATCGAGACGCATAACGCCCCTCCTGACTTGCTACATCCAAATACCGCGCGCAGCATGCTTAATGGCGCTATAGCGTATCGCCAACGACGGACTAGCGTACTGATCGTACTCCTCTGCTGTGGCAAATTCCCGACGAATCACCTCTCGGCGTAATCGAATCGGATCCATCTCAATTCCGTTTAGATTATCCACTCCAATATAGTTACCCGGAGACAGGATAATCTGCGGCATCCAAGTCGCGTCACTGTGAAGATAGTGCGCCTGGATGTCGAACATCCGTCGATTCCCGACAACCTCCCAAACCCCGGTCCATGGGTGCGGACCTAACACCACATGGTACATGCTGTCCCGATTGCGTTCACGGTTAGGCTTAACCAGATGTTTACAAAAGATAGGCCCGCCGAGTGACGGATCAACCTGATATAGGATGTTATTTAAAATGAAGTGAATAAGTTCATCCCGGCTAGGCCGTAGTGCCCCATTAGGAAAACAACGATCGGTCTCACTGCGTCGTCCTCGACGCTTCGTCTTAGGCCACCCAAAAATCGGAGTCGACATTTCAACGACTTGTCCATCTTCAAAAAAGGCTAGTGTTTTCGTTGACATTTGTTATCCCATCCCCCCCACTGGAAACAGGTATTACCCATTTAATATTCAAGGTTCGACACATTCCCCCCATTTCCTGCTTTTATTGACCAGAAATACCAAGAACCAACAAACGCCCAAAACATTAAGCAAATCAACGGATTCTGGCTCTAGTGATGCTTATCCGGTCGGTAGCCAGGATGATTAAAAGGCTCCTGAACACATTTTCAGGAGAAAATTTATCCATATTCTTTTTAATTAGGATTTCTGTAGCAATGGAACAAAAATGGTAATAGATTGGTCGAGGACTTATCCATATTCTGAGAAAATTCCTTGATGCGTTAACGAGCCGCTAACG
>DAHWKJ010000088.1 GCA_027343695.1 Sulfobacillus sp. | reverse complement strand
GGTAGCCTTATGGATTTCGATCCCGGCAGCGGTAATCCTGAATGCCTCGATTGCAATCTCCGGTCGCTATTGGACATGGGAGCGCGTGACCATCGGGTTGGCTGGCATCAACCTCATTTTTATCCCCTTGGCCCTCATGGCGCATCCGCATTGGGCTAATGTCTTGAATGCCTTCGGTCATCCCACCATTCCCGGCGGATTTACTTCGCTGGTATTCTTTCTTGTCATTGCCAACGTGGGTGCAACCGTGACACCATGGATGATCTTTTTTGAGCAAGGCGCTGTGGTCGATAAAGGACTGGTGGCCGGTGATATTAGGCATGGAAGAATAGATACGCTACTGGGAGCACTGTTGGCTACATTTGCGGCTCTCGGCATGATGTTGCTGACGGCTACCGTGCTTTACGTACACCATCTGAATCCTGGGAATGCGACCTTTGCGCAGGCGATGCGGCCCTACGTTGGGCACGTAGTGTCGGCTTTATTTGCAGTAGGTCTGACCGAAGCTGGATTCGTCGCCGCGACTACGATCTCGCTATCGTCTTCCTGGGCATTTACGGAGGTGCTAGGATTACCTCGGAGTTTGAATCAAAATGTCCGCCAAGCGCCAATATTTTATTTGACTTATTTTGGTGAAGTGATTATTGCCGGGGCTGTCGTGCTGATTCCACACGCTCCCCTGACCCTCATCGCGTTATTAGTTCAAGTGGTAAATACCGTGCTGATGCCACCCGCATTAATGTTCCTCCTGCTATTTCTTAATGACCGCTCTTTGATGGGGGTTCATGTGAATACCCGGTGGCAGAATGTTCTTGTGGGGGGGATAGCCATTGTGCTCTTTCTGTTGTCGGCAGTCTATGGTTTGACCTTACTGTTTCCGCATTTACTATAAGGGATCTCAGGTATGTATTAAAAGGAGGCGCGATAATGGCAGAAAATACGTCATGGGTTTTAGAGTCCGATTTTAACAGCGAAGATTGCGTGTATCGGGACCAATGCGCGCCCGGCCCTTGGCCTTCGGAGTTAGTCGAGGCTATCCATCAGGAACGACAAATCAAACGCGAAAAAGACCGTGCGCTCCCCCCATTTGTCTTTAATCGTAGTACGCAAGTGGTCCTCTGGAGCTTACGCGGGTATCTAGTCTTCATGCTCATTTTGATTGTGTTTCGCCTGATTAATGGGTAGGGTGAGGGAGTCCTCGCCCTACGCCGCCATCACATGAGCCGAAAACGGAAACAATAATGGAGCAATCAACAATGTCAATACAAACATGACCATCGTCAGCGGTAAGCCGATGCGAAAGAAGTCGCGGTAGCGGTAGCCTCCGGGCTCCATAGCCATGATGAACACCTTATTGGCCAAGGGGGTGATGGGGGCAGCCGATAGCGCGACAATCATGGTGACGATTAAAGCGTAGGGAGACCAGTGGTTCGTGCTAGCCACCGTGATAGCTAAGGGCGCCAGCACTAGTGCCGCGGCGACGTTACTGATAACTTGGGTGAGAATGGCCGCCAGCCAAAAGAACACCGCGAGTACGGCGTACGGTCCATAGGCTCCGACTAAATGCAAGAGGGTGTGAGACAGCCCAGCAGTGACCCCAGTCCGGGTTAAAGCCAAACTTAATGGGGTGATACCACCGACTAATGTGATAATACGCCAATCGATAGCCCGGTAGGCGCGGTCCAATGTCAGGATCCGAGCCAGAACCAGAATACCAATTCCCGCTGCGGCGGCCACTTGAATGGCTAAGAAATTAAAGGCGGCTACTAATAAGACGCCGACAACGACTCCTGCAGCGATGGCTGCACTGTGTTTAGATTGAGACTCTTGAGATTTTTCGACATTAGAAAATACGATAAGATCGTCCGTCATTTGCAAGCGGCCAATGGCCTCGTCACTCCCCATGACCAAGAGCACGTCTCCAGACTCAATGACCAACTCCGGTAGCGCACGCATTCTGGTGACTCCTTGTCGGAGCACGGCCAACACGGTTGGGCCGTATCGCGCACGGAAATCGGTTTCCCGCAGCGTGTGGTGGACGAGAACCGAGCGTTGCGGAACCATGGCTTCCACTACCCGAATGTGTTCGTTGCGGAGTTGGACGGTTGCATGCTCGGCCCCGAGCACTTCTAATCCGTCCTCGGGGGTTAGATCGATAATGGCTTGGACGTCCCCCTGCACCAGTAAACGGTCATTCGCCATCAATTGGTCTTGTGCTCCCGGTGTGATAGCCGGACCGGTATCCCGAAAGATGCGCACCACCGTAATATGGTGTTGGCGCAGGTACGATACGTCTTTGAGCCGTCGTCCAACCATGGGTGATTCGGGGGCCACGTGAATTTCACTCATATAGTTCTTAACTTCTTGGTAATCGGTCAGGAACTCTGTCGTCGGATCGCCCTCTGGAAGTCGCCGCACCCCCCACCACTTCATGAAAAGAAACCCAGCTAGGACTAATACGACCCCAAGTGGGGTAATCGCAAACAAGGAAATCGGACGATAGTGGCTTTGCGCCAACGTGGCATTACCGATGATATTACCGGCGGATCCAATCATACTCAAGAGGCCACCAAGGGCAATGGCTACCACTAACGGCAGGAGGAGGCGGTGAAGCGATATTTTTAGATGTTGGCGGATCCGAACCATTGTCGGCAAGAAGATACTCATGAGGCCGACATCGGAAATAAAGGTGGAAGGGAAAGGAGGGATTAACATTAGCGCGTTGATTAAGGGGCCTTCGCCTTTTTTACCAATTCTCTCGAACCATTCCGCCATAAGGTCGGTAGCTCCAGACCTCTTTAGGGCTTCTCCTAAAACAAACATCTCCGCCAGGATAATGGCGGCATAGGAACTGAAACCACTAAACAACTCACCGGTAGGAACTAAGTTAAATAACCCGACTAAAACTAAAGCAAGGACTCCAACTAGGTCTATCCGGGCTTTTCCCGAAATCAGTAATGCCATCACGATGACCAAAATGGCGACAGCTAACCATTCCCCCATACGGGTACCCCCTACCAATCCGGTTGGTGTGTTTTTTACACGGTATCACCAACTATCTCTCAGATAGGTTACAGCATATCGCATGTGAGGAGCCAGCGTCTAACTCCATAAAAAATCCGTAAAAATCCATTTTAGCGTGACAAAGACAACGCAAACAAAATTGGATGGGCTTAAAGAAGGAACCGCCATAAATTTAGGGAGTCTCATTGGTTTTCGAAGTCTCTATTTCGGAGGGATCATAAGCATGTTTGATTAATTTGCCAGATAAAAAAGCGGCTATAAAGCCAATAATTAAGATGATGGGTAATCCAATATCCATCTTGATCTCCCCTCTCATGACTTTAATATAGCATAGCCACTTATCGTGAAGCGTGAATTTTTCAGCTAATTCCAAGAACATCAATTTGTCTGAGCCTTGGGTGCGAGCCCTTATCGGATTTTGTTTGGGCAAGCATCCTTAACTGGTAACTTTTCTCCATTGTGACTAGTGTTGGATGCCTAGCGCAATATTGATACGATTGGCGCGTCATGAGCCTACGATGGGGTTGTTGTGTGTTAACTCCCCTACCGCGGCTAAATCCCATCTGACAAATGACAACCCTACCACGTACACTTTGGGCGCAGGATTGTCTGTACGCCTAATCTCATTATATTGGGACCGGGGAAACCAAATCTGGGGTGAATCGGATTTCATATCGTAGGGTATCTCTCGTGCCCGAACCCGCCAGCTAACCTCGGAGGTGTCATTCGAGAGGAGGATATTGTCGATGCGGATTAATTGGGGATTGGCTGTAGGTATTGCGGGTCTAGGAACCCTGATGGGAGTCTATGGTGGAGCGGCTCAAGCCGCCAGCACGACCCAGGTTTCAACCCAGGCTCTCGAAACATTACATCCAGCCATGCAACAGCAGCTATCGTATGGGAGCCGTGGTCATTGGGTGATGACTCTCCAAGCCGACTTAGCGCTCCTTGGATATAAACAAGTCGGCCCCATGGACGGTTCCTTTGGTCCCAAAACCGAGTCGGGTGTTAAGGCATTTCAGACGGCGAATCACTTACCTGTCACCGGAGTAGCCAATCCAGTAACGTGGCAGGATATATTGTCCGGTTTTCACTTGGTGCCGAGTTATAACGGAGCAACCACTCCTACCGTCAATTCGACCGTAACCGGATCGAATGGGGTAAAGCTGACTAAGGTGCCGAATACGGCGAAGACCATTGACGGGCGTCCGGTTTTGGATACGTATCACATGATTGCCACGGCGTATGGCCCGAGTTTAAAGGATAATTACCCGTACGGTCCTGTGGATGCGTTTGGCCAGCCCCTACAAGCCGGTATGATTGCAGTGGACCCTTCGGTAATCCCGTTGAAGTCCACAGTCTATGTCCAAGGCTACCAAGACGCTAGCCTTCCTAGCGGAGGCTTCTTAGGACATGCGATGGACACTGGAGGTGCGATTCAAGGGCACCGAATCGACATTTTTATGAACGCCGGAGCTCAAACGGTATCCAACTTCGGTGTGCAACCTGTTACCGTGTACGTGTTAGGCAAATAAGACGTTCAATCGTTAAGTTGCGGCCACCACAATGTGTGTAAGATTGTGGTGGCTTCGGCCTGCAACGCGGTTGGTAGGGGTGTAGTCGCATCTACGAAGCCGCTCGGGCAGGTTCCGTTATCTGGAGTTTAAATCGGGTGTCTTTTGTGGCCAGATAACGTGGGTTCCGATCGGGGATAACGGCCTTTAATCACTCGGTGGGATGCGTACGGTTATATGCTGCGCCCTCGGTGGTATTATGGCTCATTTTGGGGTCCGCCATCCAGGTTGCCGGTGCCGCATCGATTGGATTTACGGGATCTGGAAGATACAGCCCAAGAAATTTTGCGGGCAATATATGCGAATGTGGCTGGAGAAATGCTAGCGTCATCGGACATCCGTTGATAGCAAGGCAACCGCTCCACGTCTTAACACGAACGGAGGACATTGTAATAGAGAGGTTTTTTCGAACTTCGGTGCAGAGGTTTAGAGACCATCGTGCACGGCCCCTGACCCGCAGGGATCGGTCTACTGATCATCAAGGTCCCATTGCGGCTGACATTGGCGAGTCTAAGATTAGACCCTAGATTGGGCCATAAGGTAACTAAAACGCTACCCCATATAGTGATTATGGACTCAGCGGTAGGACCCATCTCCACCTGCTATGGCTCCAGGGCAGGATCCAGTTGGGAGGCAAACGAAAGAATACGGCGCGGCCTGTCGGCAATACTGGTAGGGCGTCCGATGTCTGAGGAATTCGGGATGGGTAATCGGATTAGCGGTCCATCGGCGATGGGGACAAATTTTTCAGCGAACTATATGCAGGGATGCTACCACATCCAGTCAGCAGGCCTGTTAGGAGAGGAAATCAATGAGGCGGACTCCTTCCAAACTATTAGGTAACACTGGGCTACTGTATCCTAAAGCTTACCGTGTTAACACGCCATTTGCTACGATATAGG
Organism: Sulfobacillus sp.; assembly: GCA_027343695.1. Classification (GTDB taxonomy): domain Bacteria; phylum Bacillota; class Sulfobacillia; order Sulfobacillales; family Sulfobacillaceae; genus JAKADJ01. The sequence continues at coordinate 18,718 of DAHWKJ010000088.1, read as the reverse complement.
AAATTACCGGTGAGGTCTGTAACCAATTTGGGAACGTTGGCGTTATACAGAATGTAACGCGCGCTTACGCTTAAAGGGGTGGCCAACAACGAACGCACGCGAAGAAGAATTGTTTTCGGAATTTATGACCATGAATGGCGATAAAGCATTGCGCTACGCCTATGTTACCTTACGCGTCCGGGCTGATGCCGAAGACGTGGCACAGGAGGCGTTTGTACGGTTATGGCGACATGCATCGAAACATGGCGTGGATACGTTGAGCCCCGCTCTGTTGTTTCATACGGTGACTAATTTATGCCGGGACAAGATGCGATATTTCAAGAGGCATCCGGAAGATCCCTCGGAATTCATGGAAACGCAGCACGGAGCAATTGACGAATCGTCGATCGAACTCGACGACGAATTGGTTCTGGAAGTGGTAATGGGACTCTCACCGCCGGAACGACAGTGTATTCTCCTCTTCTATTACATGGATCGTTCGCTAAGAGATACAGCAAAATCCTTGGGTGTAACGGAACAGGTGGTAAAGACTAGACTGTATCGGGCTCGACAACATCTTAAGCCAATTCTGGAACCCATGTGGAAGGAGGGATTGATGTGACCGAAGAATTCGACAGACGCATTGGTAAGGCGTTGGATCGGGCCTTAGAACAAAACCTTGGGTTAAAGTTTGATACTAATTTTCGTCCCGGCGCGATGGTGGCACGTAGAAAGCGACGCTGGCAATGGGGCATGGGAAGCGTTGCTGCAGCGGCGGGAATTTTTGTGGTGGCTTTACCTGTGTTGAATTCCATACATCCAGGAGACGTTTCGTCCGGCAACAAGACTCTTGCGGCTTACTCCGTGTCGCGATCGGTCAAGACGACACTCAGAAAACTTGGGGCGATCAAGGGATGGTCGGTAAACGGGATGTCCCCCATTTACGCCACCTACCCTATGGCAGTCCCAACGGGCCGATCCATGGCGTTGAGCGGGCACTTTAAGATTAGGCATGTGGTGGGCTCTTCTTTGGCTTTACAGTTGAACAACCAGCAGCATGTTGTGGGAGGGACGTTATTCAATGCAGGAATACCGGTGTACACGTTCACTGGTGCTGTTCCTGCTTTGGGACAACCGATTCATTCTCAGGCTCAGGTGAAAGCCCTAGGCGGGACTTGGATAAACGGCACACCGACCCCCATTGATAGCTTTGCGGCGGCTGGTTCTAATATTTATCTGACACATGGGAACACGTGGACGGTGATGTCTGGGCAATCCACCTCGTATTGGGCCAAGGCTCCTGGTGGTTCCACGGTTGCTACGACGGATACGATTTCGGCATTGCCATCCAATCCTAATCAAGCCTTGTTGTTTGAAGAAAATCCCTCGGGACAAAGTATGGGCTATGTGACGACAGATAAAGGGCGGCACTGGACCCCTTGGCCATTGGGTTATAAGACCGTGTCCAATGTGGTGGGGATGAACCATGAGTATTGGGCCATTATTAACGGCAGTCTAATGACCAGTCAGAGTGGTACCCAGTGGACCTCTTTAATGGCGCTAAACACGAATCGCTGGCAGGTCGAGGACTACGCGATAGATCCAGCCAATCCCCACACCATGGCGGCGGCTCTGGTACCTGTTTCCGGAAACGGGATCGGTCCCGTACTCGAAACGACCAACAACGGGGTCACGTGGTCTCAAGTACCTAATTTTCCGGCCTTGGGGGCGGCTCCAGCCAGTATGGTGATGTCTCCGACCGGGGCTATTTCGGCACTGGTTAATCTGACGGACCCCGTGTTGGTAAGGTATTCCGATACACAACAAAAGTGGATGATTTTGCCGGTTCCGGGCCAGAACAATAGTATTGGGATTGGTCAACTAGCGGCGACACTGAAAGGTGACCTGATTTACGGAGCACCTGGCGGCTATCTGTATCAATGGACCAAGGCAACCAAGACCTGGGGTGTGATTGCCCCACCTCCTGGTACCAATATTAATACGGCTCCGGCTACCCCGCTGGAAACGATCGGCGAGAGCCAAGTGCTGGCGGGTTACAATACTGGTTGGTACATCTTTGTGAAGAGTGCACCCAAGAGCACTCCATCTCAGCCGAGTTCAAAAGGGTAAACCAATCAACCAAGAGAGAGGCCCGCGATGAGTCGGACCTCTCTCTTGGTGATGTCGGCGAACCTCTATAATCGCTCGATAATGGTGGCTACCGCCATACCCCACCCGATACACATGGTAATTAACCCGTAGCGGCCACGAGTTTCTTCCAAATGACGGAGTGCGGTGAGAACCAAGCGCCCGCCCGAAGCACCCAGTGGATGGCCTAAGGCGATGGCTCCTCCATGGGGATTGACACGCTCCCAGTCTGGATGGTATTCGGCCCCCCAGGCGAGTACGACCGAAGCAAAAGCTTCATTAATTTCGATAACATCCATGTCGCTGAATCGCAATCCCGCTTTAGTGAGCACTTTGGCTGTGGCTGGGATCGGTCCTGTCAGCATGATGATGGGGTCGACTCCCACAACGCTCATCGCCACGATTCGTGCTCGAGGGGTCCAATGGTGACGGAGCACGGCAGCTTCGGAGGCCAACAACAAAGCGGCCGAGCCGTCGGTAATTTGACTAGAGTTTGCTGCGGTAACCACACCGTCGGGTTTGAAAACGGTGCGCAAGGTCGACATTTTTTCAAGAGTGGTGTCGGCTCGCGGCCCTTCATCATGGTCGATCGTGGATTTGGAGCCATCGGACTGATTGACTTCAACAGGCATAATTTCCCCAGCGAAATAACCAGCCTTTTGGGATGCGAGGGCCCGTTGATGACTGTTGTAGGAAAAGGTATCTAATGCCTCTCGTGTCAGATTCCATTTCTCGGCGATGAGTTCGGCCGATAGGCCTTGAGGAATGATGTTATACTGCCTCAGTAAGTCGTCACTAAAGGTGGAACCATCCGATCCCATCGGAACACGGGACATGGACTCGACCCCGGCTGCAATGACAATATCATGGACGTCAGCCATAATCGCCTGCGCGGCTTGGTTGACGGTCTCCAAACTGGAGGCACACATCCGGTTGACGGTCACCCCAGGAACTTCTACCGGGAATCCCGCAATCATTGGCGCCAAGCGACCGATGTTATATCCCTGCTCCCCTACTTGGGTGACGCAACCAAGGCGCACATCTTCCACCTCTCGTGGGTCGAGGTCTTGGCGTTGGACCAATCCCTTTAATGTGTGGGCGGCGAGATCATCGGGGCGTACCGTGGACAAACCGCCTTGACGACGCCCAAACGGAGTGCGTACGCCGTCGATTATATATGCGTGAGACATGTGGTAGGCCTCCTCTGAATGGACGCTAGCTAATGAGCGTTTGGAGTTTCAGTGCCATGCTCATATCACCTGTCACGGTTAATTTCCCACCCATAAATGCACTCATGGGATTGAGTCGACCTGCGGCTAATTCCTTGAAATTGCCCGCAGTCATGCTAATACTGACTCCGGCTGTTTCCGATTGACCCTCGTGGACTGTGGCACCATCACTGGCCACGGAGACATAGTAGTTGGCGGCGTCCTCACCGCTTAACAAAAACTGGTACGTGCCATGCGCGTTAGCAAGGCTTGCGGCGGGCTTGGCCGCTAAACGCTCTCCGAGCTCACGAAACACTTCTTGGGTCGTCATCTACAACACTCCTCTACTAGATTAGGGCGTCTTTTTGGTTGCCCGTTACATGATCCGCGTCATTACGCGTTTTTGAATCTGCGACGTGCCTTCATAGATTGACATGATTTTAGCATCGCGAAACCACTTTTCCACAGGAAATTCTCGCATGTACCCATTACCACCCATGATTTGAACCGCTGCGGTAGCCACTTCCATGGCCATGTCACCACAAAACGCTTTGGCCATCGAACCTTCTAAGCTACATGACTGGCCTTGGTCTGCCATCCAAGCTGCTCGGTACGCTAAGAGCCGCCCGGCCTCGATCTTGGTAAGCATTTCGGCCAAGGTAAACGAGATGGCTTGGTTATGAAAAATTGGCTTACCAAACTGGACACGGTCCTTTGCATATTGTAGCGAATATTCGTAGGCCGCTCGAGCCACGCCCACCCCAGCAATGGCGACACTGGGTCGTGAATGCTCTAGCATCTTCATGGCGCCGATGAAGGCCATATTCTCAGGACCGAGTCGGTTTTCCACGGGCACTCGCACATTGTCAAAGCGCACTTCTGCGGTGTGGCTAGCTCGTAACCCCAACTTTTTAAACTTTTTGCCCGAACTTATACCGGGGGTGCTGGCGTCCATTACGAAGGCTGAGACCCCACCATAACCCGCTCCGGGATCGGTTTTTGCGAATACGACGTAGACGTCGGCAATGCCACCATTCGTGATGAAGGTTTTTAAGCCATTGATGACATAATGCTCCCCATCACGTATCGCTTTTGTGGACATATTTACTACATCGGAACCGGCTTCCGGCTCACTGAGGCACATCGCGCCGAGTCGCGGATGATCGGGATCGGTAAATAAGGGGAGCCACCGTTGTTTTTGTTCCTCGGATCCCATTTCCAGAATGGGTAAGGACGCTAATCCTATGCCCCCCATTGCCGTGGCAATGCCCGCACAGCCCCAAAATAGTTCTTCGCTGACGACGAGACTTGTGACCAAGTTGGTAATTCCGCCGCCCCCGTACATTTCTGGCAGCGCGTAAGGTAAAAGCCCTATTTTGGCGGCCTTTTTAATAACCTCCCATGGCATTTCCTCGTTCTCGTCATAGTAGGCGGCAACCGGGCGAATTTCCTTCTCGGCAAACCCGTGGGCCCATTCTTTGAGTTCCTGTTGTTCCGGCGTTAAGGCGAATTCCATGGCTCGGAACCTCCCTCAATATTAATTGCAGTCAACATTATTTTACCACGTCAATTGTTTTATGAACATATCAAGTATGACTGGGTTTCTCGATCATTCCTGTTCTTTGCGCCCTTGCGGTGGATTGTGGGGTCTCTCCTTTTATCGGGGCGCGAATACCGCTAACAACACGGAGACAGCATTTAACGTGGCGTGGGCAATGGTTGATGGCACTAAAGATCGGGTTTTGTGATAGAGCGCATTCAACAGGATCCCCGCTATGGTGAGAGGGAGCAACAGGGTGAGATCCATATGCGCTAGACCAAAAAGAATCGCGGACCCGACAGACGCGATGGGATAAGGCCAACGGCGCATGAAGCTACCAAATACCAGGCCCCTAAACAATATTTCTTCAGTGACCGGAGCGGCTAATACCACGGCGGCTCCTACTAAAACCATGGCTAAGATGGCGTGGAAATTAAGTCCGGACGCATAGACAAAGGGGTTGTTCGATTTGACGTGGACATGACCGAGACGACTTTCTGCGTCCACGATGACGGCCATGAGGAATGATGCGCCAAGACCTGTCCCCAACCCCATAATGACTTGGGACCAAGTGAAGTGAGGATAATTGGTCGAGAAAAAATCCGGGTATTGTCGACTGTGGTGCACTAGGACAATGATGATGCCTACCTCAATGACCGGCGTCAACAGATACACACCGACCAAAAGTAGTAAATGATTGCCGAGACGGCCTGAGACATGGACCTGGGTCAAGGACACTGCTATGGATGCCAAAAAGAATAATACCACGGCCCAAATCCCATCTACCCAGGATGGTTTGGCCTCCCGCGGAATGGGGGCCAGGTATGCCGTAATGGAGGCAATCGTTCCCGTAACTAAGGGCAGCAGCCACCCGGATAATCCTAATCGACCTGTAAACCCCCAGAATATTGCGATGCCAGCCGCCGTGACCAGAATTCCCGCAAGCCAGGCGCGACGCAAAATGCTCCCTAAGAGGCCAAACGATCCGATCCATAGTATCCCACTCACGAGGAGGAGAAGTGGGCTCTTGTGGGTTGCCAAGATCCATCCGGAAGTGATTGCGAATATTAGACTCAACAATATCGCAGCATATCGCACAGGCTGTTAGCCTCCTTTTTGGTATGGTACAATGTTTAACAATTGAATTGGAGGCCCATATGCGCAAACCTACGGCGGATCATCAACAGCATATCATTGATTTTATTCAACAATATTTGACTCGATATGGATACCCCCCGTCGGTGCGTGAGATTGGGGCAGCGGTCGGTCTTAAATCGACTGCAAGCGTAGCGCGTTACCTGAAACGACTAGAACAAGACGGACGCATCACCCACCCTCCTTTGAAACGGCGTGCTTGGTCTGTGACCGGTGAAACGCAAGAAGTAGGAGCGGTGCCGGTGGTGGGTAAGATCACGGCTGGCCAACCCATTCTGGCCACAGAACATATTGAAGAACGATGGCGGCTTCCTTCCACTTTATTTCACCCCCAAGCGGATTATCTGCTCCGCGTCATTGGAGATTCGATGATTGATGCCGGAATCCGCGAAGGAGACCTGGTCGCTGTGGAATCTACGACATCCGCACAGAATGGCGACATTGTGATCGCCCTCATTGGGGACGAGGCAACAGTCAAATACATCGACTTGTCCCATGACCCGGCGAGGTTGCTTCCTGCGAATCCACGGTATAGTCCAATCGTCGACCCGGGAATGACCGTGATCGGTCGAGTGGTCGGGCTAATCCGCAGCTACTAAGGCCTCCAATGCAACACGGGAGGCCTTAGTAGTGTGCCAACGGCTTAGGCCTCCTTGAAGATAAACCCAGTAAGGTTCACGCATGGGGGCATCTGCAGAAAGTTCCAATGATGCCCCTGCGACAAACCCGCCAGCCGCCATGATAATCGGGTCAGCATAGCCTGGCATACTCCAAGGCACGGGTGTGACTGTGGAGTCAATGGGAGAATGCGCTTGAATTACGGCGCAGAAAATTTTGACTCGGTCGGCGTTCCCTAAACGGATGGCGGTGACAATATCATTTTTGTTAGCTGACACCGAATCTACCTCGAATCCTGCTCGATGGAACAGGGCTGCCGCATAAATACCCCCCATCAGCGCCTCACCCACGACCATTGGCGCCATAAACCAGCCTTGGGCTAGTAGTCTTTGGTACGGCCCAGTTGGGCCGACCTCGCCACCGATTCCGGGTGCAAACAGCTGATCGGCAACGCGATCGCAAAGTAGCTGGTTTCCTGCCACATAAGCGCCGGTAGGCGCTATTCCTCCCCCTGGATTCTTCATGAGACTACCGACCACGAGGTCCGCTCCCCAGTGACCCGGCTCCTCGGTATCGGTAAACTCCCCATAGCAATTATCGACGATGACGAGAGCCTGGTGACGGTGTGCCAACGTAATTATGGGAGCAATTTTGTCGCGCCCCCATGATGGGCGTGATTGGTATCCACGCGAGCGTTGAATGTAGATGACATCAGCAAAGGGCTCCTCACTCGGCCGAGACTCCCATTCATTGATATTGACATAACGGATTTCGATACCCCGCGCCCGCAAACTGAGAGGATTGCTGGTGTCAAACAAGATCGGTTCCATGGTGTCGTAGATGGGACCCGACACTACCCATAACCGCTTTGTAGTTGGTGCCAAAGCTTGGAGCACCGTGTTGATAGCATGCGTACCGGATACCCACTGCGAGCGTACTAAGGCGGCTTCGGTACCCATGATTTCGGCAACCACCCGGTCTAGGAGAATGCGGCCTCGATCATCATAACCGTAACCGGTGCTACCCTGTAAGTCGGGGGTACTGAGTCCAGAATTTGTGAACGCTTCGAGGGTTCGGGCGACGTTGTGTGCCACGCGGTCTTCCACTACGTGCCAGAGTGGCCGTATTTCGGTGAGTATTGTCTCGTGAGTCGCAATCACGGTATCGCATCCTTCCGCTTCGGGTTCCATGGATCAACGACCCATGATACACCATCGCGATTGGCAAGGAAAAGTAGCCTCATTGCCAGTGTCGAAGGATGAAGGTTTTAACGTCTTTGAATCCTCGGCGAGTAATTCCAGAAATGGGGATGATCGGGTAGCCTTGAAATCGCTCCCGGATCCTCTCCAAGCCTGCTTTGGCACTTTCCTTATCCATCTTGGTTGCTAAGATGGCGTAGGTGCTAATGGATCCAGCATAGCGGGCGATCCCGTCATCCACCAGGCTGACGGTTTCGATAGCCGAATATCCCACGGCCGACGCATCGACTACATGCAGAACCATAGGGCCCTGGCTTATGCGGCTGAGAGCGATCGCGATGGCACGGCGAATTACAAGCTCTCCAGAGATCTCCTCGGTGAGGCCCACGGTATCCGTCAGCGTTAGACGATGGGCCGTCTTGGCTGTCGTGATGTCGACATGAATGGTCTGTAGCGCAGTGGTTTTATACGGAGTGTGGGATACCAAATGACGGCGCGCTAACTCAATGGAAAGGCGTTGATGTCGAGCTCTGCCTTCTCCATCTAATACCTCTACGCGAATTTCTTTGAGGCCTAGGTAGGCGGCAAAATTGACCAAAAACAGCGACTTCCCTGCGTTGGGTCTTCCTAGCACTAGTGCTTCCAAAGGGCTAAAGCCCCCCTTCAATGTCAGACCAAGTGAGGAGCATGAGGTCTTGGCGAGTGACATGGTCTAAGTTATCTGCCAGACGCACTGCTTGACGTCGAATGCTACGCTCTAACAAGTTGCGGATCATGCGGGCATTGCCTGCGTTGGTGTGCCAATAGCGGGCGTGTTCTTCCATATAGGCTAACAGCGATGCTTCTGCGTCAGGGCTCAGGTGATACTGGTGTTGCACGGTCATGGCGCGGGCTATGGCCACCAGTTCCGGAGGACTATAGTCGGGAAATTCCAAGTGAATTGGGAATCGGGATAAGAGGCCTGGATTTGTCGCGAGAAATTGGGCCATTTCCTGGGGATATCCTGCCAGTATGAGGAGGAATTCCCCTCGGTAATCTTCCATGGCTTTCACCATGGTGTCGATGGCCTCCTTGCCAAAATCCTTTTCTCCCCCGCGCGCTAAGGCATAAGCTTCGTCAACAAACATTACGCCGCCCAGGGCCCGTTTAATGACATCGCGAGTTTTTTGTGCTGTATGGCCAATATATTCGCCGACTAAATCGGCGCGTTCTACTTCGACTAAGTGGCCTTTCGGTAGGACTCCAAGGGCTTCAAAAAGTTGCCCTAGGAGACGGGCTACCGTGGTCTTACCAGTGCCTGGTGCACCTTGAAATACCATGTGCAGCATATGGGATTCTTGCGACAAATGGAACTCTGCCCGTCGTTGTTGGACTTCGATGAAAGCCCGAATTTCGCGAACCAGAAGTTTTACCCCCGACAATCCAACCAATTGGTCCAGTTCGCGCAGAATGGCGTCAGCCCGTTCCTTGGGCGATGGTTGGGCACTTTTACGTCCGGCACCTACTGCCATAGGGCCGGTGCGACTGTCCAGTCGGATGAGATGGCGCAAGGCGCCATCCGGACTGAGACGACCGGCTTCTAACCAGTGCAGGACCTCATCCTGCGAGATGGGACGATCTACGGAGTCTGGCTGGAGATTGAACGGAGTCGCAGATTGTGGCATAAGATCTTCCCTCCTTCGGACGGTCAGCATCCTATTAAATATACGGTGGGATATCTTAAATTCTGCATGTCCTAGGACACTAGTCTTGCGAGCTTAGAAAATCTATGACTAGCGCGCGATGGGAGGGTGACCACGACGCTTATGGAGACATGGCCACGAGATTGGTGAATACTCCGCCACAAGTCGTGACAGACGAGCAAGCCTATTTAAGGTTTCATCATGATTGCTTCGACGACCCCCGCTTGCGAGTAGCCGGGTTCCCGATCGGATCCGGAATCACCAAAGCGCCTGCAAAACAGTGCAAAGACAACCGCATCAGTGCTAGGGGCATGTGGTGATTGGAAGCGGAGACCCAAGCGATCGCTACTCTCCCTGCTGGCATAGTTCTGGGGACAGGCTCCACGGGCTCAACGGATTCCCCTTTCCCAGCCTACTGGAGCATGATTACAATTTTGAGGCCCCCCTTATTGCTGCGTGGAGCCATCCGCAAAGTACTCCCTCTAATGGTCATTCGCATCCGGTTAAGTATGCTTTCATTTAATTTGGCATCATGTTCGCCGACACGCCTCATTCAATCGCCGCCCCAATTGTATAATCTTGCCTTATCCCAATAATCTCGTCTACCAGGACCAGGAGAGCTCTTACGGATCAAAACATTTTAAAATAGGGCGTTGGGACATATCCTGGTCGTTGGAAGGCCGGAACCATAATGAGCGTTTCTCATGGGTGGTATAGGGATAGCGACGTTCGACGCACTATACCGTTTCAGACCACGGCTGCCTCCCCGATCGAACACTAATGGGGTCAAAACATCGCTAACTCGACCAACTCCTCCCCCCATTGGTGGTGTGATAGGTAGGGGTGCCAGATCCGGGCGTCAACCAGCCGTCGGCGGGCGAGGTAAAACTGACCAATTGGATCCCCATGCTACTGGGAACCGTCTCGATCGTCCAAGTCATACCGCCGTTTTGAGTAACATAGAGTGCTCCCTGATTCCAGAAATACCCGAATTGGCCACTGAGAAAGGTTAGTCCCATGGGAAATCCGGAATTCCCCGAAGAGCCTGCAGGGAGTGAATAGCGCGTCCAGGTACGGCCATTAACCGTGTGATACAGGTACGGAGTAAGGGGGTGGCGGATATCATAGAGTTTTACGGTTTTAGGGTTGTTATGGTGCTTCTGAAAGTTTTTTAGGGCCAGGGTGGTCTTTAATGACGTGCCAATGGCCCAAATGTTCTGAGGAGCTGGTTCGGTTGCCTGACGCGGGGCAAAAGGCAGAGATAGGGCCTGCCAATGACCGTTGGCGCGTGTCATGACTTCTACGTTCTTTGTGGAAGACACCACTGCTATCAGCTCATTGGAGGCCGCCACCGATACGCTTTGTGCCACATAAGACCGAGGAAGCGCGATCTTCTGGAACGCACGACCCATATCGCGACTCCGATAAATCGCTCCATGGACCCCCACCGAAACACCCCATAACGTGCGATTGCCACCCCATTGCAAGGATCCTAGCAGTATCGGAGGTTGGCTCGCTACGGTCCACGTGGCCCCCCCGTTTTGAGTGGTCAGGACCGTCGACGTAGTTCCCATCATCTCCAGCCCTGCCCCGACTTCTCGTGTCGTGAAAGTCACCGGGCCGTTTGGCCTCGTGGAAGGATACAGCGCGACCCACCGCGCCCCGCCGTCGGTAGTCTGCCACAAGGTTCCGCCTGGCTGCCCTCCCCCTTGTGCGAGGATATAGCCGGTGGCGGAACTGGAGAACTCCATACTTTGTACCGTGACGGTCGCCGGGGGGAACATCTTCGACCATATTGGCGCCCAATGCGTGCCGCTATCCCTGGTGCGGTAGATAAGTCCGTTGGCCAATGCCATATATCCCAGGGTACTATTAACAAAATCCAGGCGATCGACGTAGCCTCCAATGGGTAAACTGCCGGGCCCCGAAGAAGGAGATCCCAAAATAGCGGACTGTGCAATCTTGGCCCACGATCGCCCTCCATTCGTGGTTTGATACAAGGTTTTTGTCTGGGCGCCGGCCCCTGGCTCGCCTCCCACCAAGAACCAACCGGTCGTGGTCGTAATAAAGTCTAGGGCGCTCCCTAAACTACCGGGAAACAGTGACGAAGGCGAGCCCGCCGGGGTCCAGGTTTTCCCCCCGTCGGATGAGCGTAAGAGAACACTCTTCATGGTGCTGTGATTCGATTCCACCATCCACCCGGTGGTGGCATTGACAAAGTCTGGCGTTCCTAATGTGGTGTTGGCTGGTGCGTGATAGATTCGATTCCAGGAGTGACCCCCGTTTAGGGTAGCCTCCAATGTGGTGGCGGCCTGACACCCAGATTGCAAACAGGTGGTCAACCACCCAGCCTGGTTGTTAGCCATCGATAGTCCGAGGAGGGTCGGCGCGATATATCGAGCCTGCCAACTTTGTCCGCTATCACTAGTGTGAAGTACCGCGCTCTCTTGTCCGAGGGTGGCCAGCGCAAATCCATGTCGATTGGCTATAAAAGGGACTTGGGTCAGCACGGGCGGGGTGGTCGAAGTAGTACTAAACTGCGGAGTCATTTGTCTGGTCACCGTCAATGCAGAAATATGGCTCGTGGGCGGGGCGGTCGTTTTGGTTGGGGCTGCTCCACATCCTGTTAATATCAAGATACCGCTCACCACCAACCCAAGATTCCGTCGTGTGGACATAAATCGGCCCCCTCTACCTTCTATGCTGGTTATAACGTCGACGGAGAATCGCACGTTACATGAAGCAACGGGTGCACGGAAGGTCGTCGCGGTCCCTGGGGATCGGATGACGGCATTACCTTCTGCGCTTTTGGCAACCCGGGGGTATGTGATGGGTCGATCCAAGTTCGGTCCATAGACCGGCGCTGTCGGCGCATAGCAAAACGCTTCCCTTGGCTGTCTACTTAAGAAGAGCTGACCAAAAAAGGTGGACGTTATTGATCCCCTGGCGATCGCTTCATCGCCTGACTGCGGACCGGTCAACGGCATTTGCCGCTCGTGGTCAACAATGGTGCCGCCCACGGAATCGGTGTGGGCGAGCTCCGACGTTGGGGCAAGTTCGATTTCTTCACGGTCGGTCACAAACCAATCAAGGCGATTTTTCTCCACACCCCCACGGCCCGAGAGGGTGGTTAACCGACTGGATATCGAAAGTTTTATCTGTGGCGCATAATTCCTTCTTATTCGTCTTATATTGTCAATTTTTTTGCTAATTTGGAAGGGAAGGTTTGACCCCTATCGTGCCTGAAAAAGAATGAACCCCTAGTCATGAAAAATGGTAAGCAACCAATAATCAGTCGATGAGCAATTACCCAAGCCACCATGTGACGGGATACCCCTCAATACTTGTTCAAAGGAGCAACTGTCATGCCCTCATTTTCCGATGGTTTTCCAGTTCGTGTTCGGGGAGCCTTCCTGGGACTCGGTGGTCTGGCTCTCGGTCTTTGTCTGGCGTCGTGTGGGACGCCCGCCAAAACGCTCACCGGTCCGTCGCATAGACTGAATCAGGGGAAAACCTCGGACAAACCGATATTCGCCACGACGCGGTGGCTCCTTGCGGCCAGTGCCTGGAAGCTGGTTCAGTCAGATTCGGCTGCCGCCCGCCTCCTAAATCAACCCGACAACGTCTTAATTGTCCGTCGAGCCATTCCTGTTGGCTGGCACGGGCAAGCGATTGAGTCCTTTACCAGTTTTGGCGCATTCCAATCCGCCGTGGCGCACAACACCCTGGTACCGGGCGTTGTCGGTGTCGGGTACGACAACGAATCCTGGTCCCTGACACCTTCTGCCGAACGTTCGAATCCCGCGCGTTATGAATCCGCCTTTGCGGCGTTAGCCCACACTCGACATCTCCAGTATTGGCAACTAGGGAATCTTGGTGCGAGCCCCGGAGGCCGAGTGCATGGCGCATCCTTCGCCACTGCGGTAGATCTGCAAGTCCAGTCCTCCGAACGCACGCCGGCAAGATATTCGGCATTAGTGCGTCGCCTGAGCTATCAGGCGCGCGCCTTACGGGAATCCGTCGCCATCTTTGCGGGGCTGTCTACGAATCCACCTCCAGGTATTCCGGTGACCGCCACGACGCTGTTGCAAGATGTACGGGCCACCCAAAAGGTGGTAGACGGTTATTGGCTGAACATCCCGTCAAATCACAGCCGTGCCTGCCCACGGTGTGGTCCGCAAAATCCTGGAGTGGCCATCGCCTTACTGAACCAGCTAACGCAGGCCACTGCATCGGACTCAAACACAGCGACGGCCGCCCCCGCGTTCACCGTCCGCAACCACCAACGGGCGCTATGGATTCTGGCTGCAGCCCACTTCGCCCAAGTGGTCGAGGACCCTCCCGTGCAGGCGTTGCTCTCCACGGGAACCGTGTATGAACCCCTCTCCGATCGGCAATCTCCCTCTCACTTGTTGCCTGTAGTACCGACGGTCGTGTTTCATAGTGCTTCGGTATTCGCTCAGACACTGGCACATCAGGCACTGCCCCAAGACACGGGCGCCGTGCTTTACGACAATGAGCGGTATGCAACTACCCCGACTCAAGAACAACGGTCACCGTTGCAATATGATAACCTAGTGGCCCGGGAGGCGCATCAGCGCCATCTGGTCAGTATTTGTGATTTGGTGGAACCAGACCGCTTGCCGTTTACGGCCCGGACTCCCCGCCAGGAGGTACCTGCCTGCGACATCATCGGGCTCAACACGGTTCAGCAAGCCGAACGGAATACCCCTCTCTACGCTCAGAAGGTACGCGAGGCCGTGCAAATCATCCGCACCGTTCGGCCCAATGCAACGGTATTAGCGGGACTGAGTACCAATCCGGCAGGACCCCCGGTAACCCCCGGGGAACTCGCTGCCGACATACAAGCGACACGGACATGGGTGAACGGATATTGGCTTAATGTTCCTGCCCCGGGGGTGGGGTGTCCCGGCTGCCATGACCCAGAACCGTCGGTGCTTGAGCAAGCGCTCCAGATTATCGAGGCACATCCCGAAAAAAATTAAAGGCTGTGGGTGTCGACAGAACCGTATGTTCACGATGAATCGGGTAAAATATCGGCTAACCAGAACCAAAAAACACGAGTCGCCCCAGGACCTTAAATCCGCCACAGAAACGGTCGCATATATCTGATCGCGGTAGCCGTAACTTTCCTCGGCACAAAAGGACGTTGAGCGGCGGCCACCTGATTAGTGTCTTCCGATGGCGGTTCCTCGGACCGCTTAACATTGTCGGACAGTGAAGATTGTTCCGTGGGGGCGTCGCGTCGATGCTACCTGTGGCCGAATTCTCGAAATTCCCCACGTTCATGGGCCCGATGATCGCATCAATATCGCGCTCTATTGCCTTTCGGAGCTTCACCTATGGCGTCAGAATATGATGAGTCGTCATGATGTATTCAGCCATATCAAGTTGCGGTTTGAGGGCCAACGGATGTCCATGGTCCCGGGAGGTCACGGTAGACCCCCAAGCGTTCCTGTGCCTCCATGACCACATCCATCTAATCGGCATGCTCGGGTCTCGGTATCGCGTGGTTGCGACGGTGCTGTTAAAGTCGACGGAGCGTCCACCAGTCAGGCCCCTTGTCCATTGAAATCCTCCTCTTCGAAGTACCGGGGGACAACCCTGCTAACGTTAGATAGTCTATGGCAGTGCCCCTTGATACTTTAGGTTTTCCGGGGTCGTCTCCGGATTTAGACGACCATCCAAGATCCGACGGACTCCGTCCAACGTTTCGTGCAACGTGACTGAGACTCCAGGATGCCCACTATGGGCTTCTGCGACGTAAAACCACTGAGTCAAGAATGCCTCAAGTAGTGCCCCTTGCCGAAAGCTGGCCGATTCTACGGTCGGCAGCCGGTCCACACCCCAAGCTAGTACTAGGGGCCGGAGTTCTCGAAATCGGCGAAGGACACGGCGGACCCGTTGTTGTAGAGCGACGTGTTCGGCCTCGCCTTGCTCTCCTTCCAGGAGAATGGAGGTAGACGCTATTGGATTTAATGCGGGAAGGACGCCCCGGCTGGCCAATTCGGTATCAAATCGCCATAGGGTATCGAGGGGGCCGTACGGACTCTCTTCGTCGGGGGCCTGAAAGCTTGTGTCCGCAAGGATGACGGTCGGCTGTCGAAGACCGCGTGTCCTGATCTGCTCACGCATCGATAGAAGTGCTCCACTCAAAACCATCGACCGATCGGCAGCAATCACCAGGTTCGCACCAGATTCGTTATCTTCGGCAACATTGCATAGCGTGTCGAGGGTTGTAATCACATGCTGGGCCTGACATGCGACATCTGCAACACTATTCATGGGATTCTCTTTGTTCCACAGGACGGTAACGAATCCTCGTTCTCGCAGGCGGTATAAGATTTCCGCTACCAGAACTAACTGGCCAACACCTCTGTGAGCCACAACGCCTAGCGTGCCCCCACGAACGACAGGAGCCAACAAATCCACAACCTTGATACCCGTTTCTGTTAAAGTGCCCACGGTGTTTCTGATGACCAATTCATCTAGGCTGACTCGAGCCAGGTCAGCCAATGCCGTGAGGGTCCGCACCTCAGCGCGACCAACCGGCACCTTGCCTGTGCACAGATTGGATACCGTGGCGGGACGTAATCCGATGGCCTGGGCGGCCGCCGTGAGGTTGGGGACGCGCCGTTTTAGCAGCGCAACATTGAGTTGCAGGTTGTCGTTCATTTTGATCGCCTCCGGGTCAATTTTTCCTGTGGTGGTTCCTTGGACGTGCGACGCGACGCATTGGGACCGCGTGTGAAACTCCAGTTAACTTGCTGGGATGCCTTCGTGTATCGGCCTCTTAGGTTCTAGACCATGAAGGCCAATACTCGGCGACTGTCCCGCCCATAGCCTTTGCATCTCTGAGGATCGCGCGAGAACGTCGGATAGGGTACCGTGTGCCGTCTCGTACCCATGGGATAATAGGATTACTTCGTCAGCCAACTCCAACACTTTTGGACTGGATGAGATTATCAAGAAACTGGCTCCTTCGTTCCGCACGGTTACGATTCTTTCGCATAGCAGCGTCTCTGTGGCACTATCTAGCGCACTCGTTGGGTCGTCCAATATATATAGTTGGGCTTGGCGCATATACATTCGGGCCATGGCGGCACGATGCACCTGGCCTCCCGAGAGTGTTGCTCCGTTTGGCCCCACGATAGTCGCCAGTCCCCGCGGGAATTCTTCGAGGTCGGAGTCTAACGCGGCTAATGAAACTGCCTGACGCAATCTATCGCCGCGCTCCTCGGCTCCGAGAAGGATATTGGACTGTAAGGTATCCGAAAACAGACGAGGCATTTGTGGCGTGTATGCAACTCGGGATGGTACAAAGAATCCTGCAGGATCAGTGACCAATTGACCGTTCCAGCGCACGCTACCCGCGGAGGCCACGACAAGACCAAGTAAGGCTCTGATGAGGGTCGTTTTGCCTGAACCCATGCTTCCGGTTACAACGACGATATTTTTAGGACTGATATGGAGATTCACATTCTCGATGCCCTTATCTGTCTCGGGAAATCTGTAAGACAATCCCTCAACGTCCAGTGTCCAGTTTTCTTTCATGTAGTCCGGCAATTTTTGTGCTGGGCTGCAATCACACCTTAATTGGGCAGAAATTCCGCACCGTAGTCGGTCCATGCGTTGAACGGAGACGGCTACTTGCTTATATCCCGTGAGCAGCCTTCCAGCCCGCCCCGTTAGCTGCGTGATCCACGTTAGAAAGTATACAAACAACGCAAAATCCCCAACCGTAAAGGAGCCGTCCTTCATGGCATGGGCGGCGAGTAATAGGATGATACCCGTCCCGATTTCGACAATATTGCCAAACACCCCATTCAGGGCTGTTGAAAAGACAACGTCTAAGACCGTGGCCCGTCTTCGTTTGTCATTCACCTTACCGAAACGCGCGAGTACATCCTGCTCCGCACTCACTACTTGGATGGTTTGGACTGCGGCAAACATTTCAGCGATGAAACTCGTCACCGCACCGGTCGCCTCTCGATTACTCTTGCGATACGATTGAAGTCTAGGAGTTGCCCTCTTCGCCACCACCACGACGACCGTCAATGGAACGAACACCACGAGCGTGATCATGGTGTTGATTCTCAACATGATAATCACAGCCACAACGGCAAAAACCCCTGCTCCTATGACGTCGAGTAGAGACGTCCAACTGAGAAAGGTAGTCGTGAGGTCTACGTCTTCCCGAAAGCGACTCACCGCTTCCCCGGACGTGTTGGGCAGCTCGTCCGGGACCGCGTGACCCAGGACATGTTCGAACATATGGCTCTGCAGTTGTGCTCCGACCGACCGTTGCCATGTCGTATCAGTCCAGATCACAGCCATGCCTACAACCATGCGAGCAACCTGGGCGACAACCAAAATGGCCAGAAGTTGAAAAATTCCAGTGTTGTCAGACCTCCTGGCAAGACTTTGGAAAAACTGTTGTACCACGTATGCCGGTACCAGGAACAGGACCCAAACTGCTAGGGTTAAACTGGCATCGACGACGTACGTCCAAGGACGTATGCCGATTAATTGC
This sequence comes from Sulfobacillus sp., assembly GCA_027343695.1. GTDB lineage: Bacteria > Bacillota > Sulfobacillia > Sulfobacillales > Sulfobacillaceae > JAKADJ01. The sequence continues at coordinate 635 of DAHWKJ010000088.1, read as the reverse complement.
CATAGAAATCGACGAAGGTTCATGCTAACTCTCCTACCTCAATGTTTTGTCCTGTTTCCTTACCCTTTCACAATCTTTCACGGCTTTTCGCTTCGGTTCCTCTCGAACGGTCTTTCATTACCGTGACCACGTTAGCGAACCCTACCATGTCTCACAGGGTCTAGGCCCGACCAATCCTTCGTTCAGCTTGACGTGCGGTAGTAATGACGTGGGAGCCGGACTTGTTCACGGGGTCATTTCACTGGGTGAAAGCCCAACAGGAGAGATACGACTTCCCACGCCCGAGACAGAACCGAAGCCCCTCCATCTTTACGCGCCTTGTCCAGACATTGGGGGTTGAACCGGTGGCCAGTTGGGCCAGGGCTCCGGTGCGGGGTTCCCACCGGAACCATCGGTTATCATAGACGAGTCGGGCGATGACCCGGGCATCCTTGGCGTCGGTCTTGGTCGGGGTATTGTCATCCAATTCCTTGAGTCGATGGACGTGAGCCGGCTGCACCAGCACCACCTCCGCGCCGTGCGCGCGGAGCCAATGGGCCAACCCGAGCCAATAGTGACCGGTGGACTCCATGCCAACCCGGACCACCTCGGACGGCCGCCGCTCCCACATCGCCTCAAATCCCGCACGGGTATTG
>DAHWKJ010000080.1 GCA_027343695.1 Sulfobacillus sp. | reverse complement strand
ATGTCCGCCTGAGCTTCAGAAAGCCTTAGAGCCAAACTCTGAATGGCCGCCATGCCGGCAACCCCTCCCCCGATGATGATGATTCGCGGGTTCGAACGAATGGCCACGATTGCACCCCCTTTGGAGTCAGCGCACGGAATTTCCCTGGATACTATCACCATATCGCGGATAGCTTCTCGTTCTGTGACCCATGTCACAAATTGGCAAAAGGTGTCGGCACTTTCCCTGCGCGTGCGAACTTAATCATGATCGAAAGCAAAGCGGATTTTATCATCGTCCCACAGCCCGTTGACCACCCAAGGCACCACCAGCAAGTCCCATGGATACACATCTTCGTAGTGCGCCGCAATGTTCGGCGTATTGTTCCCGAGCCATTCCTCCGCCTCTTGCTGGCTATCCGCAATATGTAAGGTATCCCTGGTCGTCATATCGACCCCGCATCCATAATCCAACGTCGGGTCATATTGTATCTGCACCACATAGACAATCCCCATTTGACTCACCTTCCCCCGGTGAATGATGCTGCGGTCGTAGATTCGCTCGTTCATCATAAGGCGACTATAAAATCTCTAAAAGCGTACCCACACGGATCCGTGTCCCGGAAATGGGCATCACCTAGGCAACGCCATACCCCGACATATCATCACCCGGTGTTTCCTAGTGGAACCCGTGTGACTTTCAGCCGTCAGGGACGCGGACGTGCCTCTACACCAACCGTACGCAGTTAAGGCAATACCCTCCCCCGGGGACATATCGCGGCTCCTGGGACCCGCTGGTGTACCGTCTTCAGTCCTGTTTCACAGGCGGCAAGGGACACGTACGAATCCCCACGAGCCGATAGATGACGCAAAATCCGGTAGCACCGGTCACCAGCGAAATTGCTGCGAGAATTCCAAAAATCCACATCCCAACCAGGCCACCCGTATGTTCATAGACGAGATAGCCCAAAACTAACCCCAGTAGGATACGAATGATCCGGTCCATCGTACTTTCGTTTGTCCTCATAATTTCCACCCTCCTAATTTTTCGGCTTTCGACTTTCGTAGTAGTGATTATAACTACTATAATTAGGCTATAATGTTACCGAAGAAATGTCAAGGATGGAACAATGGAGGTGAGGTCGTTGGAACCTATCATGGAATTGCAAGAGGTGGGCTGGTCCGAACTCGAAGCACGCGTTTACGTGGCATTGGTCGAGGCGGGAGACGCGTTGACGGGATATCAGATTGCGAAAGCCGCGCGCGTAGCGAGGGCCAATGTGTATCCGGTTCTGGAACGACTCGTCAGACGGGGCGCCTTGTTAGAAGAACCCCTAAGTTCTGGTCCTCGATACCGCGCCTTGCCATTCCAGACGGTATCCGAGGCTCAGCTAACGGCCATGCAGAGAAAGCTGGCCACGATTGAAGCGGCGTTACCGACGGTACGCCGCCCCCAAACCTTGGTCACTGCGCGGGGCGAGGACGCCATATGGGCCCACGGAATGTCACTCATCACCTCCGCTCGCGATCGCTTAGACATCGGGGCATCGCTTGGCACCGTCGGACCGTTTGCCGAGGCATTGCTACAAGCCCGGGAGCGGGGAGTGAGCCAAAGGTTCCTGTGTTTTGATTATTGCCCACCGCCTGGCTGTGGGGTGTGTCAACATCCCACCGTAGCTTCGGCGGGCGAATTTAATCCGAAAGGGTGGCTGGTCCTTGTCCGCGACGACGAAGACATGGTGATCACCGTGGGCTCGGGGGAGGCAGCACAATTGGTCCTAACCAACATGGAACCCATTCGGGAAACGATCAAAATGCTATTTCATCGCGAGGAATCTCGGTAGCCCAATATTGTTGGTCTTGCGCTCGTTGGCTATTATGACCCTGGCTCAATAACGTCTCTGCTCTTGGCGTCTTCGGGTTGCCATCGCCACCGAAATGGCATGGGATCTTAGTTGAGCCAGTCCACGTCCGCGAGAATCTGTTGTTCGAGCTCCTCTAGTGATTGCATACGGATGCCGTGCAAGAGCTATGTGGACACATTGGCGAAGAACCGCTCGATGAAATAATTGAACCACGGGGCGTGTGTGTGTGTCGGTCTAACCACGAAGTCAAAGCGATTGAGCACGGTGGCGAGATACGCCCCTGTTTCCTTCGATGTGTGGGCAGGGTGGTTAGCCAAGACCACCTGGATTTTGATGTGCGGGGGGGATACATGTCGGCCCATATTTGGGGGAATTCCACGAATTCCGCGCTCCGGTACCGAGGACGTACGAGCCCGATGATTTCGCCAGACACTAAGTCAATGCCCGTGAGGAGACTCAGGATCCCATGGCTGGCATAGCCATAATCCCGTTGCCACGCCCCTGTCCCGGGGTGTCGGGACGGGGCACGCGTTGTAAGGGGTTTTAACAGTTCGTTGAAACTTTGCTCATCATTGCTGATGATTGTATAATTTAACCATGCAGAGAAAACTTGTGGGAATCCGCGAAGCAGCAGAGTTTTTGGGCGTCAACCCCTCCACTTTGCGGCGCTGGGAACAAGAAGGCCGCCTCCTGCCGGATGAGCGGACGGCGGGCGGGTACCGTCGCTATGATCTCCCGCGATTGCGTCCTAAGCTGTTTCGTCCGCCGGATGGGGAGCGCAAGACCGTGGCGTATGCCCGCGTGTCGAGCTCTGACCAGAAAGAGGACCTCGAACGGCAAAAGCACGTGTTAGAGCTGTACTGAGCAAAACGTATTCGGTGTGTGGGTACAAAATGCCCAAGATGCTGCTTTGCGTGCGAGCGTGGACGTGCCCTGCGTGCGGGACCCTCATGACCGCGACATCAATGGGGCGACCAATTGACAACACGTGGCCGAGACGAGCTTTACAGCGAGTCCTGGGGATTCGGTGAGGGGCGCCTCACCCGTTTCTGCCTAACGGTAGGACTGCTCGGTGACTCGCTTGGGGAGCGCCCGCCGGGGGATGACCCCCGGAAATCCCCGAAGGGGGACGACCGGCGAAAGCCCTAAGAAGCCGTGGCGCGATCAACCAGGAAGGTGGCAACCGATTTGATCAGGAAGGGTCAAAAATGAATAAGTCCATCAGAACGGAACCTCCATCGGCATAGTCGAGGATCAGTTGAGCACGTGTGCGCAGGTTTGGCTGTTCGGCTTCGGGCCAGTTGATTCAAATAGTGACGATCGTCCTCACTCAAGACTAGATTCTACTTGAAGTCTCTTATTCAGGAATGGTTCGTCAACAGTCTCCGATCAGGAAAATCCTGATCGCGTCGCGAGCCGGCGGGTTGACGGAACTCGGCTGCTTCAAAGGGAAGGCGCATCAAGGTTAAAAATCCCTTGAGTGGTAGCCCAAAAGCGCAGATCCCCTCTTCTAGGAGCTCTAATTCGGGTCGCGACCTGGGAGGGACGGCTATTAACGCGAATTCGGTTGATGCCTAATCGTAAGCCAGAGATTAGCAATATAAAGATACATCCCGGCAAGCATCAAAACCCCACCCGCGCCTACTAACGAAAATACCCCACTGATCAGCCCACCCGTAAAGGTCCATAATCCCCCATTGATTAGCCAAAACTGAATCACCGCACCGCGC
>DAHWKJ010000041.1 GCA_027343695.1 Sulfobacillus sp. | reverse complement strand
TTGGGGGATCTAAGGTACTGCCGTCCACACATGGCCGCCATCGGTCGTCGTGAGGATCTGGTTGTAGACCGCCATGAACCCCACATGATTGTTCACAAAATGCGGTGTGCTGGAAATTGCAAGACTGGAAGGGAGTGTCACGTCTAGCGTCCAAGTTTTTCCCCCATTGGTGGTGTTAATAAGTTGGTCCACTGTTTTAATGACGAATAACTTACGGGTAGAGCCTGGTTTGGTAAAGGTCTTATGGGTACGGACTAATTTTTGCAGAATGAGCCACCCTACCTGTCGATTTAAGAAATCTACCGTAGTACCCGATAGGTAGAGGGCCCGAGGACTAGCGGGCCAATTATATACGGGATGGGAAATGCCGTGGTCCACAAAACTCAAATGCGCTCCATGTCCCCATCCATTCGTACTGGAAAATACCCAATACTGGTGGACACTGATGAAGTCCCTGGTGGTGGACGATTTTCCTGGGGACAGGCGATTGGACGATAAAAGAGACCAGGTCTGCCCCCCGTTGCTACTTTGATAAACGTGCCCAAACGTGGTGAGAATGGCCTGGTTGCGCCCGAAAAGATCGATACCAAGGCTCAACGACGCGGGTAGCGCACTCACCTGGTGCCACCTGGCACCTCCAGTAGTCGTACGATAGACATCCACTATGGATTGGCCCTTGCTATTGTAGGCCGATGCCATGGCCAAGCCGATATTGCCCCAATACGACACTTGGCTAAAGGTTGCACCGGGTCGGGAGGTTTGGAGCGTCCAGTGTGCACCACCATCGTGGGTCGCCAAAATGGCACGCGCGTTGTCGGGGAGGCCGAGTCCATAGCCTCGGGTGGGGCTCACAAAATCCGTGTGGATGGGGATTATCCGTGGCCATACCTGTGTCCAATTCTCGCCATTATTGGTGGTCTTGGCGAGAAAGGGTGTGCCTGACACACTAAGACCCAGCACGTAGCCTTGCCCGGGCGCTATCATGCGGATGGTGTGAAGGCTCCATCCGCGATGCGCGCCGATGGCGGTCCAGTGGGCACCGCGATCCGCACTCACTAAAAGTCCTGTAGACATGACCCCTTGAGCTCCATTGGTGGTCCCAATCCAGGCATCCGGACCCGGGGGGAAGTTCATGCCCGCATAAAACCCATTAGCAGGGACGCTACTACGCGACCAGCTCCGCCCCCCGTTAGTAGTGGTCTCGAGCGGCCCCAGGGGTCCCTCGTAGCCGCTCGGCGGGCTTAATAAGAGGTGGCCGGTCGAGGCAGAGGACCTATCCATGCCGATTACTGCATCGGGGCTCATAAAAATCTTAGTAAAGGTGCGCCCGCCGTTGGGAGTGGACCAGACGTCACAGTGTGATCCCACCGCTGTCGCCACCCACGCTTGTTGTCCACTTAAAGCGCTCACCGCACTCGGGATCGCGCTGGCTGGCAAAGCCATCGGTTGCCAGGTTCCGTCGGTACCGGTGGTGTGATAAAGTCGTTGTCCGATAATCGCATAGCCGCCGCTGGTCGTCATTGTCAGGCTAGAAGACAAGCCGGTGTGGACGACGAGCTCGGCGGTCCAGTGCTCTCCCCCATCCGTGGTCCTCAAGAGGGAGATCGTCGGGTGAGAACCATTGCCCCCTTGAGCCAGTACCCAACCTAACGATGGGGTAAGAAAATCGATGACGTTGGCGGTCTCTTGGTTGGGAAGCGGATGCCGATTCCAGGAACGACCGCCGTTGGTGGTGCTGAGAATGGAGGAGTTAACGCCAAGAAATCCGTTCTGCATGGTGAGGAAGTCCATGCTGTTACTGAATGGAGGGTTTACTGTGGTAGGGGGGAATGCTGACGCTGGTGTATGGCTTACTCCGATACCCTGAGACGTTCCGCAACCCACCAGCGCGAGAGACAGCGCCGCTCCGACACCAAGCCACCTAGCTCTGTGTTCCTTGGATTTCAGCATCCCCACACGCCCCTCTTTGCGGGATAACGTCGTTGACACCTCTGAGGTTACCTGGTTCCGAATCCGGGACAAGGAGTAGGGCCCCCACAAATAAGGGTAGTTGGTAGTTAGGCTCCCGAAAGCCTTGTGCCGGGACGTTCTGGCACGGTGTAAGGGCACGGATAAACATGGTAGTGCTTGTCCTTGATCCACCTATTGTGATCGAATATCCCCGGTCTCGATACATAGCACCGCTCAACACGCACCGTTCCGGTTTTGTTCAGCCGCAGAAGTCACTAATCCATCACACAATGCTGATATCAAAAATATTGTGCTGAGCCGTGAAACCTTTTTTACCTCGGTGTCGTTACACTGTGGTGAGACGTTTCGGGACATGCTTGGAGGAGGCCGCAAAAATTTCATGATGAAGTGGACATCACTGGTATGGGCACTAGGAGCCGTAGGCTTTATTGGGGGTATGGGGGTCGTGGTCGAACAGCACTTGACCCATCCTAAAACCTCCGCCACAAGCATTTCTTCTCCTAAGACTGCCGTGCCAAAAAAGTCGGCAACCACCGTGCTCGAACAGACACAGCCCATTACTGCGACGTCTCCCACTCTGCCTCCGGCCCAAGTGCTCACCACGAGCACGCCGCCTCGGACGATGGTGTCGTTCCGGGGCCATGGAGTTTCGGAAACGAATCCGGACCTGACGCCGGTCGTCCTACCTCGAGATTTCCCGATGGCGTCCAATCCGGTCGAGTTTTATACGTCGAACAATTTTGCATTAGCCGAGTCCTTTGCCGGAACCATACAAGGAGAGCCGTTTACGGTACAAATCTATTCGGGGACCACGGCCCCCGTACTGGCTTTGGCCATTGCCAACAACGGCACGCCGATCGCAACTCAAATATTTGGCGCACCCATCGCGATTGCAGCATTTCGCCATGATTCCGTGATTGTGGAGGCCGATTCCCCGAACCAAGCCCCAGTTTGGTACGCTTGTAATCTCATCACAGGGGCCATAAGGACACTCAGCGGAGCCCCGGCTGGATTCAACGCAAATTCTCCGAATATCCAAGGGATTCCCCCCGGCCTGCTACGCAACACTATCAGCCCCAACAATAGTGCCAGTGTACTCCAAGTGAATATTACCGGATCGAGTCTGGAGGACACGCTCGTCAAAGAAGTCAACAGCATGCTTCTCACCTCTATCACTCCGAGCCAAGTCATGGTGAGCCAAACCTCGTCGGGGACGGCCGTTTTAAGTGCACTTCAACCGACACGGTGGCAATCCATTGCGTTTAAGAATCAGGGTGGGACGTGGGTGCCAACGCAGATCCAGACCCAAGTCGGGTCGATGACGTTGACGTATGATGTCCAGGGAAATGCGGTGGTATTACCTTATCCGGAAATGCAGGCCGTACAAAAGAATATCACTCTCGGCAGTTATTCTGCGCTGGATACCCAAACCGGTGCACTAGCCCGGCTCCCGATTAATCTCGAAGGGGCCACCACGGTAGGGACCATCAACACAGCAAAAATTAGGTTGCAAGACCAAAATCATACCCTCGTGGCTTTAACCTACGAGGCTCACGCCAACGGGAATACGTTTTATGTCCCCATCGGCTGGTATTGGTTTACGGGATTGCCGAGCTTTCTCGCCAGCGAGGTGAGTGCGCAGGCTTCGACGTCTTCGTCGACGCCCCCCTCCTCGACGACCTCACCGAATGGCGTAGTCTCATCGAGTACGAGTACGAGTCTCAGCACCACGCCGTCGGCACCTTAAGCTCGGGTAAATAGCTGGTCAATCTCGTCTCGAGAAGCCATTGTCGCCTCATAGGCCATTTCCATAATACGGGGAATCCGCTCAAATACCGTGTGCCCCGAGAGCTCGATTCGGAGGTCAATATGGGGAATCGAAAGACTGGCCTGACGTAGTATAGTAATTTCTCTAATCATTACGGCCATACTCTCGACCAATACGTCGAATGCGTGCGGACGCGGCGACGGCAACTGCCAGCGAGCCGGTTCATCGATCCATAGGCCGAGAGCGCGGTCTGCTCCCACCATAGCCGCCACATCCAATGGATAGTCGTCTCCCACACCGCCATCCACTAACACGTGCTGTTGCCACAAGATCGGTGAAAAAAACCCCGGTACCGCCGACGAAGCCCGTACCGCGGTCAAGAGGTCGATCTCAGCACCCCCCATGATGAAGCCCGGCCAATCGCCAGGAGGCTTCATTCCAAACACTACGGGCTGACGTTCCGTGAGTGAGGTGGCCACCACATACAAGGGATGACGGAGCTCCCCGATGGCTCGTTCCCCGAGCCACGGACTCAATTTATTCCAAAGAGGCGCGCCATCCAATAGAGCTTCCGGAAGGCGCCGCTGTCCTAAAAGTTGTCCCCCGATATTGCGCCAACTAATGGGGACGTCGCGTCGAGTCAGTCCTAACGCGAGTTGTTGCATGTCTTTAATCGGCATCCCGACGCTCCACAGAGCCGCAATAATGGCTCCGGATGAGGTGCCTACCAACAGATCTGGCGTGTGACCAAGATCCTCTAAGCCACGGAGCACCCCGATGCCCCCCGTCGCCCAGATACCGCCCCCACTTAACACCAATGCTACTCGCACACGATTCGCCTCCACCACAATCCTACGCCACTCCAACGAAAAGTTTCGCCGCGTCGTGAAGGGGTCACAGAAATGCCCGAAGTTTTGCCTTTCCGAGGGCGATTATGTTTGTTGAAGCCACGACGGCAATCGGTCTGGAAGCGCCGAATTGGCCCACAGTGTGCGAATGCCTTGTTGGCGCGCCATCAGGAAATTTTCTCGCTGAACATGTGGGCCGAATCCCGCCACATGGGATACCGTGCCTACGATGCCTAAGACCACTGGATCGACCATATGGAGATCTAAGAGCACATGGGATGGATTATTATCGGCCACCAATCGCCCGAATTCGGCCACCGAGGTGACAACCCGTGCCTCGACTCCGCTAGCTCGAGCGAGCGCCTCGACCCGAGCTGCAAAAAATAAATCTTCGACAAGTGCCACCATCATTTCACCTGCACCTCCCGATCTTTGGTGACGCCTAACCCGATGGGCCGAGACACATCAATTTTCGGACACCACTGGCTCACAGCGCACTGCTCGCAACGAGGCCGAGCCGCTGTACACACGCGACGCCCATGCAGAATAAGCCAGTGGTGAGCCATCGACCAATATTTTTTCGGCACCAACCGCATCAGGTCTTCCTCGGTCGCCTCAGCCGTTTTGGCGCTACTCCATCCGAGTCGATGAGCCAACCGAAACACATGAGTATCAACCGCGATGGCGTCCACCCCAAAGGCATTGGAGAGGACTACATTCGCCGTTTTGCGTCCGACTCCTGGCAGGGACATGAGGGTCTCCCGATCCTGGGGAATCTTACCGCCCCATTGTACCGCGACTCGTTCCGCGGTGGCCTTAAGGTTCTTAGCTTTCGTATGAAAAAGACCACAGTCGCGAATCAGATCCTCTATCTCTTCCACCGACCGAGAAGCCAAGGATACGGCATCGGGGTACTTGCCGAAAATTCTGGGCGTAATCAGGTTAACCCGCTTATCCGTGCATTGTGCGGACAGCATCGTCGCCACCAAGAGTTGCCACGGCGTCTCATGAACCAATTCGGTGGTCGGATTGGGATAGAGTTGATCCAACGCCGTAAGGATGGGCCGCACCACAGTACGGCTCATGTTTTTAGATCACTCACCAGAGGAATCAGCTGTTCCACATGACCCATCACCTTCACCTTACGGAACACGTGGCGGATGATCCCCTCCTGGTCGATGATAAACGTTGAACGTTCGATCCCCATCGTCACCTTGCCGTATAGATTCTTTTCTTTATACACGCCATATTGCGCCGCAACCTCACCCCCTTCATCCGACAACAGCGGGAAAGATAATTGATACTTGGCGATGAATTTCTGGTGGCTCGCCAAGGTGTCCGTACTCACTCCAAACACCTCGGCATTCAGATCGCGAAACTCCATAATATCATCCCGAAAATCACATGCCTCGGTGGTGCAGCCCGGCGTGTTGTCTCGGGGATAGAAATACAACACCACGACGCGACCACGTAAACTTTTTAGGCTTACGGGGCCGTCGGTTCCTGGCAAGGTGAAATCTGGGGCCGCTTGCCCCACCATTGGATCGATCACCTGTGTTTTCATCGAACCATCCCTCCCAAGCATCGGTCTCGTCTTCATGCTATGCGTCATCCTGGTCACTCTAAGCCTTTTACCGAGACACCACGTGAATATCGCGGGATAGGTGGGACAGCACTTCGCATCCGTCTGGAGTCACCATGACCACATCTTCCAAACGAACCCCGAAGCGACCAGGTAAGTATATGCCCGGCTCCACCGAGAAAAAGGCATTTTCCGGTAACTCCAACGCATTCCCTTCCATGATGGAAGGGGGTTCGTGGACTGAAAGTCCAATACCGTGCCCCGTACGATGCACAAAATACTCCCCAAACCCACGTCCCTCGATGACCCGTCGCGCCGCTAAATCCACGCTCTCCGCCGTAGCCCCGGGTCGCGCCGCCCTGCGTCCCGCTTCGTTCGATTGTTTCACAATACTATGTACGGCGACGAATTCTTCTTGCGGCGCTCCGAGGTACGCCACCCGCGTCATATCTGAAGCGTACCCTTCTTTATAGCAACCAATGTCTAAAAGCACGGGGCCCGGATGAATCACCGTGTCGTCTGATGCGTGATGCGGCATGGCGCTATTCGCGCCGGCCGCTACGATAATAAAGGCCTCGCGGTCCGCCCCGTTAGCCATGAAGGCGCGCCGAATGATGTCCTGCAGTTCGACCTCGGTCATGCCCTCGCGAATCGACGCATAAGCGGTTTCCATGGCTCGATCATTAATCCATTGGGAGGCCTTTAAGCGTCGCACCTCGTCCGGATCCTTCACCATGCGCATCGGGGCCAAAAGACTTGAAGCCAGTTTTAGGTGATGATGTTCGGCTGTCACCCCAAATAATATTTGACCATGGTCAAACCGGGCATCATCCGACACATAAAGCGTTTGCCCCGATGCCGCCATGCGCTTTACCGCGTCCCGCACCGCCGCGTCAGGTCCCTTCTGATCCGAAAACTCCACAATGCTTACTGCCTGGGGCATGTGACGGCGCGCATCCTCAGCGTTCACCGAAGGGACCACCAACACCGCATCCTGACTCCCGATCCACAAAAATGTCAAGCGTTCATCACCATGCGGAGACCAGTCTGCTGCATAACGAAAATCATCCCCCGGACCCAACACCAACACGGCGTCGGTGGACGCCAACTGTTTTTGAATGTGCTCTAAGCGCGCCATATTAACCCCCATCATCGGTATTTGTTTCCATGTTATCACAACATCCATCGGTACTCAGATCCCACCCCACAATCTCCCCAGGAGGGATCCTCCGCGACGGAGATCTCTGAACACCCGCCCTGAGAGATGCCCCTGCCCTTGTTCCTCTTTCGCCTTTGCGTTATGCTGATCGCCAAGCATCGGCTACGATGAGAACCTATCACGCGGTTGAGGAGATTGTTTCATGCGAGGCTGGAGGGGTTGGCTATACGCGACGATGGTCGCCATATTGATTTTTAGTGGTTTTTATTGGTACCACCAACGGCAGCTGCAGAGCGCCGACAGTGTTACCTGGTATTCCAAAAATCCCATCACGGCTCCTAAAAATGCCGTGGCACTAAGAATCGGGGCTCCTGGTCGCGTAAGGTCCCATAACATTGCGGTGCTTTCGGGGAGTGTCGCCGGCGCCGAGTGGTATCTTCCCATCACTCCCACCAGTGCCGTCAGTTATGCCTTACACGATGGACAAGGCCGTTGGGTCACCCACGGCCATCATTACACCCTCACCAATGCCCCCACCGATCCGGTCGGGACACTCAGTACGGCACCGAATGATACGGGCATTGCCTGGGTGCTCCATAATCAAATCCGATGGCTCAAATCGGATGGCACCGTCTCCCTTATTCCCCATGGGCATTCCATCAATCTGACAAACCACGGACTCGAGTACGTCATGTCTGCCGGGACCACGCATCAGGTGATGAGTCCTTATGGCACCCGCTTTGTGCAATACGATACCCCGACTAGCCCGACGCCCTTTCTCAACCAGGGCGCCACATTTGTCTACGATAATCTCGGCACCGTCTATCTCATGACCCTAGCCAATGGACATACTCATCGCCTCTTTTCCGTCCAGGCGGCCCACTGGTCTGCGATTCAAAGTTCCGTGAGCTTTTCCGGCGGTGTCGCGGTGCTGTTATCGCGCCAGACGCCAGTCCCTGCCTACTTACTCAGCGTGGTCACGCCGCATCGGACCTATTGGTATCGATGGCCCGCCAGCACCACTCCAGAGCTCGGCGTGAGCTCCCAGGGACAGTTGGTCATGAGCGGCGTCGAGCCCAATCTCGTGGTCTATAGCGCTGCAAGCCTGCACGCTTTACCCCCATCTGGCGAGATTTTCAGCGCGGGACCGATGGGAATCGTGCTCCCCAACAGTGGTGGAGGATTCGAGCGCCTTATCCAGATCACGCCGTAAGTACTCTCTTAGACCAGAGATTTCGCCGCACGCATCCCACTCGCATAGGCCTCCACCAGGCTCCGATACGACGAGGGCGTCGCCGCATCGCCCACCAGAATGGCCCCGGAATTCGACTCTTGGCCTCGCCAGGCGACACCCGGTTCCAAATCCGGTTCCATCCCGATCCTCACCAATATTTCCGTAAAAAATCCCAAATCCATCGACCGCGCCTGGTGCCGAATTATGACCCGCTTCCCTTGGGCATGGCTCTCAATACTTTGGAGGGTCGCGTCCCACAGAATGCGCACCGAGGTCTTGGCGAGTCGATCGCGAAACTCCGGGCGCGCCCGGAACTGATGATGGCGATGCACCAAGGTCACTGGGATGCCCGCCTCTTGGAGACGGCAGGCGGCTTCCAGAGCTCGATCCCCGCCCCCCACTACCAACACCGGCCCCTGGGGCGGGCTCGCCAAGAGCTCGCTGGTGCCCTGTGCGCTAATCCACTCGTCACCCGGTATCTTAAGCCGGCGATCTCGTAATCCTGGAGCATAGATGACGTGATCCACAGCGAATGTCCGCCCATCTGCCACGTGCAGCGTACCGTCTAGATACCGGACTACGCGAGCCCTGACCTGGATCGGAATCTCAAACGCGACCAGCTGGTCGGTCAACAGCTTTAGGAGTGCCGTTGCCGACAC
>DAHWKJ010000040.1 GCA_027343695.1 Sulfobacillus sp. | reverse complement strand
GAGCACCCTCGGCAAAGGCTACTTGCACCAAAATCGGGCGGATCGAGCCTTGAATGCGTTACTGGAAGCCGTATCTCTAAAACCGGATACGGATGCTTGGGAGTCCGCGATGGCCAATCTCGCGCTGGCCTGGTGGAAGCTAGGCCTCTACCTCCCTGCCCAACAACAATGGCAAGCCGTGGTGAAGCGAGTGACCCATCCCCTGCGGCGGGCTCAGGCGCACTTTGGGCTTGCCAATATTGCCCTACGGAGTGCCCGGTGGAACGAGGCGATGGACCAATACGAAGCTGCCCTTACCCTTTATCGCGACAGCGGCGGATCTGACACCGACCATGTCCGGGTCTTGAACAATATGCTCGTCTGCATCACCCGACAGCAGCATATACAAAAAGCGGAAACCATTATAACCGAGGCATATCGGTACGCCGATTGTGACCCGATGGTTTTCGGGGAGTTTTTGGCCACCCAAGCCCAATGGGCATGGGAGTCGGGACAGCCAGAGCTAGCGGCCGCATTGATCCCGCAGGCCAAGGAATGGCTTGGCGAGGCCTTGGTTGTGTCGTGGTTTACGATCCGGGTGTTAGAACTCACGATCGGTCACGTCCCGCCAAATGACTTCGTGCCGCGTCTTCAAGCATTAGAAGCACGACTCACTGAAGTACCGGATGAGCGCTGGACCGGGGCACTCCGTTTGACTCTCGTGCGAGTGGCATGGGAGGCGGGTCACCCGGACGCCGCTCAAAGAGAGTTGGCGGTGCTCGAACGTCTGTGGCCGTTTGTAGGATAATCTGAAGAAAGAGGGAATCCGAATGATAACAAAAAGTATTGCGCGGCGTGTGATTATAGGATTCGGGCTCGTCGTGATCCCCCTCTGGTTGGTGGGATTGCTCGCATTCTCATCGCCCGTCATGCCGAGTGCTGGGAGCAGCGATCCTCCGATTGTCAATGCCCAACCCTCGATGCCGTCCTGACCCGATCTCGTCGCAGCTCTGGATAATGCCAGGCCACCCCTGCAATCTCACCCGCTGAGATTGCAGGGGCATTAATGGATCCCCTTCTATGGGCCTAAACGGCACACCGGAAACGAGTTAACAGCAACCGATTTCTGGGCCCGACGGCCGGCTCAACAATCACGTGGGCCAATCGAAATCCCATCCGTTCGACACTATGGGAACCCCAAATCTTCAGCCAGATAAAAATATCGCGCTCCGGCCAAGCCGAAGCGCATGGACTTGGGTTGAGCGGGACGGATTCTCATCGCACCTAGACCAAAGGCGCCAGCCCGTTATGTTAATCCCGCACTCCCAATGCTTGTACTAATTTGTTGCGATCAAACCCAACGATGACGCTCCCGTTCACCACGATAACCGGCACGCCGGTTTGTCCGGACTTTCGTTGCAGTTCTTGCGCACCCGTCGCACTCTTGGTGACGTCGACTTCTTTAAAGGGAACCTTGCGCTCCTGCAAGAACTTCTTCGCAGTCCGGCAGTGGGGTCAGGTCGGTGTCGTGTAAACCACAACCGCCATGGCCATGTGCCCTCCTCATCTGTCCTCAATTTTCAGCCATATTATAACACCCTTCAGGCGGAACCTTCTAGGCACCGGATTCGTATGATGACAGAACACGTCGCGGTCTCGAAGGGATGAAATTGATGAAACGCCGAATCCGACATCGGTTTGCTGAAGCATTGACGCCCTGGGGGCGGCGGAGTTTCTACTCCGATGTGCTCGCCCAAAGCCCCCGACTCATTGTATTGTCCGGCGGCTCTCCCCAATACGTCTCCGCGGTGCTCTTACACTTGTTGTCCGAGTCACCTCTTGATAATTTTGACGCCTACCATGCCCTATGGTCCCCGATGGAGATTGTTGGCGTGTTCTGCCACGAACGCCGGGTCAATATCATCCCGAGTGCTATTATCGATCAAGACACTATGGGGTCACTCCCTGCCACAGTTCAGCCCGTCCATCTTAAGGGGCCCCATACGGCATGGCCCCGCGTGTCCCACCGCACCTCGCGGTTGCTCGCGATCGCCAAATACGCCCATGATGAAATGGAAGCACGGATCAAACCTCACATCATTACGGCAGAGGTGGATTCGGTTCGGCAACTTCTCCTCCGCCTGGTGCCTTTACAATCGTCCACCGGTTCTAAGGGCGGCAAAATCCGACATTTTTTTGGGGGAAGCCTGACTCCAACGGGGTGGGTCGATTTTCTCCCAGAAGAATTCAATGACTTGGAGGTGCGAATCTCTTTTCAGGGGACTTTCGGTCTTGATCACACAAGTCTTATCCGCTGGTTCGGAGAACGGATTTCGTTCGTGGGCTATGACGTCGATTTTTATCACTGCGAATGGGATTCTAGCCACGTCGATCACATCGTCGCCCCTTCCCTGAAGCTGGGGGTTACCTTGGCTACCGCTCCCCATGCGCTAGAGCCGCGATCCTCTGACATTTCTATCGATATGCGCCACTGGCTTTCACCCCATCACGAGGATCTTTTACCGTTGATTAACACCTTTCAGACCGGGATCAATCAGACACTAAACCGGCTTTATGAAGAGACTGCGTCCCTGGTCAACAGCACGGATCTTCAAGGAATTGACCAAGACGTAGCCCTGCTTCGAAAGGTCTTAAATGAATCGCTAATCTTATCCTAAACACCCCCAGCCGGCATGAATGACGCCTTGAACGCATATCTGTACAACGAATCATCTGCAGTTTGCAGGAATTCTCACTCTTTTGTCGAATTGTACAGGCGTCTCTGGTGCAATACTTTTAATTTCCCGGTACAGAGTCCGTTAAATATCTCGGCTGGTTAAGTCTTATTCAATAGAGGAGGATCCAATTGGTAAATGTAGGTCTTAAAAAAGAACTCAGCCTGTTAGACCTAACAATGGCTTCGTTAGGCGCAATCATTGGATCGGGCTGGTTATTTGGTGCATTATATGCGGCCAACGACGCGGGTCCCGCATCCATTATTTCCTGGATTATCGGTGGATTTGCCGTACTACTCATCGGGTTAGTCTACGCAGAGCTCGGTGCCATGCTTCCGGAATCCGGAGCTATCGTGCGCTATCCGCATTACACGCATGGCCACCTGACGGGATTCATCATGGGATGGTCGGCATGGATTGCCTACGCCTCGGTGCCCGCCATTGAAGCTGAAGGGGTGATGCAATACGCCGCCCACTATGCTCCCGGCTTGTGGGACGCCACCTCAAAAGTGCCGGTCCTCACCGGCATGGGCTTATTGGTGGCGGCTTTACTTATGGTGGCATTCTTTGTTATCAACTACTATGGCGTAAGAACCTTTGCCCGAGTGAACACCCTCGTCACCATCCTTAAGTTTGTGATGCCGAGTTTAACGATTATCGTGTTTTTGTTTTCTGGCTTGCACTGGTCTAACCTTTCGAACCACGGGGGCTTTGCACCGAGCGGTAGCTCCGGGGTGCTTGTAGCCCTTGCGACCTCTGGGGTTATCTTCGCCTACTTAGGTTTCCGTCAAGCGGTCGACCTATCCGGTGAAGCTCGCAACCCGCAACGCGATGTCCCCCGCGCCTTGATTTACTCCATCGTCATCGGGATTATCCTCTACGTGTTATTGGAATTGGTCTTCATTGCAGCCATCCCTGCGGCAGACTTGGCCAAAGGCTGGGCAAACGTCTCACTCACGTCCCCATTTGCACAAGTAGCGGCAAGCTTGAACTTAGGCTTTTTTGTAACCCTGTTGTATGCGGACGCAATTTTGTCCCCGGCCGGCACGGGAAACGTATACATTGCTTCTACCACCCGGATAATTTATGCGTTGGCTGAAAACGGATACTTCCCCAAAGCCCTCACTAAAGTGGACTCTAAGACCGGTATCCCCGCCATCTCACTGGTTATCGCTTTAATCTTGGGATTAATCTTCTTGCTACCCTTCCCATCGTGGCAGTCGCTCGTGGGCCTCATCTCGGCAGCCACCGTCTTTACTTACATTATTGGTCCCGTGTCCCTCATGGTGTTCCGACGCACCGCCCCAGAAGCCAAACGCCCCTTTCAGCTTGGTGGGGCAGGTATCATTGCTCCGGTGGCGTTCGTGATTGGCTCTCTTATCGTGTATTTCACCGGATGGGCGACAGACTCCAAGCTCCTCATCGCGATTCTGATTGGTGTGGTGCTGTATTTTATCGTCTCGTTTGGTTTCCCTGGTGCCACATTGGAGCGCCCCTCGAGTCAGTCCATTAAGAGTGGCCTATGGATGGTGGTGTATCTGATAGCGATGTTGGGCATGGTGTACTTCGGTTCCAGTAAATTAGGCGAACTGAAAAATGTCATCCCCTATCCACTAGACCTCGTGGTCGTGATTGTTCTGGCCATCATTTTCTTCTATTGGGGTGTGGCTAGTGGCTACCGCACCAGTTACCTCGAAGACGCCTTGGCCAATCTCGGCGATGGTTCGAAGTCCAAAGTCGGGTAGACCGTTTCCTAAAAAAGACCTCGGGTCCTGGGGACCGAGGTCTTTTTTTCTTCGTCCGGCATCTCTTTAAGCTAAAGGTAGTGAACGCACTGTTCCGAGGTTAACCCTTGTGCCCGAGCCAGATCGGCGCTGATCGAAAACTGTCGCCCATGCTATAGCGCATCTACCACTTTATAGATAGGCGTCCTCTGTAAGCGTAAAGGACGTGACGTGATTACTGCCGCAATGCGGACAACCTCTTCCCATCGCTCCCTCACATCGCACGCACCACAGCGACTCGCACTGCGTGCAGAAAAAGGCGTCGAGAATAGGATTTTCTCCGGAATGAGTTCCGCATGTTACACAACGTGGCATATCGATCCCCTCCCTGATTTTTTATACGCGACCTTCTAATGTCACAAACTGTGCATCTTCCGTGGAACCAGCGAGCGCTGTGGTGGAAGAATCTCCCCCGCTAATCGTCATGGAGACTTCATCAAAATACCCCGCCCCCACCTCGCGCTGGTGACGCACGGCCGTGTATCCCTCGGTTTGCAGCGCAAATTCCGTTTCTTGGAGCTCGGAGTAGGCGGTCATGCCGGAATCCCGATATTTTCTAGCTAAGTCAAACATCGATGTATTCAGGACATGGAATCCTGCTAATGTCACGAACTGAAACTTGTAACCCATCTCCCCGAGGTCTTCTTGGAACGTCGCGATTTGGGACGCGGTCAGTTTGCGCTTCCAATTGAAGGACGGTGAGCAATTATACGCAAGCCACTTGTCAGGAAATTCGGCGTGAATCGCGGCGGCAAACTCTCGGGCTTCACCCAGATCGGGCTCCGAGGTTTCACACCAGAGGACATCCGCGTAGGGCGCGTACGCCAACCCGCGTTCAATAGCCGCCTCCAATCCCGCCCGCGTGTGAAATAATCCCTCCGAGGTTCTTTTGCCCGTGATAAATTTGGCATCACGTGGATCGATGTCCGAGGTGATGAGCGTCGCCGCATGGGCATCGGTCCGCGCCAGCAACACGGTCGGGACTGCCATCACGTCCATGGCCAGTCGAGCCGCCACAAGATTTCGGATGCTCTGGCTGGTTGGGATTAGGACCTTGCCGCCCATATGCCCACATTTCTTCTCGGATGACTGCTGATCTTCCAAATGGATACCGGAAGCCCCCGCTTCGATCATCGACTTCACCAATTCAAAGACGTTAAGCGGCCCACCAAAACCCGCTTCGGCATCGGCAACGATCGGGGCAAACCAATCTATGGGTTCAGCTTGGGATTCTAAGCGATCGATTTGATCTGCTCGCATGAGTGCCCGATTGATTCGACTCACCATTTGCGGAACACTATTAACAGGATACAGCGACTGATCTGGATACGTCTCGCCCGCAACGTTCCCATCGGCCGCCACCTGCCAGCCACTGAGATAGATGGATTCGAGCCCCGCCTTTACGGCTTGCACCGCCTGGTTGCCTGTGATCGTCCCTAGGGTGCGGATGAAGGGCCTGGTACTTAATAAGTGAAATAATCTGTCGGCACCACGTCGTGCTAATGTGTGCTCAATAACTACCGAACCTTGCAACTTTTTCACTTGTTCGGCGGTGTATGGACGGTCAATTCCTCTCCACCGTGGATTCGTATTCCAGTCCTCAGTGATCGTGCTCATAGTTTTTCCACCTCCATAAGATACTCACTGGATAACCACTTTTCGTAAGCCGGCACCGTGATGAATTCCATGAATGGCTCATGAAAGATCGCCTCCCACACCAGGTTCCGTGCGATGGACAACTCGCGCGATGCCGGCAGCTGTTCTACCGTTTGGCGGATCACGTCCTCTAGTAGCTCTCGATTGATCATCGCCCCCTCGTGTACACGAGTACTGTGCCGATTCCATTGATAGAGTTGCGAGCGCGCAATCTCGGCGGTCGCGGCATCCTCCATCAAATTGAATAGCCCAACGGCTCCTTGCCCCTTAAGCCACGCCGTGAGGTACTGCAGGGCCACGGACACGTTATTGCGGACCCCCTCCTCGGTAACGGTGCCTCCGGGCACGTGAAAGTTCAGCAAATCCTGGGCTGAAATGGGGTCTATCTCGCGACGCCAGTGTTTTTGATGCGGCTGGCTCCCTAACCTCTGGTCGAAGACCTGGGTCGCAATCGGGACTAGATCGGGATGCGCCACCCAGGTTCCATCAAAGCCCTGACTCGCTTCTCGTTCCTTATCTTCGATGACGCGTTGGAAGGCCAGACGATTCACTTCTGGATTCTTTCGACTCGGGATAAAAGCGGCCATCCCTCCTATGGCATGCGCGCCTCGCTTATGGCACACATCCACCAGCAGTTCGGCGTAAGCACGCATAAAGGGGACCGCCATTGTGATCTGGTTTCGGTCAGGGAGCACCGCCATCGGGGATTGCCGAAACGTCTTAATAATGCTAAACAGATAATCCCAACGACCCGCATTCAATCCCACGATGTGATGACGCAAGGCATAAAGAATTTCCTCCATCTGGAGTGCGGCCGTGATCGTCTCGATGAGCACAGTGGCCTTAATGGTGCCGGATTGCATCCCCAGAATGTCCTCGGTGACCTCGAACACCTCGTTCCAGAGTTTAGCCTCTTCCCACGTCTCGAGTTTGGGGAGATAGAAGTAAGGACCGGTTCCCCTCTCCTTCAGTCGTTGATAATTACGAAATACATAGACACCAAAATCAAACAACGAGCCTGATAGCGGCTGACCATCCACACGCACATGCATTTCTTGGAGATGCCAACCACGCGGACGAACCACTAAAACCGTTTGCCGATCTTTGTTAATGCGGTATTCTTTGCCGTTCTCGCCCACAAAGCGCAACGTCCCCTCTATTGCTTGGGAGAGATTCACCTGGCCATCCAGTATATTGGCCCAGGTAGGGCTCAACGCATCTTCAAAGTCCGCCATATAGACACGAGCTCCTGAGTTTAATGCATTGATCACCATTTTGGCATCCGTGGGGCCCGTGATTTCAACCCGTCGATCCAATAAGTCGTCAGGTGTTGGAGAAATCGTCCACGACGCTTCACGGATTTTGGCCGTCTCCGAAAGAAAATCCTTGATTATCTCTGGATCCGATTGTCTTTCGGTTCTTTTAGCCAAAAGCCTTTGGCGCGACGGTTCTATGCGTCGATGCAAACTCGCCAAAAACTCGAGCGTAGAGGGAGTCAGCACTTCTTGACGATTTGACTCCATGTTTCCTAATACCTCAACGGTCATTTCGGGTTCTCCTTTCTCCACTGGGTAGCTCCTGAATGTTTCGCCCTGCATAGCGTTATAATATTCAGCATTCCGTTCAGAACCCAACCCTTTGAGGCTGAACGGCCTCAATATCGCTTTCAAACAACACCTGATCGGGACCAATGGTATTTTTTCTAAATCCGGACGGTGAATTGACGATCTGCCGATTCCGTAGCGCACCCGCCATGTCGACGCTGAATCACCCCTCGCATAATATCGAAGAAGGATGTGGGGACCACGCGCATGGTTCGCATCCCATTTTCTGTCCAAATAGTCCGCGGGCCCCTTGTCACCGAGGGCTTTTTCTTCCTCTCCGCATCCCTTAAGATGGATGCAATGGACGGAATATGAAAGGTGGAGGGACTGTTGCATGAGTAAACCGGCGAAAGACCTGTCACAGGCCGCCCTGATTGTGGTGGACCTGCAAAATGATTTTTGTCCCGGTGGCGCATTAGCGGTTCCTGAGGGGGATCGCATTATTCCCGTAGTAGCGCACTGGGTGGATATTTTCCACGCCCAGGGCCGGCCCATTATCTTTACAAGAGATGCCCACCCCCCGCACCATGTGTCATTTCTGGAACGCCAGGGTCCATGGCCCCCGCATTGTGTCCAAGGCACCTGGGGTGCTGCTTTACATCCCGATCTAGTGGTTCCAAAAGATGCCTTCCGTGTTGACAAAGGATTCTTATCCGATGTCGATGCCTATAGTGGCTTTGAGGGAAGGGTCGTGACCGCTGACGGGACCCGTAGCGACCAAACCCTAGCCGACCTCTTACATTCGCTGGGCGTTCACATCATTTATTTGGCAGGGCTGGCCACCGATTATTGCGTCAAAGCGACCGGGCTCGATGGCGTGCGCTTAGGCTTTGAGGTGGTCCTGATCACGGATGCCATGCGCGGAGTTAATGTGCACCCAGACGACAGCCAGCAGGCGATAGCCGAACTGCTCGCCCAGGGTGCCCAGGTTGTTAAAGTCATGGGAGGATAATCATGGCACACGGGATCGCCCTTTTGGTAATCGACATGCAAGAAAGTATGGCCCGATCCCAAGAACCGGGGGATCCACGGATACGTCTTTTGTCGACGATTCGGGTATTAGTCCGACAGGCCCAATTTCATAGTATCCCGGTTGGCTACATTTGGACTCCGCCATTGGAGAACAGTCATGATGTTCAGGTGCCGAATGTGGATCGCCCCGCCAAGCCGCTCCCGAACTCCGTGGAAGACGGCCTCTTAGAAGAATTTTTGGTTCTCCCCAAAGACTTCGTCGTGACCAAATCCGGATGGAGTGCCTTTAATTTTACGTCTCTCGGCTACCATTTAGCACGTTTAGGTATCCACACGATTATTGTCACCGGAATTGCCACCAATCTTTCGGTGGAAAGCACGGTGCGCGATGCCTTTGACCACCGGTTTCACATCCTGACCATTACCGATGCCATGCTCGGCACTTCCAAAGACGAACATTATTTTACCATCACCCGCACTTTCCCACGGTTGAGCCGAGTCATGAGTTCAACCCAACTGGTAAACTGGCTGGGAGCGGCACAAGGAGGCACCAACCCGCGTGGACACGGTCTATAAGCGCATCGCCCCTTGGTGGGCCGCAGCGATTTTTATCGCATTGTGGGGTCTGCCGGGGATCTATCGTCCCCTAGTCACCACCCTTCTCTTCGTATTGGGCGGTGTGGGTTATGGGCTCCATCGGCAGAGAGCCCCCGGATCTGACGCCACCGCGCCTTCATCCGAGCCCCTCGATGATTCCGCACAGACCACCTTTGATATCGGAAGCGCGGCCTTGCCCCATCTCCGACAAGGCCTCAACCGAGAAACCGCCCAACATATTGCCGATATCATCCAGACTACAGTAGGAGTAGAAGCCGTAGCCATCACCGACACCAATACCGTGCTCGGTTGGGCCGGCAAGCCCTGCCCCGGTCATGAACCCGGTAGCCCCTTGTCGATGACCACCCGCCAAGTCATGCGGGATCGCGTCACTCGAGTCTTACATACGGACGTCTTGCAAGGATCCTACGAAGATTGCCAGCTTGGCGTGGTGGTGATTACCCCCTTGGTTTCTCATGATCAACCAGTGGGTTCAGTAAAACTGTATGTCGCTGAGGAAAGTCTGCTCCCGCAGAGAACGAGTCGATTTGCCGAAGGGATGGCCCAACTGCTCTCTATCTTACTCGAAGTCGCCGAAGTCGACCGCCAACGTAGTTTAGCGTCGGCCGCACGGCTAGAGGCACTCCAGGCACAGATTCGCCCTCATTTTCTCTTTAACGTGTTGAATACCATCATCTCGTTCTCACGGACCGACCCGGACAAAGCGCGGGAACTCTTAATCCAATTGGCGTCGTTCTTTCGGCGCTCCTTATCACACCGGGGACCCACGATCCTTCTAAAAGATGAGATTGACTACGTGGAAACCTACCTCCGTCTAGAAAAAGCGCGCTTTGGGGATAAGCTCCGCTATCGGATCCGCATTCAACCCCAAGCCCTCAATATTCCGGTCCCGATTTTGATGATCCAACCTCTGGTGGAGAATGCCGTGTTGCACGGCATTGCGGATAAAGAAGACCCTGGAATGGTGAGTGTCACGGTGCGCTATCGCGAAACCGATATTCTTATCTATATTTCCGATAACGGGATCGGAATCCCAAAATCTAAGCAGTACGAAATATTTGAAATGGGCTTCGGTGAAGGTACCGGTGTGGGTCTGAGTAATGTTGCTGAACGCTTAGTGGGCATTTACGGCAACAAATACCATCTGCGCTTGCGTTCCCAAGTCGGACGCGGCACCACCATTCGCTTGGTGATCCCGATTGCTATCCTTCATTAAGTCTTAGACGCTAGTCGTGAAGGCTTGATCCGGTGTATGCTAAGGATACACTGATACCATTCGAAACGTCTCATTATCGCGGACATAGGAGGACACCCAGCATGTTGAATGCCCTCATTATCGAAGATGAGTATCCTGCCCGACAAGAACTCCGCTTTTTGTTAGAGCCCCACCAGCAGTCCTTGCAGGTGGTCGGAGAAGCGGCTACCGCAAAGGAAGCTTTGATGCTCATTGAGGCGATGGATTATGATGTCATCTTCCTGGACATTCAGATGCCCGGGCTTAACGGGATTGAATTGGCGCGTCAGCTTAAGGACACCAACCCGAACTTACGTGTGGTCTTCGTGTCGGCGCACGAAAACTATGCCGTGGAAGCCTTCGCAATTCAAGTCGTCGACTATTTATTAAAGCCTGTCGGGAGCGATCGCATGGCCGAAACCATGCGACGATTGTTAGGAACCGACGAGAACCCCGAAAAAAACAAAGAGAACATCGAAGCGTGGTCGTGGGTCCCGTGTGAAGTGAACGGCCACACCATTCCGATTGCGGTGCCCGACATTGTCTATGCGACAGCCGAGCGCGACGTGATATACGTCTGTACCGCACACGATCGATTCCCCACGCGGTTTACCCTTCAAGAGCTTCAAGAGCGCCTCCCTGCCCAAACCTTTCTCCGAACCCACCGCAGTTTTATCGCCAATCTCAACCATGTGAAAGAAATTATGCCCTATTTTAATGGCACCTATCTGCTCAAGATGAAGGATAAGGTCCAAAGTGAGGTCGTGGTGAGCCGCACCAACGTCCGACGGGTCAAAGAGCTATTTAATATTATGTGAGCGCCGACGGGTCGTCGTGCCAACTGTCGGTCCCATTCGCCCAATGCTCCTGCTTCCAAATCGGTACCCGCGCCTTGATTCGATCAATTCCCTCGCGTGCCGCTCGAAATGCCTCCGGGCGGTGCCCACTGGCTACGGCAACCAAGACACTCGCGGTGCCCACCGGCAAGTCGCCGACGCGGTGTATCAAGACAACATGGCGGATATCAAACTCCGCTTTGAGCTCTTGACCAATCTGGACTAATTCCTTTTCAGCCAATCCTACATAGGCATCATAAAAAATCCCCGCCGAAGCGCGTCCTTCAAATTCATTGCGTACTAACCCTAAGAAAAAGGCCTGAGCCCCACACGCGGGATCAGCAATCGCCGCCAATGCTTCATTCACATCAATCGGTGCTTCCGTCAATCGCATGATATCCATCGCTACCCTCCGCTGACCGGGGGAATCACGGCCACTTCATCCCCATCGTGCAAGATCCGATCTTTCGATGCCCATTCTTGGTTTACGGAAAAAAGCCAGTCCTGGCTTTCCGAACCCAATCGTGGCAGGAGGTGTTCTGCGATCAGTTGACCCAGGGTAGATCCCTTCGGGAGAGGAACACTGACCTCACGGGCATTCATACGATCCGCCGCAAATGAAAAAAATAACGTGGTGACGGAAATATTCTGGTCCATGGTTTCCCCTTTCTGCCCACAATACGGAAACGGAGGTTCCCGCATGAAGGCTCACACTCTAGCTATCTCTTTGCTCGTTAGCCTGATCCTAACCAGTACCGCTGTTTTTGTCTACGACGAGGCGGTGTCCAGCTCAGCTCCCCACCCAACGCCTACGCGTTTTGCCATCACGCGTGGGCATCTGACCGTATGGCGGGATCCGCATGGGGCTCTTGTGGGGATCGTCGACCCAGTCGTTTACACTAGTCCCATCGCAGAGACGCCACGCTCCATTTCCCGTCACACGATGATCACTCCGCGATGCCCCCTTCGGGTCATTGCCCTAAGCGCCCATCGATTTTGGATCCAGCCAGCCCTCGCTTGGCCCGCTCACGCGCGCATCCACTTGACGGTAGAGCCAACCGGCGTTCGCCCGCAGTCTACTGAATTTGTCACGGACGCCGCCAAATCGATCACGGTCAATCTCACGCGCCAGCAAGTGTTGGCGTATGAAGATGGTCGGCTCATGCGCATGATGTCTACTTCGACCGGGGTCGCCCCGGATTGGGTCACCCCGACCGGAACTTTTTGGATCTACAAAAAAGTCCCCGATGACCACATGAAGGGCGGCATCCCTGGCACCACCGATTCTTGGAATGTCCGCCACGTTCCCTGGGCCCAGTACATCTATGGGGGAATTGCCATTCACGGGGCCTGGTGGAACCACCACTTCGGTACCCCACGCAGTCATGGCTGTATTCAACTCGCCACCCGCACCAACAACCCCCATCCCGGCATCTTTCCTGATGATGCGAAATGGCTCTACCACTTCACCGACATGGGCACACCGGTCATCGTTACTGGGAAGACCCCTCCGACCTCAAGACAGCCGTTACAGTATCCACACCAGGGCCCGTTAAAACCCGAGCCGAACGTCTCCAAGTCCTCCGCATCATCAAACCGGTGAAGATCATAATCGGCGGCGTAAAGAGTTGCATCAAAGTCGTGAAGCCGATCCCCCAATGCGGATTAATGTAGGTCCAAATATAAAGGGGATTGGCCCGGGTCGTCTCCCCGATAAATCCCCGTAAAATCGCATAATAAAACATGGCAGACCAAAACTGATAGCCAGGAGGCGGGGTACGATACCGCTCGATCCAGAAGTAGCGGATAATCAGGATGACCCCGATCGAGGATCCAATAAGTTGCTCTGGCCAACGCCCGAACGAAAACGCCGTCATCCGCCCTAAGACTTCGTGGTTAAAAATATTTCCAATTCGTACCATGAAGATACCCAATCCGATCCCTGGCACGGTCCAATCCACGAGGTGATTAAAGACCAACGGCTTCTTTCGAAGCTGGTACCAAAAAGCCAGAATGCCCACACCAACCGCGCCATCAAAAGCCAACCCACCATCCCAGATTTTAAAAATTTGAACCGGGTCGGTCCATATCCATTCGGGCTTATTGGCCAACACAAACACCAGTCGAGCCCCGATCACCCCCCACAAAACGGTCCACAGTGTGATGGTTGACAGGCGATCAGGGTCCTCTCCTAACTGACGACCGCGTTCAATGAGGTACCAAGACCCTCCGAGAATCGCCATGACCATAAATATCCCATACCAATGGACTCCCACGGGCCCAATTTTGAAGGCGAACGGATTAAGTTGGGGCAACAGCATGAACAAACCTCCTATAGAGTCCGAAACACCTCGTCTGCAGCCTTGAGGGTCAATTCAACCACGCCGTCGTCGTGCTGAGACGATGGAAACGCCGTTTCAAAGGGCGACGGCGGAAAAAATATTCCGCGGTGCAACAAACCATGAAAAAATGCCTGATAATGCTTGCGGTTAGTCTCTTCCACTTCACTAAACTGCGAGGGTGCCCGCTCACTGAAGAACAGAGTGAACATCCCCCCAATCACATTGGTGGATACCGCGACTCCATGGCGCCGACCCAGCGCCACCAGCTCTTGTGCTAGATATTGGGTCCGCTGCGACAGATCGGCGTAAAATTCAGAACCCCCAATCGCGTTCAATTGCGCGAGACCTGCAGCGACCGCGACCGGATTGCCAGAGAAAGTCCCCGCTTGATACACCGGACCCAAGGGTGCAACCAACGACATATACTCTCGTTTTCCGCCGTAGGCACCTAACGGCATGCCTGCGCCCACCACCTTAGCTAAGCACACGAGATCGGGATCTAAACCAAAAAGTTTACTGGCCCCGCCCCACGCGACCCGGAATCCCGTCATGACTTCATCCACGACCAAAAGTGCACCGTGTTGATGGGTAATGTCTTGCACGGTTCGAAGAAAACCTGGAGACGGTAGTATGGTACCCATGTTGCCCGCTACCGGTTCAATGATTACTGCCGCAATCTCGGGTCCATATTGCTTAAACAAGCCCCGGAACGCCTCGATATCATTATAGGGAACCGTGATAGTCAAGGCCGCCACTTCCTCGGGAACGCCCCCGGAATCTGGAACCCCCAACGTCGCAGCCCCGGATCCCGCTTTGATCAAGAGCGAATCATGGTGACCATGATAGCATCCCGCAAATTTCACCACTCGGCGGCGACCTGTCACGGCACGCGCCACCCGCAGGGCCGACATGGTCGCTTCCGTACCGGAATTCACCAACCGCACCACGTCGAGGTTGGGTACCGAGCGGCATAACAACTCCGCGTAGAGAACCTCTTGGGTCGTGGGTACGCCATACCCGAGACCTCGATGGGCTTGATTGATGACGGCCTCGATCACCGGGGGCGCGCTATGGCCTAATATAAAGGGTCCGTACCCCATGACATAATCGACCAGGGTTATGCCGTCCTCCGTAATTAAATGAGGGCCCTTTGACTCTTTCACAAAAAATGGTGTGCCGCCTACTCCTCGAAACGACCGCACCGGACTATTCACGCCCCCGGGCATTACGGCTTGTGCTCTTGTCCACCAATCCGCCATGATATCACCTGCTTCCTTTTACACGTTGAAGCGGAAGTTCACCACATCGCCATCCCGCATCACGTACTCTTTGCCCTCTAGTCTCACGGATCCCAGTTCGCGCGCCTTCACCATGGACCCTGCCTTGACAAGATCTTCAAAGGCCACAATCTCCGCACGGATAAATCCTCGCTCGATGTCTGAATGGATTTTTCCGGCGGCTTTTTTTGCCGTGGTGCCGGCTGTGATGGTCCACGCTCGGACTTCGTCATCCCCCGCCGTGAGGAATGAAATGAGGCCGAGTTTCTGGTAAATGGCTGTGGCCACGCGACTCAGTCCCGTATCTTCGATACCGAGGTCTTTCATAAAGACATCGCGGTCTTCATCCGATAATTCTTCTATTTCCTGTTCCATCCTGGCCGCCATGGGCACCACCGGGACATCTTTAACGGACGACAATTCCTCAATCTCGGCTTGATTTTCATAATCCTGACGGGTAAATTGGTCTTCATCCAAATTAATGACCCAGACTAGCGGCTTTAAGGTCAGGAATTGATACCCTCGAATCATCCGCATTTCGTCTTCGCTTAATTCAATTTGATTAAGCCGTTGATTCGCCTCCAAGGTTTCTGTGAGGCGATCAATGAGGGCTAATTCGGTCTGGTGTTCGGGCGTAAGTTTTTTCCCGGTACGGATCCGCTCTTTACGCTTTTCGAGCAAATCCAGATCGGACAACATGAGCTCTAATTCCATTTCTTCGACATCCTGTAACGGATTGGCCTTGTCTCCGGTATCGGCAGAAAATCCCCGAACCACTAAAATGAGGGCATCCACAAGGCGCACGTCGTTTAAAAATCGATTGGGTCCGCCCGACTCGGATCGCGACAGACCCGGTACATCGACCACAGAGATGGCGGCCGGCGTCAGTTTCTTGGGATGATAATGGTCAGAAAGCCACGTCAAGCGCTGATCCGGAATCGGTGCCAAGGCTTGGCGCGATTCCGCTTTCACTCCACCAAACTGATTCACTTCGGCGTGAGATTTTGTCAATAAGTTGAAGACGGTGGTTTTCCCCGATCGCGGTAATCCAATTAGTCCTACGTCCACAGTGTTCCTCCATTTCTGTTCCGATTATACCGAACCAGAGGAGTCAAGCCAATCCAAAAAACGACGCCGAGCGTTAGCCCAGCGTCGTTCGGGATCGATTACGGTCTCACTCCGTAGTTTCGGTGCCGTCCTCAGGTAATGCTTCATCCTGCCTGAGGTTCTTGGCGCCAGGTCGTGTGGCATCATCGACATTGAGGTCGATCCCCAGTTCCCGAGCCACTTCCTCTTGAAAGCGTTGTTGATTAAAACCCCGTAAAGACTTCTTTTCTTCGGGCACACTATTCACCTCCTGCCTCTCCGAGGGTTAGTGTGCACCGTATGGCTTCCGAGAACTCTCTCAGTTGTTGTAAATTTTAGGATCCCGGCTGCAAGGTTTCCATCAAGTGATCGTTTAAATAGATTCGGGCCTCGATCTGAGCCGACTGACTAAGCATGCCCGAGACACTACAATATTTTTCTTGGCTCAGGTGGACAGCGCGGGACAGCTTATCGGCAACGCTGGGGTCCGCTGTAAACCGATAGTTGACCTGGATGGTGCGAAAAATCTTCGGGTGTTCCTCTTGTCGGGTACCGTCTAAATCCATTCGGAAGTCCTCGATAACCACCCGCATTTTATTCAGCATCGACATGACATCAATGCCGGTACAGCCGCCGAGCGCAAGAAGCAGGAGTTCCATCGGACGCACCCCTTGGTTGTGGCCGCCCATCTCCGGCGACGAGTCCATGATGACCGTGTGACCGGAGCCCGATTCCCCAGAAAATTTCATGCCGGATTCAAATTTTACGGTGGCTATAGGCATAACGCATCTCCTCTCACTGCCCATCTAGGATATGATTCGAATCCCAAACTCTTGAGGCAGCGGTGGCTCTGGACGCCACTGGGGATGGCCTTGCACTGCCTCGTCTCGTTCCTGGTCTGTCTTGAAACACCGCTGCCAGCGATCACATTGTAGGCATCCTTCGCTAATCTCTCGAGCGGGCAATTTCTTGGTTTGCTGGTGCTCACGAGCCAACCGCACTCGGGTTAGAACCCACTCGGCCCAAAACGGATCCCCCTCCGTTTGAAACACGAGACGCGCATGGCTCTCCCGCGATTCCACCACGAGCCATCCGCGCGAGAACGCCCCAATCGCCAAATAGAGGTGCAATTGCGCCCAGTGGAGCACCGGTGGCCCTGCTGCTGCTATCCGAGAAAACTTTTCCGGGTTCACGCTCTTGTATTCGATCACCACCGGACTACCCTCCTGGTCGATGATGGCATCAATTCGCCCAGAGATTCCCCGCTCGATATCCTTAATGGGTGCCTCGATAGCACGAACGATATGGGTTTGGAGAAGTTCTTCCTGATACGTTTTATGGTAACGGACCCCGTCTTGCATCGCTTTGAGTGTCTCAGGTGACAAGAGCCGGCCAAAACCCAAGAGTTCCATGACGCTATAACGCAAGCATTGCCCCGCCAACGACGGGGGAAAGGAACGCGGTTTCTTTACAGTCTTGGTTTCAGCCATCCGTAACCACTCCCTCTACAGATCGATGAATCGCGCATCGCCAGGAATTTAGCGGTAACGATCCCCAGGCGTTAACACCCTGACCTCGACCGCATCATCCTTTAGCAAGTCCTGGAGCGCTTGGGGGGTACCTTTCAACACGTCAAAGGTGCCATAATGCATGGGAATGACCACCTTGGGTGCCAAGAGTCGGGTCGCATAGGCGGCTTCTTTGGGGCTCATAGTAAAGTGCCCCCCAATCGGTAGTAGACACACATCAGGCGCGTATAAGGCGCGAATGTGGGCCATGTCACCAAAGACATTGGTGTCGCCTGCATGATAAATCGTCATGCCGTTTTCCAAGGTTACGACGTAGCCCGCAGGCTCACCACCATAGACCATACCCTTATCGGTGGTAATCCCCGAGCTATGATCGGCAAAGACCATGGTTACCCGAATATCGCCTAACTCTAATGTTCCTCCTTTATTCATTCCGACGGTGTTGGCAACACCTTGGCTCTCTATGTACTGGGCAATTTCAAAGTTACTAATGACAACGGCACCGCTCGCTTGAGCTAACGAGACGGCACTGCCCATGTGGTCGAAGTGACCATGGCTGACCAAGATATAATCCACACCGGTCTCCGTGCCTAACGTGTTATACGACTCTGGGGCTTTAGGATTGCCTTCACGTTGTAGCCACGGGTCAAATACCAGGGTCTTCCCACCAGGAGATTTCACAAGAAAGCTCGCATGTCCGAGCCAGGTGATTTCGGTTCCGTCTAAATTCATTGGTCCAAACCTCCCATGCTTTTCTAATTAACGTTGTGCCATAATCCAGTTCACGGCACTGTCCCATGTCGCGTGGACACTATCGGCTCCTGCTTTAACCAAGTCGTTTCCGGAAAACGTATTGTACACGAGTCCTAAAGCAGTACAGCCAGCCGCTTTGGCGGCCATCATATCATAGGGGCTGTCCCCTACGTACACCACCTGATCCGATGACGTCTGCCACAATTCCAGCGCCCGCAAAATCGGAGCGGGATGCGGTTTATGTTGACGCGTGCTGGCCTGGTGCACCACGATCGAACAATACTGCCAGAGGTTAAACATCTCGAGTCCATGTTGCGCCATGTCGAGCCGCTTTGATGTGACGACACCTAAATCATACCCCTCGTTCCGCAGCTTTTCGAGAGCCTTATCGGCACCCGGGACCAAAAAGATGCGGGCATCGTGTTCGCGGTGGTTATGTTCTCGGTAGATCGCTACCAACCGGGCGATCTCCTGAGAGCTCAACTGCGGCCGCATCCGGCCAAATTGATCTTCTAAGGTTTGTCCGAAATAGACCAAAAGCTCCTGGTCCGTGACCGTTTCACCGAGACCGGCTTCAAAGGCATAGTGAAAGCTCGCCAAAATAAGATCCATGGTATCCACTAAGGTGCCGTCCAAGTCGCATAATACCCGGTTAATCATGGGCCGACCACCGCAAGATATAACTCGATTCGTCTAAGTCTCGGTGACCCTTGGCGAGGTGTTCGGCGAACAGATGATAGCCTTGGTCCCCCAACGGTATCGATTGGCCAAGAGATTGGGCTAAATCTCGAGCCAACCCCAAATCCTTTAAGCGATTGGCCACAGAAAATCCCGGCCGATACTCTTGCCTTCCATACCGATCCAACATCTTCGATACTTCGAAGGATTGCGCCGACCCATGGCTCATCACCGCATCCATCGCCTCGAGCGACAAACCGGCTTCAAGTCCCAGGCGAATCCCTTCCGCGGCAGCCATGAGATTCAAGGCCGAGACAAGATTAGCGATCACTTTCAAGGCTTGACCCTGTCCCACCTCACCGACGTGCTCGATCCGTTGACCGAGACGCATCAGATATGGGTAAATCGTGTCAAATGTCCGTTCCGGCCCGCCCACCATAATCGTGAGGGTGGCCTCTTGTGCCCCAATATCGCCTCCAGTTACCGGCGCATCACACCAGGTTGCTCCCCGATCGTGCACTGCTTTTGCGAGGCGCCGAGTCACGTCGACTGACACCGTCGAATGGTCGACAATGATCGTGCCGTTTGTCACTTGGTGGAGTAGACCTTCTTCACCCAGCATCACCGATTCTAATGCCGCATCGTCGGTCACCATCATAAAGATTAAATTCGACGCCCGTCCCACCTCGGCGGGGGTTTGGACCACCTCTGCGCCTAACTCTTGGAGTCCCGCGGTTTTGGCGGCGGTCCGGTTGTAGACCGTCACCGGTTCCTGTGCCAAAAGATGTTGCACCATGGGTCTTCCCATAATCCCGGTGCCGATAAATCCCAACCGTCTATCGTAGTGCGCCATACGTGCCCCCTCAGCCTCATTCTTATGCGAATTTTACCATGACTCGGGAAGGTCGATGCGTATACACCCCATAGTTTAACCCTCATGTGGTATCCGGATGATATTTTATCCGCCGACTCCTGACTCAAAAGAAACCATTTTTAGGGTTCCTTCATCAATTGTCCAGTATAATAATCATCGTGGAACACTTTTTCTTCACGGACGGGAGACACCCGGCATGCATCGAGCCAACGTAGCGATTCCGCTTATGGGACTCATGAGTGCGATGTTGTGCGGGTGTGGACACACCACGGGGGCAACAGCCAGGTTACCGGCCACCGCCCATAATGCTTACCTAAAGGCTTCGATTCGCTGGCGTCCGAACCCACCGATACCCTTAAAGCATTGGAATCTGGCAGTCATCGCTACGACGCGAAAAGGTACGCCGCTGCCGCAAACGGCTCGGGTTCAGGTCACAATCCAAATGACTACGATGCAGATGCCGCCGATTCAGGATACATTGCACTGGGTGAGTCCCGGGCACTATATGGGGCAGGTCATCATCGTCATGCCCGGGACCTTAACGCTTCAAATATCCGTCACCATGAAGTCCGAGTCCCTTACAAAAACCTGGATGGTTGTCACGGCAAACTAGGAGCATGGGCACTATGAATCCTTCCTCCCCGAAAGCGTCACGCCGAATCAAAGCCTTTATTCTGTCACTCATCAGTTATACGGTAGCCGTCTCGTACCGGGTTCAACAGCTAAGCACCCGAGCCGACCAAAAGGGATGCGTGGATCCCCATACCCTACAATATAGTTGGATCCTGTTAACCGGTGTCGTAGCCGGCATCGCAGTCGGGCCTTGGCTATTGTCTTTTGCCCACCGCGCCATGAAAGCCCTCATGCCCAGTGCCTCCGAGCTATCCCGAGCACGGCGCATAAAGGCCGTGGCCGGCAGTTTTATCTTGCTCGGGATGGCCCTAAACTTCCTTTGGATTATTCCACGCCTCAATGTATTCATCGATACGCATCCTGTCTTATTAGTCGAAACCGATGTGATCCTCTACGTCATGGGCACGTGGTCCGGGGCTTCCTGGTTTGCGCTGCTCGACCGTCAATCCTGGATTGGTCTCTTAATCATGTTAGCGATGTCCCTCATGATTATCAGTAGCGTCTTAAGCGGACATGGATGGTGCTAGGCTAGAGAAAGATCCCTGGACGATCCTCATACAATTGCATCTTCAATGGTTAACAATGCTACAATGACGGCATCTAATGATGTGGGGATTGGGTGAAAGGGGAGGGACATATGTTACCACCTGTCGTCGCGCACCATGGATTCTTCGCACTCTGGCATCCCGAAGTTCTCCTATTCGTGATCGTCCTCGGGATCGCGTACGGAGAGGTGGTTGGGCCCTTACGGCCCCGATTCCGAGACTCCGCTCCCGTACCGAGATCCCGGCAAACGTCTTTATATCTGAGCCTATTCACGCTCTACCTGGCGTTAGGCACCCCGCTTCAAATTTTGGCCGATCGATATCTCCTTACCGCCCACATGATTCAGTTCGTGCTGCTATCGATGGTCATGCCGCCCCTTTTTTTAATTGGTTTGCCAGGGTGGCTCATCAACCCCGTGATACGGAACCCCAGGCTCCACCCGATCGTGAAATTAGCCACTCGTCCCGGTGTTGCCCTAGTCCTCTTCACCGTCGTGTTTTCTCTATTTCAGCTCCCCCTGTTGCTCGAGGCCACCTTACGATTAAACGGTGTCTATATTCTTGATCAATATCTGATGATGCTCGTCTCGATCGCCTTGTGGTGGCCGATTTATAGTCCGTCCCCGTTGTTGCCACCGATGGCGCGCCCCCTCACCCTCTTATATTTATTCGCCATGAGCTTGCCCACTTTATTAACCTTTGCCTTAATTACCCTGGCGGACCACGCTTTTTACCCCACCTATATTGCTGGATCCCACGCTCTTGGCATCTCCTCGCTTACAGACCAGCAGGTTGGCGGGTCCGTGATGAAAGTTGCCACAATGTTGATCTTATTAGCCGTATTCATTCAGGAATTCTTTCGATGGGTCCATGAGGAAAAAGCGAAAGAATCCCGCATATCGATCCCGACCCGTCACATGAGTAATCCGCTCTACCGACCGCAGCACCTCACCGTGGTCAAAGACCACAAAAGCGACCCGCGTTCCTAAATGCGACCCGACTTGTTTGTCTGGGCGCTGGGAGTTGGCTTACTCCAAGGATTTATCCATTGCTCCGGGATGTGCGGGCCCTTTGTTCTAGCCTTCAGCCTGGCTTTTCACCAAGACGCAGAGGCGTCTAGAAAATCCTCCAAACGTCGTGCCCTCGGTCTTCATCTCATCCACAATGCTGGTCGCGTGTTGTCATTCACCGCCCTCGGGGGGCTCTTTGGTGCCATCGGTTCATTCGTCAACACCATTTCTGGTACCGCCGGAATTGATGCCGTGGCGGCACTCGTCGGAGGATTGCTCATGATTTTATGGGCAATCGATCAAGCACGTACAGGCCACGGCGCTGGATTCATGGAACGGTGGTCACTGATGAGCCTCTCCCCGATCCGTCGGACTTTACACCGGATTATGAGCAAAAAAACTCCCGGAGCTGCCTTTACGGCAGGAATCTTGCTCGGGTTCCATCCGTGCGGACTCATTTTTGCCATGTTGGTATCGGCCGCCGCCACGGGATCGGCCCTTCATGGCGCATTGGTGCTCTTGATGTTTGGGGTGGGTACCATCCCCGCCTTGCTCAGTGTAGCGGCCCTGGGCTGGTTTGGCCGTAAGCGGCTTCGTACCAAAAGCTTTTCCTACCTCGCCGCGATTCTCATTGGCCTTAGTGGGGTGCTATTTATGTTACGCGGTCTCGCCATCAATGGGTGGATTCCCAACGTGAACCCATGGATCTATTAACCACCACCTGTCATCTTTGTGAACAACCGTTGGTGCAGCAAGTGCCTTTCGATGGGCACCTATTCTGTTGCCACGGATGCCGCGAGTTATGGCGAATCCTCGGCGACGAGGAAATCCAGGCATTAAAAAGTCGACCGGGGCTCAAATGGGAAAACCTTCGCGAAGGACTGACGTCGACAAAGATTCCGGTCAGCACGGATAGCGATCCGCGCACCATTACGGTCGGCATCGACGGCATGTGGTGCGCCTCCTGTTCGATCCTGGTCGAACACGTATTGGAGCGCACCAGCGGGGTCTATGCCGCACACATTGATTTTGCCACGAGTAGCGCGGAGATTACGTTTGAGCAAAGAACCGTCTCTTCCGAAAAAATAATCCGAGTCATCACCAAGCTTGGCTACGGTGCCGAGGAGCACACCCAGGATGCGTTCGACGCCAATTTTGATCGTGACCAGCATCTCCTCAAAAGATTTGGTGTGAGTGCCGTCATCGCCGTCTTCGTGATGATGTGTAGTGTCCCAGTTTGGTCGGGATACCTCCCTCAATTGCCTCCCCTGTTGCGCCACATTTTGGCCTACGGCCTATGGACACTCGCCACGCCTGTCGTATTTTGGTGTGGTTGGCCGTTTTTGCGGGGGGCATGGACCTCGATCCGCCACGGTGTGGCCACCATGGATCTTCTGATTGCCCTCGGAAGCCTTTCCGCCTATACCTATAGTGCCTATATCGTCCTTCATGGGGGTACCTATCTCTATTTCGACACCTCCACCATGTTGGTGACGTTTTTGCTATTAAGCCGCAATCTCGAAGTAGGGGCCCGAAGGCGCGCCACCGAGCTGACCCGAATGCTGAGCCATCTCACCGTCAAATCGGCCACAGTACTCATAGACGGCCAGGAAACCACGCTCCCGACCGACCACATTCGGGTTGGGCAATCCGTTGTCATTAGACCCGGTGATCGCATCGCGGTGGACGGTGTGGTTCTCGACGGGGCCTCGACCCTAGACCAGTCCTTTCTCACCGGCGAAGCCTTACCCGCCGACAAAGGGCCCGGCGATACGGTGTATGCCGGAAGCATCAACCATCAAGGTCGCCTGGTGGTTCAAACATTGCGCAGAGCCGAGGACAGCATTCTGGCCCAGACCACCAAATTCGTCCGCCATGCACAAGGCGAACAGGATAAGTGGCGGCAACTGGCGGACCGTGTCCTCCGGATTTTCGTGCCGGGTGTGTTAGGGGTGGCTCTGCTGACGTTTGTCTTGTGGCTCACCTGGGGACAGGTCTCCTTAACCTCCGCGCTCCTCTATACCATTGCCGTCCTGGTGATTGCGTGTCCGTGTGCTCTCAGTGTCGCGACGCCGATCGCGGTGCTTGCCGGATCGCAGCGTTTAGCCCAAGGAGGCATGTTGCTGCGCAGTCACGATGCCCTGGAACGATCCGCTAAAATTGATACCATTTTGCTCGACAAAACAGGCACCTTAACCGAAGGTCAAATGGCGGTGGCCGCCATCTTTCCGGACGACCCGGGCCTTATCCAACTAGCAGCCTCCGTCGAAATCGCCTCGGAGCATCCCGTGGCGATGGCCATGGTACGATATGCCGAAGAACTTCAGATTCCACTCCTCCCCCTAAAGGATTTTTCCAATACCCCTGGGTTCGGAGTGCGAGCCCAGGTCGATCGCCATGCGGTCGAACTCACGGCGGTCCTGGACCTCACAGAGCTCTCGCCCGAAATGAGGATGCACACCAACAAATTCTTAGGACAGGGCCATACGGTCGCCCACATGAAGATTGATGGCCAGGTCGCAGGGCTGGTCGGTTTCTCGGATCGGATTCGGGCCGATGCAGCCTTGGGGGTTGCCCAACTCCACACGGGGGGCCTAGAGGTTTGGATGGTCACCGGCGACAACAGAGAAACGGCTTGTATCGTGGCATCTGAAGTGGGCATTACGCGAGTCAAGAGCCAACAACAGCCCCTCGATAAGGCCAACCTGGTGCGTACCCTGCAGGAAGCGGGCCGAACGGTCGCCTTTGTGGGTGATGGGGTGAATGATGCCCCCGCGTTGGTCCAAGCCGACCTTGGCATTGCCATGGGTACCGGATCCGATATTGCTCTCGAAGCAGGACACCTGACCTTAACCCGGCCGAGACTCTCCAGCATCGCCGAGACGCTAGTCACCGGCAAACGAGTTTCTGAGATTATTCGCCAGAATCTCCTATGGGCACTGGTTTACAATCTCATGGCTCTTCCCGCCGCCGCCTTTGGCTTAGCCTACCCCTTTGTTGCAGCCCTCGCCATGGTTCTGTCCAGTGCCTTCGTGCTTGGTAATTCGATGAGGATTCTCGGTTGGTCACCACGCCGTTACGTGATGGGTGCCAGCGTGGTGGTTACGACAGTGGGGCTACTCGCCGCCATCGCCTATCTTGGATTATGATAAAATCGAATCCAGGTGGTGTCGTTTCAAGAAAGAAGGCTAGGTTCCATGAGCGACCCAAAGGCACTAGCGACCCGATCGCCATCCCCCACGGTCCCTCGCAGTCGGATTCGAGTCGCAATCCTGGTCTCGATCCTCATCGCCATTGGTCTTGGTACCATCAGCGCCTTGATGCTCGTAGCCAAGCATTCCACTAAGGCAGAGGTTCCCTTAAGCCCGACGCCACAAGGTGGCACCGTTACTTCCATTAAGAATTCCCGTCAGGTACCCAAAGCTCTATTGAATTTTTTACCGTTAGGGGCCTCCGATTCGATTCAAATGGCTCTTCGCCACGCCACCGGCAACGTCAACCCGCTGTCCTTCCCCGCGCACTACCAGGTCCGTCGATTGGCTAACCATCGGTATCTGATCACGATTACGATCCCTGTCGACGTGAACGTATTGGAACGCGGTGGTGAAATTATTACTGGAGGGGCCCCGGGCTCTTCTAGCCTCAAAACTGGAGACCTCTACGTTGCAGGCAACATGCATGGTTACGCGGTCCGTATGAACCCCAAGACGCATCTCGCGCAATTTCAGTTCTACTTGGCTCAAAACGACCGAACTATCTGGGCCGTAAACTGGAATGCGCTCGGCATCATAAGTCAAAATAGTTCGTTGAACTAAGCGTCTGGGTTGCCGAGGGCAAGCCCACCGATGGGGTCGCCGTACAGTCCCGTTTCCCGGCCGAAAACCCCCAAGCTAGTATCGCACCCTAAATACACAGTAATTTTTTAATTAACCGACTACTCAGTAGTTAAATTTTGTTTTATCCTGTACATTGGGAATAGTGACACGTCTCTGAATTATTTCTCAACCGTGCCAAACTGGACACAATATTCTATTGAATCCTGGCGAGACGTGTAGTGCCCGGACCCGATTGTATTATCGATACCCTAGCTAAGACTCGATTGTACGAAATTGAATACGGGAGCGATGCATGTGCTTTCCAAATACTGGCGTCATTGGGGACTCCGAGGGTTCGCGGGAATTGGATTGGGACTCGTGCTGTCCGGGTGCGGCTGGAATACCACCCAATCGACATTGAATCCTGCGGGACCGGTGGCAAAGATTCAAGCCAGCATGATTACGTCAAGTTTTTGGATCATGATGATCGTGTCAGCCGTGACCTTTACCGCGTTGGTGGTGGCCGTGATCCGCTTTCGGGCTCGCCCCGGACAGAATGGACTACCACCTCAGATTGAAGGCAACAACCGGATTGAATTGCTCTGGACTGTCACCCCTGCAATTATTTTGGCCTTGATGATGATTGGGACGATTAACCAATCTTTCGCCTTTGGCAAAATCTATCCGGCCACCCAAGCGCTTCAAGTCGATGTCACTGGCCATCAATTTTGGTGGCAATTTCAATACCCCGCGTCCAACGTCACCACAGCCAATGAATTACATATTCCTGTCGGCCAAAAGATTGAGCTCATCTTGACTTCGGCCGATGTCATGCATAGCTTTTGGGTACCCCGCCTAGGCGGTAAGACGGACCTGGTGCCAGGCCGCACCAACTATATGTGGATCGAAGCCAGTCAACCCGGGATTTATCACGGCCAGTGTGCCGAATTTTGTGGGACCGGTCATGCCGATATGCGAATTACCGTTGATGCCGAG
Source organism: Sulfobacillus sp. (assembly GCA_027343695.1). Taxonomy (GTDB): domain Bacteria; phylum Bacillota; class Sulfobacillia; order Sulfobacillales; family Sulfobacillaceae; genus JAKADJ01. Next base: position 31,370 of record DAHWKJ010000040.1, on the reverse strand, counting down.
CCCCCTGCCCGGTATGCGGCTTGGGTCCAAAAAATGTCGCACCCAATCAGTGTGCCCCCCAAGATCAATACGTTAGCCTACGCCGGGTATCTTGACTTTGCCGCCGTCGGATGCAGCGCCTGTCACACCATCGGGGGCACTAAATACAACGGTGCCATCGGCCCCAACCTCACGGATCTGTCTGGTCGATTGCTGATCGCCGCCAATTTGATTCCAAATAATCTTAAGGACCGAGAGGCGTGGATCCATAACCCGCAAGCGGTCAAACCGGGCACTCTGATGCCCAATTTACACGTACCGCACAACGAGGTCGTCGCGATTGCCACATACTTGGGTACGCTGAAGTGATTAAAGCCTGATGCCATTTCACTGAACGGAGGCTTTTTATGGCGGAACATTCTCAACCCCTCGTGAATCGGTACGAGGTGCCCAGGATTAGCACCAAGCATGGACACCTATGGAGCTGGCTCACGTCGGTGGACCATAAACAATTGGGCCGAATGTATCTGGCGGCGTCATTTGTCTTCTTTGTGTTAGGGGGCATTGAAGCATTCTTAATCCGTCTTCAATTGGCATCACCCAATAATCATTTTCTCAGCGCACAACTTTATAACCAGATTTTCACGATGCATGGGACCACCATGATTTTTCTTGCCATCATGCCGCTTACTTCAGGCTTCATGAATTACTTGGTCCCCCTGATGATTGGTGCCCGAGACGTCGCCTTTCCAAGACTCAACGCCTTAAGTTTTTGGCTCTTCCTGTTTGGGGGTCTCTTGCTCTATAGCAGCTGGTTCCTTGGTGGGGCCCCCAATGCCGGGTGGTGGAACTATGTGCCGATTAGCGGCATCCACTATAACCCAGGACACGGCATCGATTTCTACGATATCGGCTTGCAGATTGCTGGTCTTGGCACCTTAATTGGAGGCATTAATTTTTTGGTCACCATCATTAACTTACGCGCTCCCGGAATGACCATGATGCGACTCCCCCTGTTCGTCTGGTCAACCTTCGTGACCTCCGTCCTGATTGTGTTCGCCCTCCCCCCCTTAAGCGTCAACCTGTTCCTGCAGACCTTTGACCGTTTATTTGGGGCTCAATTCTTCAATGTCCCGGCCGGTGGTAATCCCCTCTTATGGACGAACCTCTTTTGGATCTTCGGCCACCCTGAGGTCTACATCCTCATCTTGCCGGTATTCGGCATCATCTCAGAAGTCCTTCCCACGTTTGCCCGAAAACCCATTTTTGGGTACACCGCGATGGTCATGGCGACCTTTGTCATTGGATTTCTAGCCTTCACGGTCTGGGTACACCATATGTTTACGTTAGGCTACGGACCGGTCGTCAACTCCATCTTTGGCATCACCTCAATGCTCATTGCAATTCCCACCGGAGTAAAAATCTTCAACTGGATTGCCACGATGTGGGAAGGGCAACTTACCCTGAATACGGCGGTGCTGTGGGTGCTGGGCTTCTTAGTGTGTTTCACCATCGGGGGCATGAGCGGGGTCATGCTCGCGGTTTCACCAGCTGACCTTCAATATAACAACAGTTATTTTGTGGTCGCTCACTTCCATTACGTTCTCATTGGGGGGTCACTCTTTGGTCTCTTTGCGGGCCTCTATTATTGGTTCCCGAAGTTCACCGGTAAGGTCCTGTCTGAACGATTGGGCAAATGGAATTTTTGGCTGATGTTTATCGGATTCAACGTCACCTTCTTCCCCTTCCACATATTAGGCTTGCTCGGCATGCCTCGTCGGATCTACACCTATGCGCCGGGCCTCGGATTGACATTTTGGAACCAAGTATCCACCTTCGGGGTATTCATCCTGACCGCAGGACTGCTGGTGTTTACCGTCAATCTTTTCTATACCCTGAGTCACCGCGGCACCGTAGCGATCGGCGATCCTTGGGATGGACGGACCCTGGAATGGTCTATTGCCTCTCCGCCGCCCGAATACAACTTTGAGCAGATTCCTTTAGTCCGCGCCCGGGATCCGTTATGGGCGGAGAAAATGTACGGCGACGGTACCATGCTCAGTGCTGCCGAGGCCGGGCACCATGCCCCCGAGGGGATGATTCATCTGCCTGCCCGGACGATGATGCCGGCGATTATGGCGTTTGGCCTCTTCGTCGCAGGATACGGATTCATTTTCCATTCCATCTGGCTCGACGTTGTGGGACTCCTAATGACCTTCGGCTCCTTACTGAAGTCTATGTTCGAAGTCGATAAGGGCACGTACGTCCCCATTGAACCCCCAAGAGGAGTGACTATCGATGGCTGATATGCCGGTATCAGACACAAGCGCAATCGATCCGCATGCTGCGGTAGAATTTCATCCCCCGATTGATAATGGTGTACTCGGCATGTGGATCTGGCTCTCCGGTGAAGGGATTTTCTTTGCATCCCTCATTGGGACTTATCTCATGCTCCACAACAATGTCAATGGCGGTCCTACCGCCAAGATCTTCGACCTACCATCCGCGGTAATTAGCACGGTGGTCATCCTTCTCAGCAGCATGACCATGATGTTTAGTCTGAGTCAAACCCAAGCCGGTAAGATAGCGGGAGCACGCCTCTGGCTAGCCGTCACCGCGGCGCTGGGATTTGTATTCGTACTGCTTGAAGTCAACGACTATACCGCACTATATCACCAGCACTTCACATTTCACACCAGTGCGTTTAGTTCTGCCTACTATGCCCTCACCGGCTTTGATGCCGCTCACGTAGCCTTTGGCGTACTCTGGGCCATTGGGCTTTTAATCTATACCTTTGGCCAAAACTTTCTCAACGAGAGCGTCCTTAAATTCAAAGTCCTGAGTCTCTATTGGGGTTTTGTGACTATTATTTGGATGGTTGTCTTTACCGTCGTGTATCTGATGGGGAAGGTGGTTTAACCGATGAGCATGAACCCTAACGACCTGGCCCGTAAACTGCCCACCGGCTACCTTTTGGGATTCGGCATCATATCATTACTATTGGCCGGTATCGCCGTCTATGTGGTGAGCAGTCACGTGGCCTTAAAGGCCTTGGAATTCCCTTTAATTGGAGCCATCGTGGTCGTGGTCATTGCCATTCAGGCCGTCGTATTTATGCATCTCGGCAGTCGTAAGGTGTATTCTGCGTTCTTTGCATATGGCGCGTTCTTAGCGATCCTCATTGCCCTCGCTCCGGAGTGGGTCGTAACCGCGGCGCCAGCCCCTAAAGTCATTAAACTCAGTGCTTCGCAAGAAATGGCGATGGGCCAACAAATTGTTACCCAAACCTGTACTAGTTGTCATACCATCAATGGTTCCGGTGGTACCATTGGACCTAACCTCAATAAGGTCTTTGCGGGACAAATTAGCCCGAGTATCTTAGCCCCAACCAGTAACCCCAACAGCCCCACGTGGCTGGCCCAATGGATTAGTGATCCTGCCAACGTATGGACGGGCGCCAAGATGCCGGACCTAGGCCTTAGTACTCAACAGGTCCACGCGGTGGTAATCTACTTAGATGCCCATGTTAAATAAATCTCAACCGGCGTAAGGGCTCCGAGGATACCTTCCCTATAGCAACTGCTGGGTATCATGGGTGGATGAACTCCTCCCAGAAGCACTGAACAACAAGCACGGGAAGTTCCTTGGGAGCGTTGATACCTGAATGTCACCTTCGAGCCTCCCTCGACGTTTTTGTACCAGATAATCGACCCACGGAGGCCACCTTAGATGCCATTTAGGACCCAGTGCTTGGAAATCCTCGCCGTCACATTCTTAATAACCGGTTGCGGAACTACCGCCGGTTCGGCTTTACCGTTGCCGACTCATGCTATGACACCCGTTACGGCCTCTTCATCTAAAACCCCTTCGCCTACTATGACGAACCGATCCATGATGAGGGTGACCCCCGCGATGGCCGCCCATGCCTCTATGACAGCCATCGACTTTACCAATAGGCAGAGAGGATGGATAGCCGGGTCAGATCAAATCTGGAGGACCACCGATGGAGGCACGCAATGGTCTTCGGTCTACGCGGGACCCGCCAATTTTAGCGGCATCCAATTTGCAGGACCAAAGACAGGATGGGTATGGAGCCATCACACCATCATGGGTACCACCGATGGCGGACGCACCTGGAATCGTCTCGATAAGGAACCGCAGAACATTATTACGATAGATATGGTGAGCCTTCAAAACGGCTATGCGGTATTCGGTAACACGTCTGAGGCTCTTACGCTGTATGTCACGCATGATGCGGGACGACAATGGAAGCGGTTGGCTAGCCCCTTTACCCCGCTTACCGTCGCATTTGTTACTCCCCAAAAGGGTTGGGCCGTAAGCCATCGCCAGGTGTGGAAAACCGTCGACGGGGGTAAAGTATGGACCCCCTCCGATACCTTCGCATCTCCCCTGCCCATGGCCGCAAGAATCCGACTGGGTGGAACCCACACCGTATGGGTCATGTTAGTGGGCGGGTCCGGAATGACTCAAACCTCTTATACCGTACTAAGCCACACGACCGGCCAGGGATGGACGGTGCGTGCCGCAAAGTCAACGGCAGGCGCTGGGCCAGCGCCGGACGCAAACAGCAGCGCATCTGACGGTCCAGGCCTAGCCCCAGGTCCTCTCGTCGCGGTCCATCGTGATATCGCTTATCTCGCCGGCGAGTCTCCCTCGACAGGATTTGGAGCCACATCCATCTGGTCGACGCATAATCAAGGGGCGGTATGGACTCAGAATCCCCCGATTTATGGTCTTAATGGGATCCCCGGCCCTCGGTCGTTAAGTTTTGCTACCGCTCGCGTGGGATGGCTGGTGACCGGAACCGACAACACCCAGGTATTCCAGACTTTGGACAGCGGGGCTACTTGGCACCAAATTTTCCCGCCAAGCCCAGCCCCGGTCCAAAGCGTGACATTCGTCAATACCAACCTGGCATATGGCCTGGGCGAACCCGGTCACCCTAATACCGTCTTGATCTCGCATGATGGGGGGCGACACTGGTCCAAAATCGGTCGCCTTACTACAACGCGCGGCTGGCAAACGGACACGTCGAGACCGTCTATTGCCTTTACTAGTTCCGAGTCGGGATGGGTGGTAAGAAATAATCACCTTTGGCATTCGCAAGATGGGGGATCACAATGGTCCCTCGTAACGCTGCCGCATCTAACCAGCCTGGATGTACTGGACTTCGTAGCGTTTGTGGGACGTGATGGGGTTGTAGGGTCTCCCAATAGTCATCGTTCGTGGTGGACCACCAACGGTGGAACCCAGTGGCACTATGCTCAAAACCAAAACACGAGACAGACGCTGGCCACGGTGAACACAGCGATTAACCACGAAGCTAACCGATTGGGGCAACCTTTACGATTCGCGGGATCGCATGGGCAGGTGTTATGGATCGTGTTTGAGAATGAAACCTGGGCCCTGTCTAAAAATTACGGAGCCGCATGGACCACTCATCGGTTTCCGTCCAATATTTCCAGTTTGATCGGAAATTTAAGTTTTGTGAATGCCCAAGACGGGTGGTTTGAGACCGATGCCGGTACACTTTTCGCCACCACCAACGGAGGCAGAAGCTGGCATCCGGTTTACTCGGGAGCCACTAGCGGAACCGGTATTCCGTAATGCGGAATCATCATCGACACCCCGCGTTTTCTCGTTTCCACCGCAGCAGCACCAATGTCCCCTAAATTATTGCGATAGGTTTCATAATGCATAGGTATCCACCAGGATGCCCCCATCTCATATGCTAGCATTGCCGCTTCCTCCGGATTGAGGTTGCCCACAATATCCTCGGCTTCTCGCAGATAAGACCGTCCGTTTATGGGCAGCAGCGCTGCCGTCACCGCGAGCGTTTTCAAACGAGAGACCAGATCCGGATACCAAACAGTGTCTCCGCTGTGATAGAGAGAAAATCCGTCCCAGGTCACCACATATCCTAAAAAGCGCCCTGGAGGGTCCCCCACCGCATATCCATCGGCCACATGCACGCTATGCGCGCTGGCGATGGGGTGGATTAATCCACCTGGAAATCTCAAAGGATTCCCTGGCAGGGCGCCTCTCATAGCATCCTCGGGAATACCCCATGCCGTCAGGTGTGGTCGGATCACATCAGGCGCAATGACCACCAGCGCTGGATTGAGATGGATGAGTTGACGCAGAGTGGGCCCGTCCAAGTGGTCATCATGCTCATGACTCACCAGCGCATAGTCAATCGCTCCTAAATCACGGGCCGTATAGAGCGGGTCGCGAGCACCCGATGTGGGTGTCAAAAAACAATCGATCACCATTCGGATCTTCGGCGTCTCGAGAAGAAACCCCGCTTGGCCCAGCCAAGTCAACTGCCCCACCCAGGAACCCCCGGTATTTATAATACCGACCACCCTCCATCCAAAAGCAACATTGTGCCCGTCATGAAACTACTCTCGTCGGACAGCAAAAACGAGGCAGCCCGGGCCACGTCATGGGCAGTCCCGATACGTTTCGCCAGAGACCCTTGTGCCAGGGTGGCACGCACCTCTTCCGACGTATCGTGCAGAGCCGGGGTATCAATCGCCCCAGGGGCCAATGCTACCGCCCTTACGGCTGGACCATAATCGACGGCAATACTCCGTACGTATCCCAAGAGTCCTGCCTTGGCCACCTGATAAGCAAAAAAGTTGCGAAATCCTAACACCGAATGCACCGAGGCAATCGGAACGATAACCCCACGTCCCTGTTGTAACATGACGGGTAAGATATGGCGCGCCAATAAATAAGCGCCTTTAAGCACCACATCCTGAGTTTTTTGAAATTCTTCAGGGCCGGTCTCCAATAAAGGCTTCGGATCCGTCCAATAAGCACTGTGAACCAACCCATCGATGCGACCAAACTGTGCCATCGTCTCAGCCACTACCTGCCGTACCCCGTCATCGTCTCGCACATCACAAAGGTGGACGTGGACACGATTGGAACGAGCCCTTTCGGTCTCTGAAAGTCCCTCCGCGTTAATGTCCACGACCACCACCTGGGCACCTTCATCGGCTAATTCCCAGGCAATGTGTTGGCCAATACCCGACCCCCCACCGGAGATAAGGATAACCTGATCCTGAAACCGCATGATAGACCCCTCATTTCTTGGCATTTCGTGCCACGTGTTACTCGACGTCTCCAAGACGCCGCTCCCACCCCGACTTAAACAACGGAAGATAGTTGGTCGCTTGGTACGGATGTTGAACAATGGCGTCAATATTCAATTCCGCACCGAGCCCCGGTGTCTTAGGTGCTGTAATGTACCCATTCTCCATGCTGACGGTATAAGTCAATATCTCCTGTTCCCACGGTTCATTAAACTCGTCAAAGAACTCATGAATGAAAAAGTTGGGCGAAGCCGTGTTCAGGTGAGCGCAAACTAAGGAGCAAATGGGACCTTGTGCACTGTGGGGCGCGGTAACGGCCTGGTGTGCGTGGGCCATTCCCACCACGTCCTTAGCCGCGGTAAGACCTAAAAACTGTGGTTCCAGTTGGATGATCGAAATAACGTCGTGTTCCAGCAGTTCCGCAAATTGCTCGCGACAGTAATAATCCTCCCCACATGCAATGGGAATTGGGCTCTTTTGCGCTACCGCTACCATGGCGCTGATCCGTTGCGGGGGCACCGGCGCCTCAAACCAGGTCGGATGATACGGTACCAAGGCTTGAGCAAACTGTAACGCCACCGCAGGACTAAACCGATTATGCCCTTCCACTAACACATCGACCGTAGGACCTACGGCATCGCGTACAGCCGCCACGATATCCACCGCCAAGTCAAAGTCACGTCGCTCCACGGCACGCCAAGCCGTGCCGAACGGATCAAATTTTAAGGCAGTATATCCCCGTTTCACTACCTCTTTGGCTTGATCGAAAAAGTTTTGCGGCGTCCGGGCACCTCCACGATACCATCCATTCGCGTACACACGCAGGCGTGGATGCACCTCTCCCCCTAACAATTGATAGAGGGGTACCCCAAGCGCTTTGCCTTTAATATCCCACAGTGCCGTCTCCAATGCTGCTAAAGCGGCCCCATGAATCTGCCCCCCATCGGAAAAATAGTCTCGCCACATCCGAAGACTCAACACCTCGGTATTGAAAGGGTCGTGTCCAATGATTAAGGGGGATAGTTCGTGAATCGCCGCTTGGACCGTACGAGCAAATCCATTCAGTGTCCCTTCGCCGATTCCTGAAATTCCTTCGTCGGTGTGAACCTGGCAAAACACCCAATTCTTCCAGACGTTACCCGCAATATAAGTATCGACCTGTGTAATCTTCATATCCGGCTCCTCCGATGTTTATCGATCAATGTGTGTGTTTTGTCGGTACGCCCGGACCATGTCCCAATCTGGGTACCCTTCCCAGTCTCCCGCATGCGACACCGCATACGCCCCGACCACATTGCCTAGGTCTAGTGCTTGATCCCATGTCATTTGATGCAGGCGTCCGGCAATCACGCCCGCCGCAAACCCATCGCCGGCACCCACCACGTCGACGATGCGCGGGACCGTGATGGTTGGGGCTTCGCCAATCTGATGTCCATGCTGATAGGCGACGGTGCGTGTGGTCCCTTCTTTCACTACCCACACTTGATTCCCCGTCATCACCTGGTCTTGCCACAACACTCCGAGGTCATCGGTCCCCCATAACCACCGCAATTCGTCGGGAGAGGCCATGACCACCGTCGCGAAAGTAAGGGCGTGGCGCATGGCCTCGGACCACGCTTCCAACGAGGCCAACTTTCGGCGCACATTGAAGTCGAGAGAGACCGTTCGGGAATGCTGTTGAAAATGCCGGGCCAATCGCGTTAAGTTCTCAGCCAGGGATTCAGAAAGGATCCAACTAATGCCGGATAGGTGTAGCCACTGTATCCCATTCACGCGATGGATGAAGTCCTCGGGTAATCTCCAGCGGCGCATGGCGCTGTCCGATCGATAGTAATAAACATTCGGTTCGTTTTCGAGGCCATACCATTCCTTCATGAAAAGACCTGTGGGGTGTGGCAGATCGATCAATTGACCCACGCCCACCCCTTCGGCCAACAGCGTCGATCGAATCGCTCGACCGGGCGGGTCGGCTCCGACCGCACCCCAGTATTCAACAGCTATTCCGAGACGACTCAGGCCGATAGCCACATTCATTTCCGCCCCGGCCACGCCAAATTCTAGGCCGGAGTGGGTCATGATAGGACCCACACGGTGTGGGCTCAACAGCCCCAACGCTTCACCCACCGTCAAGACTTGGCTCATCGGCCACCCCGTCTCAAAACGTCCACGACTTTCCCTATCGCATCCGGATGGAGTCGAGACAAGGCTCCCCCCATTCCCACCGCCAATGCTCCCGCGTCGATCCAAGCTTCGGCATCTTCAATCGTGACGCCTCCCGTCGGAATAAACTCTACGGTGGGAAACGGCTCAGAGAGGGCTTTCAGATGGGGGATCCCCCCGGTCGCCGCGGGGAAAAGCTTCTGAACCGAGATGCCTACCGATAACGCCTGAGCCACCTCGCTCGCTGTCCACACCCCTGGAATATACGGGACCCCGGACTCGCTAGCTACTTGGTGCACTTTCCCTGAAAAATTGGGGGCCAGTAAAAATTCCGCTCCCGCCTCGATCGCACGCTTCGCGGTGTCTTCGGTGAGGATAGTTCCGGCTCCAACCACAACGCCGGCCTTCTTCACCGCTGACAGGACCTTTATCGCGTTCGGCGTGGTCCACGATACCTCCAAAATGGGTACCCCTGCCGACACCAATGTCTGCGCTTGCGCCACCGCTCCCTCATAGCTGGATGCCCGCACAATCGCAATGAGATGCGCTTGTCGTAATCGTTCCAACATCTGCATGCCGAGCCCTCCCACGCTATCCTTTGACGGCTCCTGCCAAGAGCCCTCGCACGAAGTACTTGCCGAGAACAATGTACACCACTAACGTGGGCAACGAAACCAATAAGGCGCTGGCCATCTGCACGTTCCATTGAACGGTTTGACTGCCGGCAATGTTGACCAAGGCGACGGTTACCGGCTGGTTGGGTGGATTCGTTAGAGCGACCGCAAACAAAAAATTGTTCCAGATCTGGGTAAACTGCCAGATCCCGGCCACGACGAATCCCGCCATCGACAGCGGAAGGATAATGTAGCGAAATATCCCCCAATACCCGGTGCCATCAATCTTGGCAGCCTCCAAAATGTCATCGGGAATCAGCGAATAGAAGTTTCTAAAAATCAATGTCGTAATCGGAATGCCGTAAACCGTATGCACCAAAATCAAGCCCGGAATGGAGTTGTATAATCCCAGGCTGTCCATCACACGAAGCAACGGAATGAGCACACTTTGATAGGGAATAAAGAGTCCCATCAGAATCACAAAGAACAAGACATTGGCACCACGAAACTTCCATTTCGTCAATGCGTAGCCATTTAAGGCCCCAAACGATGCGGAGAGAATCGTCGCAGGAATCGCTAAATAAAAGCTATTGCCAAAGTTGGGACCCAGTTGCGCCCATGCGTCTCGAAGACTCGCGAGGCTGGCGTGGGTGGGAAAAGTCCACATCTGGGCTAAACTGACCGAGGCATTACTTTTTAGACTCGTAATGACCACCACATACACCGGTAACAGATAGAGAATCGCAGCCACGATTAAGGCCGCATAGACCAACGTGCGATTGACCCGCCTCATCACCATGGTTAGCGTTCTCCTCTCAACACCGACAGCACATAGGGCACTGTAAATGCGGCCATTAGAATCAGGATCAGGATGGCGATCGCAGCCCCTTGGGCAAACGCATCACCCGAAAAGGTTGTCTGGAACATGTTCAAATTCGGCATGTCCGTAGAAAAATCCTGACCCGCACCCGTCATCGCGTAGATGAGGCCAAACACCTTAAGCGATGCTGCGGCTTCCACCACCACAATGGTGGCAGTGGTCCCTTTAAGATTGGGGAAAATGATGGACCAAAAGGTTCTCCAAGCGCTAGCCCCGTCCATCCGCGCGGCTTCCTTGAGCTCGTCTGGAATCGCCCGGAGTCCTCCGAGATATACCGCCATGGAAAATCCCGACATTTGCCACACGGCGGCCAGCACCACCGCTAAGAGCGCGATGGGGACCCCAATGTTAATTTGGCCCAAATGAAACGGTGGCACAAATCGCGTACTTAAAAACCATTGCGGCCCTGTAATGCCGAACGCTTTTAATATCAGGTTGACTCCGGTGGTCGGGTTTAATAGCCACGACCAGATGACGCCGGTCACTACAAATGAAATCGCCATGGGGAAGATAAAGATGCTCCTAAATAAACTTTCCGCACGGATTTTTTGATCGATCAATAGCGCTAAGATAAGGCCGACAACCAGAACCCCAACAATAAATAAGAGCGTGAAATAGAAAATATTACGAAGGTCAGATTGAAAACGAAAGGACGTCAACACCGTCACGTAGTTTTTAAGGCCGGCCCAGGTTAAAGTCGGGATAAAACTATTCCAATTGGTGAGCGACACATACCCTGACCAACCAATAAACCCATATACGAACACACCCAACAGCACTATCGATGGCAACAACGTCAACCATGGCATCCGGCTATCCCAGGTCTTGGGTCGACGCTTTAAGGCCCTCGGCGCTTTGGGTATTTTCGTGGGCAACACTTCTTGTGCCACATTGAGCCCCCTATCTAAAGACCGGAGACTGGGCCCGACGGATTGGGGCCCAGTGCCGGGTTTTTTCCTACATTAGAGCGGATTCGATTGGGCTGCGCTCGCCACAGCAGTCGTAAAGGCGGTGGCATTTTTACTGCTCAATAAGGTCACCATATCATTTTCAAAGGCTTGCGTGAATCCTGGGTTGGCCCCGCCCTGTCCAATCACGAGAACCAATTTGTCCTTTTTAAAGGAGGCCATCGCGGACCGTGAGTAGGCGTCGTAGAGACTGGTATTCGCATCTAAACGCGGCGAGAACGTTCCCTTCAAGGGGTTAAAGGTGTCTTGTCCGGCTTTGGATCCCAAGACCTTCAAGAAATCCAAGGTGGCAGTTTTGTGCTTAAGCTTGGACGGAAGACCGAAAACATCCGAAACCATAGCAAACGTCCCTTGGGATCCTGGGGTAGGGGCCCAGCCAAAGCCTGTGCCGGGGGTCAGATGCAATGCGGTAGTGAAATACCCTTGAGCCCAGTCTCCCATGACATTCATCGCGGCATGGCCCTGAGCCACCAGTTGGTCGGCTTGTTGCCAGTGCAGAGCCGAGTAGTCCGTATTAGCATACTGCATCATCTTGAGAAAAGTCTTGGTGGCCTCAACCACGCCGGGCGATGTCCACGAAGTCCCCGCCTTACCGGTCAAGAGGTTTTCGTACTGGGTTGGCCCTAAGGTCCCCAACAAGACATCGCTGTATAACAGTGTGGTCTCCCAATTACCATGGTTGGCCACCGCAAGAGGCGTGATGTTATGCGATTGAAGAACCTTAGCATCGGCAAAGAACTGTGAAAAGGTCGTCGGAGGGGTAAGATTGTACTTCTTAAATATAGTGGGGTTGTACCACAGCACGTTAGACCGTTGCATATCCACGGGCACCGCGTAAATGTTGCCCTTAACGGTCAACATATTAAGAAGACTCTTAGGAAAGTCATGGTACCAGCCCTGTTGCTGATACAGGGAATTCAACGGAGCCATGTCTCCCGCATTAATCCACGAAAGCAACGTGCCGCCCCCTGCATGGACCTGAAACGTTCCCGGCGGATTATTGGCCTCCATCCGACTGGCTAGAACCGCTTTGGCATTCGAACCCGCCCCGCCTGCCACCGCTTCGTTGATCACCTTGATACTCGGATATTTCTGATTGAACACCTTAACCAGTGAACCTAACGCCTTGGAACTCGCTACCCCAGTCCACCAGCTAAAAATCTGTAATTGCTTAGGACCACTAGCCACCGGGGTATTCCCCGTGGATGTTGTAGTACTCCCACACGCTGACAACGCTCCAATGGCCACTACGGAGGTTAGTGCCATCGCGACTTTTCGTTGAACCCGCATAAATGTCCCTCTTTTCTGTCTATTTATAAGCGTCTCATCCAGTCGTTGGCTCGACAGAACATAATTGGTGCTCCATACTAACTAATCATATATCTTCGGTAATTAGGTTCTTCAAGCCACGATTTCGGTCTAGACAACTCTCAATACAACTCTATTCGTATGTATGTTAAATTAAATACGACAACATTGCAATTGGATCCGTAATGACTGCCCCATCGATCGATGGTCGAGACAATCGAGGAAACCACTTCAAAAGATAAGGACACACACTATGTACAAAAGCGTAGATGCTACCGTAATGCGGCAATTTAACAAACGTACCGTGCTCCATATCTTGTACCAACGGCAAGAGACATCGCGTGTCTCGATTTCCAGTGAAACCGGGCTCAATCGGGCTACCGTCTCCTCTTTAGTCGATGAGTTGATTGCGGAACAGTTTGTTCAAGAAATTGGACTGGGCACTTCACATGGTGGGCGCAAACCAATCTTGTTGCGTTTCAATGCCAATGCGGGCTATGCCATCGGCATTGATCTGCAGATCACCCACATTGACACCGTGCTCACAAACACCAGACGCGAAGTCGTCTATCAGAATCGCCGTCAAATCGGAACCGCCGATCAACCTCTGACCCCGCAGACCTTACGCGATGTGTTAGCCGAGGAAGTCCATGCCGCCGAGGCGGTGTGTCCCCAAAGTCCCCGAGGAATTCTTGGGGTGGGGGTCGCCTTGCCTGGGTTGGTCAATTACGAGACCGGACGCGTCACCTACCTCCCCAACCTAGGCATTACCGATTGGTCGATCGCCCCGGAGCTGAGTGAGATGCTTCAGGTTCCGGTCGCCATCGACAACGACGCAAACTGCGGGGCCTGGGAAGCCTTTTTATCCACCGGGATATCCAATCTTCTCTTCATTAACGCCGGCATTGGGGTGGGGGCTGGCATCATTTTGAATGGAAAACTGCACCGTGGGCGGGATGGAATTGCCGGAGAGGCGGGTCACACAACCATTTCCACAATGGGCGTGGTGTGCTCCTGTGGAAATTATGGATGCTGGGAGCAATATTCCTCCGAGCAGGCCTTGGCACGATATCTCCAGGAACAAGGGGCCGGTCCAGTGGATGCCTTTGCGCCTCGCTTTGTCGATCGTTGCATTGAGGCTGCTCAAGCCGGCAATCATGCCTATATTCAGTCGTGGCGGACACTCGCCGAGGCGCTAGGGGTCGGAATCTCAAACCTCCTCCAAATCCTCAACCCCGATTACGTCTACCTCGGCGGCACAATCGCGGAAGCTGCAACGATTATTCTTCCTGAAATCCAACGGGTCATCCGTCATCGGGCGATGTCCGCCAACAAGACGGTCCCAGTTGCCGTCTTACCCCCCCAAACGGTGGCTCGGGGAGCCGCCGGGTTGGCCATAGCGCGTGCCATCGACATGCTTCCGACCCATGCGGGATAGGAAAAAGAAAACTAGGGGGCCTCTTCCCTTGGTGTCTCTCGGGTCAGCCACTCCCGTGCCTTTCCCAAGGCAATGGCAACAAACTTGGGGCCGGTGGACATCGATTGTTGCCGCCGGCCGATCACGGCATCGGGGGTGAGCTTCTTCATCCATTCCCAAGGAATTTCAGGCGCCACACGCCTCAGGTAATCCGGGGTGACCTCCTGAAAGTGTTGATGATCCAGCTCTAATTGGGTCACTAAGCGTCCAATCACGTGGTGCGCCTCGCGAAACGGCATCCCCTCTGCGACCAGCATATCCGCAAGGTCCGTCGCGGCGGTATAGTCCTGGGCCAGACGGACTTGGATGCGCTCTTTTTGTAGTGTCATGGTGCGTAACATACCTGCCACGGCTGGCAACAACGCCTCCAAGGTATCCACCACATCGAACACGGCCTCTTTGTCTTCTTGCATGTCGGAATGGTACGCGAGCGGCAAGCCCTTCATCACCGTCAAAAGGGTCATCAGGTTACCAAAGACTCGCCCCGCTTTGCCACGTACCAATTCGGCCACATCCGGATTACGTTTTTGCGGCATTATAGAGGATCCAGTACTATAGCCATCTGCCATGCGTATAAAGCCAAACTCGTGACTCGACCACAACACCAGTTCTTCCCCAAGCCGACTCAAGTGCACCATCAAGAGACTGGCCCACGCCATATATTCGATAAGGAAATCACGGTCCGCCACCGCATCCATCGAATTGGCATAGGTTCTATCGAGTCCTAAGGCTGCCGCCACGGCCTCTGGATCCGTCGGATAGGGGGTCCCCGATAAGGCGCCAGCACCCAAAGGAGACATAGAAAGCCGCCGCTGCCAATCTTCTAGCCGCTCCCAATCGCGTTGCAACATGGCAATGTATGCCAGGCAGTGATGGGCGAACAGGATGGGTTGTGCGGCTTGTAGGTGTGTATATCCCGGAATGATCACATCCAGATTGCGTTCCGCTTGGCTCAGCAGTGCCTCCATGACATCCCACAGTTGCTGTTTATGACGGATTCCCACATCACGCATAAAGAGGTGCATATCGAGCGCCACCTGGTCATTGCGACTGCGTCCGGTGTGGAGTTTGCCGGCAACGGGTCCAATCAGTTCCAAAAGGCGGGCTTCAACATTCATGTGCACATCCTCGTATTCCAGGCGGGGGACCCAGGATCCACTCGCCACTTCTTCTTCGATCTGCTCGAGACCCGCCTGAATCTGGGCGACATCGTCTGCGGGGATAATGCCCGTTCGGCCTAGCATCGCCACGTGAGCCTGAGATCCCTGGATGTCATAGCGAATGAGCCGCCAATCGAATCCGGCTGAAGCCGTAAAATGCAACGCCGCGTCATCGGCAGCCTTAGAAAATCTCGGGTTTCGCGCCATCGTCATGAGTTCTGAATCCTTTCCAATTGCGCATGCCGCATGGCCATCGGTAATCCGAACAACCGAATGAAACCCTCAGCATCCTGATGGTCGTAATCGCCGCCATCGAATGTGGCCAAGTCTTCAGAGTACAAAGAATACGGCGAGGTGGCTGCTTGATGCGTCGCCTGTCCCTTGTAAAGAGACAGGGTGACTTCGCCCGTCACCACCAGATTCGCCCGGTCCACGAAGGCACTGAGCGATTCGCGTAGGGCAGAAAACCACCACCCATCATAGATGAGACGCGCCATCCGCAAGGCGACCTCCGCTGCAAAAGCCCGTGTCTCGCGATCCCACGTCAATGCCGTTAAAGCGCTGTGGGCCGCATATAAGAGGGTTCCTCCCGGGGTCTCATAGACTCCGCGGGACTTCATTCCCACGAGCCGGTTTTCCACCATCGTCACGCGTCCAATGCCGTGGCGAGCACCGAGCGCGTTCAGTTTTTCCACCAACGCCACCGGATCCAGATTCTCACCATTTAGAGCGATCGGGTTGCCGGATTGAAACCCGATCTGAATCGTTTCTGGAGTGTCAGGGGCCGCCACGGGATCTGCCGTCCAGGTGTACACATCACGAGGCGTGGGGATCGCGGGGTCCTCCAAGAGTCCGCCTTCATGGCTCACGTGCCAAATGTTCTGGTCACGAGAATACGGTGAGGCCGGAGTGGCAGACACCGGAACCCCGTGGCGTTTGGCATATTCCATGGCTTGGAGACGACCCGTAATCTCCCACTCGCGCCATGGGGCAATGACCGCGAGATCCGGCGCTAACGCCCGTATTCCTAGTTCAAAACGCACCTGGTCATTACCCTTGCCGGTCGCCCCATGGGCTACGGCCAAAGCCCCATACTGGCGGGCCACCCGCACTAATGCTTCGGCAATTAGGGGTCGGGCGATCGAGGTACCCAAGAGATAGACCCCTTCATAAATGGCCTCACTCCGTAACATGGGAAAAGCAAAGTCCACCACAAACCGCTCCCGAAGGTCGGCAACTTCGACGGCTTCGGCTCCCGACGCCAAGGCTTTTGCCCGGATCGCCTCGAAGTCATCGCCTTGTCCCAAATCCGCACAAAAAGCCACCACCCGCACCTGGTAATGTTCCTTAAGCCAGGGGATAATGATCGAGGTATCGAGACCTCCGGAATAGGCTAACACCACGAGGTCCCCGGGTTTTATCGTATGTTTCTTCATCCTAATGCCCACCTCTCTTTTCTCTCGGTTCCTGTTTCCTGCCTCAAACATGTCGACCCCTTGGCATCGTTCCAGCGCCCGATCCACACGTTTTGCACTCCGCCCTCTAAAGCCGCTATCCCGGCACGCACTTTGGGAATCATTCCATGAGTAATGATGCCGCGATCGATCAATGCCTCACAGCCCGAGACGTCGAGGTCAGGAATTATCGTAGTGGGATCCTTCCCATTCCAACGAACCCCGCCACTATCGGTGTAAAACACCAAGGCGTCAGCATGAATCTTTTGAGCAATTCCACTTGCAGCCCAATCTCCATTGAGGTTCAAAAGCGTGTCGGTATCCTGTTCCATGGCCAACGGCGCTACCATCGGGATCATTCCTCCTGCCCAGATCCGCTCGATGAGGCCCGGACGCACCGAATTTACCCGTCCTACCAAACCCAAGCCCGAATCGTCCCGGCACGCATCGAACCATCCGCCATCTGCGCCCGAAAGACCAACCGCTGGCACGCCCACCTTCTGACATTGTGCCACCATCAATAGATTTGCGGTACCCCGCATCACCTGCACCACTTCTTTTAATACTGCGGGCGTCGTGACACGCTGACCCTCTTGAAATACGACCGGAACCTGGAGTTGTGCTAACCTTTCATTAATGAGTGGTCCCGCGCCATGGACCACGAGGACCTGATGCCTATCCTCTACCAAGTTACGGAGATCCTCGGCCCATACCGCACGACCATCGTGCTGTAGCACACTGCCTCCAACCTTTAACACAATCCGCATCGCTATGACCTCCGATATTGCGCATTAATGGCTACATAACGCTCAGTCAGATCGCAGCCCCAGGCCTCAGCCGAAGAGGCTCCAGCATGAAGATTCACGACAAAGATGACTTCGGGCAGAGCCATCACGGCACGCGCCCGTTCTTCATTAAATGCCATGGGTTGCCCTCCCTGTAACAGCGTCATACCATTCATAGAGAGATCAATCCGGGTGGGGTCAAAAGGCACTCCTGCCGACCCCACCGCAGCCACCACGCGGCCCCAGTTCGGATCTCGTCCATAGACGGCACTCTTGACTAAAGGAGAGCGGACTGCGGCGCGTGCCTTCGCTGCGGCGTCGGCCTCCGTCACAGCACCGGTTACCACGACCGTTACCAGATGGGTGGCTCCCTCGCCATCGCTAGCAATATCCCGTGCCCCTTGGCGCATCAACTCGGTCAACGCCGAACCAAAGATTTTGCAGTCGTGATCATTTTCTACCGCAACCCCACTCATCCCATTAGCCCAGCCCAAAACCATGTCATTGGTGGAAACATCTCCATCGACTGAGATTCGGTGAAAAGTGCGGTCGACGGCATGGCGAATCATGTCGTCCCAAACCGGTTTAGCAATTTCCGCGTCGGTGGTAATAAACCCCAAGATGGTGGCCATTTGCGGATGGACCATCCCTGATCCTTTGACCATCATCCCAATCCGGACCGTACCACCGGACAGCCGCACCAGCCTCGCCCCGGTTTTCGCCATGGTGTCGGTGGTCAAAATGGCCTCACTGGCATTAACCCCGTCCGCCTCTGTCTCCTCACGAAGATTGGACCACAGACCGATGAGGTCCCGAACTCCACGCGTGATAGACCCCATCGGTAGCGGGACTCCAATGAGCCCGGTCGACGCCACCGCCACAAACGGAGGTGGCACATGGAGGCCCCGAGCCACCATCTGTTGCATGTCGCGGGCGTTCTCTTCGCCTCGCTTACCGGTCAGCGCATTGGCATTGGCAGAGTTGACCACTAAGGCTTGTGACAGCCCCCGCTCAGCCACCTGTTGCGTCAATCTGACCGGAGCCGCTTTGGCCGCATTGGTGGTAAACATTCCAGAAAATGTCGCCGGACGAGATGACCAGAGGAGGGCCATATCAAGCCGTTTACGACGTAGTCCCGCATGCACGCCATACGCTTTAAAGCCAATCGGGTACGTCACATTACCAGGTAACGCCACAATATCCTCCCTAATAACGGCTTCCTGAGTTGGGCGGACCACCATGTTGTGCCTCTCTTTCCTTCGTCCCATTGCATCGTCTCAAAAGTATCGCCGCCCTTTAATCACAAAGCCCCAGATCTTCTCTCTCGCCGATCCATCGGTTGGCGTGCTGTATGGCTTGGCCAGCCGCACCCTTCCCCAGGTTATCTTGAGCAGCGATCAAAACCATGGTCCCGCCCCGGACATCATCCATCGCCATAATCTCAATCCGATTGGTCCCACGCACCCGTCCCGTCCGTGGAGCTCTCCCACTCGATAAGATTTCGACAAAGGGATTATGGGCATAAAAGTCCTGCCACAGTCGCGAAACCTCATGGGCGCTGATCGTCGGTTGGGTCCAATACACGGTCACGAGCATGCCCCGTGCCATCGGCATCAAATGAGGCTGAAAAACCACCGAGGCTCCCGTAGCCGCTTGCATTTCGGCAGTATGTCGATGACGCCCAGGCCCACTATAGGGTTCCGCATTCTCCGCCATCTCGGCCATTAACAAAGATAGTTCAGGGCGCCGTCCAGCACCCGTCACTCCGGACTTGCCATCCACGATCAACGGGCCTAAAGTGATTCCGGCTCTCCGGAGAGGGCCCATCAACGTAAAAAAAGCCGTAGGATAGCACCCCGGATTACCGACAATGGATGCATCGCCGTAGTCCATGAACGGATCATCCGCGTAACCCGTCGTAGACATCTTTAACGCATCAGGAGCCTCGTGCACCCCATAGATCGATTCATAGAGATCGCGACTCGAAAAGCGGAAGTCAGCCGAGAGGTCAATCACCCGAATTCCACGGGAGGCAAGTTCCTGTACCCAAGTTGTCGCCGCCCGATGCGGGAGGGCGTTAAATACCAAATCGGGGTGGCACCCAGCCACCGCCTCCAGAGAGACAAAGACATTTGGGAGTTCCGAGCGTCCATACCAATCCCCCAGGGACTCTCCGACTTCCGATCGAGCCGTGGCCGCAACCAGTCGCCAACCTGGACGACGCTGAATTCTTCGTACCAACTCTTGCCCTGCATACCCCGTCGCTCCCATCACCGCCACGTTCATGCGCTCACCTCATTGCATATATATACATGAATACACATTTAAATGCAATGTTAAATTATATGGGATTGGAGTCCAATCCCACTTGGTGGTATGCTGAACTCCAAGACATGCGACTCAGAAGGGGATGGTGCATCATGGCTAAGATTGCGTTTTGGATTACTGCGGGACCGGATCAAGCCGATAAGGCTTTAGCCGGAATTCGGTTGGCTCAACGAATGAAAGATCATCGTGGGCAAGATATGGAAGTGTATTTCTTTGGCCCCGGCGTAAAATTGTTGGGAGACCCTCCCCCAGCCGTGAAATCGGCTCTCGACGATCTGTTTGCATCCGAATCTCCGGTGGGCATCTGTCCGGCCAATGCCGAACAATTGGGTATCAAAGACGAATTGGCAGCCCGTGGATACCGAATGGAGCCCGCGGGGGAAGCGATGATCCGGCTCGTTGAGAGCGGCTACCAAATTGTCGGATACTAACCGCTCTATACCTTATTCTTTGGTTTAGACTGCTTTAAGATGGAGATTTCTCCGGTGGGTTCCAGGTGGGCTTCTTGAACATCCTTAAGCGCGGTGTCCTTTTGTCGGAGCTCCATCATAAGGTCCGCCTGGGAGACCCGCTCTTTTTTTAGTTCGCGTTCATCCACTTGCCCTTGGAACACGAGCCGCGACGGCACACCTTGGGTCAGTTTTTCAAGCCAATTGAACCGTACATTAAGCCAGGTCAAAAGATACTGCAAAAGGCCCAACACCACGGTAATCCCAATCGCATTGATAAGGGGTGTCTTGGTGTCCTCCATTCCAATGGCCACCGCTTCACCAATCATGATGATGACAGCGAAATCAAAGGGGCCCATTTTCGCTAAGGTCCGTTTCCCCATAAGGCGAAATACCATCAATGCCACGATATATAAAATGGCAGTCCGATACAACAACGTGAACAATTCTGCCACTATTACGCCCCCTCGCCAACTAGGCTTAGCCTTTGTGTCGCACGACGGGGCTATACCCGAAAGTTTCGCTATTTGCTTGGAGATTTGGTACAGTGAAGGGAAATATTGGAGGGATGGACGCACTGTGACAAAACTTGAGGTCTTGGACAAAGCGCGGGAATTTAATGTGAAGTTTGTCCGCTTGCAATTTACGGATATTCTTGGCGTCATCAAAAATGTAGCCATCCCGGTGGAATCGCTCGGTCAAGCCCTAGATGGTAAGATTATGTTTGATGGTTCATCGATCGAGGGCTTCGTGCGGGTCGAAGAATCCGATATGTATTTAGCCCCGGACCCCAACACGTGGGCCATTTTTCCGTGGAAACCTCGCGAAGGTATGACGGCGCGGCTCATGTGCGATATTAAAAATCCTGACGGTTCTCCCTTTGACGGATGTCCCCGCACGACGCTAAAACGCGTGCTGGACGAAGCCCATAGTTTAGGGTTTCGTGTCATGGTGGGTCCCGAGCCCGAATTTTTTTTGTTTTCGCGGGATGCCAATGGCATGGCCACCACGAAAACCATCGACCAAGCCGGATACTTCGATCTCTCTCCCGTCGATCTGGGTGAGGATGCCCGACGGGAAATGGTCCTCACCCTCGAACAGATGGGCTTTGAAATCGAATCGACGCATCACGAGGTGGCACCCGGGCAACACGAAATTGATTTTCGATACGACGATGCCCTAAAAACCGCCGATAACATTGCCACCTTTCGCTTCGTGGTCAGAACGGTAGCGATGCAACATAATTTTCATGCCACTTTCATGCCCAAACCCATCCAAGGCATCAACGGATCCGGCCTTCATTTACATCAGTCCCTGTATCAGGGCCAGATCAATGCCTTTTCGGATCCCAAAAACGTCGACGGGATCAGTAAACTGGCTCTCCGTTACATCGCGGGCCTGATGCACCACGCCAAGGCTTATACCGCAGTCACCAACCCGCTGGTCAATAGCTATAAGCGGTTGGTACCGGGCTATGAAGCACCCGTCTACATCGCGTGGTCAATGGGTAACCGCAGCCCCATGATCCGAATCCCGGCCGCTCGCGGCAGCCACACGCGCATCGAGTTAAGATCTCCCGACCCATCCTGTAATCCCTATCTGGCGTTAGCCGTCACCATCAAAGCCGGACTCGATGGAATCAAGCGCAAACTTGACGCTCCGGCACCCGTAACCCGCAATATTTACCGCATGCACGAAGCCGAACGCAATGAAATGGGCATCGAAAACCTTCCACCCCATCTCGATGCCGCATTAGATTACTTGGAAGCCGACTCGGTCATGCTCGACGCACTTGGTGGACATATTAGCAAAAGCTACATCGAGGCCAAGCGCATCGAATGGGACGTGTACCGCCACCAAGTCCATGACTGGGAAATCGACCAATATCTTACGGTGTACTAATGAAGGGGGCATCGGGGATCACGGGCCAACTTTGGTCCCCGACCTTTTCGGCCCGTTGGCGAATGAGGTCGATTTCTCTCTCGTCAATCGCCCGTTCAAAACGCCGAAAGCCTGCCATCTTAAATCCTTGTTCTTGTCCCATCCGGTGAATTTCCTGCACTTTATCGACCTCAATGCGACTGCCTAACGTGAAGTTTTCTAAACGGCCAGACAGGGCCAAAATCATGGTCTCTGCCATACACGCCTCCACCATGCGTGGCGGAAATCCAAAATTGAACCCCATATCTGCATGGGGTCCGGGCACCTCAATGACCCCCCCATCCAACACCAGGACATCGGGCCGCTTGCGACTCACTTGGGCCGAAATGTTGCGCGGCCGCGCCACGTCCGTAATCACCGACCCAGGCTTTAAGTCCTCGGGCTCTATTAAGGAATCTTGCGCGGAGGACACCGCCACGACGAGATCTGCGTCCCGAACCGCTTCGGTCGGCACTTGCGAGATCGTCACCTCGAGATCAGGATGAGATGCTTTTAAACGTCCCTTTAGATCTGTCAAGGTTTCCAAAGTCCGTGCCACAATCCGCAACCGTTTGACGTGGGGCGCGAGCATATGGCATGACGCTTCACCAATCGACCCCGTGGCTCCAATCACGACCACCTGAGCCGTGTCTAAATTAATTCCCATCCGCTCGGCGGCACGTAAGCTTCCCTCCACCGCCGTGGCCGTGGTATAAGAATTGCCGGTCGTGACCGGAATCGAGAGCCGATCGGCTAAAGACACCCCACGGTCTCCCGCAATTTTGGTAAAGGCTCCGAGACCGAGAATCTCCGCCCCGAGTTTTTCTGCGAGCCTGCCGGCCTTCTCTAATTTCTGCAACACCCACTCATAGGGAGATTCCAACAAGATTTTTGGCGTCAGTGCCAGCCCAATCAGCCATCCCTCCAGTTCTTCCCCAGTCGGCGAGACGACACCGGTCGTATGTCCCGTCATAATCGGTCCCATGACCTTAAATCCTGATTCCACTAATCCTTGGGGAAGATAGCGGGTAATCGGATATTTCCGGGCAAAATCATCAAATCGTAGCGGATGAACCACAAATGCGAACCGTCGCATGAAAAGCCTCCCGTGCACAAGATTGTGCACATTGTACCACAACCCCTGGTGGATGCATGCGTTTATCCCGACCTATCGACCACAGGGTTCTCGACAAATGCACCCGCCATTAACTCACCCGCTTCATGGGATCCGTGGTCCTCTCGACACCCCCTGCGGCGTGTCGACTCAACCTTCGTAAGTGCCCTACAGTAAATCCTGTAACCATGACCCAAAATATCGCCAACATGATGAAAAATATCCACGCAGCCCAACCCAAGATCCCGGTTCCCAAAGCACGATACAACAGATCGGTGCCACCTGCGAACACTCCAAGCGGAAACGTGAGGCCCCACCATCCTAAATTGAATCGAAGCCGCCGAGTTCGTAAATAATAGAGGGTAATGAAAACACTTTGCCCCATCCACCAAAGTCCTAGTCCCCACAAAACCACGGCGCCCAAGAGCGCGGCCCCTTGAATGCCCGTATTGAATAGAGGAAACGCGAATCGCACGTCGTGAGCGATGCCTGCCAGGCCCATAACGCCGGTACCCAAAGTGCCGAGCGTAATCCAAGTCGAAATAGCTAGATCTTCTGGCGGCAATTTATGCAATGTTAATCGGATAAATAGAATACCAAGCATCAAAAACGCCATCGGTACACTAAACGCCCATAGCACCATAATTCCTATCAAAAGGTCTTGGCGGAATGCCAAGACCGCCACATGGGGCAGGAGAATCGCGCCTGAGGCTGCGACTACCTCAGCCGGAACAATCGGCATCAGCCATACAGCGGTCATCCGCGAAAGGTCATGATCATGGCGCGTAAACATCCAAAACGGAATCCCAAATCCCGAGACTACCGCCAACACCACATTGATCATCCAAAGAATGGCCCCCACGTGATACGCGGTCACTGCACCATACCGCGAACCCATATCGAATACCGCATTAACCACGGTGGTTAGAGCCATCGGAATCGCCCCAAAGAACATCGATTGAATCGGGTGATCGAGAACCTCGCGCACTCCGGGTCGGTCGTATATACCCTTCAAAATTCCGAGAACCACCAATCCGGTCACGATCAGGACATTAAACAGAGCGATCCCGATCGCCACAGTTTTAAGCCACGAGGGCCCTCCCGGCAAAGTATATGCATCCAGGGCCAAAATTCCCGTACCCATGCCCACAGTGAACCAATTCGGTGTAAATCCTTTAATAAGGTTCATGAGCAATTCCCTCCTTCCATGCGTGCTATTACGCCAACTCGGTTATCATAAGAGATAATCCGAATACGTGTGTTCGGAAGAACCGAATGCCATTGCGTCGGTTCCGAACGGAGGTAACCATTGATGGATTCTCGACTGGGTGTGTTTTTAACGGTGGCTCGCATGGAACAATTGACCCGGGCCAGCCAGCATTTGAATTTAGCCCCATCGTCCGTGTCCCAACAAATTACCGGTCTGGAACAAGATCTTGGCGCTGTCTTATTTACTAGGACCAGTCGTGGCATGAAACTGACAGCGAGTGGCCGCCTTCTCTTTACCATGGCAGAGGAAATGGAGGCCACGTGGCAAAAAACCGTCCGCACCATCCAACTTTACGAGCATCACAGTGCAGAGGTTCGCATTGCCGCATCGCATACGGTTTCAGAACTGTATCTGCCACGGCCGTTAGGCAGATTCCGTAGTGAATCGCCCCACACCCGGATTCATTTGAGTATGACGAATAGCACTAACGTGGTCGAACAAGTCCTAAGAGGCACGGTGGATATCGGCATTATCGAAGGCGCAGCACCGAACAGTCGCGTCGAGAAGATTTCATTGTGGCGCGATTCCATGGGCCTCATCGTATCGCGCCAGCACCCATTCGTCTCTCATGCGTCGATCGGTCTTAAAGAATTAGAACACTTGGAATGGATTTTACGGGAACCCGGTTCCGGTACCCGGCGCGTCTTTGAGCGGGCATTAGAAGATGCCGGCTCCTCAATCGGTCGCCTCATGATTTTAATGGAGCTCTCTTCACTACGAGCCATCACCGCCATGGTCGCCAACAATGTAGGTGTCAGCGTCGTATCCGAGGCCATCGTCGGTTCGAGTGAGATCAAGATTCCCGGTGTCAAACTCCTTCCCATCCGAGAACTATCTTTAACGCGGACCATCGAGGCGGTGATATCCCCGCATAGCACCTCAGACACCGTGAAACGACTCTTGTCCCGTCTTCAAGAAGACGTGGCGATCCGCCAACATCAAGGTTAAGGACCGGAAATTCCCCCATATGACGACGATCCTGTTGGACAACGGTAAGATCCGGTTTGCCAAAAAATCATGTCGGATCAGCGAACCAAGTGACGTGAGCACCCGGGCTTTGAAACCATTCGTCCGGATAAGGGAACTGTCGTGGTGGCAGGTTAGAGGGGTCAAAATAGCGAAACGCCATCGATTCCCCATCGATCGCGTCTAATTTTCCCCCTTCTATCTGACATTCGAATACGATAACTAAATATTCGACCTGATTCCCATCAGCATAGGTCCAGCGAAACTCTTGCCCTCCCGCCACCCCCAAAATGGTTAAGGGCCGAACCTTCAGTCCCGTTTCCTCCCACACCTCGCGTCGAATGGCTTGGGCTGGTGCTTCACCAATTTCAATCGCCCCGGCCGGAATGCTCCATCGTTGGTCGTCAGCACTCTGGACAAACAAAATGTGTCCGCTGTCGTTACGGATAACCGCCGCAACACTGGGACTAAAGATCAAATCAGTCCCAATCTTGGTTCTCAATTCACGATAATATGAGGACATCGGCATGGTCCAAGGCTCCTTTAGAAGACGTTCTCACGATGAGTTCGCGACCCAAAAGGTCGTTTCCTGCTCCGCGCTCAATGGTGTGCACCAAAAAACCCCACCACCCGATGCAATGCACGTCCCAGGCAGCAGGAACTTCGAAACTTTCTGGCGAAGCACTCTCCTCAGTATTCTCCACTCCCGAAGGAGGCTCACCGAATGTCCTATACCTATCTCTATCACGCGACCCTGATCGATGGCACCGGTCGTGATCCCATCTCCGACGCGGCTGTCCTCATCAAAGATGACACCATTGTGGCGGTAGGACCCAAAGCCGAGGTTCCGTTACCCCAAGATGATAAGGTCGACGCCATCGACCTTCACGCCGCCACCATTCTCCCTGGGTTCATTGACTGCCATGTGCACGTAACATCCGAGGCCTTTGGCACCCAAGATCCCTATGCGACACCATTTACCTATCGCATTCTGAAAACCGCCCAATATGCGAAGGCTACCCTGGATGCGGGGATTACCTCGGTCCGAGATGCCGGCGGTGCTGACCGCGGGATTCAACGTGCCTTCGATGAAGGGCTAATCGCCGGCCCCCGCACGCAAATCTCTGTCACCATGCTGTCCATCACCGGAGGACACGGGGATGCGCATTCCGCCCTCTTAGGCTACCCGCTCAAAAATCCCCTGATGGTCGATGGGGTCTGCGATGGGATCGAAGGCGTGCGCAAAAAGGTCCGGGAGGTGATTCGAGCGGGTGCCCAGATCATTAAAGTCGCTACATCAGGTGGCGTCATCAGCCCCACCGATAATCCTGAAGATGCACACTTTACATTGGATGAACTGAAGACCATCGTCGACGAAGCTCAGATGCACGGAGGCATTAAAGCGATGGCTCACGCCCAGGCTGCCGAAGGAATTAAGAATGCGGTGCGGGCAGGATTCCATTCGATTGAGCACGGAATCTATCTCGATGATGAGGCCATTGACCTGATGCTACAGCATGGAACCTACCTAGTTCCCACCCTCATTGCCCCCTTGTCCGTGCTGAAGGCATTTGACGAAGGCCTTCGAGTCCCTGCCTATGCCGTGGAAAAAACCAAGCGCGTAATTGAGGCTCACCAGACCAGTATAGCCAAAGCCAAAAGTAGAGGCGTTAAGATCGCCATGGGTACGGATAGCGGGGTGGGGCATCACGGTACTAACCTGGAGGAACTCCAACTGTTGGTTGACATCGGGATGACACCCATGGAGGCGATTGTAGCCAGCACCCGGACTGCCGCCGATTGTCTCGGCTGGCAACACCGCCTAGGCACGGTTGAGGTCGGAAAATTAGCCGATATTACGGTATCTCAGGCGGATCCCTTAAAAGAACTTAGCCGCCTTCAACAGCACGACAATATGGTGTTAGTCCTTAAGGGAGGAACTATCGTCAAGAACCGCTTACCGGCCTAATGGTAGAGACGGGGCATTCTACGCCTCGCCCCGTCTCTGCTATCGTGATATCCGTTGTTATGGGAGGAAAGTTGGACCCTGCGCCTCAATCATTTGCATCGCTGTCAATTGCCCGTCGGGGCTTAGTCGGGACCATGGGCTCCCGAGATTTACCATGTGTCCCCGGTCGACCCAATCTTGGTGCCATTGTTTTAGATGCTTTCGCAATTGCGATTCTTCATGGTCGGATAAATTATGTTCAGACTTCATCATCGTCACCAACTCGTCATGCGACGCCCCGTCTTTGTTCGCGACTAGGTGACACAACAGATGGTGCTCCATTTCTTTAATCTGCACTGACCCCCACCTCCCTCAGTCTCGTACACTTGTCATTGTATGATGATTGCGTAAAAATTCCCATCTTTTAGCACACGCATCCAAACGCCCCATGAAACCCGTCCCATAATATTGGCCTCACGATTAGACTCCTCATTCCGCCCCCCTAATTATAGTGGTAATTTAATTGGGGATCAGGATTTTGTGATGGATCAACGGCAAGGGTATGTTGCATTGAAATTGGGTCACTAATGACTACCGTCTCCGGCGTGATCAGGGCACCCATTGTGCCTCCGAGTGCTCGGAGATAAACGCAGTATCGCCCCCGAGTGCGCTCCAACCAGACTGTAATGCGGGCGGTGGCCAATGGTTGCGATCCGTCGCGCGATGCGTCTGCGACCTCTGACAGAAGCTTCTGGAGCGGGGCATGAATCTAGGGAATATCCTCGGCGACCGTCATCCACACAATCTCGATATCCACCTCATCGTACCCATGAATGAGCACGTTGCCCATGCTCTTCATGACGTTCCAGGGTAGGACGAGTAGGGGACGGTACTCTAGGAATTATTCAATGACTCCCAGCCGAAAAATCATAACGCTAAGACATCGGAGGAACGCACATGGCCCGTTAACCAATGGGTTCTACACTCGTGATATAATATACCCCACACGGTATGTGGGAGGGGACTAAAATGATTAAACATCTATCTTCGGATCGCGTGGAATCCCTCGCTAGATCAGGAAACGGCGTCATTGTCGATGTCCGCGAAAGTTCCGAATATCGCGAGGGCCATATTCCGAGAGCCAAGCACATTTCGTTGACTCAACTTGTCTACCGATTGAAGGAGGTTCCTAAGGATCGAACCGTGGTCGTGGTATGTCGTTCCGGTAACCGATCGGCAAAGGCTGCCGAGTTGTTACAAGAAGCCGGCTATCGCAATGTGTACAACCTGTCCGGCGGGATGGACAAGTGGAACGGTCCTATCTCCAAGAACTAATCGCTCCTACAGAGATAGCCATCCCCCGAGGATGGTTCCTATACTTGTTACCAACCACCATTGTAACCCGTCGGCATTTCAATTTAAAATGAGATAATCCTTACAATGCGATAAGGAAGAAGGAACCTAAATGCACGCTAAAACGTTAGACCATATTGTTCTGGAAGTTAAGAGCTTAGAGGCATCTCTCGCTTTTTATCGTGACTTATTAGGCATGGATACGGTGCGCCTCGATGCCTATTACGCGGGGACAGTACCATTCCCGTCCGTGAGACTCGGCATCACTCTCATTGACCTCTTTGTCACCGAGGATCCGAAGCCCGGCCTTAACCACTTCTGTGTGGAGGTGAGCGATTCATTATCCACCATCGTGGATGAGTTAAAGCAACACGACATCGCTTACGACAACCTGGGTCAGCGTTTTGGCGCTCAAGGTGAAGGAACTAGTGTCTACGTGAAAGATCCCGATGGATACACGGTAGAGATTCGGACCTATGCCGGCGATGTGGTCCCCGATTAAATCGTGGTACGTGACACCTTTCGGGTCCCGCTCGGGGGCATTGGGGAAATCCCCACCTCAGATTACACAGAGCCGAATGGCTGAGTACTCGCCCTTGTGAGGATGGGGTGTCTCAAATCACTGACGGCACCCGTACCATGAGCCACCCGCAGCGTCTCCGATACAGCAAAAGTGACGATGGACGCCTTAACTTTCTCGATATCCGCAGGATCCTAGAAGACCTCCACATCCCCTACGATTACCACGTTGCGCGCCCGAATGAGCATCCTCTCATCGAGATAGGAGCTTGGGTTGGTTCGAGAATTATCCCTCAATGGTGCGAAACTCTTTCGATACCATGGTGAGCCGTTCATTGCCAGTCTCCGTGATCACCAAAGTATCTTCGAGCCGTACCCCACCGATTCCCGGGAGGTAGATTCCCGGTTCCACGGTCAGCGTCATGCCGGGCACTAAAACCTCAGCAGATCGCGGGTCCGAAAAGGCAAAAGGGTTTTCGTGCACGTCAAGCCCCACCCCATGACCGGTTCCGTGACCAAAGGCCTCGCCGTACCCCGCACGATCAATGAACGACCGCACCGCAGTATCCACGTCGTGACTGGTCGCGCCGGGTTTGGCGGCCTCTATGCCGAGTGCTTGTGCTTCTGCCACAATATCAAAAATTTGTCGCATCTGATCCGAAACCGTCCCGATCGCAACGGTGACGGTTTCATCAGATCGATATCCATTCACCTCTGCGCCAAAGTCTATGGTGACCATATCCCCTGGTTGAATCCGACGCGGGGTGGGATGTGCATGCGGCAGCGCCCCCCGCTCTCCCGATCCCACGATAGTGGGAAATCCTAACGACCCGGCTCCGCGGCGTCGCATTGCCATCTCTAAGGACAAGGCGACGTCCATCTCCGTCAAGCCCACCATGCTCGGAAGAACCTCCAATAACGACTCGCCCGCGACGCGGGCAGCCTTTCGCATGATTTCAACTTCTTCGGAGTTCTTCACCAATCGAAGTTCTTCCACCAATTTTCCCAGCGGGCGCCACACGACCGGAACCTGGCCATTCCAATCATGCCACATCTGGTAGGGTACTTTATCTGCCTCAAATCCCAACACGCCAATGCGGTAATTCCGGCAAATCTCTGCAATCGACAATACCACCTGTTTATCCTGTTTAACGATTTCAAAGTCAGGACATTCCGTAGCTGCTTGCTCCAAATATCGAAAGTCGGTCAAAAGCCACGCACGGTCAGGTGTCACCACAAGATAGGCAGAGCTTCCCGTAAATCCGCTAAGGTATCGAAGGTTAGTGGAGCTGAGATCCTCGGGGGACGCGATGACGACCCCCTCCAAACCTTTTGACATAATGGTTTCTTGAAATCTTTTTAGGGATTCTCGCATGCTCCCTCTTCCTCTCCGGGTTCTTTTGGCGATGACCTTTATCATCTGAGCCATCTTGCATCTTCCCTCATCATATCCTTTCCGTTCTGATGGACTTATCCAAGACTGATCATCGTTAAGTCAATGATCAAACTTTTCGCCACCTTCCTGCTTCATGGCGTCATGGCTTCTTAGGGTCTCCAGGACCGGTCGTCCACCAGAGGGCGCTCCACAGGCTTGTCA
>DAHWKJ010000004.1 GCA_027343695.1 Sulfobacillus sp. | reverse complement strand
AGCACCAGAGCGACACAGCGTGGGTGGGGCAGATGCTCGGGTTGCGTTCCGCGCTTGCCAATGGGGTGGCGATTGCCGGCATCAGCCTGGTAGCTGGTTTGGTGCGAGTTTATTCGGTCCGAGCCATTTTGCTGGGGAGTGTGGTCTGCCTGGTCATGGCTGCGGGGGTAGGGGCCCGTCTCTCCGACACCGCAGTGCGCAATGCCACGGGCCGGGCTGTCCTATCGCGAGAACGATAACGCAGCGTTGGAGTCGTACACGGGGTTTCTGTAGAAAGAAAATGGCCATAGATGTTTGAGGACTTATCGCCATTCCGAGAGAATCCCTTGATGCGTTAACGGGCCGGTTCCGTAAGGAATTGCAGCAAAAAACCGTGATAAATAGAATAATATGGAATTCACCAAACTCAGGAGGGGGTTTATTGTAATGAACGAGTTAATCACTCCGCAAGGCGCCATTCGGTACGCGGTAACCGGCCGGGGGCCAGCCGTGGTCTTCCTCCATTCGGCTCTTGCCGATCACCGGTAGTGGGGCGTCCAAGTTGATGCTTTGTCCCACGACTACCGCTGTATCACGTACGATTTGCTGGGATATGGATCGAGCGACAACCCGCCCGACAATTACGATCCAGCGGACACACTCCTCGCACTCTGGGATCATTTGGGAGTGACCACAGCGACTCTGGTGGGCTCCTCCTTAGGTGGATCGGTTGGTCTTGGCGGGCACCGGTCTCTTTGGATTCCAACCCAAGATCGATGGCCCCGATCCAGCTATCTATACGGAGTATGAAGCCGCATTGGCGGCCCATGATGTGAGCAGACTCGTCGACTTGGCCGAGGCCATATGGCTTGTTGGAATCGACGGCAGTGAGCGGAGTGAACCTGCAGCCAATCGCGAATCGTCCCGCCTTATGTACCGGGATTTCCTGGAAAGCCGTGGGGAGTTTACCCAGTACCGGGACATAAACGACACCCATTCGCTCGCGGGTCTCGACATTCCCGCCATGGTCATCGTGGGTGAACATGATACGGCATTCTGTGTAATGGTTGCCGACTATTTAGAGCGAACCCTACCGCAGGCCACCCTAGTTCGGATGCCCGCCGTCGCGCACTTTCCCAACCTATCTAAGCCTCGTGAGGTTAGCGAATTGATCTGGCAATGGCTCAAAGGGACATACAAATAAGATGGCGTCGGAGGGTCGGGGGAGAATCGGGATCCAGTGGTCGGGGATTAGGACGACATCGTCTTGGGGCTCAACCGCCTAAGGCAGGGATTTCGGCCCATGTCCAGAAAAGGCGCTTTGCTGGGTGGACCGTGGTATGCTCATGAACAAGTACCTGAAATTAGGGGGTGGCCCGATGGAGTCAGCAAGGAAACTCGTGCTGTATATTGCCCAAAGTTTGGACGGTTATATCGCACGCGAAGACGAATCACTCGACTGGCTGCTAAAATTTGAGGGCCCGGGTGACAATGGATACGCGGCTTTCTATGAGACGGTCGATACGATTTTACTGGGTCGAAGAACGTACGAGTGGATTTTGAGAAACGTGCAATCGGACTTTCCCTACCAGGGAAAGACGTGTTACGTGTTTTCGCGGACGTTAAGGGGACAAACAGCCAGCGTCACATTTGTGAATCAAGATATTGCCCACTTTACGGCCTCACTCAAGCAGAAGCCCGGCAAGGACATTTGGATCGTGGGGGGCGCGGAGGTGCTCACCCCGTTGCTTCCTGCGAACTTAGTGGACGAGTTCATTATTCACATCGCTCCAACAATCATTGGTCAGGGCATTCCGTTGTTTAAATCAAGTCCTTACGAATCGACGCTCGACCTGGTCAAGGTCACCCAACACAATCAGTTTGTTGAACTGCATTACAAACGCAAATGACACGGACCTTGTGGCTGGCATTGCCAAACCGTGCCCGACAAATTCGTATACTTGAGCATCAGTTACTGCGGGCGTATACGCACGAGGACTGCCCCCCTCTCTTTCCGGGCTGCTCCCATCCCCGGAAGAACATGGGTGCGGTGCAACACGGACCCGTAAAACAGAACCGGTAGAACAGAACCGGGTCTTCGACGAGGCCATGACTAACCGTGCCGATCCCCGTACACCGTGAAAACCTCGGCTAATATCGGGTCCCACGCCGGATGGACAGATTTGTCGGGGTTGATGCGGACCGCCCGTTGTCCGGGAATCCGCATGACC
>DAHWKJ010000003.1 GCA_027343695.1 Sulfobacillus sp. | reverse complement strand
CTTTGAAAAATGCCTGCTTAAGCCGATTGTCCCATCGTCAGGGAACGTGGCACATCGGGGGGTATAATTCCACGGAGCACCTGGATTCCCTTCCAAAATAGCCTGATCAGAAGTCATGGAGTGTCACTGATCTCCAATGAGAGACTCCATTTGCGGCACGGGTAGACTGGAGGTATTGTGACAGGCACTGTCTGTACCGGCTTCCAAGGACGACGTTCTTTCAAAGCACAAGAAGCGGAACCATGCGCTCCGCTTTCTCGGAGACCTCACGGTGCCGTTCGACAACAACTTGGCAGTGAAAGATTTACGGATGGTCAAGGTGAAGCAAACGGTTTCTGGCATGTTCCACACAGAGGACGGAGCCGCTGGGTTCGCTACCATTCGTGGATATTTATCGACTGCACGCAAACAAGGCCAATCCGTGTTCGCTGTATTGCGATTCATGACTGAGGGAGGGCCGTGGCAGCCTCTGACGTAATGGGCCTCCGACTGATATGACAAGACGACGGAGATGGCTGCAGGCCATCTCCGTGAACCAATATGCCTCCAACCAGAATTCCGTCAAATGGCTGAATCGCCTTCTCTAGGCGATACCTGAATAGTTACCCTTTATCTACCTGCTTTGAGATCCCTGTCCTAGTTGCGCGCGGACAGATGGACCCCAAATGACAAGCCAAAAGTCCCTGAACAATTGGGCTAATTAGCTATTAGGCAGGGTTAGCCAAGTTGGTACGATGCAGGGGAAAAGAGATATCAGTTGTTGTAGGAACAGGTCATCAATAAGTAGCAGAAAGTAATTGATTTCCGCAAGAGAACAAGCACTGGGCTTGGTTAAAAGGGGAGGTGTCCGGCTTATATCAAGAAAATTCAGATAAGTTGTTGCGGTCAAAGAAAGGAGTCCGATGTTCCTAAAAGAAAGGAGCACATGATGGGTACATTCTCGGGCAACCCTGTTCCTAAACCGGACGGAGGGCTTGTCCCTATCCCAATACTCCCACCTCCCACGATTCCTTCTGAAGAAGACATTCGGTTGGTCATGCAAAGCGATTTGCAAAGGGCTCTGAAGAAACCCATGGGTGAACGGCAATGGGGAATGAGTATTGATTTGCAACGCTGCACCGGATGTCAAGCCTGCACACTCGCATGCATCAACGAAAATAAGCTACCCCCGGGTGTCGTCTACCGGCCCGTATTAGAGAATGATTCCGGTACTTTCCCCAATGTCACCAAACAATTTCTTCCCAGGCCCTGCATGCAGTGCGCCAACCCTCCGTGTGTTCCGGTCTGTCCGGTAGGGGCCACTTACAAACGTCCGGATGGCATTGTGGAGATTGACTATGACGTGTGTATCGGGTGCCGGTATTGCATTACGGCCTGTCCCTACAGTGCTCGCACGTTTGATTGGGGGGAATTTTATGGAGATCTTGTGGACGGCCCGCCTACGCCTTATGAACAAGTGCCCTCTTTGGAATATGGCCATGTCTGGCTCAGGAAAGCCGGTACTTCCCCTATAAACAATACCCGTAAATGTCAATTCTGCATTGAACGGGTGCAACGGGGGGAATTGCCTGCTTGCGTTCGCACATGCTTTGCATTGGCCACCTATTTTGGAGATCTCAATGATCCCGAAGCCTTGGTGAACCGTGTGCGTCAAGGTCGGCAAGTCATGCAGCTCAAGGCGGATATGGGCACTAATCCCAGCGTCTACTATCTCTTGTAGCCGGGCGCATCACATTGTGTGAGGAGGTGTTTGATAAATGATCACATCAACAAAGACTCCCAGCGTGCCCCCCGAGCACCGGAAAATATCGCCTTGGACCTGGATTGGGGTAGGTTTGTGGGTGGTGGTGCTCGTTTTGGGCTTGCAGGGGTTTTATGAACGCATGCTGCACGGGAGTCTGATCACGGATTTG
This sequence comes from Sulfobacillus sp., assembly GCA_027343695.1. Taxonomy (GTDB): domain Bacteria; phylum Bacillota; class Sulfobacillia; order Sulfobacillales; family Sulfobacillaceae; genus JAKADJ01. The sequence goes on along the minus strand of DAHWKJ010000003.1, from coordinate 7,997 downwards.
GGAGGGTGGATGCCCTGGGGGCTCTGGGTCGCCGCGTATATGTGGTTTATTGGCCTGTCTGCGGGAGCATTTCTCTTATCGACTCTCGTTTACGTATTTGGTATGAAGTCGTTAGAACGCGTGGCGCCCCTATCTCTTCTCGTCGCACTGGTGACGCTGCTCATGGCGATGTTGATGATTTTGTTCGATGTGGGGCATATGGGACGTATTTTTGAGATTTGGTACCGGGGCAACCCGCATTCGATGATGGCGTGGATGGGGTGGTTATACACGGTTTATTTCTTGTTGTTGGTCGTGGAAACCTATTTTGCCTTACACAATGCGTTAATCGCGGCCAGGGGTCATGTGGGCCTCTCAGGCCGTGTCGCTCGTTTGTTAACCGGGCAAAGGAGGACCTTGCTATCGGAAAGTGAGCAGCACCGCGAAAGACATATTACGACAGTATTAGGGGCTATCGGAATTCCTCTGGCTTTCGCCTTTCACGGAGGCGTGGGCGCATTGCTGGCAACAGTCGCCGCTCGTGATGTGTGGCACACGGGGCTTTATCCTATCTTATTTATCGTGGGGGCGTTTTTCTCGGGAGGGGCGTTGTTTACCGCCCTCATTGCTTTTTTTTGGCCCGTACGGGATAAAGAGTGGATGTTGACCGTTCGCACTCTGGGCCGTATTCTTCTGGGGCTATTGCTGTTTTCGGCCTTACTCGATTGGGCCGATTATCAGGTTCCCTTGTGGTATGGAGTCGGTCCTGAGGTAAGGGAATTGAGTCAAGTGCTCACCGGACCATTTTGGTGGGTGTTCTGGCTTGTCACGGTGGGGGGCGTTTATCTGATTCCCGCGGTGCTCCTTATCGCGAAACCCAAATCTCCATGGGCCATCGGCATGGCCGGAGTGCTTTCGTCCGTATTGTTTCTGGCGGTGCGCGTTAACCTGGTCGTGCCAGGTCTGGCAACACCTGAACTGCCCAACTTGCCATCGAGCTACCATGATGGGCGTCTATTGTTTCATTATGTGCCCACCTGGGCTGAATGGGAACTCGTGTTGTTCGTTGTCGCGGTAGGGGTGGTCTTGTATTGGGTCGGTATCAAACTCTTACCCGTGTGGGGGAGGGATGTCAAATGAAGGAGATCACGCGCCGCAAATTTTTGGTAGCCAGCACAGCGACCGTTGGGGCTCTTAGTTTCTGGGAGCTCGGTCATTATGCCTTGGCGGCGTCGAAGTCAAACGTCACGGACGGCTCGCCGCAGTCGGCGGTGTTAGGCAAAGAACGGGTCATCTATACTGCCGACGCTTTTTGTGCTTCGGAATGCGGACTACAGGTGACGACCTACAATGGGGTTATCAGCACCATTTACGGCAATCCGCACGTGCCCTATAATGCGGGAACGACCTGTGCCAAAGGGGTGAGCGGCAAACAAGTCGTCTATAGCCCGTACCGGCTGAAGTATCCCATGATTCGGGTGGGAGCGCGGGGTGAAGGAAAATTCCGCCGCGCCAGCTGGGAGGAGGTATCTCGTTATATCGCGACGAAATTGGAGGCCATTAAACAACAATACGGGCCCGAAACGGTGATTATGGACGGCGGTGACATGACGGATCAACCTCCCTATTGGCGTCTGTTTTATTACTTCGGAAGCCCCAATTGCACTCAGCATGGGGCTATCTGCGATACCCCGCGCCGACTCGGCCCCTACATCATAGAAGGAGGCCTCAGAATTGAACCCGATCTGATGCGCCCGGTTTTGGTTCGCCAACCCGACGGTTCACTGAAAAATGACTATTCTTACGCTAATAAGATGATCATTTATGTGGGCTGGAATCCCTTTACAGCCACCCGCATCAATTATGAATCCCGAGGCACGGTTGCTGCCAAGCAAAATGGGGCTAAAGTGGTGGTTGTGGATCCTGCATTTAGCAACACCGCGGCACAAGCCGATTGGTGGTTGCCGATCCGCCCGGGAACGGATGCCGATCTATTCGCGACAATGCTGCGCTATATCCTCACCAATAATAATCCGCAGGATCCTGAGCGCCAGTATCTTGATCCCCGATTTCAGGACTACAGCGTCGGATGGCCGGAATTCGAGACGGCATTTCGCAGTTGGTGGACGAAATCCGATCCGATCAACAACTTGCCCTATTTTTCTCTGCAGTGGGCTCAAGAGCGAACCGGTTTGGCAGCCCAAGACATCGCCACATTGGCCCACGAGTTTGGCAGCAAGAAACCCGCAGCCTTAGTATGGGGCATGAATGGTACCGGGCATCACTTTAATGGAGAAGTCGTCAGTACCTTGGGAACGGTGTTGAATGTCATTACAGGCAATTTTGATGCCCGGGGCGGAGCCATTGACACCGCCTTGGTTCGTTCGAATAAAGGCGGTAATGGCGGAAGCAAACAAATCAAAAGCCAGATGATTACCCGTACTGTCAATGGCAAGACAATCAAAGGATTGGCCTGGGACTTGGAAATGGATAACAATGGTGCTTGGCCTGCGGCATTTTGGGGCGCCTTAGGCGCGTATCCCAAGCAGATGAGTGAGGGGGTCCAGATTAACTATGGACCTTTTGCCGGATATCATTATCCCATCAAAGCCTTTTTCGTTCGCGGCGGCAATCCGGCGAATAGCGCGTCGACGGAACAGCGTTGGGCGGAAGTGTTGAGTGCTAAGGACGGATCCGGTGACTATCAAATCCCTCTCACGGTTTATGTGGACAACGCTTATCTGGAGACGGGTCTTTATGCCGACGTCATTCTGCCTGAAGCCAGTTTCATGGAGCGTATGGGGCTGTCCGACATCTATCCTTCCGAACCGGTAATGTATCTGCGTGAACCGGTCGTACCCCCGCAATTCGAAGCCAAGAACCAGGTGGAGATCATGAATATTCTCGCTAAAGCGCTTCATGACGCCGGGGATCCGGACATTCAGGGTGCAGATTTTTGGGATCGGTATCATTCCGAGGAGGATTTTTGGAATGAAGCTCTTTTAGAGGCCCCTGGCCGTACAAATGTTGGCGAGCCTTTGCCCTATCCCAGGTATCCGGTGGGATATAAGCTGCTCGGGACTCCCGAGTCGTTGGAAAAAGGGCAGGTGAGCATCGATCACACCAAGAAGATTGTGCAAGGCGTTCCGCTTACGGTAGCCTGGTTGCGGGATCATCACGGAGTCGCCGTCTGGCCCATGGCCTGGGAGCGCTATAAGGCTCCGTCTGGCGGGATCATTGCCACCAAAAGCGGGAAGTTCGAGTTCCATTTCGGGTTCTTGGATGCTGTGAACAAATACATTGCCAACCGCCCCGTTCCCTATATGTTGAATCAAGTGGGGTGGACCAGGTACCCGACGACTTTCTTTTGGTACGAAACCGTGTGGAATCCTTACACCAATCCTGCCTATACTCAGTACCGTACCCAATACCCCTTCCAATTAATTTCCGGCCGCATTCACCAGTCCATGTCTGCTACCCAGTATGTTGATTGGCTAGGCCGTATTTCCGAAGAGCATTTGTGGATGCCTCTCAATGATGCCAAAACCTTTCATCCGGTGGTGACGACAGGCCAGGGTGGAGAAAAGATCGCCGGGATTCACCACTTAAGGCAAGGAGCTTGGTCCATAGCGGTGATCCAGATGAATCCCGTGGATGGACAACGGTTGGGGCTTCGCACCGGTGATCTGGTGCGATTGGTCAATCCGTTGAAGCAAGAAACGAAAGGCAAGGTCTTTTTGAGTGAACTGATCCGGCCAGGCGTGCTGAGAGTGCCCCCTGGGTCCGGCGGTCGTTTGACGCCGGGGATGGGGCAGACCTATGAGTATCGGAGCATCACGCCTAGTTCCAACCGGCTGTTGGATCCGAATCTCTCGTCCCCTATTACGGGCATGTCCACATTCAACGACATGGTTGTCAAGGTGATCAAGATATAAGCGAACAGGATGATTGTGACCGTCACGAATTGAAGGAAGCCGTGACGGTCCAACACCCAGCAAGGTGGTGTCTATTATGGGAATGCTAACTGGCGAGACAAGAAAACTGGAGCAACTCGCTGTGCTTCACCGGCTGTACAGTGATGCCCCGGATGCTTCTCTCCCATTGCTTTTATCCAGGGTGGCTTCCCAGGGTGCATTGTGGGAAGCTTTGGCCCGGTCTGCCCAAGATTCGGCGGCACTGGCGACTTTGAGCACAGAATGGACGACTCTTTTTGAGGGGCCGGGACGGATCGCCGTGCCTTTGTTTGGCAGTGTGTATTTAGACCATGGTCTGCTTATGGGATCCAGCACGCAAGAGGTCCTGGCCGCCTATGCCAAATATGGCCTGATTCCGGAAGGCAAGATTCCTGCCGATCATTTGGCATTTGAGTTGGGCTTTTGCGGGTTTTTGACGGCTCAAGGCCATGTTGACGCCTTATCCGAGCGATCGGATTTCGCCAAGCGTTGGATGTGGTCATGGGTGCCGGCTATGACTGAGGCCTTGCATGCTGCGAGTGACACGCCGTTCTTCCGGGAGTTGGCTCAGCTCACCTTGACGATTGTGCAGCACTTGTCTCAGAGCGAGTGATGGAACGAGGGAGGTTATTGTCATGATTGACGACTTATTGAGTCCCATGCATCTTGTGGTATTGGGCATTGTGGCCTTGTTAATCTTCGGGCCGAAACGCTTACCGGAGATAGGCCGGGGGTTTGGCCAGGCAATTCGACAATACAGGGAAGCCTTCAGAGGGTTACCGACCTTGATGGCGCAGGATCCCGCCCACAACACCACCGCGTCTGAGGAACCCCTTTCCCGGGAGGCGAGGACCTTGACAACCCACCAGGAGGGGGTTCCCCCATCTCATGAGGAACCCAATCAATGAAAACGATGATGGTGTGGAGAGGGCCCAATGTTGCGGCAAGTGCCGCGCAAGACGTCCTCCGATATCTCCGTCAGGAGTGGCCGGACACCCAGTGGTTTATCAAGACCTCCCCGGATAATGCCCAGGTAGGCCAAGCACCCACCGTGGTTCTTCTAACTGAGCACGATCATCCGCCGACGCTGGATCCGGCAGGAGGCGGCATAATTTGGTGGAATCCACAAGGGGAAGAGGAACAGGGTAAACTGACTCTGGAATGCCGTGCGGTGTTGCGGGCGCAGATAGAACGCCTTCGGGTGGCCAGGCTGGACACGCCACCGACCAGAACGTATGCGTTCACCACCCGGATGTCGCGAGCCGATCTATTGCGCATTCCCAGGGCCCAAGCCCAGCCATTGCCTTACATTCCCTGGATAACCACTGGTCAATGCTTAAAGGACTCGGGATGCACCGAGTGTGTGAAGGTCTGTCCGGCAAAGGCCCTGAGTTTTTCGTCTGGGGAGCCAGAAATTCAGGGTGATCACTGTCAAGAATGCGGGGCGTGCGTCGCCGCTTGTCCGAGCGGATCCCTGCAAAGCGCGACCTTGAGCGATGGGCAGTGGCAAACCCTGATTCGGGAGATTGAGTCCTCGGCCATCCCCCTCTCATTGACGATTCAGTGTCGACAAGAGCCTTATCGTCCCTCTTCGGGTGTCACGCTCACGGTAGGTTGTCTCGGGGAATTGGGATGGCCGGTACTTTGGGCTTTGGCAAGCCTAGGCGAGCAGGTGGTCATGACGTGTCCCCACCATTCCTGTCCGACCCGGGAGGCGGCCGCCATGATGGAAGCGCGCTGGGAGCGCATTCACCGGTTGATGGCACACGAGTCGCCACACGCCATCAACCCGTTGGTCCCTACCGAGGAATTTCCGACTGCCTTGCGGTGGTCCTGGCTCATAGAAACGATCCGCACGGCCACCCGCAGTCTTCCGGAAGCGGCTTTGAGCCTTCCCGATGCCCCACCTTTGGGCTATCAGGTGACGATGACCTCGGGTGCTGAGCACGCTTGTACATTGTGCGAAGGATGCGTCAACCGCTGTCCGAGTGGCGCCTTGTCCGTTGAAAAAGATTGGGGAGGGACACGCCGCCTTCAAGTGACATCTTCCCGTTGTTTAGGTTGTCTGGCCTGTGAAACTGCATGCTCTGAGCATGTGTTGACGGTTCACGCCGATCACAGCATGACCGCTATCACGAGTACACAGAGGACCACGTTGTTTGAGGACACGGTATTACGTTGTCTTGGGTGTGGCGCTGCCTTAGAGAGTGCCGTATTTCTTCACCATATTGAGGTGACTTTAGCGGCGCAGGGATTCCCCCCAGATGCGTTGCGTCACTTGCAGTTGTGTCCCAGTTGCAAAGATCGTCAATTGTTTTCCCCTGCCAGATGATTGCGGTGGGTTACAAAAATCGCTCGCGTATATGTGCCTGATGAGCCGTTTTATGTTCCCCGGGGGACATTCCCGGCAATGCGGACAAGAGAACCAGCTATCGGTGCGAATTGCGCGGAGTATTGCAGATCACTGCCTGTGGCAATTTGGCGATAGATTGGCTTCTCAAACTGGTCAAAGGCAATTTGAGATGATTATTGTGGATACGATCAAAGGCGTCGTACGGTGTTCCGCCGTTCATTTTTGCAATGACTAAGCGGGGCGGCGAACTGAAGCAATAGGGTTGAAGAGTGGATAAATGCTGTTGGAACCGTGAAGCAGCAAAAAACGGTAGGCGACACAAGCACTCCAGCAAGAATCGTCTGCATGGGTACGTTGTGACTCCATCCAATGGCTCGATGAACAGATCCCTTGAGTCGACTTCTTAAGTCGTAGTAGCTTTATATGCGCGAGCCTTTATCCGTGACAAAGATCAAACCTTAAAAGGAAGTTCATGCGATGGCGTGATTTTGTCAACGTCCACCCGAACTGGTTCATCGTGAAAGAATCCGTGGACGGTAGCTAACGAATATTTTGGGTTTCGTGGCCGAGTTTGAGGTGAGGACGATCCGGGAGTCCGCCAAGGGGGCATGCAGCCACGGTGGGCGCGAGTATTATTTCGTGGAAGTTGGGTAGCTTGCTGCGTGGTTGGGGAGGGGGGCGTGCTCCAGATTTGCGAAGCACTTTTAAAGAAGAAATATCCGACCCTATTGGCGTTCACCACGAATTTTGTGATCACCCCCGGATTCTTCGATGGAAAAGCTTGCGGAAGCCATCCGCCGTAAGACTTGCTACCCATTTGGCCAATGTTTGACGTTCTGCGCATGGGTGCGCAATCGACTGTTGATGGATTCCATAGCATGCACCCTCTCGACGGGGAGTTTTATGCTCTCTGCTAAATCCTGCAAGCCCGTCGAGAGGGTGTCACGCGTGAGCCCTGTGGCTCGTGCAACCAGCGCGACCCCACCGTATCCGAGCCCATGGGCTTCCGTCGCCGCCCATAAACGCCGAGCCCGTTCATAAAAAAGGGCTGCAGCGCCTCATATTTCCGTCGTATCACGGCCTCTTGAGCATCGGTATTGGCCATGGTTATCGAACCCATCCTTTCGTTTCCAGATAAGAGAGGTTCGCGATCAATCAGGAATTCGCCTTTGCAGATTTGGAAAATTATTTTTCAGAGAGTCCTAACTCACGGCTATGTGGGAATTCCTTCACCAGCCCAATACTTGTGGGTAATGCATTGGCCTGAAGGCCGGGGCTTTACGCCCGATTTTGGTAATGGAGGATTCCAGACACAAGCCACTTTTAACTGTCGCATCCTATCATGGCGTTGTTAGTGATAACACTAACATACATTTAATGTTTCATGATTCAGGTTTTAGAATCCAACAAGTTTTAGCAATAGTTTTACGGCAAACGAAGAATGCGTGCTGTGATCGGCTATGTGCCGTTTATGACGCTGTGGCGATGTGCCAGGCAATTCGTGACCCAAAGAAGTTAAGGAGTCAATAGAGTGAATGTCGATGCCGTCATCAATTAAGAAAGCGCCTTGCGGTTTTGCAGGGCGCTATGCGAATCTTAACCGGTCTTTTGCTGCCATTGCCTCTATTTGTATCGATGATTTTGACGGTGATGAACAATACGGCGGCGAGTGCCTACCGTAGCCAGCCAGACGAGGTATTCCAATAATCCTC
>DAHWKJ010000094.1 GCA_027343695.1 Sulfobacillus sp. | reverse complement strand
CAAACGTCCAGCCTTGGCGGGCACAGTAGAGTTCCAGCACCTGCTTTTGCCGTTCGAGATCGTCTTTCTGGTCAGGACTCGATACGCGCGCATAGGCGATGGTTTTGCGCAAGGCGGCGTGACGATGAAACAGTTCGGGTCGTATCCGCGCTAAGTCATAACGCCGATAGCCACCCGGTGTCCGTTCATCGGGCACCAACGTTCCTTCGTGTTCCCATCGTCGCAATGTCGACGGGGTGACCCCCAAAAACTCGGCCGCTTCCCTAATGCCCACAAGTTTTCGATTCATACCATAATTATACAACGATGGATAACCATAGGTAAAGTTTTAAGAAACTGTTAAAACCCTACGATACCCGGCAGAGATTTTTCTCCATTACCGGATCAAGAAGGGATCCAAGGGGTCGTCCGGATTCACGAAGAACCGTCTAAAGGCCACACTATAAGCCTCTCCTTCAATGGCTATGCGTACCGTAGGATACGTTCCCGCTAACTCACCACCGCCGAGGACACGCCCGGATAAGACAGTTCCTAGCACACTTTCTATCGCGTAAGCACGATCGCGGGCAATGAGGCCTTGGGAATCCAACAGCGCCAAGTAGGCACTCATGCCATAACTAGAAGGAGAACGTGCAATCTGGCCATCGGCAAACACTGTGAGGTTTTTGGAATAGTGCTGAGAATCCAATAGCTGTTCGTGGAAAATGACCCCCTGGAGTGCAGCGGTTCGAATATCCGCCGGATACTCCATAAAAGCGCTGGCCGGAAGTGCCTCTTGGATGCGCCAAGCCCACTCCCGTAGCTCATCGATGGTGTCAGAAGAGACCGACAGGTGTAGTTGCCGACTCTCAAGGATGGCATACCAGCCTCCCCCGAAAGCCAAGCTCACGATAAGAGGCTGATCGGCTACGATCACCGAGCGATGTTCCTCTACGAGGAACGCTGGCACGCTTTGAACCCAAACCCTCTGCACGACTTGCTCCTGAAGTAGGACATGAGCCGTAACCTGATCATCGGGAACATCAAACTGAATCAAGATTTCACGTGATTCTGGCTCGATGACGACGTGCCCCGTCTCCACGAGGTAGGTTGCCACGGCAATAATTGCCAAGTCATCTCGGCTGCGATATCCATCACTATCCATGAAAATAAGCCCGTAAAGACTGTCCGCACGCTCCGCGTCCACCAAGAGACAGCCAGACAGGGCTTCGTGTCCCCACGGTTCCCACATCAGGCGTTGCCGGTAATGATCCCGTTGCGTTTGCAGATATTTGATTTTATCTCGAATGGTTTTCCCGTGAATCGGTGGATACCCCGCGAGAATTAGGCGCACGAGGTCCCCACTTACATGCATATCCACGACCTCAAAGACTTCTCGTATATCCATGCGCTAGTCTCCCATCCGCGTCACGATAGCAAAAATCCCGCTGACACCGGATCCCTGGGGTCTATTACAAAGGTCGATTCCCCATAGATGCTAGCTTGGCCCGAGATCTTAACGGTCACCGCATCATAGGCGCCGACGCGGGTGGGCTCTACAATGGTGGCCGTAAACCGCGCCCCAGTCACGCTCTCATGCACAAACGATTCACCCACACCGAGTTGTCCTTGGCTCCACAAGATGGCAGCTTTGGCCGAGGTCCCGGTCCCGCACGGGGACCGGTCAATTCCTCCGGGGGGCACCACGACCATGTTTTTGATGTCGGCCCAGCCCGGTGTCGGTGCACCAAAGAACTCGATGTGGGTCAAGCCCCGGACTTGCGGCCAGGCAGGATGCACAATATCTAGCTCCCGATTAACGGCTTGCCGAATCTTTTTAGCAAGACCAATGGCGAGTTTGGCAGAAGTCGGTCGTAAGGATAATCCGACGTCGCCAGCTTTCACCACGCCATAAAAGTTCCCGCCCCAGGCAATGTCCACCGGAAAGCAACCGATCGCATCGAGTGTGACCTTGACCTGGCTACGATACAAAAATGCGGGGACGTTGACAAAGCTCACCTCGACCACGCGTCCCTGGTGGACACGCGCTTCCGTGCGTACCACACCGGATGGCGTATCAAGCACGATCGGGGTTACCGGTTCCCTCATGGGAAACTGTCCCGTTTCCAAGAGCGCCGTAATAAGGCCGATGGTGTCGTGCCCACACATCGGGAGATATCCCCCCACTTCGATGAAAATTACGCCGAGATCGGCTTCAGGATGGACCGGTTCGGTTAAAATACAGCCCGACATGACGCCGTGCCCGCGCGGCTCAAACATGAGGCTCGTCCGAATTCCATCGTAGTGGGTGCGAAAGTAGTCAACCTTATCCATCATGGTGGCCCCATGAATGGGAGGGATCCCACTCAACACAGTGCGGGTTGGATTGCCCCCAGTGTGGGTTTCGATGGTCCGAAACACATGACTTAGGTGCATAGCGCCACCCCTTCCGCTGTCCTTCCATTACACGTTGGACAGCACCGATTGAATGACCCGTACATCTTCAGCAGGAAGGGGAAGACGTGGCGGACGCGTCGGCCCTCCTCGCCGCCCCACTTGTTCCAGCCCCACTTTAATGGCCTGTACCAGGCCCGGAGTCGAATCATATCGCAATAGCGGCAAAAGCTTGCGGTAGAGTGCCCAAGCCTCTTCGAGCTGACCGTCCTCTATCAAGCGCAGCAGGGTCACGGATTCTTTGGGGATAATATTGGCCATCCCTGCAATCCACCCCGTGGCTCCTGCCAGCAGACTTTCGATCACGAGGTCATCAGCCCCTGCCATGATTTCCACATCCGAGTGCTCCCGAATCGCGGACACGCGCCGTACGTCTAAAGAAAATTCCTTAATCGCCACGATGTTGGGAAAATCCCGAGCCAGCTCGCCGATGCGTTGGGGTGTAATGTCCACCGCCGTATCCTGTGGGTTATTGTACACAACGATGGGAAGACCCACATCATTCAAGAGGGCATAATGAGCCCGAACTTCTTCCCAGCGCGGCTTATATAGAATGGGGGGTAATGCCATCACACCAGAGGCGCCAATCTCTTTAGCCAGCGTGGCCCAATGGGCCACCATGCGGGAAGCCGCTGCCGCCACCCCGACAATTAATGGCACACGTCCTCTTGTCACGGTGCCCAAAGTGCGAATGACTTGGTCGCGTTCCCGGTCTTCCAGGGCCGCATATTCACCGCAAGAACCCGTGGCGACAAGTCCCGTCACTCCGGAATCCATGAGCCATATGGCGTGCTCGCGAAGTTCTTCGAAATCGATTTCAAAATCCTTGGTAAATGGTGTGATGACGGCTACATATAAGCCCGCAAATTGCGTCACCTGGTACCCTCCCTTGTTCGTGGTGTGCCGTACCGGAGACAATTGACGCCAGCCTTCATCCAGCGTCTATCGGACTGAAATGGTGATACTCTGATGATCCTAGCATCGAAACATACCGCAATCAATGGGGACCACAGGTCGGCTGTGATCAGGGGGCGCCCAGAGACTCCAAAAACAGTGCCCTCAGGTGCTCCACCCCTTGTCCAATCTTGGGGTGAAAGGCAATGGGAGATTGCTCACGGGCTAGTTGGATACGATGCTGATCCGGTTCTGCCAACCGATAGTCTAAGGACTGCCCACGAAGATATCGCGTCACGCCATGCGCGCCCAGGTGCCCTTGGGCGATGGCGACGAGTGCAGATTCCACGCCGATGGCGTTGCCGACCGCAAACAGCCCCGTTTGGGAGGTTTCTCCCCAAGGGGAGATGACGGGCACCTCACCCGATAGTTCGGGGACCCAGGCGGTTTTCACTCTTGCGATCCGAAATAAGTCAGGAACCGGACGAAGGCCACCTGAGACGCACACAAAGTCTACCGGTTCACTCCATCCCTCCCTTATGGATTCATCGTGATCGGCAATACGCGCCAAGCGAATTCCCGTCACCCGCTCTGTGCCTTCAACGGCTGTAGCGACTACATTGGGTCGCAAACGGACGCCTCGAATCGGGACGCCTGATTTAGGAGCGTGGCTCATGAGAAATTGTCTGACCCAGGCATGCGTCATATATCGGCCGAGGGTCCGTAAGGGCCATGCGCCACCACCCCTTAAGCCGACGATCCGCTGCCATTGGTCATCGAGGGACCCCACGACGTCCACATTCTCAGATCCTGGCGCCATCACGATGCCGGCAAGCTTCACCCCGGCCTCCAGCAATTCCTCCGCAATGGCAAACGATAGCGGATTAGCTCCCACGACAACGCCGCGCCTGCCAGGGGCCACGCCGTAGACGGCGGTCATTACCTGGGCCGCCCCTACCGCTAGTACGCCGGGTAAGGTCCAGTTCACCAGTGGGATGGGAACCTCCGTCGCACCGGTGGCCACCACGACAGCTTGTGCGTACACCACACTCGGGTCCCCCGGGTTGAGCGATAGCGCCCATCCGGACGGTGCGCGCTCCAGATCGTACACCGAACGTTGTAAAAGCCACCTCACCTCGTGCCATTGACGCACGTTGTCCACCAACGTTTCCGCTTGCTGCTTGCCATCCCATACGAGGTTTTTCCAGTGATAGCGCTGACCCAAGAGTCTTCCCCCCGGGATCGGGTACTCATCAATCAGGGCTACGCGAAATCCGGCCGCGCCGAGTTCTCCCGCGGCCGCTAAGCCAGCCGGGCCAGCACCCACAACCGCGACCTCCACGGCCATGGATTGCGATCCTCCGGCATTCGACTTTTTATCCAGTGCCCAGGAGTCTTCTCGGTGCTTGATAGATGTCATGGTTCCCCCAATCCGGTCGGCACTGTTTGACGAAACACCTCTAATCCTTCTCGCACCGGGTACAGACAAGCCCGTTGGTCCCTCACTCCATCAATCATCATTCGGCATTCAAAACAGTGCCCAATCGCACAATATAAACCCCGAGGATCTCCTGTCACTTCATTCCAGCCCAACGTCGTGACACCACTCCGCCAGAGGCTCATGGCAACCGGCTCCCCGTTTATCCCTGGGAAGGGCTCGCCATCACAGTAAAATTGAATGACCATCGGACGGTCCGTCGTGTTATTCATAATCGTCGTCCGCTTTCACAAAATCCCCGAAGCTTACCGGGCGGGTCGGGATCTGATAGGCCAACCTGGTCTCGCTCCGGTCTTGAAACATGGCCTGTCCCACGCTTTGTATGATGGGCCGACACACGCGTCCCTGACACATCCCCATCCCCAATCGGGTCACCAACTTTAGCTCGCGCAGCGAGGTCGGTTGCAGTTGCTGCACCGCCGCCCTCACCTGCCCCAAAGTAATCCCCTCGCAGCGGCAAAGAATCACTTCGTCATTATGGGTGGGCATGGTCGTCGTCCTCCTTATGGAACCGGTCCCACTGCAGAAGCCTCATGTCAACTTTGGGATCCCGATCCAACACCAGATCGGACATCAATTTCCCAGTAATGGCCGACAAGCCAATGCCATCGCCTTCGTGTCCGGCCGCAATGAAAAGACCCGGCATGGGGTGCACCCGACTCACTATCGGAAAGTGGTCCGGCGTAAACGGTCGAAGCCCCGCATAGGTTCTCATCAAGGTGGCGTGCGCCATACCCGGATAAAATCTTATCGCTCTTTGGGCAATGAGGCGGGCGACGTGAGGGTTTGGCCTGGTGTCCTCACCCACAAATTCCCGACTACTCCCCAGCAGAAAATTATGACTCATCGTCGGCTCATACACCAAAGCAATCCCGTGCTCCACCAGATTGGATGGAGCGATTCGTTCTTGTCCGAACTTACTCATTAAGTATCCAAATTCCATTACCTTGGCCCCACCAAATTGTGGTCCTCGAGCAGACACCAAGAGATGACCTTTCCGGGGTCTAATCGGGATCGATAGACCAAGCGGATCGAGGAGCCGTGGAGCCCAGATTCCCGTGGACACCACCACCATATCCCGGAGGACGGTCTCCCCGCTCTCTAGTCTCACTCCCGCGACACGACCGCCAGTTGTCAGAATCTGCTGCACCCCCTGATGAGCGTGGATCCTGGCTCCCTGATCACGAGCCGCTTCGATCAACCGATGGGTGTACAACAACGGATTGACCGTCGCATCTGATGCGCAATAGAGACCTCCTGGGATGTCCTCGGCGAGATCGGGCAAGGCGTGATGCACCGCCCGATAATCCAAATAGGAGAAATCCAGCCCTTGTGATCTTTGCATGGCTACCCATTGTTGGGCCATTGGAATCTCATCCCGATTATCGCAGACTAAATAGCTCCCCGGTTGACGATATTCCATCGGCCCCAAGGCTTGGGCAAGATCGGCTAAAAGGTTTTGGCTCTGCAACGCAAGTTGACTATCAAAGCCAGGGTCTTTGTCGATCGCTAAAATGTTCCCGTCACAACGAGACGAAGTCCCCCCGCCGATATCCCCCGCCTCAAATAAATCGACGGCGATACCGCAGGTACTAAGATAGTAGGCGCAAGAAGCCCCAATAACTCCTCCGCCAACAATAATCACTGTCGGTGATGATGACACGCCGCGGCCCTCTTTTACCCATCAAGACGTGGTGACCCGAGACCTATGTCATGAGTCGCCGGAGCGCACTCTTAAATTTCCCGTCTCATCTTTATCATAGCGATCCCGCATCACTTTTGCATCGCAGAAGATACGTCTTACGGAATTATGACCCTGTAAGACCTCTCGGGATGCAATGAACATCCGAAAAGCCATTCACCATCTTGATAACAGAAGCCTAAAAATTTGCATGCCGTGGGAAAGGAATGGGTTCTAGATTAGTTACAAAACCGGCGACATGGCGCATTGACACGACCCGAGCAATTTCCAGTGGCACATGGGAGCGTCGTTTCCTCGCCATGTCCTTTATCGACAACAAAAAGGTTCAGTACAAGCACGCCGTTCACGCAGGAACTTGCGTGGTTTGTACCGAACCAATACTCAAAGGTGAAGATGTTGGTAGTATCTTCTATGTGTCACACGAAACTGGAGAGCGTGAACCTGATGTACTTTGCCATGCTGAGTGTTACAAAAAGTTGACGGCAGTAAAAGTCGCAAAAACCCTGCTTAAAGCCACTCTAAGAATTCAAGACGGTTTCCGAACGGATCGATCAAGTAGAACCGTTTTGCACCTTCCAGAGGTTCATCATCGATTACCTGAACATCTTTCTGTACGAGATACTGCAGAAGTTCATCCAAGTTCTCAACATGGAATGCTGGATGAGCTTTTTTGGCAGGAACGAAGTCTTTTTGAACACCGATATGTACTTGGTGTGTACCACATTGAAACCAAACGCCACCACGTTTGCGGAGGTTTTCTGGTTTGGGAATTTCTGTCCAACCCAATAGTTCGCCGAAGAACTTGCGTGCTTCCGCTTCGCATCCTTCGGGAGCAGCCAATTGAACGTGGTCAACGCCAGAGAACTTGAATGCCATATCCATTTCCTCTTTCTTGTTGTCTACTCTACTATTTTACACGAAAATGGATGTTCCTTGATGTATTCAAAATCCACAATTAAGCAAAACAGAGCGTTTTTTTAAGCCGATACGTGACACTAGCCCAACAGCTTGAGGCCCCATCTTCTCCCGAGGCGAGGTCTTCCATCACCGTGGCAGAGTTAGCGGCCCTATGGAATTGCTCGGAACGCGCCGCCCACGAGTCGATCCAACGCTTAAAGACGTGGGGATTGTTGCAATGGACCCCCAAACGGGGTCGTAGCAACCGATCTCAGATCGTGCTCCTTAGGCATCCCGTTCACATATATTTCGAAAGAGCCCAAAGAGCCTTAGATCAGAAGGCTTGGGCGGAAGCGGGATTTTGGCTCGAGGAGATTCTTCGAGAATGCCCCTGCATTCCTGCTGCTGCGACCTTGCTTGAGACCGTTCGCGAACAGTTGGGATTAAGATCCATGTCCCGCTGCTGTGTGGAAATCGTTGAGACCACTTCTCCCTAGGTAAATCGTGATGGCAACCATCAGCGGCTCTATGGGGCCACGGGGAGGCCTGCAGCACCGTGGCTTTCAAGGTAGACACCTCCCGACCAGATTGAAACGCGGGTACCACCCGCAATAGATCCCGATGTCGGATAGACAAGAACCATACCGTAGGTCTGATGGTGGGACGGGACTTATACCTTTCGCAGAATGAAAATCTGCTCGCCGTTCATTGTGGCGGCTTTGGCCCCAACTTGATTGGTTGGACTATTTTCTTTCGGCATTCGCTTGTGGGGAATAGCGCGCGTAAAGTTCACCACGGGAACCATCCCATACCGGGTGGAAAGCTCCATGATAATGTGATCGGTCAAGAGTTGGACCGTCTTTACGGTCCGATTGCCCACCACCCAACACTGATATCCTCCGGGTCGAATGACTCGAGCAATCTCTTTTAGGGAACAGTCCAAATCTTGATAAAAAGAGATGACCTCCCGGGCTCGGTCCACATCCCGATCCCTAATCTCACGCAGCGCCTTGTCCAACGTGGGAGAAGGCAAGGAGTATTCCGGCGATTTAGACCCGACCCCGCCTAGGAGAGATTGGTCGATTTTGTTGGGATTGGCGACATCTTCCAAGTTCAACCATTGCAAGGACAGGCGTGAAAATTGTCCATAGGCCACGGTGGTACGACTATCGCCATAAGGTGGGGAAGAGACCATGAGATCGAAGTTGTTGTCGGGGAGGGCCGACAGATCCATCGCGTTGTAAGAATGAAGCGATACCGACGGGAGCGGTCGTTTCTGCCACAAACGACGATTCCCCTCTTGATTCCGAACGAGTACTTTGCTAAAGGTGGTGAGCACATCGGGATTCCACCGCGAAAGTCGATCCGCGTCCAAACGGTACAGCTTAAACTCTGTGTTTCGACTATTCGATACCCACCGCACCGTGTCGGAAAATGCCACCCAGAAAAAGGGTTTCATATCCTCCGGTATCCGTTCTTCAATACTTCGCTTGAGTCGGGTGAGTGCCGTAATTACCGCTGGTTTAAACCAAAACATGAGGTTGCCAAACTGCGGCCAATCGGCTTCTGACACCTGCACAGAACCCACCTCATCTAACAGATCACGAACCCGCGCTGCTAACGCATCCGGGTCCCACGCCCGTGTCTTTGCGTGAGTCACGAGGCGTGACAGGGGATTAAGATCGGAGCCCACCGCATTTAGCCCTGCCAATAGCCCCTCTACCAAACTCGTCCCACTTCCCATGAATGGGTCGAATAAGGACCGCACCATCGGCTGGTGCTGGTGAATAATCTGAATCAGGCTTCGCGCGACTTGAGGAATCATCATAGCCGGATAGCTATGATAGCCATGGGTCCACTCTTTAGTATCCGCTGCTGCAAAGTCCCAATATCCCACCGGCAGTTGTTGAATGGTTTCACGAATCGCGTTGTCTGCGATTAAAGACGATGAAATGACCACTAGCACACTTCCTTGGTATCGATAGCCTTTAGTCTAGCATGACCCCTGAATCGGCGTACGGACTTTCAAACATTTTGAGCAATCCATCGATTAAACTTGGTGGCAAGCTATGGACGGGACATCTGCCGGAAATGCCCCATTTACCCTAAGGGCTTCATTAACCCTAACCAAGAGCAAAGAAAACCTTATCCCTGCACTTCCAGTGCTAGCGATACGAAACCGATCCCTAGACTAAATAAAATGGCGGCTGTCTCGTAAATTAGGCCCCGAGGGCGAAAACAATTTATTTAACCGCTAGGATACGGACTGAAGAAGCCCGTCTCATGACGCCAACGGACCAGATCTTAGTGGATATGGATACGGTACTGGAGGTCCTGCATCGCCTCATAGATTTATGACCTGACACGTTACAATTTTTGACCCTGTTCCGAGGGGTCCCAAACCAACCGACGGTTGACCGGGATCTGAAACGCATCGAGAATTGGACGCTTACTCTATGGCGCAGTATGGCCGGTATGAATCCATGCGGCGATGTCCGCAATCACGGCCTCGTCGACGTTGCCCGGCTGGGCATAGGAGGACGGGGTAGCCCGTTCTCCTTCCGTCCACATAAAACAGTGATTGAGGTGCGGGTATTGCTTCAATGTGACGTTGGACCGATTGGAAGCCCCCGCCTCAAACCGCTGGAAATCCTCATCCGTCACCTGGTAATCGGCGGCGCCCCGCAGAACGAGTGCCGGCAATGTCATGGCGCGAAATTGAGCGGCGGGCTCATAATCGGCCAAGTCCCGCCAATAGCTGGCTGGCACCCCCATCGGGGCCACATCCCGCTCGCCCCGTCCGACATCGGCGATGAGCAGGGCCTGCTCGCGCATCGTCGCCAGCACGGTTCGAACTTCATCGGTGGTCTCTTGCAAGCCACTCACGTAGGCGATTTGCTCGAGCATCGATTCTTCCAGTGGGCGGCTACTGGCCGCCCACAACACCACCCCAGCGAGGCCTGGCACGTAATCGGCGATGCGCGGAATGAGATAGCCTCCCATGCTGTGGCCCAAGACATAGATGGCCAAGGGTTGAATCCGTGTATCGCCCGCGAGTACCGCAAACCCTTCGCCCACATCGGCGATGGTCTCTTCAAAGACCGTCAAATTCGTCATGGCCGCCATGCGCTGCGCATACTGTCGGGTGCGTTTTTCATAGCGGAGCACGGCAATCCCGCGAGATGCCAGTCCCCACGCCAAATCCCGAAATGGCTTATTGGGTCCAACCGTCTCATCCCGGTCATTGGGGCCGGAGCCATGGACCAGAATTATGGCGGGAAACGTCTTTCCCGCGCGGGGCAGGGTGAGTGTAGCCGGCAATGACCACGGCTCCTGTCCAATCGTCAACTCTTCCTCCATAAAGCTCTCGCCTGTTACCTCATCAGCCATGCGATTGGCCTCCCAGCATCTATCTATAAGCGGTTTGGCACCAGCCGTACCGCGGTTCCATAGGCGACCACTTCACTCATGGTTTTGCCAATCTCGGAGGAATCAAAGCGCACGCTGAGTACAGCGTTGGCCCCCAACTCGGCGGCATTTTGCTTCAGCCGGTCTACGGCGTGCTGCCGGGCCTGCTCCAACATTTGCGTGTATTCCTTAATTTCTCCACCTGCCAGCGAGCGCAAGCCTGCCACGACATTGCCGCCAATCCCGCGACTGCGCACAATGAGTCCCCACACGGTCCCGAAGGTCTGCTCAATAGTCATCGACTCAACGGTCGGCGTCGTTACAATCATCACATCGGATATATCGCTCATATCTGGTCCCTCCTGTGATTTGGTATAAATTCCTGGCGACCCGCCACCCACAGTGCCAACCCTGCCATCACGGCCGTGGCCCCGATGACAATCAGAAGATGCTCCCATAGTACGGATTCTTTGGGGTGTGGCGAAACATTGATCATGTACGTAAAGGGCGACCAGGTCCGCCACGCCCGCACACTACGGCTCACCATGCCAATGACATAGATGCCGAGTCCAATTAAAATGACGGCGTAGGTGCTGTGGATGGCCCAAGCAAACGCGCTCAACAGCCACCACATGCCGATGAATCCCACCGTCATCAAAAGAACGGACAAGATCCATGGCATCACCGGCAACGTGTGCCCGGCAATGAGGCTGACCGCATACAGCACCGCACTCGACACGATGGCGACCACCGCCAGTTCTAAACTGCCCCACAGTCCCTTTAGCCAAGCAATGCGGCTCGGTGTGGAGGGTAATTGCGCCACAAATTCGATGGTTCCGGACTGCCATTCCCGGGTAATCATGGCGATGGCCAAAATCACCACATAGACCAGCAGCAACTCGGGCAAGTCTTCCCCGAACCAGCCAAACGCCAGATTCGGATAATGCTGCAGCATGGCCAGAATCGGGTCCACCTTGGCATGCGGCGGTACGTTCTGGATGAGTTGAAAGATAAATGGAAAGGAAATGGCCAATGCACAGCCAATCGCATTCATGATAGGCACGCGCCAACGGCTTTCCCAGCGTTCCTTAGCCCACATAGTCACCCACCCGTTCATAGAAAAGCTGATCGAGCGTCACTTCGTGATGGGTCCATTCGGTCACACCCCACCCCGCAAGTGTCTCGCGAACCGCCGATTCGTCAAAATCGTGCACGTAGACGGTCGCCTGATTGCCGTCCCGCGACACCTGCCGAGCACCCGGCAGGGTCGACAAATCACCCGAAAGGGTGTCGACACGCAAAGACACCAGGTGGTCGTTGTGCAGCAACGTTTCCATGGCACCGGCTGCAACAATTTGTCCGTGATGAATAATCGCCACGTCTTCCGCAATGTGTGCCACTTCCTCCAGGCGATGCGATGACAAAATCACGGTGCGTCCTTGGTCATAAGATTCTTCAATTAAGTTGGCCAAAAACGCGCGGCGCACCAAGGGGTCGAGTCCATTCGTGGGTTCATCCAAGAGCAGGATCTCGGCATGATGGGCCAGGGCAAAAGCCAGGGCTGTCAAAGTCCGCTGTCCTTGGCTCATCAAATAGACGGGCTTTGTGCGAGAAATGTCGAAGCGCTGCAAAGAGGCATCATATAATGCCGGGTCCCATTGCGGAAAGGCTTGCATGCCCACCCGTTCCAGCCGGGCTGGGGTAAATGCCCCCGGCAAGTTGTTGCGCTCGGCCACATATCCCACCACGTGACGAATGATCGAGGCGTCGGTGAGAAGATTGCGTTGGGCCACGCGAGCGCTCCCCGAGTTCGGGCGAATAATTCCCATCAAGAGCCGCAACAGCGTGGTCTTGCCCGAGCCGTTGAGGCCCAGAAGCCCCACAATATGGCCGCGGGGCACCTGCCATGAAATTTCGTTCAGCACGGTGGTCTCCCCGAAATTCTTGGTCACACTCTCAAAGTCCACCGCCATGGACGCGGTCTCTTCTGCCACGATTGTCAATCCTTTCCCGAATCCAAGGTCCGAATCAACTCGACACACCAAGCCTCGAGTTCAGACGGGGTCCATCCGGCTGCCACTAGTTGTGCCAAGCTCTCGGCAATGAGTGCTTGCAGCCGGCGCGGGCCCTCCCGATAATCTCTGACAAACGAGCCCCGCCCCACTACCGTTTCAATCACGCCATCTTGTTCCAATGCGCGATAGGCACGGGCGACGGTGTTGGGATTCACCAGCAGACTCGACGCGACCTTGCGCACCGTCGGTAACTGATCACCTGGTTGATACAGCCCCTCGCGAATGGCTCGCTGAATCGACGTGACCAGTTGGCGATACACAGGCTCGGATCCGCCTGGAAGTTCAAACATGATCCGACCCCCTTGCATTGTACTAGTACAATATATTCCCACCATGGGTGGGTGTCAATCGGGCCGAGAATGCGCGCTACGTGAAAAGCGGCGCCAAACGGCGCCGACGCCGGAATGAGGCGCCATGCCAGTCCCGTTATGGTAAGCCTAAGTCAGGAAATCTTTCGTTCAATCAACAACCACGATGATAATCGTAGCATCGGAATAATCAACGCTAAAATGATCCATACAAGAGATGGTGTATAGAACAAAAATCCGCCGAGACACAATAGGCTAAAGACAATCATAAGCCAAATGACCGCTTGACTGTTGAGTGGCGTGCGAGCTGGGTTTCCACCTCGCGCACGTTCTCCGTAGCACCGCACATGAAAGGCACCAACCAGTCCGGGCCACTGCAACACTGTGACGAGATCATCCTTCGATACGATCTGGTCGGCACAACGGTCGCAATAGATCAAAGCTTTTACCGGGCTACCCAACGCGACAACCTCTTCTCTCAGTTTTCCATGTATGAAACTTATGGTGTACCCATCATTAGACTACAATGCTCAGGTCACCATGTGATCGTAGGCACCTCATGTTGTAATTGAGCTAACGTGGCACCGATGGGAATCGTTTGGAGATCCTGAACCAGTACGGACGGTGCCGAGGCGTCAGCCCGTCCGGCCCCAATCATATCGTAGTAACCTTGCAATCCAGTTGCTTCCCCCAACAGATAAGGTTGGAGGGATCGTACTGCGTACACTACCTGTTGATTCGCTCCTTTGGTTGATTGGAGAATGCGTACATACGCGCGAAACTCATCGTAGAACAACCGAGAGGATGTCATATGCGATGCCGGGCCCGCAAATGACAGGCCCCACTGCACTCTGAGAATGCCAACGATCCCTAACCCGAACGATACAAGCCACCCTTTCCATCTCGTTGCAATAACGCCCATCATGTTGGTCGTCTCCTCTCAACCCTTTATTCATCTTCCCATGAGGCCGATCTATGCAATCGAACACGCGAGACGCAAAACTAGGCGGCACGGTGTTTTTTCATACGGTGTGAAAGCCGCTACCTATCATCAATCCTTAACCCTTGCCGATCCCCCCGTGGGCGAAAGAATCCATGACGCCGTTAACAAAGCCATAAATAGGGCGCTATCGATGATCCCAGGCGATTGAAACGTCAATGGAGGAGGTTGCCAGGAAGGAACGTTAACAAAAATAATTTGCAGGACCCCGGTGGCCATACCCGCCCATACGACTCGGTATGGCCCCCGATAAGATTCAGACCGAGAAAATAACCCAAGCCAGACCAGAATCACATAGGCAATCCATAGCGGGGACAGCATTGCAAGCATAAATAATACGTAATTAAATGGCGGGACTACGCCGGCCCCCGG
>DAHWKJ010000084.1 GCA_027343695.1 Sulfobacillus sp. | reverse complement strand
CCCTGATACGGTTCGACATCAACCATCACTGAAGAAGCCCCATTGCCTGTGCCAAAAAGGGGGGTGTCCGGAATGGCCCGCAAACCCGCCTGGGACGGTCCCTGTTCCGGCCCGTGGGCCTGTATCAGAAAGGAACTCGTTTTTGGTACACAAGCTCGTTTTTGCCATAATTTCTATCGATCCTCGTGTTTTGGGGAGCCTTGAGGTGCTTCCAATTTTCCAAGACAATAACACATACCTTTATTGATCGGCTATGCTTTTCTATAGGGTAATGGCAAATGGAATGTGGTCGTCGGAACCATTGGCGAAAGGGAGGACGATGAAAATGGACAATCCAAAAACACTGTCGATTAGTCGGCCAGATGTGGGAATGTGGGAGACTTACACGGTCTGCCCCGAATATGCGGACGGGTTGAGTCCCGCTCCTGGTGGTGACCACGGGCAATATAAAGTTGAATTTGTACTGGGAGTCTCTACATTTCAAATCGAGAATGTCAGGGTTTCGTTTGAAGCTCAAGGAGATTCATTCATACAATTTCGAAATCCAAAGACCAATCATCCCGACGAAGTGGTCGAGGTTAGAATTCAAGCAAGGGGGCCGAACGGAGAGCAGGGTCTAGCCCGTATCGTTTGCAATGCACAGGGGCGGATGTCGAAGGTCATCTTCGATGACTTGATCGCGGACAATCGTTTTAGCGCGGAAAAGATCGCCTATTTGTTGATCGCCCCTATATTGAGCTGGATATCCTATGCCTATGATGTTCCCGTGCAAATCGTTCAGATTAACACAATAGAATTATCGACCAGCGTTTACGCCACAACCACGTGGATGAGCCCTAAGATCAAGGGAATGGACACAAAGTTTGAGATCCCGGCTATTCCGCATAATCCTCGATTGCTGGAGTGCATCGGGCAGTACCGCGAGGGAATCACTACGACGAACGAATTCTATTCATTTCTGTGTTTTTGGAAAGCGTTCGAGGGAGCCGAGCATATCAGAACCAAACTTGACCAATATATCCACCGAGGGTCGATAACGGGCCTTCCTCAACGCCAGTTAAACATACCAGGTGTGCCGGACGTAATCGATCGCTTCCCCAATTTCGTTGGTAAACGAATTGGATATGTTCGCGAACAGTTTCGAAAGGTCAGACGCGATGCGATTGCCCACCTCGATATTAGCTCGGGCACATTCGCGTCGGCGCATAGTTTAGAGGAACTCAACGAAATCCGACGAGCTCTGCCTGTTATGCGATTAGTCGCCAAGAGCGCGATCAGCAACGAGTTGACAATTTATAAAGCGCTGATAGAGCGTGGGTTCACGAAGCTTCCCATATGATTCCGCGCAGAAAGTGAGGTTAAAAGCGTGGGGCCGCTATGGCATGAAGAAAACCTCCCGCGTTGCAGATTGACGATTATTACGTTTCTGCGCTCAATTGACTCTCATATAATGCCATAACAGTTTTTCATGCCGCTTTTCGGCACCTCGCAGCATGAAAATTGGAGGGGGATGTCGAAGTACTTCTGTGCGTTTTCTTGTGATGGTCGACTCTTCTGTGGGATCATGCATCCGTGTAACAGTTTGACCTGGAACGCCCCGGGCACCTCACATTGTTGCTGGCTTGCCACGCACGCGGAACAGAATCCTTGAGTTCCCTGGCCCGAGAGGACAAGAAACGCCCAGAAAGGGGAGCACTATGCCAGTCGAAGTCTTTCACGGTGCCGGAATTGATGTGCATAAAGAAACGGCGGTGGTGACGATCCGGCATCAGGGTCCCGATCAATTGACCCCCAGCCGGCAAGAAACCCGGACCTTTGGGACCCTCACGGACAATCTCCACGCCTTACAGGCGTGGTTACGGGCCGAGGGCATCACCCATGTCCTCATGGAGTCCACCGGCCCGTATTGGAAACCGCTCTATAATTTGTTGGAAACCACCTGCGTTGTATGGTTGGTCAATCCGGCTCATGTCAAGGCCTTGCGCGGGCGCAAGACCGACGTCAAAGATTCCCAATGGCTGGCGGAACTCTTAACCTTTGGCTTAGTGGTCCCCAGTTTTATTCCCGATCGCCCGCAACGGGAGTTGCGGGAAGCGGTGCGGTATCGCCGCAGTTTGATTGAGGAACGGGCTCGCGAGGTCAATCGGATCCAAAAAGTGCTCGAAGGAGGCAATATCAAACTCGGGAGTGTCATTTCTGATGTGTTAGGCATCTCCGGCCGAGCTATGCTCCAAGCCTTGGCACAAGGCGAGGAGGATGTGGCACGTCTGGCCGCCTTGGCCGATCCCCGTATTCGGGCTTCCGCCGATCTGTTAGCTCGAGCCCTCACAGGGCTCATGGGAGGCCATCAACGGTGGATGTTGCGGAGGCAACTGCAGCACTTGGTCGAGTTAGAAGCCCACATTGCCGAGGCCGACCGAGAAATTGCCGAGCACACCCGCCCTTTTGAGGACGCCCGACAGCTGGTGGAAAGCATTACCGGGGTGAAAGACCGGGTCGCCGATGTCGTGTTAGCCGAAGTCGGGCCCACTATCACCCCGTTTCCCAGTCCGGAAGCTTTGGCCAAGTGGACCGGTGTGGCCCCAGGCAATAAAGCCAGTGGCGGCAAACGTCTCTCAGGGAAGACCACTCCCGGCAATAAGGCCTTGCGCACGGCCTTGATTGAAGCGGCCCGGGCCGCCAGTCATAGCAAAAACACCTACTGGGGAGCCCAATATCGACGCCTGGTGCCGCGGCTCGGTCCGAAACGGGCCGCCCTGGCTGTGGCCCATTCGATTTGTCAACGCATCGGGATTGTTCTGGATCGCGGGGAGCCCTATGCCGATTTAGGCGGAGATTACTTTATCCAACGGGACCAGGAAGCCACGAAACGCAAGGCCCTGCGGAATTTGGAAGGACTCGGTTACCAGGTGACGCTGGTCTCTCGCCTCGGCTAAGGCGTTTTGGCGGCAAGTCTCACCGTAACCCCAGGGATCTGGTGGACCCGGGATCCTCCACAGCTTCCGCATAGGCCGGTATGCGTGGCAGTTTTTGGCATCCACGAGCCCTTGGGTTCGTGTTGTCTCGACTCGACATCCCGCCTAATAATTTTCGGAACAGATATTGGATCATAAAATGAGCCGCGTCTCTCCAAACTTATGTCGAATCATGTCAGCGAAAAATCTGTAAAAATGGCTCGTCTCTCCTTGCGTGGAGTAGATCACAGCGTAGACAATAGATCACGGGGGTTATGTATATTCAACCAGCACGAGATGCCAAATGGAGCTGGCGGTGCCCATGTCCGGTATCTGTGCGATCATCTGGTTCTGTCGACATATTCTGATCAAACTTAGGTTGCCAATTTTTTGACAGCCCAATATAACCAAAAGTGGTTCGGGGACGGGGATGCACCCCAATTTTTACAATGACATTGTCACTGATTCAAGTAAAAAATAAAAACCCTTACTTGCACAGTGGAGTTCAATCCTTTATGAACAACCTATTACGATGGAGGATTACAATATGGTAGGCAAAAGTCACAGAAGATCCCGAAGAAAAACACTCTTGTGAATCACATTGAGGCGGGATCCACACGGATACACGACAAAGAGACGACCCACAAGAGACTGGTGTCCACTCGTCGCCTAGTCAGCCATGCTTATACGGCCGGTGATTTAATAGGGCTCAAGGATAGCGATAATCCGCGGGATCCTGTCAATGACATTCACCACTTCCTGAAAAAGTTTCTGAATGCCCACTCCGGCTTTAACCAGACAGCCTTCAGGACTATCTTTTCCCCGTTTGTATGGGTGCAGAATCCTCCCTGCGAGATGCTGGAAAAAGTGGAGAAAGTGCTCAATCCGGCTTTTAACAATCCCAAATTCCTTCGTGCTCGCAGTCAGTTTGGCTTAGATAAAGGGTTTGAGAGTTAAAATATATCCACTATGCAAGTAAGGGTTTTAAAAATAAAGAGGGAGAATAGTTATGCGAGCCACATATATCTCAGGATGTTTAGCAGTGGGTCTAAGTATTATGATAGGGGGATTTGGAGGCGCGCCTACCACATTTGCTGCCTCAACGCCGAATCCGCATCATTTTCGATCCGTCCCGTTAAAGTGGCCCCGAGACCACCAGCAGGATTCAATCCTGTAACTGCATCCAATAAGACCTTGGAACATTATGGATTTCCCACACGTCCTACACACACCGCACAGCTCAAAGCATGGATCGCAGCGGTGTCCCATGCTAAACACGAAGTAGCACCCAATCCTATCTTGGGGCGGCAATATATTGGCCGCCCTCGGTCTCAAACTTTTGGCTTGAGCGGCACTTCCTATGGAGAGTGGGCAGGATATACTGACATTGGTTCCGACAACGGCAACATTAAGTATGATAACACTTACGCAAATTGGGATGTATCGAGTATTCCC
The DNA here is from genome assembly GCA_027343695.1 of Sulfobacillus sp. GTDB lineage: Bacteria > Bacillota > Sulfobacillia > Sulfobacillales > Sulfobacillaceae > JAKADJ01. Next base: position 98 of record DAHWKJ010000084.1, on the reverse strand, counting down.
GGCGACTCTAGCTATGCCAATTCGAAGTGGAAGACTGCTCCCACAGTCGGGTTTTGGACAGGCATTGGAGGAGCCACATCCAACTCCGATTCCATCAT
>DAHWKJ010000058.1 GCA_027343695.1 Sulfobacillus sp. | reverse complement strand
CGACTTCTTCTTGAATTTCGGGCGACCGCCGAGTTTCTTGAAACAACGCGGGTACGCTTGGCGAAACTTGACGACGCCATTGCGCAAGATCTGAGACGGCACGTCGCGAAGAAAGGGCGTGCGTTCGGTATCCGCAGCAGTAATCGCTCCGCTTCTGCAAAGGGATCGGCGTACAACGGGACGTCACCGATCATGGTGGTCAGCTCTAAGGCCCCCGAATTACCCTCGACAGCCTCTGCACAATCGCGTTATGATGAGATATCATAGTAAACACTGAGAATTACGTAGGGTCTACCATCTGTGATGAAAATTCTGGTACCCCCCATAGAGAGGAGCATTCCCATGACCCCATCCACCATGCACGTAGGACCTCCGGGCTCGTAGACCGGAGGCGCGGTAATGATGTTGGCAATAATGAACCCGTCCACGGTCCCAGGGGGTTCCTCCTCCGGTCCAATAAAAAAGCGCCCTCGAAAGGGCGTGAGTTCGTGCTAGCCAAAGTAATCGTTCTTTAGTGCGACGGAATATAAACATTTTGGGCGGGTCAACGACGGATCAGATAGATCACCGCAATCCTGGCGTGTTCATCGACGCTTTCCCATGAGCGCATCCGACGTCTTCTTAGTGGTTATGGAATCCTTGGACGGGATAGCTTGCCTTGAGCATCGGCGAAACATCCGTGGCCACCACCCTGCCGGTTTCCCCACTTACGGTGATCTCTAAGTATGGCGGAACCTGACCATGTGAAGACCGTTGGATTGACTGGTGATCGGACGTTTCGAAAAAGAAATATGGTTCGAGCCACACGCCGTGCCATCGATGGTGAGCCTGCATCGAAACGCTCTGCATCGGCAATTTCACCAACCGGGATGAGACCCCATACCGGATTGCGACTTTTTCTGCAACTCCCCAAGACGTGCCGTGATAGTACCGGTACGTCCAGAGGCTACCGAAGACCACGAGGGTAGCCAAAACCAGAATTCGGGCGCCCCACTGGACATGACGTATTCTCAACCTGAGACCTTCCTTCACCATCAATTCCATCGTTTTCCTTCGATGTGCGGCTTTGCAAGTAGCTTCTGTTCTTGTAAAACGAATCGACTCGCGATTACCCGCGACAGCAACTGACCGTCAGTTAATCTCCACCCTGCAATCGGTCCACGCGCTGAAATGACCCTTGGAAGAATGAGATATCGCGCAGAGATCATCGCTACCCGCATTCCATCACACCGTCCCGAAAGCACGCGGCTCGCCATATACCCATTGCCCCGTCTTCAGAATTTCCTTGATGAAGGGATTCCCTTCGGCTATCGCCTGTTCCAGTTCTTCCGGGCCACGCACCAAAATGTCCGCCGCAATGACGCGCGGTCGTAGTGCTATTTGGTATTTAATTCCCCGCTGCCGAGGACTTTCTTCACTCTGTTCGATGACCAAGAAATCGAAGTCGCTATGGTCGTTCGCCCCATAGTTTGCTTCTGAGCCAAAAAGGACAATCGCTTCGGGATGGCCTGCTGCCACCATCTTGTGGATATAGTCATTTAGAATCGCTACACGGTCCATCGTGGCCCACCTCCGGTGGCCCTTCACCCCCATAATCCCCGCGATCCTACCTTCCAAACCACTTGCGTTCACCGTCAAGACGGACCTATGATGCGGCGCAGTGTGATAGCCACTCGCGTATCGTGTCCATTGTCTCCGAATCGAGGGGCTCGCCATCGGCGTTATAACGCACCATCACCTCACCCGCCACCAATTCCGACTGATCCTTCGGCTCATACTTGAGCACGTGATTAGCGTTCGGGGGAAACCTGACCATGATATGCGACTTCCCCTGCGCGGCCATCATCATGGGCTCGCCATCGGCTTGCCAATCCACCTGGATATCCTTTTTCCCGATGACAATCAAGATGGGCACCGTCATCTCCGCCAGCAGAGGGACCGTGTCAGCTTTCCACAACTGGCGGGAAAACGGCAGATTCATTGGAGACTCTAGTGCCGCCATCAAATTTTTTACCTCGTCGGGTAGGGCGGGGTCCGGATTGGCCGCTTCACCCGCTTCGAACCGTGCGACCGCTTCATCGTAGAACCCCAAGAGCACGGCTCCATTGGGCACGGTCGCCGCTTGCGCGGCTAGTTGCGATCGCGCCACGACCCCCACGGGGCGTCCGGGAGGAGCGGCCAAAATGATGCCCGCCAGCGGCACCGCGGGTTTATCCAACTGGTAATGGAGGACGTGCAGCGTCCCTTCACTATGGCCGAGCCCGAAAATCTGGTCGGCCCGAATGTCTGGCCTCGCCGCCAAGAAATTCACCGCCCCGGCGTACTCGTCGACATGCGACTGCATGCTCAACGAACCCATCAACACCTTCAGGTTCTCCACCGCATGGGGCCCCGTCACTCGTTTGTCGTAGCGCAACGACGCGAATCCCACCTCGGCCAACTCCGTGGCAATCTGGGGGGCACTCCCATTGGTTCCGGGCAGTAACGGAGACGTCCAATCCCGATCGGTCGGCCCACTTCCTCCCGCCACGACCACCACGGGAAAGGGCCCGGCCCCGTCTGGCGTCACTAGGGTCCCATCCACGATGGTAGAGCCTAACGTCCACTGCACTTCCGTACTGTGTGCCATGTTCTCCCATCCTCCGTGCGTATTGTGCCACTGCCCTAAAACTGATAATGCACGCGACCCATTGAGCGAGGTCCGTAATGTCATGGGTGTGGATAGCAATGCCAATAGCGCCGTCTTCGATCGCTTGACCCTCATCAGGATGTTTACTGCCAATTTTCCTGGCGTCGACCACGTACTGTTCCATCTAAATCTAACGTGGACCGTCTTTATTTGTCCGCTAATTGCTTAAACGTCTCAAGGTGCTTTTGAATCACCATGCGTCCCAAAGTTTGCAGACGTTCATTGACCGCGGACTGCATCTCTTCCCGTTGCGCTGGATGCACCCTGACGATCGCTCGTACACACACCTTTTGTTTACGCATGGGCGGCACCTTTTTTCGTACAAAATGTGTCTTCATTATGGGGGTACCCGCCAATGTCTGGCAAGGTTCCCTGGTGTATATTCCCGATCAATGGGTCTAGTTTGCCGATGAAACGGAGCGCAACGGGCATTAATCCGGCCGTTCCGAAAGAGGCGATGGGGCGATGCTTCGCGATGTTGGACCTCTTTCATATTCGGCCAAACCACGAGGGCCACGCGGTAAACCGGAAAATGTCTTCGGGGTAAGGGAACGCCAAGGGTGGCCGCATCATAGCGTCAAAATAGCGCAGCTCCTCCGATTCGCCATCTTGGCATCGCAGTTCTCCGGACACGACCGTGCACGCAAACACCACCACGATGAGCTATTAGCGCTGTGGGAAATGGCGCGTGGTCCAAGGCTTCCGGGCCCGGGTTAAAGATATTTTCCCCCAGGATTTTACGAAGTCATGCGGGGTTGCGGGAGGGCCTGAAGCTTTTGCGTGGGAATTGACCCCACCATATCGTGTGGTTGAGGACATGCGAGTGTGGCGGTATACCATGTCTGTCACTGACAGACATCGGGGATTTTACGGGGGATTATGGGGTCCTCGGCCCCCGGTTTTTTCTGGGTCGCTCGGTGGATGATCCGGGGACCCGTGATCGACTCCAAAATCGCAAAAAACCTTATGAGAACGCCATAAAACGGGAGCGCTCTGGTATAATTAATGGTAGCGAAACCGATACCAAAAGGAGCGTTCCCGTATGGCTATCATACCACAACTGCGCCTCTTTGCGTGGCAAGATTTGCAAGCGTTAGGGGATTTGGAGCGATTACAATGTGTGCTTGAGGCGATGCCCGATGAATCCTTGATGCGGGCCCTCGAAACCGACCGCGGACGCGGTCGTAATGAATATCCGGTGCGTGCGATGTGGAATGCGCTATTAGCAGGAGTCGTATTTCAGCATCCCAGTGTGGAAACTCTGCGACGCGAATTAGCCCGTAATGGACAACTGCGCGAGATCTGTGGCTTCACCGGCAAGGCGCCCTCCGCCTGGGCCTTTTCGCGATTCTTGCATCGGCTGATCAATCACGTCGACGCGATGAATGTCATGTTTGATGAATTGGTGGAGACCTTACGGATCCTCTTGCCCCAATTCGGGGAGCGGTTGGCGGTTGACAGTAAGGCCGTGCCGTCGTTTGCGAAACACCGGTCGAAGCAGGAAACCCCGGATGGGCGTCGGGATATCGATGCGGATTATGGGGTGAAAAGCTATCGCGGGGTGCACAAAGATGGTCGGCCCTGGGAGACCGTGAAACACTGGTTTGGGTACAAGATCCATCTGCTCGTGGATGCGGTGTATGAGCTCCCGGTGGCGTGGACGGTGACGAAAGCTTCGACGGCCGATATCACGGAAGCGCCGCAGTTGCTAAAACAACTGCACCAGCGGCATCCGTTGGTCATGGTCGCAGCGCGTCTTCTCACAGCAGATCGGGGGTATGACGCGACGGACTTCCTCACCGTCTGTTGGGACACTTACGGCATCAAACCCGTCATCGACATCCGCAATATGTGGAAAGACGGGGAAAGCACGCACGTCTTACCGGGGCAGACGAATGTGGCGTACAACTATCGCGGACAGGTTTTTTGTCACGATCCCGTGAACGGTGTGGAGCGGGAAATGAGCAATGGGGGATTCGAAAAGGATCGCCAAACATTAAAAAAACGCTGTCCGGCGCAAACCGCAGGCACGACCTGCGCGGGGCAAGCCCAATGTCCCGTGGCATCCGGACTGCGAATTCCGCTCAAGACGGATCGCCGCGTCTTTACGCCCATCGATCGCGCCAGCTATCAGTGGGATCGCGAGTATA
>DAHWKJ010000033.1 GCA_027343695.1 Sulfobacillus sp. | reverse complement strand
GGTTTCAAACTTTTGGTGCGCCCGAAGGGACTCGAACCCCTGCTTCAGGCTCCGGAGGCCTGCGTGATATCCACTTCACCACGGGCGCAAGCACGCGAGTATCATAGCATGATAACCAAGAGCAAGCAAGACGACGTCTCTGGTCGCGTTGCCAATGCTTGGAAACATATTTAGAGCTTGCCGATAATGAGAAAGATACCAAGTCCCACAAAAGCAATTCCAGCACCCAAATGAATGTATTGGGTCGGCACCAGCTTCGTGATAGCTTCCCCAAACACCACGCCTAATAATGCGGAAAGCGACAACGCCACCGCCGCCCCGACAAAGACCGATGTCGACGCATCGCTTTGCGCCGCTAACATCATTGTAGTGAGTTGAGTTTTATCACCTAACTCTGCAAAAAAAATCAAGCCAAACGTGGACAATAAGACCTTCCAATCCACCCGGATCCCTCCCTGGGATGCTTGTGCTTCGTCCTTAGGCTTATTTATGCAGCAGACTCGGGGTTCATGAATGGATTCACCGGGGACTAACCGTAGGCCACATCGAGAAAGTCCGTGGACGATGGTAAGGACCAGCCTCTGCACTCACCCCCTGTGAGGATTTGTCTTGAAGCCCCCGGATAGAGGCAATGCAGTCCTCTGATAAGAATCTCGTCGCCTGGCCATACTGGAGATATTCATGATGCGCGTAGAGTGTTGTGGTATCGAGGTGCCCGCCATCCCTACGGAGACGGTCCTTGCCCTTGCATTAGCTGATATTGGCGATGAGTGAGTGGGCCGATGTCTTCACCCAAGAACAATTAACCCTGATGCACGTGGGTCGCTTTCAAGGACGCTACATTCTGCCGAGTGAATCCGCAATTCCGGGCGTTGCAAGCGAGTGATGCGAAGCCGTGAGATGTCAAAAATTACCCTGGCCCATTGGGCTGACACGTCGAATTTCAGATCCCTATCGGTACATCCTTCTCTTTTCGGGGATCACCCGATAAACCCTAGGGAACTTGCACCGAGAAATTTCGATTCGTCCCATACAACGGTGGATACCCCTCGGTAAAGTTGAAGAAACTGCTAAAACCCTAACCTCTAACTGGCCAAGATCCCTGTCCCGTCTCGATTGAAAGAGACAACGATAACGAAGTTCGTCTATTACCCAACCAACACTTCGTATACCTACCATCGAGGAAATTCCGCCACCCGTTTCATGGTCATGGTCTTTCCGCATTAGGCCGGCCGGTTGATGGACTCCAATGTTCCAATTTACCTGGATCAACGATTTCGACCGACCCATGGTGGGATATCACAATCCCAGCCCGAGCCAACTCATTCAATGCGCGGCTCACTGTTTCGCGATGAGTACCAATGATGTGGGCCAAATCCTCATGCGTCAGCCCAATTACCGCTCCCATGCGGGGATAGAGCGTCCATAAAACCGACGCCACCTGGTTTAGTATCGGACGGCCTTGGCGGCCTGACATGGACTCCTGGACAAATCTGAGGCGCTCCGATAACAGCCGACTAATTTCTAAACCGACCGCCGGAACTTCTTGGTGAAGCCGCATCACCATGTCTCGGGAAATCCATCCCATGGACGTTGGATTGGTTAATGCTCGGGCTGACGCTGGGTACCCGCTTTGGTCCCACAACCCCGCAATCCCCACGATGTCGCCTGCCGTCCATATTCCTGTGGTCGTGAGATTACCGTCCGACTCGATACGTTCGACAGCGACGCGCCCGTCGATGACAAACCAAAGACCAGTGGTGGGATCGTCTTGTTCGAAAATATGCGAACCAACTCCATATTTACGCACGATCAAAATCTCCGCCAATCGCGCCGGCGGAATAATCTTCAGTAACGGTATCTCGTAGATCTTTTGCGACATTCTTGGGCCCCCCGCGTCCCATTATACTCTACGCCAACCCTTCATAAGATCCCCAGGGGCCTTGTTTGCACCGGTCTGCACTTGGTAGGCACGCGCCTCCCCGTTACCGTCATCGATGAACGCCAGGAACAAGATGGACTTTAAGGAGTTCTAACCCGACTGTCCTTCCGACAGTTTCTATTCCAGCCTTATTGTCGAACCGCTTTTAGGGAAATTCTGGCCCATCGGCGGTACTTTTGTGTGAATTTGTTGGGAACCCAAGCATTTCCATCGTCTCATGGATGGCTATCCGGCCCTCACACTCTGCAGGAGTCCGCCAGTTTTCGGTGCCCACTTGACTCCCCAAGGGTGTGACCCATTCCAACTGAAATCGAGTACGACATCGGAATAAATTCCACGATCCACTTCTTATCATCCATTTTGTGAGCCGTGTCTTGATATCCTTTTGTTAGCCAGTACGGCTAAGAACGGGATCGGGCTCAGTCAGAATCCCTGCCCACGTTTCAAACCCGGCACAACATCCATAATTTGCTCAAATCAAGTCCATCGAAATGCTAACACACGTGATATTAATCACCATAGTGGGCCATCCATGGGTGCATACTAATGTTTCACCGAACAATATCGAGGGGGTTAAAACATGAATCCATCTCCGAAAACCGCCCTTATGCTGCAAGCCTGGATGCTACCGTCATTTATCCGCCACCAAGTGATTTTTGACGTACTCGAAGCGCTCCCACCAGGGCACAGTGTCACTCTCGTCAACGACCACGATCCGAAACCGTTGTTTTATCAATTAGATGCCGAGCAGCCAGGTCAATTCCGACGCGAGGTCACGACGCCACCGGGTCCCATGCTATTTTCTGTTGTGGTCACCCGCCAATCCAGTCCCGACCAATTGCCCATGATCTAACCACCTCAAGAGGACTCATCGGAGGAAGCATAGCGAGAGTCCGTGGCCTTTAGCACACCACGGACTCTTTTTGCCAGTGAATGCCCGTTACTTTCTCGTAAAAAAGATTGCAGACCTTGCGGGCAAGCAGTCTTGATATTCCATCCTGAATACCTCAGGTTGGGGCGCCTCGCGCCTGGAAGTTGAAGAGCTCTTTCGCTTCGTCGCCTGGAGTCATGCAAGGGCCTCCATGAATTGGTTCAGTTGTCTTAACCGTTCTGATGGACTTATCCAAATTTGATCATTGCTGACCACATTTGTCGCCACCTTCCTGGTTCATCGCGTCGCGGCTTCTAAGGGTCTCAAGGACCGGTCGTCCACCGGAGGGCGCTCCCCAAGCGAGTCACCGAGCAGTCCTACCGTCAGGCAGGAACGGGTGAGGAGCCCCTCACCGAACTCTCGGCCATCTGTTGTAAATTCATCGCCGCGTTGATGTCACGGTCATGATGCGTCTGACACTGCGGACACGTCCACTCCCGTACCGACAGCGACATTTTCGGGACACGATGCCCGCATGTCGAGCAGGTTTTGCTACTCGGAAACCAGCGGTTGCCCACCACCACGGTGACCCCGTGTTGGGCCGCCTTATATGCTAATTGCCGCCGAAACTCGCCGAACCCCATGTCGGCGATGGCTCGGGCCCATCGATGATTCTTCAGCATCCCCGCCACATTCAGATCCTCGATGGCGATGACATCGAAACGTTCGACGAGATCGGTCGTGAGTTGGTGCAAGGCATTCGCCCGGATGTGGGCAATCTGGGCATGAAGCCGGGCGATGCGCCGTTGGGTTTTCCGCATATTCTCCGACCATGGGATGTGCATTCCTTTCGGAATGGGTTCGCCGGGCTTCAGCCCGGCACGCACTTTGGCGGCCTCCATCTGCCGACTGAAGGGTTTCGATACCTGGCGGAGTTTCTTCAACGCAGCGGCATAGGCTTTCGGCCCCGCAATTTTCTCGCCAGTGGAGAGCGTCGCCAACGCCGACACGCCCAAATCCCCCCCGCCCACTGCTTGGTTATCACGGTGAACGCGCGGAGGCTCGGGCATCTCGACGGTAACACTCAAAAACCAGCGATCGGCGGTGCGGGACACGGTAGCCTCCAGCACTTTGCCGATAAACCGCAACGGTTCGTGCATTCTCACCCAGCCC